>JAEUVZ010000024.1 GCA_016786665.1 Flavipsychrobacter sp.
ACCAAGCAGCTTTCTTTGAAGCAAAGAATAGTCCTGCCTCTTTTAGCTGGTCCTTTACAGGGTAAGTATTGCCTGTTACCCAAATCCACTGTCCTACAAGCTCTATGACTATACCAGGGAGGTTGATAATCTTCCCTATTACCTGACGATACTCGTCAGATACTTTCATCTCTCTTTCGAAGTCGTCTTCTGACGTTTCATCTTCCCTGAGTATCAGTATGCAAGCCTTATCATACTCTTTGTTTATGGCTTGCATAGTTGCCGTATCACCTCCACAGTCAGGATGGTTTTGTTTGGCTAACTGCTTGTATAAAGCTTTTACTTCTTCGATTGTCGTGCATTGATTGAAATACTGCATGATTACATTGTTATGTGGTTAATAAATACTTACTTCTTAAAAGGATGTCTTATCTGCTCGCCGTAAAAAAGCGAAATGAATGCAGTGCAACGAAGTGAATGAAGCTGCGAGCGCCAAAAGCTGGGGTAAATCGAGAGCATGAGGAACGAATGCAAAGATTTACACAGGGAGAAGGGTTTGCGGGGCATGCCTCATTGGCTTTGTGCGATAGCCAGGCATAAGGGTAGTCTGTGTCCAGCAAACCATTCGGACGCAGCTTTTTGGCAAGCGCAGGCGAGCACAAACGACAGAAAGCGGGTGTACTGAAGCTGGTTGAGTGAATGAATGAGGTAGTGTAACGGACGATTGAATGAACGAAACGGACTGAAGGACACAGGAGCTTTCCGAACTGAGGCAAAAGAGCCTGCAAAGAGCATGACAGACTGCGGAGAGCAACGAAGCACCCTTTAGGGCTTTCAGAGTTGCTTTCCTGCCCTTAAAAGGTAAAAGACAAAGGAAAGCATCTCTGAAAGGTCTGGCGTGTTATTTGCGCCTTTTAGCCGAAGTGAGTCCGATGAACCTGCTTAATAGAATTGGTGGTGCTGTGTTATTCCCGACTAACGATAAATCAAGGTACTGAAGCCTGGAATATTTACGGGTAAAAAGAACGACTGGAGTGCAGTAGATTATTCCCCCAGCCGTTCAAAACATGCATAAAAGCATGCTTATTAACCCGTAAATGCTTGACGGGGGTAACTGTCATCACCCCATGGAATAGGGGGGGATGGCAGATGATGTGGTCTGACATTACACGCACGTTTATCACTTTGAAATGTAACTTCGCAACCATTTCGGTCCCTTAGTCATTATAGAGAAAGAAAAATAATTTGGCTGTGTAAGATTTTCTTACTTCCTTTGTAGGAAATTCTTAACTATGGTAAACCTAAATGAAGAGTTAGCTGAGGAGGAAATAATCAAGGCAGTAAAAGAGGCTGCTGAAGCTTTTGACATAGATGTTTCTGTTGACGGTGAATGCCAGCCAGGTAGCATTATTGCAAGTCAGGTGCTATTGTCCATTATGGCGAGGGTAGGAAGAGCGTTAGGGGTTAAAATACCTGACAAATGCTACATTTTTCATGATAAAAAGACTAAAGCCCAATTAACGATAAAGGAAGCAGTACAAAAACTAATTAAAGAGGGAGAAAATGGATAATACAAATCTTGAGAGGGAAAAAATCGCCAGCCGCCTTAAAGATGCACGAGTTCTTGCAGGCCTTTCTCAGGCTCAAGCTGCAGAAAAACTTGGACTTCAAAGACCAGCAATTTCTGAAATAGAAGCAGGCAAACGCAAAGTTAGCGCTGAAGAAATTATACAATTTGCAAACTTATACAAGGTAGATACGTCCTGGCTTCTACTTCAGGAAAGTGAAAGTGATATGTCCGAAGCATTCAAATTCGCCGCAAGGGAATTAGGGAAACTTAAACCAGAGGAAATACAAAAGGTCATTGATATAATTAAAATATTGCCAAAGTAATTTCCAGCGAGATGAATCAATTATTTAGAGAAGCACTGTTGAAAGCTGACGATGTACGCTCCGAACTCGGTTTAAATATTTACGAACCAATTAATGTATTTGACGCGTGTTCCAAATTAGGAGTAACGGTTCGATTCGTAGAGATTAACATGGAAGGCTTATATATAAAGCATGATGGAGGGAATAGTCCAACTATTTTATTGTCCAATCAAAGACCGTTGCCGAGACGGTGTTTTACATGTGCTCATGAACTTGGGCATCATGTTTTCAATCACGGATTTAAAATTGATGGGCTCTCTGACAGTAATGTTGAGGGTTCAAATGACTCTGATGAATTATTAGTTGATTCTTTCGCTGGTGCGTTACTTATGCCTGTAGCGGGTATTCAAGCAGAACTAGCTAAAAGGCGTTGGAAACTAAATGAAATTTCACCTCTTAATTTCTATACGATATGCTCGGTGTTCGGAGTGGGTTATAGAACATTGTTAACTCATTGTAAAGTAAACAAACTGATATCAGAAATAGGGGCAGGGAACTTACTGAAAGCAAGTCCAAAGAGCATTTTTTCGCAAACTTTCGGCGATAGTATTCAAACATCATATTTTAAAATAGTAGATGGGCAGTCCAAAATTAACCTTGTCGACCTTGAGGTGTCAAATCACATCGTTTTACCTGTTAATACAGTGGTTGAAGGTAATCACATAGAGTTTATCGCCAATACAAGTATCGGGGCTGGATTTAGGGCTGTAAGGCCTGGCATAGCAAGAGCAGTAATGCCAAGCGGTAAGGCTACTTTTATTAGGGTTCAAAGTTTAGCATATTCAGGTTTGGCAGAGAATCGTCATTTGGAAATCATTTAAAACTAAGAAATGTCACCATTAATTATAGAAGAAACGAACTTAACCACTGCTTGGCAAACGGCTCTGAGGACAGTTATACAGAGTCCAGGTAAAGAAGTTACACCATTATTGTTAAGTCTTACTGACTTTCAAGAGACAGTACCTTTTAGAAACGTACTTGATGAACATTTGAAAAACGGTGGACGGGCTTCAATCCAAACTGTCTCTGAAACTATTTTTCCCGCTTCGTTATATAAATTTTGCAAAAACGATAGACACGAGCTTTATGAAGAATATAAAGCTAACTTGCCTCGGATTCGCAAATTAGATGCGAAGAATAGAAGAGGAACTTATTTCGAGCGTCTTATAGCTTACAATGGAAAAATCAACCAACTTGAAATTATTATTTCGTCATACCAACATGATTCTGGCGTTAGGCGTTCAAAGCTTCAGGCATCAATATTTGACGCTAGCAAAGACCACACAAATAGTCCGTATCAGGGATTTCCATGCCTCCAACACGTAACATTTTACGCTACACAAGACAAAGGTTTAATACTAAACAGTTTCTACGCTATCCAATACTTATATGAAAGGGCGTACGGAAACTGGTTAGGTCTAATAAATCTTGGAAAATTTATGGCGTCTGAGCTCGGATTAACGTTTGAACGATTTAATTGTTACATCGGCGTTGAACAGTTGGACCATTTAACAAAAGTGCAAGCACAAGACTTATTAAAGCAAGCGAACAATCAAGGATAGCGGGTTTCATTCATACTTATGTCTCAAATAAAAACAAAACAATCTAATCTTTCAATAATAGTTCCATTATCCCCAGCAAAAACAACTGAGGTGTATGATACATACTGGAAATTTGCCGCTCTTAGGCAAGAAGCTTTTTTTAAGAGAGTCGAAAATGAACCATTCCCATGGTCTGATGACCCGATAATTACTCACCATAGATTTACTAATGTATATCGTGCGTCAGACAGGGTAAGTCAATATCTGATTAAGAACGTCATATATAATTCGCAACTTCCAGATTCTCCGAAGGAAGTGCTTTTTAGAATCTTACTGTTCAAGCTATTTAATAAAATTGAAACATGGGAGCTGTTAACATCTAAACTAGGGCCTTTAACCTACGATAGCTATGACTTTAAGAAGTATGATGCTGTTCTATCGCAAGCTATGAAGAATGGTATGCGCATCTACTCCGCTGCATATATAATGCCTTCAGGGAAGTCTTATTTCGGTTTTGAAAGAAAACACACAAATCATTTAAAGCTTATTGAATTTATAATAGATGGTAATGCTGACGAAAAGCTTATGTCTGCGAAAACTATGCAGCAAGCTTTTGAACTTTTAAAGCAATTCCCAGGTTTAGGAGATTTTTTAGCTTATCAACTATTAATCGATATTAATTACTCAGAAATAATTGACTTCTCAGAATCAGAATTTGTAGTTCCTGGCCCAGGAGCTAAAGGGGGGATTAGCAAATGCTTTCAAGATAAAGCTGGGCTTAGTGATGTTGAAATAATAAAGCTTGTTACTGATAGGCAAGAAATCGAATTTGAACGTCTTGGGCTAACATTTAGAAGTTTGTGGGGGCGTAAGTTACAATTAATCGACTGCCAAAATATTTTCTGCGAAGTTGACAAATACGCTAGGGTGAAGCATCCTGATATAAAAGGAACTAGTGACCGAGTTAAGATTAAGCAGAAATTTAGGGCAAACTTAAAGCCCATAGATTTTTGGTTTCCTCCCAAATGGGGTATTAATGAACAAATACAGTTTAATAGATAGCGTTACTTATCCACAATATGTGCAAAACCGTGCTCTGGAATATATTAGAACTAATAAGTTGAATACTTTTGATGAGATTTTATGGCATACTTAGGAACAGAGAAATTAAAGCATCTAATAAAGAATGAAGGCGTTATTCATCCCTTTGACCCCAAACGTGTAGTTTGTGGTGCTTATGAACTGTCTTTGGGGAGCGAAGTATTTAGAACCGATTCGAAGGATAAGAAAAAAGAGTTTCTGACTCAGGCTCATGAGCAGATTACCATTAATCCAGGGCAATTTGCCCTTCTTCTCACAAAAGAAATCTTACATATCCCGACACATAAAATTGCATTTATCTCTATCAAGGCCAAGATTAAGTTAAAAGGATTAGTGAATGTTTCAGGTTTTCATGTTGACCCTGGTTTTAAAGGAAATCTAGTTTTTTCGGTTTACAATGCTGGGTCTAGTCCTATTTCTCTTTTTGAAGGTGATGCATGCTTTTTAATTTGGTTTGCTGAACTTGAACTCGCTGCCAATGAGGCAACCAGTTACAATAATGGAAATCATGAACATAAAAATCAGACGACAATTCCAAGCACGTATATTGATGCTTTATTAGCAGGTGAACTAACATCCCCTGTAGTTTTGAATAAGAAACTTGATGATAATCATACTGAAATCGAGCGTCGTATTGGCTTGATAGAAAAAGAACAAACGGCTAAAGATTACCTAGTAAAAACTGCTTTGGGACTAGGGATTGTTATCCTTGTAAAGTTTCTTTTTGATTGGGGAACATATAATAACGGTTATAAGAACGCAATTGAACTTAAAGAGAAGGAATTAAAACTAGATTCAACAATTAATCAGAGGTTAATTGAAAAGAGAAGCTTGACGGTTCAAATTGACAGCCTTACAAAAGTTAAACGAAAACTAGAAGACAGTAAATAGTACGGTATGAATAAGACTAAACAGTTTTTTGATTCAAACTTTGACAATGTCGAGCAATTACCTCGTCATTTCACCGTGACATTTAAAGAAATAGGTGTAGGAGGAAAAGGCGAAGTCAGAATTGTATTAAATGAAAGCCGTCAAGTCGGAGACATCATAAGTGATAATGCTTATCAAAATGATTTCTACCGTTATCATGATATTTTCCATTACACTTTTGCCACTCTCTTGGGCTGGTCGCCCTGCACCAGAGCAATGATGAAGTGCAAACGAAAAAGTAATCAATTGCTAGATGAAATAGAAGATGGTGCAAGAGCAACTATTACAGAGGAAGCTTTGTCAATGATTATTTTTAACGAGGCTAAAAGAAAGAATTATTTTAAAGATTCTAATAAAGTTTCGAGAACAACATTAAGGATAATTAAAGAAATGACGGAGAATTTTGAGGTGAATATCAGAACTCCTAAACAATGGGAAAACGCAATACTAAAAGCATATGAACTTTTTCGCCTTTTGATAAATAATGGCGGCGGTAAAGTCGAATTCGATGCTTTTAATCAGGAAATTAATTATCATTCCCTAAACTAGTGATAGTAAGCATAGGTTGTGATATCGTTAGTCATAGCATGACAAAGCAGCTCGACTGGGAAAATGATACTGATATCTTAAAAAGAGTCTTTTCTAATTCGGAGTTACAGCATGATAACATTCCATCCAAGATAGCTTTTCTGTCTGGCAGATTTGCGGCTAAAGAAGCTGTTTTGAAATGTCTAGGGACTGGTATGCAAGATGGCATTTCATTAACTGATATTCAGGTTCTCCAAACGCAGCACGGGAAGCCCACTATTGAGTTGTCAGGGGAGGTAAAAAAGTTGGCTGACGAATTAGGAATTAATTCTTGGCACATAAGCATAACCCACTCTGAAACAAATTCAATAGCCTTTGTGATTTCCGAAAAAGTGTAACGTCTAGGCCATTTACCCTGATTAAAATTATGTTAATGCTATATTATGGTTAATATATTGCCTCTGCCCATTGACTCGAAAAATGGCTTAAAGGCCATTATTCGTTTTGGTCTCTTTTCTCAGGCATGACCATTATCTGGACAGGACGGCCTTGGGAATATCGGGAGGATAGTTATTGATATCAGGCAGATTAATGGACTCACCCAGGGTTAAAAGGTCAAACTCTAAGTATTCAGCTTCCTCCAAATGTGGGTTTTGAAAGTGCGAGAAGAAGGCTTGTAATATGCATTGTCTACAGGGTCTGCACTTCTTCTCTGCTCTCCGTTCTAATGTTGAAAGCGAGTTTTTGAACACTGCTATTTCCATATCTTAGGTAAGAATACAACAGCAAATCCGATAAGTATATAGACAGCAAATTCGGCAAAGTCATATCCAGCGAATATGCCTCTGAAGTGGTGAAAGTGATAACCATTCTCCCAATATGGATTTGAAAAGTCGTTGTTAAAATTAACGAATGGCCAAAAGCCTTTGACCTTGCTATAACCATTCGTAAAGACATAAGTCAAATCTGATGGAATCATATTCTCATTCCCCTTGATTAAACCTTTTATAGGAATAATATTAACTGATAGTGCGAATACATTGAATAATGACCATACAATTAAATAGCGTTTTTGCTTGAGTGAAATATTCATATTATGAGTGTTAGTTTACTAAAATAGAAAATACTGACAAATATGTCATTATTATTTTGACGTACTATTTCCACTTTACTGTCCAGAATGGGACAAGTAAGGGACGAGCAACTATTAAAGGATATTGCACTTAGGGTGAAAGCTCTGAGGGAGGGTAGCGGCTTTTCCCAAGAAGAGGTTTACAATGCGACTGAAATTCATGTAGCACGTATTGAAACTGCAAAAGTCAACGTAACAATAAGCACACTTGCGAAGCTGTGTGATTTCTTTGAAATTTCCTTAGCTGAGTTCTTCAAACCGATACATAAAAGCTAAAGGTTTTCATGATTCCCATCTCATGATTTTCATTATGTCGTATCATCAATTTCATGAGATTATCTTTGACTCAAATTTGGTAAATTCAATAATTTATCGTAATTTTGCGTACGCAAACACACCCAAAAATAGTCTTATTCTAGACTATCATTCCCCCGAAAGAAGAAGAGTTACAGGTTGGTTTTTTACCCATTTTTAGCCATTGGTGTGCAATAACGTAGCCAACAATAAAAATGTAGAAGAAGGAACGGATTGCTATTTTGGATTCAAAGCTTCGTAGCAATTCTATAGGTGTAGTTCAAAACTTGCTCTGATTTCCCCTGTATCAACAAGTACCAGGAAGTACGAAAGACTACTACAACCTCACGCACACTGGGAGCGTGGAATCCTTGGTTCTAAAGCATAGGGTTTATTGCTTTAAAGTGCCCTATGGTCCTAATGGAAAAAGAAGCCTACTAGTAAAGAGTAGGAACAAACTCTTTCTTCCTGGGATAGACAGGGGTGTATCATGTAAGGTAGGTAAAAGGTTAAAAAAGATGAATTGGAAAGATATTAAAGGATATGAGGGTTTATACCAAGTAAGTGACAAGGGATTAGTAATTAGCAAGTCTAGAATGATTATCACAGTGGATGGTAAAACTCGCTTCGTAAAAGGTCGGCTAATGAAGCTAAGAAAGCACGATGATGGTTACCGTTTTGTTTCACTGTGTCAGAATGGCAAATGTAAAAATCATTACGTACACAGGTTGGTTGCTGAGGCCTTTATACCTAATGAGCATTCAAAGCCAGAGGTAAATCATCTAAATGGTAAAAAGACATGCAATTATGCTACAAATTTAGCCTGGGCTACTCACGCTGAAAACGTTCAACATGCCTATGATACGGGGCTTTCCAAGAAAAGCCTGGGAAGATATAATGCGAGGAAGGTAAGGGATAAGGCTTCTAATAAACTATATGGCTCTATAATTGAAGCTGCTGAGGATACGGGCATTGGCTATAAAACCCTACGTAATATGCTTTCGGGTTCAAATGCTAACAATTCAACACTAGAATATGAAGAAGGGTAGGTCATTAGCCTACCCTTTTTTACATAACCGACCTTATTACTGCTTCGTTCATCGCATCTATTACGTCATTATCATAGTTATCGAGGTAAATACCTGTAACCCTGTTTCCATATTCATGCCCAAGGCCCTCTGCTATCATATCCTTCGAATAACCGAGTGAACGAGCAATATTTGCCCAGCTATATCGGGCGTAATATGTGGTTATACCCTTTTCTATGGAGCATTTGTCAGCAATTCGCTGTAGGTACTCATTACACGTCTTAATAGCCTGCCAAATATCCTTTTTAAGCTTAACTAAGTCTTTTGTTTGTTTGAGTACTGGAAGTATCAGCCCATCAGGATTGGTATGTCGTCGATATCCTTGTAATATAGATTCCGCAATGCTATCAATCTTAATGCTATAGATTTTACCTGTTTTCTTCCGCCTGAATATCACTCTACCATCAATAATATTGGACTCTCTAAGGGTAAGTAAGTCAGCAAAGTTGATGCCTCGGAAACAAAATGATAGCATGAAGTAGTTTCTCCAATGCCATATTGGAGTGTTAACGGGCAATTCCAAGTTTACTATGGCCTTAAATTCAGCTGTCGTAAGGGTTCTGCTTACGGTTCTCTCATTCTTGATTTTAAAGGCTGCAAACGGATATAATGTGCTCGGTACAATACCTTCGTTAATCGCCCTGTTATAAATGGCTCTAATAGTTCGCATATATACTGATATGGAGTTGACTTTAATCCCCTCTACCAACATTGCGTTGTTGAAGTCATTTAGCATTTTAAATGTCAAATCTTCAAAGGACAAGTCTCTATTCTTAACGAACGCTTTAAGCTTATTAATGGCGCAAGAGTAAGCAAATGCATTTCCAACTTTACCACTTTCTGTTAGCGCTTTAACTTGCTCTTCTCCATATTTGATAATGGATGCTTTGACCGTTCGAGCTTCTGCTTTTGCAGCTTTGGGAACAAGTATATTAATGACCTCTGCAGGGTTAATCTTTTGCTCGCCTAACTCTGCAAGCAGTATTAGCTTTTGCACCTTCGATTTATACCCCAGAATCTTTGCATTATGGATTTCGAAGGATTCGTTGGTTGGAAGTACCAATTGTTGTCGTTCACACCAATCCTGTTCATGGATTTTAATCTTTAATGAAAGTTCCTTGTAGTTGGCTCCTTCGTAAACCCTAAGAATGATTGGATAATTGCCCTCCTGGGCTTCTCTGCGTTTGTTTAGCAGAAATTTAAATGTAATACTCACGCAATTTAGATTTGCATGAGGCCACTTGGCTACTTGACCAAAAGAAGTGTTCAAGTAATGTTCAAGTAAAAAGGCTCAATTTCCTTTTTTTATGAACATCGAAGTAAGAACTGACTTAAATGAAAAAACCTCTCAAATGCTTGTAAATACTGCACTTAAGAGGCTTTTATTCTGTGGAAGCACACGGATTCGAACCGCGGACCCTCTGCTTGTAAGGCAGATGCTCTGAACCAGCTGAGCTATGCTTCCAATATTTTGATGAACTCTATTCGCGTCCTGCCGTAAGCGTTCCGTGAATGGAGTGCAAAGATAAGGAGCGGCGGCATTTCTCCAAATTCTTTTTCAAAAAAATTTACTTTCTATATGTCTCGTTCTTTAAACCACCAACTGTAAACGGCTAACTGATAACTGTAAACTGCTAACTGCCAACTGCTAACTGATAACTGATAACTGCCAACTGCTAACTGATAACTGCCAACTGTAAACTGATAACTGCTAACTGACTTGCTTTTGCTATTTTCGCCCGGTAAAACATATGATATGCAAGCCAACTGGCAACAAATGATAGAGGCGGCCTACGCCAACCGGGAACTGCTGAAAGAACCAGCCTATACTGATGCCGTAAAGGCTGTGATAGAAGAGGTAGATAAGGGTAGGCTGCGGGTAAGCATGCCCACCGGCAACGGCTGGGAGGTGCAGCAATGGGTAAAGCAGGCCATACTGCTCTACTTTGGTATACAACCCATGCAGACCTGGACGATGGAGCCGTTCGAGTTCTACGACAAAATGCTGCTGAAGAAGGATTATGCCGCGCTCGGGGTACGCGCCGTTCCCCATGCAGTGGCCCGATATGGGGCCTATGTGGCCCGCAACGTAGTGCTGATGCCCTCTTATGTAAACATAGGCGCCTATGTAGATGAAGGAACCATGGTAGATACATGGGCCACCGTAGGCTCTTGCGCGCAGATAGGCAAAGGGGTACACCTGAGCGGCGGCGTGGGCATAGGTGGCGTGCTGGAGCCGCTGCAGGCATCGCCGGTGGTAATAGAGGATGGTTGCTTCATCGGCTCCCGCTGTATAGTGGTGGAAGGGGTGATAGTGGAGAAAGAAGCCGTGCTGGGCGCCAACGTAGTACTAACGCAAAGCACCAAGATAATAGATGTAAGCGGCAGCGAGCCCATAGAGTACAAGGGCCGCGTACCCGCCCGGTCGGTAGTGATACCGGGCAGCTATACCAAGAAGTTCGCGGCGGGCGAATACCAGGTGAGCTGCGCGCTGATAATAGGACAGCGCAAAGCCTCTACCGACCTGAAAACAAGCCTGAACGACGCGCTGCGCGATTTCAACGTGTCGGTATAATTTTATTGATAGCTGCCAATACATGGACCGCACTTTCCTGCAACAAACGCTCTGGGGGATACCCGTAACCAATTATTTGTGGTTTACGGGCATCCTCCTTTTTACCTTTTTGCTGCGCCGGCCGCTTTCTAAGTTTATCTCGGCGGCCGCATGCCGGGTGGCCAATAAGTACAGCGATAAGGAGCAGCATGGCCCCGTGTTTCGCGACCTGGTACGCAAACCTATGGAGCTCTTCCTGCAGGCGATACTTTATTTTGTAGCGGTGAACCAGCTATCCGTTCTGCTCGACCGCATTGTTATCTTCTATCGCGATAGAAACGGGAAGTCGCCCATAGACATTCGCCTGGGCAGCATTATCGACCACCTGTTCCTGATGCTGATGATACTATCCGGCACTATGGTGGTGGCCCGAATTATCGATTTCGCCTACCGCGTTAATAGCGACAAGGCCCGCGAGAATAGAAATATATCGCGGCAGCAGCTACTGCCACTGGTAAAGGATGTGGTGAAACTGCTGCTGTGGGTTACGAGCATCTTCTGGATACTGGGAGCGGTGTTCCAGGTAAATATACCCGCACTGGTGGCCGGGCTGGGTATAGGTGGTATAGCCATAGCCCTGGCGGCCAAAGAAAGTGTTGAAAACCTCTTCGCCGCCTTCACCATACTCAGCGACAAGCCTTTCCATGTAAACGATACGGTAAAGCTGGGCAACACGGAAGGAAAAGTGGAGCGCATCGGTTTCCGGGCAACCCGCCTGAGGGCTTCCAACGGATCGGCTATAATAATTCCTAACAAAAAGCTGATAGGCGAAAACCTGGAAAATCTCACCAACCGCGATACCAGCGGGGTGAAAATGGTTATTAACCTGAAATATGGCATTCCGCACGACGATCTCCGGAAGATGATGGCGGAACTGAAGGACATGATTGTGAAAACCACGCATGTAAAGGCCCCGGTAGATGTCACCATAGAGGGCTTTGGCGAAAATGTGTTCCAATTGCAGATAGCCTATCACCTGCCCCACCCTATGGCGCAGGGTTCTTCACAATCGGAAATAAAGCAACAGATAAACCTGTCCGCCTACGCCATTGTTGCCGCACACAGCCAGCAACATGTAGAAGTAGAAACTGTTCCACTGGCGGAGGAGCCGGAGGAAGAAGAAACCAGTGAGGAAAAGAAGGACGACTTGTTGTAAGTATTAGTATCTAGTCGTGGCGGATAGTAAGCGCCTGTACCAGTTCTTCGGTTATGTCATCAGCATAGGTACCATAGCTGTTCACCAGCGTTCCTTTCAGTCCGTGCTTTTCTGAGGATATAGCATATACCACGGCTTCGTCTTCCGGGTTAGAATCTCCCTCAAAGCGGAACGTGCGGTCTACGGCAAAATCTTCCGGGTGTACCTGCAGCGAGTTTTCAGCGCATTCCAGGCAGTTGTGCCTCAGGTTGAAGTCGGTAGTATAACCTTCACTTTTCAGCTTTTCCAGTATTTCCACCAGTGTGGTCATTGGTTCCATAATGTTGCGTTTTATTTAAGTTACCTGCATGAAAGTACGCACTTCTTCCCTACTTGCCGCTACAGCAGCAACACCGTAAGTATATAGTCCATGGCCAGTATCAGGATACAGCTCACCACTACCGATGTGGTAGAAGCGCGGCCTATTTCCAGCGCTCCGCCCTTTACGTAATAGCCATAATAGGCCGGTATGATAGATATAATAAGGGAGAAAGCGAATGCCTTTATAAGGGCGAAGAACAAATTATAAGGCAGGAAACCCTGTCGCAGGCCCTGCAGAAACTGCTCCTCGGTCAGTATGCTGGAAAACATGCCCGCTACATACCCACCCCATATGGTTACGGATATGGAAACGATGATCAGGCTGGGCACCATTATCATCGCGGCAATTATCTTAGGCAGCACCAGGTAGGTCTTGGTATTGATACCCATAATCTCGTAAGCGTCTATTTGCTCGCTTACCCGCATATTGCCTAGTTCGGAGGCAATTTTAGAGCCAACCACACCAGCAAGTACTATGCAGATAACCGTTGGCGAAAGCTCCAGTATGGCCGAATCGCGTACGATGCTGGCGACTACCGGCTTAGGCACCAGCGGGCTTACCAGTTGGTAGGCCGTCTGCACCGTTAGCACCATACCCAGGAACACGGATATGATCAGCACGATGGGAAGCGACCGGATGCCAATATCATTGCACTGCTCCATAAATTCAATCCAATAAACCCTTATGTTCTCCGGCTTGCTGAAAGAGCCTTTAATCATTAATGTGATCTTCCCCAGGTGCTCCAGAAACTTCCTAATCATATCGCAAATGTAGTGAATAGAAGGATATACAAAAATCCCGCCCACAACAGTTTGTCGTGGGCGGGATTCAAAAACAGGTTATATGGCGTTAAGCCATTTTTTTCAGTTCTTCTATGCGGGCTTCTTTGTCCACTTCAGCACTCAGGGTGTCTTTGCGATCCATGTCCACCAGTACGGGGGCTGCCACAAAGATAGATGAGTACGTACCGGTGATAACACCTATCAGCATCGCGAAGGCGAACCCGCGGGTAACCTCACCACCAAAGATGAAGAGGATAAGAACCGACAGGAATACCGTGAGCGAGGTCATAATAGTACGGCTCAGGGTATCGTTGATAGCGCGGTTGATAACGCTCTGTTTGCCTTCTCCCGGATTCTTACGGAAATACTCGCGGATACGGTCAAACACGATAACGGTATCGTTCATAGAGAAACCGATAACGGTAAGTACGGCCGCGATAAAGTGTTGGTCAATTTCCAGTGCGAACGGTACCATGCCTTTAAAGAACGAGAACACCGCCAGCGTTACCGCTACGTCGTGCAGCAAGGCCACGATAGTACCTACTGAATATTGCCACTTGCGGAAACGCAGCAAAATGTAAACGAATATCGCCAGCAGGGAGAGGATAGTAGCCTCTATGGCGCCCATCTTCAAGTCATCGGAGATAGTAGGCAGTACCGTTTGAGAGCTTTGAACGTATTTGGTCGTAAACTCCTGCATGGTAGTAGTCGCCGGGATAAAATTGCCCGCCTTCAGGCCTTCCAACAGCTTGGTAGCCACTTCCGCCTCTACTTCTTTACCAGGTTTCTTAATCAGGTAAGCGGTAGTGATGTTCAGGTGATTATCCTGCCCTATCGTCTTCACTACAGGATACTCGCCAAAGGTATTGTGCAGCACGTCGCGCACCTTTTCGGTATTCAGTTTTTCTTCAAATTTGATAGTGTAGCTACGGCCACCGTCAAACTCCACGCCATAGTTAAAGCCATTGAAGAACGAAGCGACACCTGCCAGCAATACCACTATAGAGATACCATAAGCTACCTTACGGGCGCCGATAAAGTTGAAGTGCGCTTTGCGGAAGATAGACTTGGAAAGGCCGGTAAAATACTTGAAGTGGCGTCCGCGCCTCATGTAGATGTCTGTTACCAGGCGCGATACCAGGATACCACAGAACAGCGACAGCAGGATAGAGATGATCTGCGTAGTAGCGAAGCCCAATACCGGGCCAAGGCCGAAGATAAAGAGGATGATAGAGGTAATAAGGATGGTAACGTGGCCATCCAGTACGGGAGCCAGTGAGTTATAATAACCCTTCTTTACCGCTTCTTCATAAGAGGCGCCACCGGCGAGCTCTTCCTTGATACGCTCAAATATAATTACGTTGGTATCCACCGCCATACCGATACCCAGTACCAGGCCCGCTATACCCGGCATAGTAAGGGTAGCGCCCAGGCCGGCCAGTATACCGATGGTGAATAACACGTTCAGCACCAGCGAGATGTTGGCCACAATACCGCCGGTATTATAATATACCAGCATCAGCAGGAAGATAACAATGAAAGAGATGAGCAGGGAATTCATACCAGAATCCACCGCCTCAGCGCCCAGCGTAGGCCCTACTACTTGCTCCTGCACTATGTTGGCCGGTGCCGGCAGCTTACCGGTATTAAGTATATTGGCCAGATCCTGCGCCTGCTGTGCTGTAAAGCCACCGGTGATAGAGGTGATGCCACCGCTTATCTCGCTGATGATGTTAGGTGCGGAATAAACGCGGTCATCCAGCACCACGGCCACCTGGCGGCCTACGTTCTCACCGGTCATTTTCTTCCAGATGTTAGAGCCGGTGTTGTTCATGGTCATTACTATCTCCCAGCCGCCTTTCAGTTGGTCCATGTCGGCATAGGCACGCTCTATAGCGCTGCCATCCAGGCGGGCGCCGCCATCTACAGTAGTAGTAAGCGCATATACCGGCAGCACGCCATTAGGGTCTTTACGGGTGCTCTGGTCTACACCTATGCATATTTTTATTTTGCTGGGTATTTTGCTTTTTACCACATCCAGCTTCATGTACTCTTCAAATTTCTTTACATCCCTTTTGCTGATGAAGAACAGCTCACCGCCGCCACCTTGCACGGGTGCCACCAGCGAGAGCAGCGGGTTCTTTCCTTTGGTGTTGGTATCCGCAGCCGCCGTAGCGTTGCTGTTGTTCATCATAGAGGCGAGGCTGGTATCCTTAGCGGCGGCGCCGGAATCAGGAGTAGCCACGGCTACAGCAGCAGAGTCGTTGGCAACTGTTGCTGCGGTAGTATCTATTTTCTTATTACCGCTGGCCAGGTAGCTTTCCAGGGCGGCATCCGCCTTTTGGAACGCCTCTACCACGGCTGCATCTTTAGCCACTACATAGAACTCCAGGCTGGCAGTAGCCTGCAGGTAAGTACGCACGCGGTCGGGGTTGCGCACACCCGCCAGTTCTACCGTTATAATACCCTTGTTGGCATCCAGGTTCACGTTGGGGTTGGCTACACCAAATTTATCAATACGGGTAAGCAGCACCTTGTGCGTACGCACGATGGCGTCTTTTGCTTCCTTCTGTATTTTAGCTATTACTTGCTCGTTGGTAGAGTTGAGTGTTATCTCTTTGTCCGAAGGCTTGGTGAAGAGATACGCCAGCTTAGCGCCGGGGTTAGCCTGCATGAATTGCTGACCGAACAGTGTCACGAAATCGGCCTGGCTATTGGCTTTCGCCTTATTGGCGTCATCTATCGCCTTGCTCAGCCTTGCGTCTTTAGGATTGTTCGACATAGAGCGAACGAGCTCGTCGAGGCTTACCTCCAGCGTTACGTTCATACCCCCTTGAAGATCAAGACCTAAGTTCAGCTCCTGCGATTTCACATCCATGTAGGTGAAGTCCTTCACCAATGGTATCTTATATACCACTTCGCCCTGGAGGCTGTCGGTTATCGCTTCATAGTTTACCTCGGCCAGCGAGTCTAATTGCTCTTTTCCCGCTTCCGGATTTGCTGCGTGTGCAGCTTTTACTGCTTGTTTCCTGGCTTTACTCTCTACATTCCTTGCTACGAATGTAAACGACAACTGATACAGCGAAATAAGAATCAGTGCTGCGGTAAAAAATTTTACCAACCCTTTTAATTGCATAGGTCTAGTTCGTTAATAATACTTGTGATTTCTTGAAAATTAAGTGGGCAAAGATAGGATTTAATATAAAAAAATGAAGATTATGAACATATTAAAACCGTTTGTATAGAACGAAACAAATCTTAATAAATGTTTAGTATTTATCTGATGAAAACCTTATTTTTACGAAACCTGTCGGACACCCGAGGGTTAATAAATCATTTTATAGCATGATAAGAAAAATTACGCTACTATTCCTGGCGTGTTTCGGTATTCAGTTTGGCGCTTCGGCCCAGTACTGCGGCTTTGACCACAAACACCAGCAACTCCTGTCAAACAATCCGGCTTACGCACAAAATGTGCAGGCGATGAACGCCCAATGGTCGCAGGAAGCTGCGATGAAACAGTTTCTCCAGCAGAACCTGGGGCAACTGGTAGCCGATAACAACAACGGGCTCGGTAAGGTATACGAGATACCTGTTGTGATACACGTAGTACACACCGGTGGCGCTGTAGGCACTATCTACAACCCAAGCGATGCCCAGCTGATAGGTATGATCAACTACCTGAACCAGGCTTTCGCGGCTATGTGGGGTACCTACCCCGATAGCATGACGGGTGGTACGCATGTACCCATCCGCTTTGCACTCGCCCAGCGCGATACCAACTGTAACGTTCCTTCCGGAACCCCGGGCATTGTGCGCGTAAACGGAAGCAGCGTGGCGGAATATGTAGCCAACGGTGTGGAACTGAGCACCAGCCTGGGTGCCCCGGAGGTGAATGTAAAAAACCTCAGCCGCTGGGATGTGAACCGCTACTACAACATATGGATTGTGAATAAGATAGACGGCGAAGACGGAACCGTAGGTTCTTTCACCGCTGGATATGCGTACCTGCCGCCGGCTCCTGCCAACCTGGACGGTACCGTAATGCTGGCCACACAGGCCACACAAGGCGAAATAACCCTGGTACACGAAATGGGACACGCCCTCGGCCTCTACCACGTTTTTGAAGGCGGCAGCACTTCGGTTTGTCCTCCTAACGCTAACTGTAATACAGACGGTGACCTCATCTGCGATACCGACCCGCAAATGCAGTCTACTTTTAACTGTCCTACGGGTACCAACCCTTGCACCGGCATGCCCTTCGGCGGTGCCGTGCACAACTTCATGGATTACTCCAGCTGCCAGGACCGCTTTACACAGGGCCAGCGCGACCGCATGATCAGCACCCTGCTGCAGTACCGCCGCAACATGATAGGCGCACTGGCCGGCCAGCCCATGCAAAACCCCACAGCGGCTGTCTGCAACTTCCCGCCTCAGGGCAACGTAGGCAACAGCTTCAACCTGGGCCCACGCCGCGTGCGCATTAAAGACGACATCTATACCTACCTGGACTACAACTCCGGTGGCTACAATGATGAAGCCAACCAATATTACATAGACCGTACCTGCCACAACGGTGCCGTGCTGGAAGCCGGAACCGTAGATACCGTACTGATAAGCGTTGGCAACAACTCGCAGTGGGTGCAGGTGTATATAGACTACAACAACGATGGTGTGTTCAACGGCATGGAAGCAGTTTACCTGGGCACGCCGCAGAACGGAACCCACAGCTTTGTGCTGAATGTACCTACGCTGGGCACCAACCCCGATCTGGCACTTTGCACACCACTCCGTATGCGCGTGGTAACAGAACGTGCCGCTGACCTCGCTCCCAACTCGTGCTTTACCAACAACGCGCAGATAGAAGATTACAGCCTCATCATCCGCGCTACCGGCGTAAGCGGTGGTACCGGTTCGGTTACGGCCAGCCTGCTGACCAATAACCCTTCCTGCTTTGGCGATACGCTCACCTTTGTGGCTACCCCAAGCAATGGTATCTCACCGGCGTTCCAATGGTTTGTAAACGGCACCGCAGTTCCGGGCGCTACTAACGATACGTTCATCAGCAATACCCCGGGCAACAACGCCCAGGTAATGGTTCGTATCTACTACGCCACTACCTGCAGCGCCGACAGCGCCGACTCAGCACCTATTACCGTGCTGCGCAGCAACGCGGTTCCTCCTACGGTTACTATGGGTGTTACCTACGGCAGCATACCGAACTGTATAGACGATACGCTGACATTCTCGGTACTGAACACAGGTAACGCGGGCAACAACCCTACTTACCAGTGGCAAAGCAATGGTATAGACATACCCGGCGAAACCGGCACCAGCTACACCGCCGCCAACATACCCAACAATGCTACCATTACCGTAATCCTGAATTCAAGCTCAGCGTGCGCGGTGCCCACCTCGGCTACCTCTAACGGTATAGTGGTTACCCACGGCGCACTGACACCCAGCGTAGGCATCGCACTGACCAATGGTAACAACCCGGGCTGCCCCGGACAGATACTGGAGTTCACGGCAACACCAGCCAACGCCGGCAACATCAGCAATATCTCTTACCAATGGCGCGTGAACGGCATCAACGCCGGTCCAAATGCACCTGTCTTCACTGGCTTGTTTAACAACAACGATATCATAGACGTAATCCTCACTACTACCTCATCTTGCGCTACTACGCCTACCGCTACTTCCAACTCCATCACCATCATCTATACCGCGGTAATGCAGACAGTAGCGATAACGAACGTAACCGCTTTCCCGATCTGCTCAGGCAGGCCGGTATCATTCACCTCTGCCACTACCAACTCCGGAAACGGCGCGGTATATCAATGGCAGGTGAACGGCCAGAACGTATTTGGCGCCAACGGGCCTAACTTTACTACCTCTACCCTCGCCCCCGGCGACCTGGTAACCCTGGTAGTAACCAGCTCCAGCATTTGCGTAGGTAACCCAACAGCGGTATCTAATACCATAGTGGCGGGCATCATACCATCCAGCGTTCCTGATGTAACCATCAGCCTTCTTCAAGGTTCTAACCCGGGCTGCGAAGACTCAGTGATCACCTTCCAGGGCAACATCAATAACTTTGGTACCAACCCTGATGGCAACTGGTTTGTAAACGGTGTGTTTGTAGGCAATGGCCTCACCTTCACTACCGCTACGCTGGACAGCGGCGATGTGGTTACCTTTATGGCCAACCAGACCGATGGCGCCTGCTACACGCTGGACACCGTAGAAGTGGATATGGACATGATACTGTATCAAACACCACAGAACCCTATCCTGTCACTGCTGGGCAATATGCTCTTCATCAACAACAACCCGTACAACTACTACGAGTGGTTTGGCCCTAACGGCCTGATCGTTGGTGAGCACACGCAATGGTACCACCCCACCATACCGGGCAACTACTATGTTATCCGCTACAATGGCGCTTGTCCTTCTTCTATCTCCAACATCATCAATATATCGCTGCTGGACATAAAGGATATAGAACAAGGCAGCATGAAGGTGTATCCTAACCCGAGCAATGGCCTGGTAACTATAGACTGGGGCACGGAAAAAGTGAGCCGCAAAATAGACGTTTACAATGCAGTAGGCCAGGGCCTGATGCACGAAGAAATTGCAGGTGAAAGCCGGAAAGTGCTGAACCTCTCTCATTTCGCAGCCGGGGTTTACTTCCTGGTAGTGAAAAACGACGAGGGCGCTACACACACTATCCGACTGACACTTACGAAGTAGTTGACATAGCAGAATCCAACAAAGAGAGAAAGCCGCCTTAATTGGCGGCTTTTTTCATTGTCTTGAAACGGGAATACCTGTTGGCTTGCGCTGCTGAAATTAATACCGGATGATGATGGAACTCCCTTTGCTCTGCGCATCGTAGCCCGACCAGATGTTGCCCCACGGGAATTCGCGCTGCGGGCCTACCTGGCTATCGAGCCATTCATGGTAATAGCGGGCGCGTTCCAGTTGTTCTTCCTCCGACCAGTCTTCCAGTCCGAGCGATTCCAGCGAATAGGGACGGGAACCGATGAGCATATGCACCATCCGCAGCACACCGTAGAAGAAACCAAAAGACAGGATGAAGTACTGGCCACCCACCTGCACGTTGCGCTCGGAAAGCCATACCCATCCGTTATCCATATCGGTGAATTCCTGCTTCTCGCCCAGGGCCATGTCCTGCACTTTCCCGAACAACTCCTTTGGCGCTATCAGCTTCCCGCCCGGCATATGGAGCGTACCTGTTTGTGGGTCAATAACTATTTCAGTTCCAGATTGCATCGTTATTATTCTTCGTTTACGTATACGCGCTTCACGCGCTGCGATATACCCGTCATTATTTCGTAGGGAATAGTTTCGGCCCACCGGGCTACCTGCGTTACCGGCAGTTGCGGCCCAAAGACGATTACCTCATCACCTTCTGTGGCTTCAGGTATGTGGGTAATATCTACCATGCACATATCCATGCACACCACTCCTATCACCCTGGCTTCCTGCCCGTGAATGAACACATGCGCCCTGCCATTGCCCAGGTTCCGCGGGTAACCATCCGCATACCCGATGCTGATGATGGCGATGCGGGTTTCCGCTTCCGCTTTAAAGCGTCGGCCATAGCCCACTGTGTCGCCCGCGGGTATCACCTTTACCTGTGCTATGGTGGTCTTGAGCGTGCCTATCTGCTTCAGTTTATCCTGCAGCGCACCACTGCCATCTATCCCGTAAAGGCCCAGGCCAAGCCTCACCATATCGTAGTGTAGCTCCTTGTGCCGGGCAATAGCCGCGGAGTTGGCCAGGTGCCGCAGGGGCTTCCCGGGCAGCGCTTCAGTAATAAGGGTGCTCATCCTTTGGAACGAAGCGGCCTGCATCTCCGTAAAGTCGTCCAGGGTGGGGTCTTCACTCGCTGCCAGGTGGCTGAATATACTGGCCACCTGCACGTGCGCGTTTTGTTTCAGTTCTTCTACCAGGGCGGGTAGTTCACTCTCTACAAAGCCCAGCCGGTGCATACCGGTATCCAGCTTTATGTGTATGGGATATTCCCGGGCCTGCAAGGTACGCGCCATAGCGGTGAACAGCTCCAGCGAGCGCAGATTAAATATCTCCGGTTCCAGCTTCCAGGCTATCATCCTGTCAAACGAAACCGCATCGGGGCTCATCACCATGATGGGCATGGTAATACCGGCTTTGCGGAGCGCGACCCCTTCGTCTATATAAGCCACGCTCAGGTAGTCTACCCCCGAGTATTGAAGCAGGTGAGCGATCTCGTGGCTGCCGCTGCCGTAAGAAAACGCCTTCACCATAGCCATCGACCTGACACCCGGCTTTAGCAGCGAGCGGAACACGTTCAGGTTGTGTATGAGGGAGGAAAGATTGATGGACAGCACCGTTTGGTGTACTTCCTGCTCCAGCAGCTTCCCTATCTTCTCAAAGGTGAAGGCACGCGCCCCCTTCAGCAAAATAGCCTCGTTGCTGAACGTAAGCAGGTGGAAATTTTTCAGGAAATCAGCCGTCGATTTAAAGAAGATGCTGCGCAGCTTTTTGTGCTGGCGAAACCCGGACTTGTGCTTGTACAGTTCCGGGCCTATGCCTATAAAACGCTGTATGTTCCGCTTGCTGATAAGCTCGGCCACTTCATCGTACAGTTCCCGGTCGGGCTTCGCTATCTGTAGCATGTCCGACAGTATCACGGTATGATGGGGATGCTGCTTTTGCTGGTCGAGGTAATCGAGTGCAATTTTCAGCGAGGTAAGGTCTGAGTTGTAAGTATCGTCAATAATAGTGCAATCGTTGACCCCGTAGTGCAACACCATACGCATGGATACCGGCTGCAGCAGCAGCATGCCTTCGGCTATCTTTTCCGCCGGCACCTGCAGCAGCAGCAGTACGCACCAGCAATGAATAGCATTCTCCACCGATGCCGGGTCGGAGAAAGGAATAGTGATGCCTGTTTCCGCCCCATTAAAGAGGGCGCTTATGGTGGTTTTGTTCTGGCCGCGCTCCACATGGGTAATGCGTAGATCCGCATCGTGCTTCTGCGACCACGTAAAGAGCTGCACAGGCGAAACGGCGCTGCCACCCTTCAGCATGTGAATAAACTGGCCGATGCTCTCGTTCACATCGGGATGATCGGAGCAATAGACCAACTGCTTTACGTTGCGGAACAGGGTCAGCTTCTCCTTTATTTTCTGGCGCTGGTTCAGGAAACCCTCGCTGTGCGCTTCTCCTATATTAGTGAGCACCCCAATGGTGGGCTGAATGATCTTCTCCAGCCGGTCCATTTCTCCCGGCTGCGACAGCCCCGCCTCAAAGATGCCCAGTTCGTGCTGCTGCTTCATCAGCCATACGGAAAAGGGAACCCCTATCTGGGAATTATAGCTCTTAGGGCTTCTCACGGCGTTGTAGCTGCCACTCAGCAACTGGTACAGCCATTCTTTTACTATGGTCTTTCCGTTACTGCCCGTGATGCCGATAACGGGTATGTTGAATTGGCGGCGGTAACCGGTGGCTATCTGTTGCAGGGCCACCAGCGTATCATTTACCTTTATTATGTTGGCCCCGGCCAACTTCTCTACATCCACATGGCCCGAGACCAGGAAATTGCGCACGCCTTTAGCATATACCTGCGCCAGGAATTCGTGGCCATCCCGGCGTTCCGTTTTCAGTGGTATAAACAGTACTTGTTCCGGGTCGGATATTTTTCGGCTGTCCGTAACCAATTCATCTATTACGCCTGCCCCATCTACTTCCCGGAGCCAGGTACCCTGGCACCAGCCTCTGAGTTTTTCTATAGAAACGTTATGTCCTGCTTCTGTCATTTGCCTCTGTTCTCTATTGAATTCGGTAACTAAAACTACTAACTAAAAAACATAAAAGCCATTCCGCGGAATGGCTTTTAACACAATTATTATCCCTACTGCGGCTGCCTGTCGGGCTGGTAGAATTCTATTGCTTTACGGAATATTTTATCAAATGCCTGGTATTGTATCACTACCGTATCCTTCCCCCCGTTTATGACCCCGTAAGCGCGGTCGGCGTCAAGCCCTATGGGCGCTTCTTCGTCGGGCTGGCTCAGGTTTCGGCTGCGGCGGTTTACCGGCATCCAGTAAATGTCTATATGGTGGGCGCGGCCCTTCCTGTCGGTTACATCAATTATCGCCTTCTTCGGCACCGTATCAAGAATAGCGGGCAGGTTGTCCACCCCCGTGGCAAAACCTTCGGCATATACCTTCTCAAAAAAGGTGAGGAACATCTCTATGCGCTTCACGTTCATTTCGTTGTTGAGCGATACAACAGGGTCTACCTGCGTGGTTATCTTGCCATTGGCATCCTGCATTACCACAAATGAATTCAGCGGTTCGCCGGGATACTCCAGCGATACACGGCTTATTTCCTCGCGCTTCAGCAGGAATATGCTGCGGTCGCGCCAGTCGTGGAAGTCTGTAGTGTAGCGTGGGCTCAGGTAACCGGGGAATCCCGGTATTTCCACCACAAAGGGTGTCTGGGAACCGGCCATCAGCATATAAGAGCCATCGTAATCGCGGGTTTCCCCGCCTACGTAAAACTCCCGTATCTTCTTGTTCGCCCGGTCATACACTTCCACTTTTACGCCGCTGCCTGCCAGGCTCTTTACAATGCTGTTGTGCGCGCTGCCCGCTGCCGGGTGCTTGCCCACCTGCTGCCGCAGCGTACCCAGCAGCGAGTTGACCGTAGACTGGAGCGCGCGGTAATCTTTGTTCAGCTTCCATCCGTCCGCATCGCGCTCTATAAGTATGGTCTCGCCATTCATAGCGGCCAGGTACACCTTGCCTATACCGGCCGTGTCGCTTATATTAAAGTCGGAATCCGCTTTCGCGTAGCCGCCGTCCTTCTCTTTCAATACCAGGTAAGCACCACCTGCCAGCACGGCAAGTATCAGCAGGTACAATAATGTCTTCTTCATCAGGTCTCCTTATTTTTTCTCAGCGTACCGGCGTTTCCGGAAGAACAGGTAAGCCGAAGCAAACAGCAACACTATGGCTACCGGCACGGCTATATTAATGATTCGCCACTTGTTCCCTTCTTCCTTCACCCTTCCGCCATCTAACAGACGTACGCGGGCGTCCTTAGTACGGGCTTCCAGCAATGAATTTTTATCGGTGAGGTACTCCATGCAGTTCAGCAGGAAATTCCGGTTGGCAAACTGGGCCTTGGTACCCCTGCTGGCCCCCATGGGTATGGGCCCGGTGGTGGGCTGCACCTCGTTCAGAAATATATCGCCGTCACCTATCACTATCATAGCGGTGGGGGAGTCGGTCTTGTCCATATACGGACGCTTCTGCACATCGCGCAGGTAGGTGGTGGTGAGGTCGGAAATTTTGGTTCGGAAAATAGACTCAAAGTTACCCTCTACCAATACCGCCGCGGGAAGATAGGGTTGCTGGAACATTTCTTCCTTCATAGGGAACTGAAGCATGCTGAGGCTTACGCGGTGGGGAGTAGGCGCCCTGCGGCTATATTTGGAGGACTCCAGCAGCACCGTCTTCTTTATATCGCCGGTGCCTACCGTATCTATACTGCTCACAAACTTGCCCAGTATACCATCCATGTTGTTAACAATCGGGTGCCGGGACGTAGGCAGGAAAATAGGATAATACATCCAGTTGCGGCCCTCTATCTGCGACTGGCCCTGCTCGGTGCGGCCAACGGTTACCGGCAGCACGAAACATTGCATGTCCTGAACCAGGTCGGCGTTTACACGCACCCCGTAATTGAACAACATGTCGTCAAGGTTCAGGAATTGATCTATCGCCAGCACGTTGTCGGTGTATTGCAGGCTATCAAGCGGGGTGCGTACGGGGTCGAGGCACCACAATATGCGTCCGCCGCGCATTACGTACTGGTCCAGCTTCAGCTTTTCCTGTTCTTTAATGGAGCTAGCGGGCTTATTAATAATGATAGCATCAAAGGTACTGGGGATATATACCTCCGACACGAGATCGAGCGTATCAAGGAAATAGTTCATGGACAGGCTGGTGAGCATGTCATACGTTTCCCAACCAAGCGGCTCGCCATGGCCTACCATATAGGCTATTTCCGGTGGCGCGGGCATTTCCATTTTGTGAATGGCCGAAGCCAGTTTGTACTCCAGGAGGCTTTCGGAAATAGTGAGCTTTTCGGCATTGTCGCGAACGGAGCCCGACTCCATGATGCGGACGGCTACTGACTTGCCCTTATAGTGTACCAGCGCATAGGGGAAAATCATCTTCTGGCTGGTAGTGTTATCGGCGGAGGTAATATCGAGCATAATGCCGACAACCCCTTTTTCGGCCAGCTGCTGGTATATGGGGCCCTTCTCGTCTTCGGTCTTTCCCTCAAAAGGGTCTATGTAGGTGTACGTGATTTTAGACTTGGTGTAGCTGTTAAAGTTGTTCAGCTTTTCGGCCACGGCATCGCGAAGGTGCTCAATACCCGCGGGGAACTCCCCTTTCATATAGATATCTACCGTTACGGGGTCGTCTACCCGGGCCAGCATCTCTTTGGTCGCGTCGGAAAGCGTGAAGCGTTTCTCGCTGGTGAGGTCAAGCCCAAAGTGAACCCTGGACGCCAGTACATTAATACATACCAGTATGGCCGCAATGATAACAATGCGTACCACTGCCTGCGACTGCTGCGATTTTCTTTTGCTCTTTGTCTTGGTGGTTGTCATATTCAGGAAGCTCAGTCTTGCTGTGCCGTGTCCCACGTGCGGCGGTTAAGGGAAAGACGAGTAAGTGCGATGAAAAGGATAATAACCGATAAAAAATAAACTACGTCGCGGGTGTCTATATAACCGCGGCTGATGGAGTTGTAGTGAAATGACATCCCTACCTGCGTGAGGTAATAGTCAACCTCGCCTATAAATTGGGGTATGTTGCCCAGTTGTTCAAAACCCCAGTAAAACCAGGCATTGGCGAACAAGGCTACCAGGAAGCCCACGATCTGGTTGCTGGTGAGCGAAGAGCAGAATATACCGATGGCGGTGAACGCGCAAGCCGACAAATACAGCCCAATATACGAACCGATGATAGCCCCGGTATCAAGATTACCATCTACCATAGAGAGGCTGCTGAGTGTAACCACGTAAACCAGCGTGGGCAGCAGCGCAAAAGCGACCAGCGTGATGGCTGCGAAATACTTACCCAGTATAATATCGGTATCGCGGAGGGGCTTGGTAGAAAGCCACTCTATAGTGCCCCCGCGAAACTCGTCGGGAAAGGAACGCATGGTAATGGCCGGCACGAGGAATAACATGATAACCCCGGCAATGCTGAAAAAGGGATCGAGGCTGGCAAAACCATCCTGCAGGATATTATTGGTAAAGTTATTCGTCTGGATAACCCAGAGAATAATACCGCAAATGACCAGGAATATCAGCAGGGCCACGTATCCGACAATAGAACTGAAAAACGAATTGAGCTCCTTAATATAAATGCTTTTCATGCACCTGAACCCTTTTGTAGGGAGTGGCAAATATAGCAAAATAGCCCCGCTTTCGACGCGGCGCACAGTTTATGGATATATATAATGGAAACAGGGCCTCCCCTGGGGGAGGCCCTGTTATATAAGGATGAAAAAGATCCTATTGTTGTGTAGCAGTATATACTACTGAAGTAGTGTAGGTACCGGCAGGGTAAGTAAAGCCCGGGGTAGCCTGGTATTGTACCGAGAACAGCTGGTTGGAACCATAAGTACCATTCGCTATCAGGTTCTGGTCGGTAGATGTAAGGGTAGAATAAGCCGTAGATGAGAACGGAGTAACGATAGAACCACCGGTAGCGTTGGCGGTAACCATCAGTTTCAGTACACCTGATACAGGCATGGTAGTACCGGTAGTGTAAGTACCAGTATAAGTAAAGTTAGATGCGTTCGACTTAACCGTTACGTCGAACGGCAGGTTCGATTGTACTTTCAGCTGTTGAGCGGTAGAGGTAACACCGTTGGCGTAGTCAGATACCGTAGAGAACGGCAGGGTAACCGCGCCACCCGTGTTGGTACCGGAACCGGTAAAGGTGATAGCGATTGCGTTAGAAAGTGTCAGGCTCACCGATTGAGTAGCGGTAGCAGAAGCGTTCTGTGCGTTTGAGTTAAAAGCCAGGCCTAAGAAAGCTGCGGCGATGATGATGATCTTTTTCATTTTGTGTGTGTGTGTTTGAAAATTGTTGTTTAAGAATTTGTTTGTTTCGTTTGTTGGCACAAAGATGAGGTGGGGTTACCCCATTTGCAACAAAATCGGGCTTGTTAACCGCCCATTAGGAAGTGGATAACAAACGGTTAACGAAAAGATGAGAACGGGCGAAAAGGGCCCCGCATCACATACCATTGCCGAAACATGCTGCCAATGTGTATATCTTATTTTTGAACACCCGTATCGCTTTTCTATCTTTACATGGCTGGCAGAGCAAACGAGACTCCCTTATAGTACAGCGCCACTCGTCTTATACGCTCCCTCTCAACAACGGCTACAGTGTGCCCAACAACCACAATCCGCCCACCCGAAACAAACCACCCACCACAAAACATGGAAATTACTGGTAGCAAAATTTACTTTTCACGTAGTAAAATTTACTTTTCTTAACCCAAAATGCACCTTTGCTGGTAGCTGGATTTACCTTTCTGGTAGCTGGATTTACTTTTGAAAATCCAAAACCCGCGCCCACAGCGCATTTAGCAAAAAAAGACCGGAAAAAATTTACTTTTCAACTTCACCTGCCCATTCAGGGGCGGGGCTTACCCCTCGCCCGCCCACAGCAGTCTTCACCCACCACCGGAAGCATAGCGGCAGCCCTTTAGGCCTGTCCGGAAATCATTCAGGAGGCTGGAGGTGCCCTGCCCTCATCCCCATTGCTGTTTTACCACATTTCCTGTTATTTTTACTGCGGATTGAGAGAGCGTATTAGTAAATATTATTACAATACTGATACCCATAAGTTTGAGAAGGTTCAGGTAAGCCCTAAGAAGCGGATTCTTCAGGGCCTGGGCTTCCTGGCTGCGGCTATCGTATCGGCCATACTGGTGGTGGCTGTTGCATTCCGTTTCCTGGACTCTCCGAAGGAAAAGAAAATGCGGGGCGATATGAACGAGCTGCGCAACCAATACGCCCAACTGCAAAGCCGCATCAACAACCTGGGCGAAACAATACACGAACTGGAAGAACGCGACAACACCGTGTACCGGGGCATATTTGAGTCGGCGCCCCTGCCCGACAGCATCCGCTACGGGAAAACCTACACTATAAAAGACGCGAGCGAGTATGCCTATATGAAGCCGGACGAGATGATGGGCAGCATAAGGGAGGCGATGGATGTACTGAACAACCGCATACACGTGCAGCGCCGCTCGTACGACACGCTGGAACACCTCGTGAGCTCTAAGGAAGAAATGCTCCACTCCATACCGGCCATACAGCCCATCTCTAACAAAACCCTGAACCACCTGGCTTCCGGCTTCGGCTACCGGATAGACCCGATATACAAAACGGTAAAAATGCACACCGGGCTGGACTTTGCCGCTCCTACCGGCACCCCTATATACGCCACCGGCAACGGACGCGTGAGTGAGGCCAACTACGATAACAGCGGCTATGGCTACCACGTGATACTGGACCACGGCTATGGCTACGAAACCCTGTATGGGCATATGGTGCGCATACAGGCACGGCCGGGACAACGGGTAAACCGCGGCGAAGTAATAGGATGGGTAGGCAGCACGGGCAAGAGCACCGGGCCCCACCTGCACTACGAAGTAATGAAGAACGGGCATAAAATAGACCCGGTACACTTCTTCTTCAACGACTTGACGGCAGCGGAATACGAGCGGATGGTGAAGATATCGGCAGCAGGCAATCAATCATTCGATTAACGCCGGAGAGGGGCCGGAACCGGTACGGCCGGCTTCTATATATTAATGAAATAACCTGGCCTGGCGGAGCAGAAGTACGTTGGGCTCAGAGGAGTCTATATTCTTAATGTGATTCACATCCCAGTTCCTTTTATGAAGGAAGGTAGAAATATGTGAGCGGTGGCAATTTCGCCATTCAGCTTCCGCGCACATGTAGGTAGTGCGCCCTTCTGCGGCCAGCCCTTCCAGCTGCGACATGGCCCGCTCAAAAGCCATAGATGCCATGTAACGCAAAAAACCACCTTCGCGCTTGCCGCCCAGTTGGGGCATATGCAGGTAGCGAATGCCCGCCTGCTCCAGGGCGGCGGCCAGCGACGCCCTGTTGAACTGCGGACTATACCGCGAAGCAGGCAATGTGCGGATATCGGCCACGGTAGTAATGCCGAAACTCTGCAGCATAGCAATGAAGTCTTCTATGCGGTGATTAGAATGGCCGACGCTCCAGATGGATCTCATAAGGGCAAAATACAACCTAAGGCCATAGGCTGTCTTTTTTTGTGGATATCTTTATATTACCAAAACCGGGCGGACACCAGCACCTGCTCCCGGTACAGGGTGAACTCACCTTCCGCCCCGGCCTGGAAATACTGTATCCGGGCATAGCCAATGCCATCGCCCCACCAGCAGCGCATTTTATGCACTACTTTATTTTCCACCGTAATAGTTTCTTCTATCAGCGATGTGCACTGGTAGCCATTTATTACAGATTGGTCGGCTGTGGCGGCGGCATAGAGCCCGCCATTCTGCACCCCGTCAGCATCGGTGTATAGGTACAGGTACCCTTCCCTGACCGGTTGGGTAATAAGCTTAATAACACCGGGCTTCCAGACATCGTTGTTGAAGTAGAAGATCTGCTCCACCTCGTCTTGTTCGTTATTGCGGTAATAAGTGTGGTCGTTACACCCCCACCCTTCTAGTTGAAAAAACAGGGCGTCCCTCATAGGCACTACTCCTTTCACCCGGGTAGTGACGCGCTCTGTATGCCCGTTCTCCGTTACCTCATATACCCAATAGTTATCCAGCTTAAGCGGCAGGGCTTCTTTCTGCCGCCAGTCACGGAAACGTCTGGCTATCTTTTTGAACATGGTACAAGTTACATAATTCAGCTTATGGCTTACCTTTGCAGCCATTCATTTAATTATACTACCGATATGCGCACCCGCATTTTATTACTTGCCGCCACTGTTATTTCCGTTTCCTCTTGCAGGGAGGTTAGGATACACGAACACCCCGAATGGGAAAAAGTGTATGAAAAATACGGAATAAAAGACGCGTGCATTATGATAGAAGACAATAATCATGAGTCGGTGGAGTATTACAACAAGGAACGCTGTCGCACGCAGTACACGCCGGCCTCTACGTTCAAGATAGTGGGCTCGCTGATAGGACTGGAGTCGGGCGAGGCTCCGGACGAATCGTATGTAATACCGTGGGACAGCGTGAGCCGCCGGGATACCTGCAACCGCAACATGAGCATGCGGGAAGCCTTTAAGGTGAGCTGCTATGGCTACTTTAAGGGCATAGCCGACAGGGTGGGTCGCGAGGAGTTTCAGCACTACATAGACACCCTGAACTATGGCAACAAAGAACTGGGCAAGGAATATGACGCGGCCTGGGTAAACGGCACGCTGATGATATCGGCCGATGAACAGGTGGGCCTGGTGAAGCGGCTGTATCATGGCAAGCTTCCCTTCCAGGAGCGGAGCCAGCGCATTGTACGCAGCATGATGCTGTGGGAAGAAACCCCTGGCTACCGCCTCTCGTACAAAACCGGGACGGGAGAGATAGGCGATAAATACATCTACTGGATAGTGGGCTATGTGGAGCGTATAGAGCACATGAAAGAACACGAGAAATCGATGAACAAGGCCGACCACCGGTACTATCCTTATTTCTTCGCACAGAATTTTGAGGCTCCGAAAAGTGATACCACCCACGACTATTTTACGCTGCGCGTAGCGGCGCTGAAGGAAGTGCTGCGGGAGTACGGTGCTATTGAGTAGGTATAGCCCGCCCCTAAAGCGAAGTTTCTGATAATTTTTATAACACAAAGGCCCCGGCATCTGCCGGGGCCTTTGTGTTATGGAGTATTGATTAAAACAGTTGTTTCAGTACGTTGTAGATGATGTGCGGCTTGCCGAGGGTATAGAAGTGCAGCACGGGCACGTTGTTCTTCAGCAGGTCGCGGCACTGGGCAAGGAGCCATTCGGTGCCAATCTCATCGCAGGCGGCTTCAGTTTTGGCGTTCTGTATCTCTTTACTGAGTTCCACGGGTATTTCCACATTGAACACCGATGGTATAATGCTGAGCTGGCGCTTACCGGTAATAGGCTTAAGCCCGGTGAGTATCGGCACGCTGATGCCATTGTCACGGCAGCGGTTCACGAAGTTGTAGTAGTGTTCGTTCTTAAAGAACATCTGGGTGGTAATGTAGTGCGCCCCCAGTTCTATCTTGCGCTTCAGGTAGTAAATATCGGTATCTACATTGGGCGACTCGAAGTGTTTTTCAGGATAGCCCGCCACGCCTACGCAGAAATCCGTTTTTACGCCATCCATAATATCATCCTCCAGGTAGCGTCCCTTGTTCAGGTCCATTATCTGGGTTACCAGGTCATCGGCATAGCGGTGCCCGTGCGGGTGAGGGGTAAAGAACTTTTCGTTGGCGGCGGCGTCGCCACGCAGGGCCAGCACGTTCTTGATACCCAGGAAGTGCAGGTCTATCAGGGCGTTTTCGGTTTCTTCCTTACTGAAGCCCCCGCATATAAGGTGAGGAATGGCCTCTACCTTATACTTGTTCATAATAGCGGCGCAAATGCCTACCGTGCCCGGGCGCTTGCGTATTTCCACACGCTCAAAGCCTCCGTTGGGCATCTTTTTAAACACCTGCTCAGCGCGGTGGTAGGTAACGTTCACAAACTCCGGCCTGAACTCCATGAGGGGGTCCAGGAGGTTGTAGATGGAATCGATGCTTTTACCCTTGGTGGGGGGCAGTATTTCGAAAGATATTATCGGCTTTTTAGCCTCCGCTAATTTATCGGTGAGTTTCATATAAGCAGCGCAAAAATAGGACTTGTGAGGGAGAAATGCGAGTGCGGGGAAAGACCGGGTCCAAAGGCTGCTCCCGCTCTTCAACCAGGGGAGGCTGGCCCGTCACGGGCAAGACCCATTAAGGGTCAGCCAACCCAGCCCCGGCCTTCGGTTGAGGCAAATTCTGGATAGTACAACACAGCTATTCTTCCTGAGTGATGCACCACACCAGCCAATCTCATTAACCATTAACAATATATATCGCTTGTTGGCAGGGGTTTGTTATTTTTGTGGCTAAAGGACACCTGTTTGAGAATACATACCGAATCGTTGGTGAAGCAATACCGCTCCCGTAAGGTGGTAAATAACGTATCGTTTGAGGTGCGGCAGGGGGAGATAGTGGGGTTGCTGGGCCCCAACGGTGCGGGAAAAACCACCTCGTTCTACATGGTGGTGGGGCTGGTGAAGCCCGACGAAGGTACCGTGTACCTGGATGGTAAAGACATCACTAAAATACCCATGTACAAGCGCGCGCAGATGGGCATAGGCTACCTGCCCCAGGAGGCTTCCATCTTCCGGAAGCTGAGCGTGGAAGACAATATAAAGGCGGTGCTGGAAATGACGAAGCTGACCAAAGGCGAGCAAGAAGCCAAACTGGAATCGCTGCTGGATGAATTTCACCTGCACCACGTGCGCAAAAGCCCGGGAGACGTACTGAGCGGGGGGGAACGCCGCCGGACCGAAATAGCCCGCGCACTCTCGGTAGACCCTAAATTCATTCTGCTGGATGAGCCCTTTGCCGGTATAGACCCCATAGCGGTGGAAGATATACAAAGCATAGTGGCCCGCCTGAAATATAAGAACATAGGCATTCTGATAACCGACCACAACGTACAGGAAACACTCTCCATTACCGACAGGGCCTACCTGCTCTTTGAGGGGAAAATACTAAAGGCGGGGCTACCGGAAGAACTGGCCGCCGACGAACAGGTTCGGAAATTCTACCTGGGTGAAAACTTCGTATTGCAACGAAAAAATTACCATACAGTAGCACAATCAAATACTAATTTGTAGATTAGTAAGGACAGAAAAAGGGTACCCAGGACAAAATTCAAGTTATTAATCAGAAGTTATAGTAGATGAGTATCATCAGCCCGGCTATTAAAGGATACATGAAATTGCGCCAGAGCGCGATAGATAATTTCATGCTCAATCCGAACGATACCCAGCAGCAGGTATTCAACGACCTTATCAGTTCGGCGCAGTTTACCGAGTATGGCAAGCAACACAGCTTTGAGCGGCTGAACAACATCAGCGACTTTAAGAAAGCCGTACCCATAAACGACTATGAGCGATTAAAACCCTTTATAGAGCGCATCATGCACGGGGAACAGAACATCCTGTGGCCCTCTGATATCAACTGGTTTGCCAAAAGCAGCGGCACCACCAGCGACAAGAGTAAATTTATACCGATAACCCGGGAAAGCCTGGACGATAACCATTTTAAGGCCGGCAAAGACATGCTCTCGCTGTACCTGCGGCAGTTCCCGGAGTCGCGGTTCATGTCGGGCAAAAGCCTGACATTGGGCGGTAGCCACCAGGTAAGCCAGGTGAACGCGGAATCATTTTATGGCGACCTGAGCGCGGTGATGCTCCAAAACCTGCCGCTCTATATACAGGCCGTGCGTACCCCCGACCTTTCCATAGCGCTGATGGACGAGTGGGAAGAGAAAATAGAAAAAATAGCGCGTACCACCCTGCACGAGAACGTGACCTCGATAGCTGGCGTACCTACGTGGACGATAGTGCTTATTAAGCGCCTGTTTGAGATAACCGGCAAAAACAACCTGCTGGAAATATGGCCTAACCTGGAGTTCTACATGCACGGAGGAGTAAGCTTTACCCCCTACCGCGAACAATTCCAGAAATTCATTCCCTCACCTAACATGCGGTATTGGGAAACCTACAACGCCTCGGAAGGATTTTTCGCGATGCAGGACAGTACTGATTCCAACGGCATGCTGCTGATGCTGAACCACGGCATCTATTACGAGTTTATGCCGATGGACGAATATGGCAAAGAGCACCCACAGACCCTGGAACTGAAAGACGTGGAGATAGGCAAGAACTACGCGCTGGTAATAAACACCAATGGCGGGCTGTGGCGCTACCTGGTAGGCGACACGATACAATTCACCTCGGTGCAGCCCTACCGCATAAAAGTAAGCGGGCGCCTGAAGCACTACATAAACGCCTTTGGCGAAGAAGTAATAGTAGACAACAGCGACCGTGCCATAGCTCTCGCCTCGGCAGAGACGGGCGCTGTGGTGAACGACTACTCCGCGGCACCGGTGTATATGTCGGGCGATAATAATGGCGCGCATGAGTGGATCATAGAATTTGACCACCTGCCCTGCCCGATGGAGGTATTCACCACCAGCCTGGATAATCACCTGAAACAAATCAACTCCGACTACGAGGCCAAGCGCCATAAAGATATAGCCCTGCGCATGCCCATAGTACACCAGATGCCCAAAGGCGGCTTCAACCGCTGGCTGAAAGATAAGGGCAAGCTCGGCGGCCAGCATAAAGTGCCCCGCCTGTGCAATGAGCGGAAATTCCTGGAGGAGATGATGCCGTATACCAAAGTGAACAACTAATGGTGAACCGCTAACCACCTGGACGCGTTCAGGATATTAACGAACGGTTTTTATCACACCTTTCTTATACAAGTCAAGAGCTTGTTTTATTATTCCCCTTATCCTCTTTACGGGTAAATTTTTTTCAGCATCCAGCATCATTACTTTCATGCGGGAGCGTTTCTCCTGTATCAGAAACGGCTGGTCGAAATGCTTGCCTTCCACTATGCCTATATATGGTTGGCCTGTCTTTTTATGTGTCCAGAGATAACAAAACATCTTCCCTTTATAACAGAAGAAAGGCATGCCGTATTTTAACTCGTGCGTAATGTCATTATCCTGCATCCGGATGATATCCCGCAAAGCCATAAAGCAGCTTTTATTGGGTTCTTCCAGCTTTTGATAAAAATCGTCTGTTTCCCTCACCCTGTAAATGTAGCAAAATCTCCCCCTTCAGGTGTGAGATTCAAGACATTATAAATTCTCTACTTTTAACATCGAACCAACTCAATATCTGTTATGTCAGCAGGAACGAAACAAAAACCATGGAAACTGAAAACGCCACCCCTCAGTTCCGATTTTATAGCCTACAAAGACGAAAAAGATGGCAAAGAAATACTGGTAGTAACAGTAGGCGCTACCACGCTGCACTACGACTACCGGTGCATTAATGACCTCTATGAGCTGCTAAAGCAGCACGGGGAATGGATGGAACTGGGCAGCGCTGACGAACAGAAGCCTGCCAGGGAAGGGACCGTGGAAGCATGGGGCCGCTCGGAAAGTAACCCCGTTGGCGGGTGGTATGGACTGAAGAAAGGGCTTCGCGGCCGCTTCGGTATGTATATACCCCCTGTAATGGAGGAACTGGGACTGGCCGAAGTAGAGCACAACGCACGAAATAATAGAATGCGCGCCAAATAAACATGGCAACGTAAAGAATGGGGCCGTTAGCAATGCTCGCCCCATTCTTTTTTTTTCCAAAAAGGCCTTATCAAAAACGTACCTTTGCCCCCATGCGGAAAATACTATGGCTGTTACTTGCGCCGGTACTGGCCACTTCCTGCGGAGAAAAGAAAACAAGCGACCGGATGGCGGAAGTTTGCGGCATAGAGTTGCCGCGTAACGTAGTGGTGGAAAAAGACCAACACATAGACGCCGGTAAAGACTATGGCATACAATACCAGGTGCGGCTGATACCGGCGGAAATGAAAGAATGTACACAGGCCATACGCGGCCAGCAGCGGTACCGGATGAACGGCCCCGCAGAAAATGACACCTGGGTAAAAACAGATAAGGGCTACAGCTTCTACCTGGCAAAAGACGGCATTTACTACATAGTAGAAGTAGATACCGTAAAAGGTGTAATAGTGTATGATGAGCAGGGATAATGCTGCGGCCACTTATTTACGCGCCGGACGACTTAATACCTTGTGATGCTATCTGCGCCGTGTATGTCGTGACCTATTCTTCGGCATCTCCTTTGTACCATTGTTCGTTCAGCTCGCCTATGTAGTTGAGGATGTCCTTCCGGCCATGAAACTTTACTGAGCTGGTGACGAACTTCTGAGGAATGAATTCCCAGTCCTCTTTCATTTTCTCTATAAAGCTGCGCACATTGGCGGCGGTCTCCCGTTGGGTATTTTTATCAGCCTTAGTAAACACCATGCAGAAGGGAATACCTTTCTCCCCCAGGTTGGCTATGAACTCCAGGTCCAGTTCCTGTGGTTTCAGCCGGCTGTCTATAAGTACGAACACGCATACCAGGTTTTCACGCTTTTCCAGGTAGTTGGCAATCATCTTCTCCCAGGAAGCGCGCTGCTTTTGGGATACCTTGGCGAAACCGTAACCCGGCAAATCGACCATATACCACTCATTGTTGATGATAAAGTGGTTGATCAGCTGGGTTTTGCCCGGGCTGCCCGATGTTTTGGCCAGCTTTGTCTGGTTGGTGAGCATATTGATAAGAGACGACTTGCCCACATTGGAGCGGCCTATAAAAGCATACTCCGGCTTATCGGGGGCGGGACACCCCTCCACTTTGGGGTTACTTATCAGATATTTGGCGGAACGTATTTCCATAGTTAGCGTATTTTTGCAGGGAATGAGTTCAGAAATAAACAATCCCGCGGCAAGTGTATTGCCTGATACCGGGTCAAATTTAAGCAAGAAAGAACAAGTAGCCGAAATGTTTAACGACATAGCGGGTAAATATGACTTTCTCAACCACTTTTTATCGCTGGGAATAGACAAAGGATGGCGCAAAAAAGCGATAAAGGAGATACAAAAAGTGCAGCCCCGGCAAATACTGGACGTGGCTACCGGCACCGGCGACCTGGCGATAGCGGCAATGGCGGCCAATCCTGAAAAAATAACCGGCATAGATATAGCCGACCAGATGCTGGAAGTGGGGCGTAAGAAAATAGCCGAAAAGAACCTGGCGGGGACGATAACCCTGCAAAACGGCGACAGCGCCGCGCTGCCGTTTGCCAACGACTCGTTCGACGCGGTAATGTGCGCTTATGGCGTGCGCAACTTTGAGCACCTGGAAGCCGGGCTGAAGGAAATGTGCCGGGTAATGCGCCCGGGAGGGAAGCTGGCCGTGCTGGAATTCTCCCACCCTACCCGCTTCCCGGTGAAGCAATTGTTCCGGTTCTACTCCCGATACATATTGCCGGCACTGGGCAAAATAGTTTCCAGGCATAGCCGCGCCTATACCTACCTGCCCGAGTCGGTAGAAGCATTCCCGGAAGGGGAACGCCTGGTGAAGATACTGACCCAGTGCGGCTTTAAAAGCGCTAAAGCAAGGCCGCTGACATTTGGCATCACCACGCTGTACACAGCGACTAAATAAGTAACCAACGCGATGAGTTTAGCGATAGACCTGTTTTACGATGAGCTGAGCGAGCTGCTTGACCTGCCAATATACCTGGGGGCAGGTGAAGATGAACTGGAGAAAGAGGTAACGGACAATACGCACGGCGTAACGGTTAACCTTTCAATCGCCAACGATGTGGAAGCGGAAGACCTGCTGCACTTTATCAGTAAACTGAAAGACAATGCCCTGGCAGCAATGGATGCCGCAAGTGTAGCGGCGCTGAGCCTATACCTGTGGCACGAGGAAGGGCAAATGTGGTATAGCATAGTGAACGGGAAATATGCGCGTATGCCTTTTGCGGATGAATTTGAAGCAGCAGAGAGTGAAGAAGAAGTGGTAAACGATTACCTGGCTGCGCTGAAGAAGGAGGATGTGAAGGGCAAGATGTATGTGGCTTCCCTGGAACGTAAATAACATCTCTTAATAAAACACTACCAGTATGGCCAGGAAGACATGGGCGGAGAAAATGAACGATGGCAGGGAACCGTTGGTGGAAATGACTGATAAAGCATTTGCCGGGATAGCCGCGGGCAGCAGGCTGCTGATACCCACCCCTAAAGTAGTAGATGCCTATATCCGGACGATAGCCGAGGGTAGCCAGGCCACCCTGCTGCAAATGCGCGATGACCTGGCCATTGAGTATCATGCGGACGCTACCTGCCCGCTCACCTCGGGTATCTTTCTGCGGATAGTAGCGGAGAATGCCTACGATGAATACCAAAACGGCAAGCCACTTGGTGATATTACTCCCTTCTGGCGGATAATGAATAGTAAGTCGCCGACGCTGAAGAAGCTGACGTTTGGCAGTGCGTTTGTGCTGGAGATGCGGAAGAAGGAAGGTTTGGCGGGATAGCGCTCCCGGATTGCCAAGGCTTTGGCTCCGCTGCTGTGGGGCTTTTTTATTGGTGGCATGTGCGCGGGCGCTGTTAACCTCCCCGATTTGTAACGGACCTTCGGCCGTTTACAAATATCCCCTCCTAAAACAGGAGGGGAATGCTTATGGTGTTTGTCTCTTTCTTTTTTTCCTCTTTTAGTTATCCATATCCGGCTGGGGGGTGTAGCGGAGATAAGGCTTTACAATGCGCAGGCCCTTCGGGAATTTCTTTTCTGCTTCTTCAGTGGTTACTGCCGGTACCACTATCACGTCTTCACCATGCTTCCAGTCGGCGGGAGTGGCCACACTGTGGATGGCGGTTAGCTGAAGCGAGTCTATTACGCGCAGCACCTCGAGGAAATTGCGCCCGGTAGATGCAGGGTATGTGATGGTGAGCTTCACCTTTTTATCAGGACCGATAACAAACAGGGAACGAACGGTTGCGGTGAGGCTGGCTTCGGGGTGTATCATACCGTAGAGCGTTGCTACGTTCCTGTCCTCGTCGGCAATAATGGGGAAATTCACTTCGGTGTTCTGCGTTTCGTTGATGTCGTTTACCCAGCCGAGGTGCTTCTCCAGCGGGTCTATGCTTACGGCCAGCACCTTTACATTGCGCCGGGCGAACTCCTCCTTCAACTGCGCGGTGCGCCCTAATTCGGTAGTGCAGACAGGGGTGTAGTCGGCGGGGTGAGAAAAAAGAATTCCCCAGCTATCGCCCAGGTAGTCGTGAAAATGAATGTCGCCTGCGGTGGTTTGTGCTTTAAAGTCTGGTGCTGTGTCTCCTAGCCTTAGTGCCATGATATGTTCTTTTTAAATTAAGTGATAAAACTATCTACCAAATTTACGGGCAAAGAATGAAGGAAATGTGACGTGCGGATTATGTTTATCTATGGCATGATTATGTTAAATTCCGGTATTGGATAAAAGCCAACATACTGTATCTTCGTACTTATTCGTTATATCTGCTTATTGAAACAGTTAATGCCCCTGCGCCATCTACTTATCTTACTGAGCTGCTTATTGCTGCAGCAGAATATCTCTGCACAGGACAGGCCCACGAATATGGCCGATCACGATGATAAGCGTTATTATTTCGGGCTTACGTTCGGGGCTAATTTTTCGCAGTACCGTCTGAAGTATGAAAAATCGTTTGCCCAAACGGATACGTTCCGCCGTATACAACCGAGGTGGAACCCAGGGTTTAACCTGGGGCTGATGGCCAATCTGAAGCTGAGCAACTTTATAGATCTGCGCTTTATCCCTTCTTTGTCGTTTGCGGAAAAGAAACTGCAATTCAATATGTCGCCGGACTCCACCTCCGAGCGGTCTATTGAGTCTATCTACATGCACCTTCCGCTGCAACTAAAGTTTAAAAGTGACCGTATCAACAACTTCCGCTTCTATGGTATGCTGGGCGGCAAGTTTGATTACGACATGTCCTCGAACGCCCGCTCGCGGCGCAGCGACGAATGGCTGAAAGTAAGCCCCGTGGACCTGGGCTATGAATTGGGTGTGGGCTTTGAGTTCTTCAACCCCAACTTCATTTTCTCGCCCGAGATAAAGCTGAGCCAGGGGCTGATGAATCAATTGTTTAAAGACGGCAGCATACCCCTTTCCAACGCTATACAGTCGCTTAATACCCGCATGATAGTGATATCCATACACCTGCAAGGATAAAAGCGCTCTTAAGGATATTCTGTAAAAGTAAGCGGCCCCAGATTATCCGGGACCGCTTACTTTGTATGATTTAAGTTGTTGTTAGGCTATTTTTTCTACCTGTCCGTAGTTGAGTTCTACCGGTGTAGCGCGTCCGAAGATCTTCACCACTACTTTCAGCTTCTTCTTCTCTTCGTTCACCTCTTCTACCGTACCATTGAAATCGTTGAACGGACCATCTATAATCTTCACGGTTTCACCTACAATATACGGGTCGGCTATACCTATACCCTGCTCAGTCACTTCGTCCATTTTACCGAACATCTTATTCACTTCCGATTTACGAAGCGCAGTAGGATGGTCTTTACCCAGGAAGTGGATAACATTGGTAACGTTCTTGATGTGCTGTACCATATCATCGTTCAGCTTACCATCTACTGCTTCGAGCATCAGGTAGCCTGGGAATAATATTTTTTCGCGAAGCACCTTCTTACCGGCGGCTACTTTGAATACCTTTTCTACAGGGCACAGCACTTGCAGAATCACATTTCCCCACTGGTAAATAGTTACCTCTTTATCAAGATATTCCTTTACCTTCTTCTCCTTGCCACTTACTACGCGGAGTACATACCACTTGGTATCCTGGCTTGTTGCAGTTTCTGTCATCGGATATTGTTATTAGTGTAACAGGCCATAAATCAATGTAAGCACCTTATCTGCCGCTATATCCATACCGAATATAAGGAGTGTAATAAGGGCCAGCGATACGAGTACTATCACTGTGGTTTGCTGCAGTTCGTCCCATGACGGCCAGCTCACTTTGTGAACGAGTTCGTCGTAGGCTTCCTGTATGTATGTACCGAATTTTGCCATAAAAACTGCTTTGAACCAGGGTTAATCGGATTAAGGGATTAACCAGGTTGTAAAATTTGTTTGCACGGGCACGCGGATTCGAACCACGATCGAAGGTTTTGGAGACCTCTATTCTACCATTGAACTATGCCCGTATTTTGTCTGAACCGGGATTAATGGATTAACCTGGCTCAGAAAGAACTTCAATACCGCTGTTAAATCAAAAAGCCAAAAGTGTTACCTTTTGACCTTCAGCGGAGCACAAAGTTAAGAATTAGTTTTGAATTTTGCTAAGGAATTTTGAGGGAATAAAGTGCTGTAATTTCCTGAAAACGAGGCTGTATAATATAATTTCCTTTAATGTCTGTGTAACCCCAGCCACCCTGATTTCGTGCAGGTGCAAATCCATTCTCAAAAGGGCCAAACTCATAAAACTCAGGCTTAATGACCCATTCATTGTTAAGCCCTTTACAACCTACTCTATAATTCCCTTTATTGTCTTTAACGCTCACTATGAAAAGTCCATTTCCTAAAGGTCGTGCTACGTCTTCATCAATGGAGATGAGTTTACCCCTAGTAGTTAGCATTGCACGCTGATAATAGCCGTTACTATTTTTTTCTTTAGTCACTACAGTCGCTACCCCTGCAAAAAACGTCTTATTGTCAACATATAACAACTTCATTTTATTGAATGCCGGTCGGCCTAAAGTGTCAAAAAACATGTATTCAGTATTCGTAAGATTGCTTTCTGTAGCGCTGAAAGCGTTATATACAGGTTCCTTGGTTTTAACAACAAAGTAGCCATCGCTCATTTCTCCTATTTCGGTAAACTTCAAGGGTATTATCATTTCACCCTTAGTGTTTATAACCCCCATTTTAGGACTCGGAGGGTTATCAAGAAAGGTATCGTATTGCTCACTGACAATAAAAAAGCCAGCTGAATTAATTATTCTACCATAATGATCGGCGATAGCAAACAATGAGTCTCCTTGAGTGTTTATTACAAGAACTTTTCCGTCCTTAGCCACTAAAGCTTGACCTGAAATAAACTTATAGAAGTCACCTTTTAGGTAGTTGGGATTTTCCATCTCCATCAGCGCTACATAGCCCGAACCACACATTCTTCTGGGGTTAGCGTTCCTCCTGTGATCTCCCACTACAGAATACCCCAAAGAATAGATAGTATCAATTACCAAATTACCTTTCTTGTTAATAAACCCGAGTTTGTCATCCTCGTAGCCAAAGGGTGAATTTGACTTGGCTGAAACAGGCAATAGGCCTTCACTAAATACAGGCTCTCTTATCAATCCAAGCGAAATTGACTTGTAAGAGAAAGGCACAATAAACTTTCCTTTAGAATTTATGCATCCTAAATCATTGTTGGGCTTGACTAAAATGGCTACCCCATCATGGTCCATATCACTAACGTACTTATAAATAGTATCTGTCAGAAACTTCCCTTGCTTATCAATAAGCCCCCATTTTGTATTTAATGCAACAGCAGCAAAATCATTTTTAAATCCACGGACTTCCGTAAAAATTGCAGGAACGACTATTTCGTTGTGATAGTTTTTAAATCCTCTTTTGCCATTCGTTGCTACGAATTCAAACATACCCTCTGAAATATCCGGACGCGTGTTATTGTCAAAACGACCGAGAGAGTCTGCCAAAATATTTCCCTTTGCATCTACTACTTTCCAATGTGGATAAGAATCCGCACTGTCATGAATGTAGCCCTCAGCCACTCCAACATAGTAAATCTCCTTCTGCGCAAAAGAAGAACTGAAGAAACAGAGAAATGATATGGAAAGAATGATTCTCATTGTAGTAGTCTCTAAAGATAAGACGGGTAGAAACAGGGTGAACACTAGTATAATGAAAAACGATGGCTAATTAAGGAACACGGTCACCAAACCACTTTTATATCATACGTAGCAATCATGCGGTCTTTTGTAATAATGGTAAGGCCTTCGTGAATCCCCTGGGAGATAATAACCCTGTCAAAAGGGTCTCTGTGATGAAATGGCAAATCATTCAAGACTGTGAGATGTTCTTTACTTAGCGGCAATTCAGTAAATCCTGTCCTTTCGACGATTGCAAAAAAATCCAGTAGACTCATTTTAAGATCCAGGGAACCTAACGAATGCTTTATTGTGATTTCCCAAAGAGATGCGATGCTTACGTAACATTCATTATCCAAGTTTACAATAAGGGCGCGCGCTTTTCCGGATAGATATTCGTCTCCAGAGAGCGCCCAAAGTAATGTATGTGTATCCAGCAAATAGGCCATCACTACTGGTATGCGTCGAAATCCGCTATTGGGTCATCAAAACTATCTTTAATGATAATTTTGCCTTTTGCTAGTCCTAACTGACGCTCTTTTTTATGACTTGGTTCGCGCTTTTTCTTAAGAAAGGCAATAAAATCTGCTACCTGTTGCTTTAGCGTTTCAGGTAGTGATGATATTTCCTTAAATAATTGGGCATCTGTCATAATGCAATTTACTAAAATTAGATTTAAGGTTATTTAAAATAAAATTCCCCCGGACCAGCCGGGGGAATTTTGTATTCAGAAGTGCTTTATCTTATTTGATAATTTCAGTTACCTGACCAGCGCCTACTGTACGGCCACCTTCGCGGATCGCGAATTTCAGGCCTTTTTCCATCGCGATTGGAGCGATCAGTTTTACAGTCAGGTTCACGTTATCGCCAGGCATAACCATTTCCACACCTTCAGGCAGCTGACATTCGCCAGTTACGTCGGTAGTACGGAAGTAGAACTGAGGACGGTATTTTTGGAAGAATGGAGTGTGACGTCCGCCTTCTTCTTTAGACAGTACATACACTTCACCTTTGAAGTCTGTGTGCGGAGTGATGCTCTTAGGAGCGCAGATAACCATACCACGACGGATATCTTTCTTTTCAATACCGCGGAGCAGCAGACCTGCGTTGTCACCAGCCTGACCTTGGTCGAGGAGTTTCTTGAACATTTCCACACCAGTACAAGTAGAAGACATTGCTTCTTCGTTGAAACCAACGATTTCCACGTTCTCACCCACTTTGATGATACCACGCTCGATACGACCTGTAGCAACAGTACCACGACCAGTGATAGTGAATACGTCTTCTACAGACATCAGGAATGGTTGATCGATTGGACGCGGAGGCAGCGGAATGTAGCTATCTACAGCTTCCATCAGTTCTTCTACTGCTTTCACCCACTGATCATCACCAGCCAGTGCGCCTGTAGCAGAACCTTTGATGATTGGCGTGTTGTCACCATCATATTCGTATTTGCTCAGCAGTTCGCGGATTTCCATTTCAACGAGGTCCAGGATCTCAGCATCATCAACCAGGTCTACCTTGTTCATGAATACTACGATACGAGGTACACCTACCTGGCGAGCCAGCAGGATGTGCTCTTTCGTTTGAGGCATAGGACCATCAGTAGCAGCTACTACCAGGATAGCGCCGTCCATCTGGGCAGCACCGGTAATCATATTCTTTACGTAGTCGGCGTGGCCTGGACAGTCAACGTGCGCATAGTGGCGGTTAGCTGTTTGATATTCTACGTGTGCAGTATTGATAGTGATACCACGCTCTTTTTCTTCAGGAGCAGCATCAATTTCATCATATCCCCTTTTTTCGGCCAAACCTTTGTTAGCCAGGATAGTAGTGATCGCAGCAGTCAGGGTAGTTTTACCGTGATCTACGTGTCCGATTGTACCAATGTTTACGTGGGGTTTTTCCCGCTTGAAGGTCTCTTTTGCCATTGTTATTCTTTTTAAGAGAAGTTTTTAATTTTTATTACGCTTTTATTATTTCAGAGTGCAAAAGTCCATCATTTTATTGAATAAACGCACTCCATAAATTACATTTTTTTCAAAAGAGCTGTTGAGCAGGATTGAACTGCCGACCTCTTCCTTACCAAGGAAGTGCTCTACCACTGAGCTACAACAGCTTTAATAAAGAGCTTAGGTGCCGTAAGCCGGGGGCTTGTAACACTTTAAGTTTCCGCCCGGCAATGTGATGCCCGGTGAAAACTTATTCTGAAAGCGGAAACAATGTTCCCCGGCCGGGCCGGTAACGCAGCACTAAGTGGCTGTTGCCTGTCGCTTTCTCTGAGCGGGAGACGAGGCTCGAACCCGCGACCTACAGCTTGGAAGGCTGTCGCTCTACCAACTGAGCTACTCCCGCTTGTGAGAATGTGGAAATATGAAAATGTGAAAATGACCGGTTGAGCCATCTACGCATCTTCACATTTTTCACACTTTCACATCCAAAATAAAGTGGGCAGAGAAGGATTCGAACCTCCGTACTCCGAAGAGAACAGATTTACAGTCTGTCGCCTTTAGCCACTCGGCCATCTGCCCAAAAAGTTTGAAAGTCAAAACTCAACAAAGTAATAGAAGCTCGTTCGAATTTTGACTTTCATGAGTGGAGCCACTTGCCGGAATCGAACCAGCGACCTACTGATTACAAATCAGTTGCTCTACCAGCTGAGCTAAAGTGGCTTTTCTATAACTTTTAAAAGAACTACTTCCCGAATTGGGACTGCAAAAGTAGGTAAGAAAATGATTTTTGCAAATTTTTTTACCTCAATTTAAAGAAAGGGTGAAACATATATTTTTCGCTGATTCAGACGGGAATACACCTTGTAGCTAGGGCGCCTTCTGCGCGGCTACGGAAACCGTTTCTTTCAGCACAATGGTATCGCCAAACTGGTTGACGCCATCGTACCAGCGCTCGTATTTCAGCGAGTCTATCACCGAGCCGGAAGTAGTGATGCTTCCACCTGCGCGGTGCAGGTATACGTTGGCATTGGGCAACGAGGTACCCTCAAAATAAAAGCGGTTGGCCTCGTAAAAATGGTCTACGGGGTTGCCCAGGTAGCATTTTACTGTATCGCCGGGATACTCCATCAGCCCTGCCAGGCGGAAAGAAGTGACACTGTTGCCATCGGGGAAAATGTGGAATGTGTAGTGATTGGTATCGCCCACGTGGCTGGTATTGGTGGTATCGTTGCTTATCAAGACGGTTTCCACGGCCGACCACTGGCCCAAATACTTCTGCACGCTCTTAATATCGCAATAGAAGCCTTCCCAGCCTATGTTGCAGGCGCACTGCCCCCTGAAGCAATTACCGTTATTACAGTTTACATCTATGCACTGGGTATCTACCGTAGGCTCTTCCGGCTCCGGCTTGGTGCAGGAGGTGTAAAGGACCGAGGCAAACGCCAAAATAGTGAGGGTAGCGGCTATAAACCGGCTGAAGAGACGGGGTTTCATTGCTGTTCGTATTTTTTACAAATTTAAGGATATAATGAACGCCCCCTTACGGGGGCGTTGTAAAAAAGTATCTGTGTAAAAAAGAAAACTAGTTGTTGATGAAGGTAAACTCCACCGTATCGCTGTGCGTGCCGGTGCTGTCTACTACAAAACGGTAGTATTCGCCGGTCATTTTATCGACGCCTGCGGTGTCTACACTACCGTTGCCGCCCATTATTTTAAAGACGCTCGGGTCGTTTGTAGGCTGGAAATACTGGATATCGAACGTAGTAGGGCTGGTGATCTCGCAGAGGATATTGCTCTTATAGCGGTCGTTCAGCACGCTGTCTATAAAGAAAGAGGTGGCGGTATAGCCGGCACGGGTGCGTATGGTGTAAGAAGCCGAAGCGCCTACCCAGACCGCATTAGAGCTGCCTACCACTACTTCGTTAGCGCTCCAGCGCGGGTCTATGAACTTTTGCGCGATAGCGATGCCACAGTCTGCACCATCAAAACCGGAGGGGCAAGTACACTTCCCTTCAGAACAGGTTCCCCAGTTGAGGCACTGCATGGTATCGCAACCCATGCTGGTGAAACCCTTATCCTTGCAGGAGGTATAAGTAACTGTAGAAAAACCGCAGAACGCCAGCAAAGCAGCTACTACCACATAAGATGTAAACTTCTTTCTCATAAAGTAAAAATAAGACCGAAAATAATAAAAAGGTACGCATCGCAGTGGCTTTTCTGAAAAAAGCAACTGTTTCTCAATGATTTAAGGCTGTTTTTGTACTCCGGGTTAATAAAAACTATACCTGCTTGAGCTCCGCCACCAGCTCCTGCAATACTTTTTTGGCATCGCCAAAGAGCATGGAAGTTTTTGGGCGGAAGAATAGCTCGTTTTCTATACCGGCATATCCGGGCTTCATACTGCGCTTGTTCACTATTACATGGTCGGCTTTTTCCACCTCCAGTATCGGCATACCGTATATGGGGCTGGCGGGGTCGTCTTTTGCAGCGGGGTTCACCACATCATTGGCCCCCAGTATCATTACCACGCTGGTGGCGGGCATCTGGTCGTTGGCGTCTTCCATCTCCAGCAGTTTCTCATAAGGCACATCTGCCTCGGCCAGCAGCACGTTCATGTGCCCCGGCATCCGTCCCGCCACGGGGTGTATACCGTAGGATACTTCCACACCCTTGTCCTGCAGCAGTTTTTCCAGCTCGTGGCAGGCATGCTGCGCCTGGGCCACCGCAAGGCCATAGCCGGGTATTATCATCACCTTGCTGGCATAGGCCATCAGCACGGCGGTATCGTTCAGCGATATTTCTTTGTAGTTGCCTTGTTCTTTGCTTCCGGCACCGCCCCCGGCAGCGGCACCGCCGCCCCCGAATGAACCGATGAGCACATTGGTGAGTGAGCGGTTCATGGCCTTGCACATGAGCATGGTAAGGATAGTACCCGCAGAACCTACGAGTATACCCCCCGTAAGCATGACAGGATTATCGTAGAGGAAGCCGCCAAATGCCGCAGCCACCCCTGTAAATGAGTTGAGCAGTGAAATAACCACGGGCATATCGGCACCACCGATGGGCATTACGAAAAGGATACCATAAAGGGCCGCCAGCGCCAGGATACCATAGAACAACCATGGTGCAGTTATGAAACCGCCGATGAGGCATATAGAGCCTACCAGCAGCCCACCCATCAGTATAAAATTGATGGCCTG
>JAEUVZ010000027.1 GCA_016786665.1 Flavipsychrobacter sp.
GGGCGTGCGCGCAGGCCTCCTGTATCAGGGTAATGTACTCTTTCTGTTCCTCGTTGTAAGTATCCGTATCCAGGTGCATCAGGTCGGCCAGTGAAGATACCGCCAAAATAGGATTGCGTATATCGTGCGACACGGCCCGCAGTATGCGGTCCTTTTCTTTATTGCCTTGTGCGTGGGCGTTGTATGCCTCTGCCAGCTGCTGGTTCTGGTCTTTTATCTGCCTGTTAAGCTTCGACAGTGCTACTACGTTCATCCGGCTCTTTCGCCAGTTGTGTATTATCAGCAATCCTATTACCAGCGACATTAACGCGCCTATCACCAGCAGCACCAGGTATTCCTGTTTGCGGCGGTTGCTCTCTTCCAGGGTGGCTATTTCCTGCTCTTTTTGAAAGCTCGCGAACCGCTCGGTGAAGTCGGTCTCCAATAGCTTCTGTTTCTTTACGTCCAGCTTTTTTTCCAGCTCGGTAAAAGCCATCAGGTTATCGTAGGCCTGGGCCACATCATTTTTATGCCTGTAATATTGGGCGTTCAGCTTGTAGAGGCTCAGTGCTATGTCTTCGTTCTTTACCGTGTCATTTATAGCCTGTGCTTCATCCAGTATCAGCCTTGCCTGGTCGGTGTTGGCTTCGTCCAGGTAGTAGCCGGCTAGTTTCAGCCTCGCCGTTTGCCCGTCTCGGAAGTCGTAGCCTTTCCGGCTGTTGACGTTAATACTTTCTGTCAGCAGTTTTTTAGCTTCCTCTTTTCTTCCCTGTTGGTGATAGGATTCCGCCATGTTGCCATATATCACAGCACGGGCCTGCTCCAGTTGCAGTGCCCGTTCTTTCTGAAACGGTACACCATGCTTCGCAATATAGTCCAGCGCCTGTTGATAGTAGGCCAGCGCGCTATCGGCCATGTTCAGCCGTTGGTAGCACAGCCCTATATTGTCCAATACCTCCTGCTGACGGTAGAATTTATTGAATGTAAGGTTGCACGCTTTACTATGCTCAAAGGCCTCCTTGAAATTTTGGGTGGCTTTAGAGTACCGCTCTTGTTTGTATAGTACCATTCCCAGGCGGTAATCGAGGTCGCCGAGTGCGCAGGTATTTTTAGCATTGTCGGCAAAGATGCGTGCTTTGTGGTAGCAGTTGTACGCCTCTTCAAATTTACCGAAGTGTACTAATGCGTCGCCTTTAGAGCTGTATGCATGGCAGACGGCCTCGGCATTTTCCGGCTTCTTGTCGTCTTTCATGGTGGCAATCATGGAGTCGGCATACAGGAGCGCCTTGCCATAATCATTCAGGTCTCTGCGGTAGATATTGTAGAAAAGAGTGTAAAAAGAATAGCGGTCTATTTTAGATTCCGGCTGTATTTTTTGGAATGCGGAGTCCAGGTAGCGCATGGAGCCGTGTATGTCTCCCGCATCATGTATCAGTATAGCCTCGTCATACACTTCGCTGAAAGGGGTCACCTTCGTGTCAGCGTTATCTTCTTTGCCGCAAGAAGAGAACAGGAACACAGGCATGCCCAAAAGCATTAATAGATATATGTGAACCCTCAGCTTGGTCAAAATAGGTAAGTTACCTACAAATATACCTGTTGAATGTTACATTTATTAGTCATCGTTCTAATTATAACGGTTTATTACGCTTTGCATTAATAGTCTTCCGGTGTTTATGCTCTATTACATTCACCTGTCCGCCCTCTATGGTCCAGTAACCCCAGGCGAGGGTTACCGAACTTTTACGCATATCCAGCCCGGCTATATCCGACAGGTACCAGCAGAGTTCTATGGCAAAGTCTTTGTTTACTGCGCTTACTTCAGCGTTGGCAATCGCCTTCATACCATCGTTTATTACTTTTTTAAGCGTGGCCTTGTGCGGTTTTTTTTCGGGGCGCAGCAGAGATATTAATTGCCCGCATTGCCTGTTCAGGATGTTAGTAATGGCTTCGCGCTCGCCGGGCGTGCTTTGTACTACCGCGGGTAGTATCTTGTAGAACGAGCGGTATTTGTCGGCTTCTTCAAAGCGTTGCAGTTTGACAATGGTTTGTGCCTTGTCCAGCACTTCCGTTTTGTAGTGTATGTATTCAAATGCGCTCATTGCTGCCGGCCGCTGTTACGCTATTTCGGTACTTACTTCTTCCACGCTTTTCCGGGTTCTTGGCGCTGATTCCCTGCTGCGGTTAGGTTCTTCCAGTTGCGATGGGTCACCGGCGTAGCCCAAGGCTATAAAGCACACTACTTCTTCATCGGCCGGCACCTGCAGTTCGTTTTTGGTCCGTTCCATGTCAAATCCACCCATTGCGTGTGTGTATATATTCATGCTTATAGCCTGCACAAACAGGTTCTCGTTGGCCAGGCCGCAGTCGTGCATATAGTGCCGGTTAGGTTTTCCGTTCCGGGAAAAATTCTTCCGGGCTACACATACTATGAGTGCGGCGGCGTTGGCCGTCCATGTTTTATTGGCGTCTGCCAGGCAGTTCCACAGGCGTGCGTAGCCTGCCGTGCCTTTACGGGCATACAGGTATCGCCAGGGCTGCTCGTTCATAGAACTGGGTGCCCAGGTAGCGGCTTCCAATATTGTTGTAAGGTCTTCCGCCGTTATCTCTTCGTCAGAGAAAGCCCGGATACTCCGGCGTTTACGGATGAGCTCGTTCAGCCTTGAGTTGTTGTTGTGGTGCATATGGAATGCTTTTTTGATTAGGAAAGATACTACTTTACCTTTTCTTGGTACAGGCGATAATTTGTTTGCTTGTCTTTGTGACTGATACTCAAATGTTAAGATAATATAGCAACAGGTTTAATTGTTAATGCGCTAATGGAATGTTAAAAGCGGCATAGTCTTTGCAACATTTTATTAATCGTGTGATTCGGGGTTTATTCATCACTCAAATTAACCATTATGAAAAAACAACTATTAACGGCCGCTTTGATGTTGGGGAGCATCTTATTTTTCGAGGCTTGTAAGAAAGACAAAGACAACAACAACGTAACACCTGGCACCACTATGAATAACATGGGCGACTTTGTAAAAAAGCATGGTGTGCCCCGCCAGACATTCTCGTTCAACACCAGTGAACTCCCTAAAACGTTTACACTGGCCCAGGGTACAAAAATCACCATCCAGGCCAACTCGCTGATGATGAACGGCGCTCCCGTTACCGGCGATTTAAAACTGAATGCGTATGAGATAATGAAGCGCAGCGATGCCGTGTACACTGGTACTAATACCAACCATGTGTCGGGCGCGCCGTTAATTTCAGACGGATTCTTTTTCCTGGATATTACCAAAGACGGCATTAGCATTGACAAGAATCTGGCGATACCCTACAACGTGCAAATGCCCACGCCCCGCGAGGGAGAGTTTACCAACCTGTGGGTGGGCGATACCGACCTGAATGGCACCGGCCAGATGGGATGGGCGCTCCCACTGAATGGCGGAGTAGACTCTATAAAAGCGGTTGACAGCGTTTTTAATTTCTCCATGCGCGACCTGGGCTGGGTTAACTGCGATGTATTCTACGCCAGCAGCAATCCTAAAACCACGGTAACCGTCACTCTTACCAACAATCCCGGCGCACTGGCCTCTTTTATGGGCGGAGGCGGAGAAACATTTGTATTCTTCTGCGCCCAGGGAGAGAATGTAGTGGCGCAAATTTATACACCGGTAGGTACCAATGGCGTAAAGAGCTACGACAACTCTATGCCGATAGGTACTTCGGGCAGGTTGCTGGCATTTTGCATCAAAGACGGCAAATTTCACCTTGCGAAGCAAGACGTGACCATTACGGCTAACCTGTCGGCTACTCTTAATATGGAAGAAACCACGGAAGCGAATATCCAGTCGGAAATTGACGCGCTGGACGGATATTAATTCCAGAGGCTATTACTTGTTTTTATATTGCTTGCATGAAGTCCCCGGGAAACCGGGGACTTTTTCGTGTTAAGGAGATCATAAAATAGCATGAAAAAATCAAATAAAAACAGATAAAATAAGAATTAACCCCAAAGGTGGGATAGCTGATAACCGTCTTATGTATAGGTTTGCTGTAGCAATGTAATTACACCGTGCATTTGCTGCGTTTTTTTACTTGCCTGTTAGGATATGGAACCATCGTTTGAACCGGGCGGATACCGAAAAGCCAAAACAGAGTAGGTGGATTTTATTAAAACGTTGTTCTATGAAATGGCTATTGACTTATGGATTGATTGGAATGCTGGCACTGGCATCCTGCCGCGAAAGCGAGAAAGTTTATATATACCCGCCATCCCCTATGGAGGATGCCCGCGATTTTGTGGAGAAGTACGGCCCTGTGAGGCAGGTATATTCTATGACCACCAGCGAGTTGCCCCGCACTATTACGCTGGTAAACGGAAGCAAAGTAACGGTTCCGCATGCAGCTATCCAGAAGAATGGCGACTATGTTTCCGGGGAGATAATATTAGAAGCCTACGAAATGCTGAAGCGCAGCGACATTATGCTGGGCGGCATCAACACCAACCATTATGATGGCTCACCTATTGAAACAAAAGGCATCCTGGATATCAACATACTGTCAGCGGGTAAATATGCGGACAAGAACCTGCTGAACCTGATGACCGTTTCTATTCCTTCCGGCCAGTCGGGATTTATGCGCATTGCGAGCGGGAACACGAACACGGACGGGACCGGCTTCCTCTCCTGGGGACCAGGTATGCTCGACTCTGTCAATTCAGACGGCAACGCCTACACTTTTAAGTCTATGAAGCTGGGCTGGCTGAATTGTGGCGCCTATTTTGCACACGATGTAGCGACCGGGTCTCTTTCGGTTACCTTGCAGAATCACTCGGGCACTATTGCCAGCTACCGCGGTGAGCACGGCAACACGTTTGTTTACTTTTGCCCTAAAGGCAGTAAGGTGGCGATGCAGCTTACCAGCTCTGTAATACAGGATGTGGTGAAATGTAAAGACTACATGCTGCCCGTTGGTAAAGAAGGGAAGCTGGTGGCGTTTTCCATCAAAGACCGCAAATTTTACTATGCCGAAAAAGAATTTACAACAACCGATAATAATATGCAGTCGCTGAGTTTGTCGGAGGTTTCCATAAACGACTTACTGGTCAATTTAAGAAGCCTGGATACCTACTGATTCGAGTAAAAACAAATAATAGTACACGAAAGGGATGATTTTTCATCCCTTTTTTGTTGCTGGGGTACCGACACGCATAGCTTCTTTTATGTAAGCGCTCAATAGTTTATCGGCTGGGAGTTCGCTGGCTTCCTTTATTTGACCAAGGCTGCACATACTCGTTTTCCCTACGGGGTATAGAATGCCCTGCGGGTCTTCCATTTTATCGCCATTCCAAAAGGTGAACACACAGTGTTTTTTAAAAGAAGCCATGCTGCAAAGAAGGGCGCCATTGTACAGGAAACACGGGATGTTCCATTTTATGGTTTCTTCTGCTTCGGGACATGCTTTGTGTACTATTGCCCTTAGTTTGTGAAGAATAGGTTGCGCAAAGTCGGCGGTGGTGGCTATGTATTGGTCTACTCGTTCGTCTATGTCAGCCATAGGGAAGATTTTGATTTGTCAAAGGTAGTGTAAAAGCATTAGTGTGCGGTTGCGCCATGTCCATTATAGCTGTATCTTGTTTTCATGAGATACCTGTTTGTTTTCCTTTTTTCGTGCTGTAGCTACAGCAGTGTACTGGCGCAGAACCATGTGCTGGTGATACATGGTGGAGCGGGTTCGCTCACTCCGGGTTCCGTTTCGCCGGGCAAGGAGGCGGCATACCGGCATGGTATGCAGAAAGCGCTTAATGCCGGTAATAGAATACTAAAAAATGGGGGCACGGCTACCGACGCGGTAGTAGCTGCTATTAAGGTGCTGGAAGACGATTCGTTGTTCAATGCCGGTAAGGGAGCTGTATTCACAGCCGCAGGCAGAAACGAGTTGGACGCCTCCATTATGGATGGTAAAACGCTTAAAGCCGGCGCAGTGGCCGGGGTTACTACGGTTAAAAATCCCATTACAGCCGCACGGGCGGTAATGGACAAAAGTCCCCATGTACTAATGGCCGGAAAGGGGGCGGAACTGTTTGCTGAAAAACAGGGATGCACTATAATGCCGGCTTCTTACTTCCGTACCGAAGAACAATACAATACCATTATGGACATCCGGCGCGCGGAACAAAAAGAGCAGGAGCAGAAACACGGATCGCTCCGCCAACCGGAAAACCCAGACTTCAAGTACGGTACCGTGGGCGCCGTGGCACTGGATAAGTATGGCAACCTGGCCGCAGGAACCAGCACCGGAGGCATGACCAATAAATCGTTTGGCCGGATAGGGGATAGCCCTATCATTGGGGCGGGCACCTATGCCAACAATAATACCTGCGCCATTAGCTGCACGGGTTGGGGAGAGTATTTTATCAGGCTGGTAATGGCGAAGAGCATCAGCGACCGGATAGAACTGGCGCATATGAGCCTGGACGATGCGGCAAACGAAATGATGATGAAGCGGCTGCCGGAATTAGGCGGTGATGGCGGGATGATAGGGTTGGACCGGAAGGGTAATATTGTCAACTACTTCAACACACCGGGCATGTTTCGTGCCTACATAAAGTGGAATGGTGAAAGTGCGATAGAGATGTACCGCAAATAGTGGCAGGCAGCCCGCACCCCTGAAAAAGAATAGCCCCGCTCAGGGGCTATTCTTTTATATATCATTATCGGGCACGGCGGTGATCTCTCCGGTGATGGCTGTAGTGCCCGCCGGTATGAGCGTGATGATGGCCGTGGCAATGATGCCGGCGGTGGTAGTGTGCTGCCGCACGACGGTGTTGGCGGTGAGCCTTCATATGGTGGCGATGAACATGCTTGGCATGCCGCACATGGCAACGATGAGCGCCGCAGCAATCGTCGTGGGTAGCGGCGGTGGCTGCGCAATGAGTGTGCCTGTGGTGGCGTGCCGAGGCATCGGTCGGGGTGGCTGCCGCCAGTAATACCGTTACGGCAAGTGCAAAAAGTTTTCCTTTCATCATCTGCTTTTTTGTTCGTTTATAATATTGGAATCGGGTTGTCAGACCGTTGCTGTCGCTCCGGGTTTAACCGGGTTTCGCTTTGCTGGTACAGGGCGTAAATATACAAAAAATCCCCCGGCATAGGTGCCGGGGGATTTTTTGTATATACCATTTATGGGTTACCTTATCAGTGTCACATCGCCTTTCAGCTCTTCGGTTTTGCCATTGCATTTGTATTGCAGTATGTAGTAGTAGGTATCTATGTTCTGGTCTACGCCATTGTAGGTACCATCCCAGCCTGTGCCTTCGTCTACTGTTTCAAACACTTTCGTTCCCCAGCGGTTTACGATGATGAAACGCTTGATGGCGTGCGTGCCGGTAGTGATGGGGCGGAAGATGTCGTTCTTGCCATCGCCGTTCGGGGTAAACACATTGGGCAGTGATACCACGCAGCAGGCCTGTGCATCCAGCTTGGTCGACTCTTTAGCGGTA
>JAEUVZ010000044.1 GCA_016786665.1 Flavipsychrobacter sp.
ATGTATTGCGCTATGTGCTCTGCGCCAATGCACCGGAAACAAAAGACAACGACTTTACCTGGAAGGACTTCCAGGACCGCACCAATAACGAGCTGGTTTCCATCTTCGGAAACTTTATCAACCGGGCCTTTGTGCTGATGCACAAACTGTGCGGCGGCAAAGTACCCAAGCTGCACGAAGCCGTAATGGACGATGCCGACAGGGCGCTGCTGGCCGAAATAGCCAACACCAAAAGCCTGGTGGAGGCCGACCTGGAGAACTACAAGTTCCGCGATGGCCTCTACGAAGTGATAGACCTGGCCCGCAAGGGAAATAAATACATGCAGGACAAGCAACCCTGGATAGTAGCCAAAACAGTTGCCGAAAACCCGGCAGGCCAGGAGCTGATAGATAACTGCTTGCACATATGCCTGCAACTTACGGCCAACCTGGCCATACTGGCCAATCCGTTCCTGCCTTTTACGGCTAAGAAGATGTGCCACATGATGAAGGTGGTAGAACGTATGCTGGACTGGGAGAACGCCGGAAAGACCGACCTGCTGAAGGTAGGCTACCCGCTACGCGCACCGGAGTTGCTGTTCCGTAAGATAGAGAACGACGAAGTGGCGGCGCAGGTAGAAAAACTACATGCCAACCTGAAACAAAGCGCGGCCGCACAGGCGGCGGCTAAGGCCCCGGAAGAGCCGGCCCGGCTGCCGGAGCAAAAACCGGAAATAACCATAGACGACTTCCTGAAAATAGACCTGCGCGCAGGAACCATACTCCATGCTGAAAAGGTAGAAAAGGCCGATAAGCTGCTGAAGCTGGAAATAGACCTCGGCTTTGAAAAGCGGACGGTGGTATCGGGCATAGCCCAGCACTACCAGCCGGAAGAGATAATAGGACGGCAGGTAACCGTGGTGGCCAACCTGGCGCCGCGCAAAATGAAGGGTATAGAAAGCCGGGGTATGATACTCTGCGCTACCGATAGCAACGGAAAGCTTATTTTTGTATCGCCGCTGGATGCAGCTACCAATGGGTGTGAAGTAAAATAAACAGTCCGGCTAAGAGAAGATAACTGTCATGAAAAAAAGAACGCTCTGGATCATCATCGCCTCTGTGGCGGTACTCATAGTGCTCATAATGGTTGGCAAGTCGCGCAACAAGGGGGGCACACGGGTTGCCATCGAGAGCGCGGAGCACCACACCATTATAGAAACGGTAACGGCCAGCGGCAAGATATACCCGGAAACGGAAGTAAAGATAAGCCCCGAGGTGAGCGGCGAGATAATAGAGCTTACCGTAGAAGAAGGCGACAGTGTGCGCCTGGGGCAGCTGCTGGTAAAGATTAACCCCGCCATATACAGCTCTATCGTTACCCAGGCGGAAGCGGGCGTGCAGCAATCGAGGGCCGGCGTTAGTAACAGCAAAGAAATGATGGCACAGGCACAGTCGCAGTACGACTTGTCGCTGGCCACCTACAACCGCAACAAGCAACTCTACCAGGAAAAGGTTATTTCGGCGCTGGAGTTTGAACAGGCAGAGGCGGCTTATAAGAGTGCGAAGGCTACCTACGAGGCATCGAAGGCCAGCATATCGGGCGGGCAGTATGGCGTGCGCGCCGCCGAAGCCAACCTGTCGCAAACGAGGGAAAACCTCCGCCGCACTACCATTGTAGCGCCCACCTCCGGCATCATCTCCCAACTGAATGTAAAGAAGGGCGAACGCGTAGTAGGTACCGCACAAATGGCCGGAACCGAAATGCTCACCATTGCCGACATGAGCCGGATAGAAGTGCGCGTGGAGGTAAGCGAAACCGATATAGCCAAAGTAAAAATAGGCGATACCACCATTATAGATGCGGATGCCTACCGCAACCGGAAATTTACCGGAGTAGTATCTAAAGTAGCGGTCTCCAGCAAGGCTACCGCACTGCAGCAAACCGCTTCCGACCAGGTGACCAACTATACCGTACACATACTGATACTACCCGATAGCTATGCCGACCTGCTGGCCGGTATGCCCAAAGGGAAATTCCCCTTCAAGCCCGGCATGTCCGCTTCTGTAGATATACAGACCAACCGGCAGCCCGATATACTCTCCGTTCCCGTTAATGCCGTTACTACCCGCGACTGGCCCGATAGTGTAAAAGATAAAAACAAAAAAAATCCGTCCTTCGCCCTCGATGAAATCCGCCAGGTAGTGTTCGTGTACAACGAGGCCTCCCAAAAAGTGAGCATCCGCGATGTAAAGACCGACATACAGGATAATACGTATATACAGGTAACACAGGGACTTAAGAAGGGAGAGAAGGTAGTAATAGCTCCCTACGGTGCCATAGCCCGCACACTGAAAGACGACACAAAAGTGCAGGTGGTGGAGAAAGACAAACTGTTTGAAGAAAAGGGAGGCGACTGATTTTAACGCGCACCTTAACCGTTTTTTCGCTAAATTTGGTATTTAGGTATTAAACAGCAGAAACCCGAAATGGCGAGAATAGTAATTGTGCGGTCAAACGAATACATCAACAGGTACAGGGGAATCCACCTCTTCCTTAATAACGAAAAACTAAGTACTATCTGGAACGACGAAACCCTGGAGTTTGAGGTTCCTGATGGCGAACACAGCCTGGTGGCCAAAATAGACTGGTGCGGCAGCCCCGTTTCCCGTTTCCATATTTCCGGCAAAGACACCCAGGTGTTCCGGCTTTCCGGGTTCCGGCACAGCAAAATGCTGATGCCCGTTTCCGTGGGTCTTTTCCTCGCCTACGTCATTATGCAATACTTTTTCCACCACGAGCTTTCCATTTTCTTTATTTTACCCTTACTTTTAGTGCTCGTATTCTATATCAGCATCGGGCGTAACCAGTACCTCACCCTAGCGGCGCAGGACCACGGAGACGAGTTCTCTGCTGAAAGAGTAAAATAAATTCAAGCCTTGAGTACAAACGGTTTAGGGAACATCGGTATCATTGGCAACGGTAGCTTCGGTACTGCCATCGCCAAAATCCTGACAGATAACGGCCACACCATACACTGGTGGGTGCGTAGCAGCGAAGCGGTGCAGCATCTGCGCGCCCGCAACCACAATCCACACTACCTCACCTCCATCCGCTTTCTGCCGGAAACTATTAAGCCCAACGACAACCTGCGCGACGTATTGCAGGCCTGCGATACCGTAATATTCGCTGTGCCCTCTGCCTATGCGCAGTCGGTGATAGAAAGCGTGGAAGCGCCGCTCTGGATGTCTAAAAATATTGTTTCGGCCATCAAGGGTATTCTGCCCGACAGCAACCTGCTGCTGAACGACTACCTGACCGGGAAGATGGGTTACCAACTGGAAAAGTATGTGGCCATTACCGGCCCCTGCCACTCCGAAGAAGTAGCGGAGGAACGCCTCTCGTACCTTACCTTTTCCGGGCTGAACGACAACCTTACCCAAAATGTTGCCGCCGCGTTCACCAACAGCTATATCAATACTACCTGCAACCACGATATATGGGGAGCCCAGTTCGCCGCCGTGCTGAAGAACATCTATGCCATCGGCGCGGGCATGGCTCATTCGCTCGACTATGGAGATAACTTCCTGAGCGTGTACATCACCAACTGTTACCGGGAAATGCACCGCTTCCTGGAGGTTCACTTTGAGAAAGTACACCCTTCCAATGAGCACCCCGACTTCCACACCAGCGCCTACCTGGGCGACCTGCTGGTCACCTCTTACTCGCTCCACAGCCGCAACCGCACCCTGGGCGCTATGCTGGGCAAGGGCTACTCGGTAAAAGCGGCCATACTGGAAATGAGCATGGTAGCCGAGGGCTACTATGCAGCCAGGGGAATGCAGTCTATTTCTTCCACCTACGGTATAGACATTCCCATAGCCACCAACATCTACAACGTGCTTTGGGGAAACCTCCCCGCCGCCGAAATGTTCACGTCGCTGGAAAAATCGCTGGTATAAAATAGGGCAACAGGCCATACACGCCGAAGAACCAAACAAACTTCCCTCCCATTTTCCTGGCAGGAGGAAGACCTTAGTAGCAGGCCTGGATGAGAATACCCCCACCACTAAAAGTTGAAGTCCAGAAAATAGTTATATATTTGCGTCCCTTATTCGCACCGCATATGATAGCCTACGCATAGCAGCTACCTGTTAGCTGCCCCCATCCACCCACAGTACACGCAGCCCACCGCCGCGTAGCCTGCTCCATCTATTATTTAATATTATTCTACCGTCATACCATGACACCATCACATACGCGCGCGTCGCGCAGCAAACACATATTTCAGCTCCTGAAAGAAGCCATTAAAGGCCACGAGCAGGACTACACCTCCGGCAGCATCAACCGGGCCATCTTCCTGCTTTCCGTACCTATGGTACTGGAAATGCTTATGGAGTCCATCTTCGCTTTGGTAGATGCGTTCTTTGTAAGTAAAATAAGCAAAGCGGCGGTAGCCACCGTGGGCCTTACCGAGTCGCTGCTCACTATTATCTATTCAGTTGCCATAGGGCTCAGCATGGCGGCTACCGCCGTTATAGCCCGGCGGGTAGGCGAGAAGAACCCTGAAAAAGCAGCCCAGGCCGCCGTGCAGGCCATCTATGTCACCGCTGTGGTGTCCATCATCGTTAGCGTTATCGGCTTGTTCTACTCCCGCGATTTATTAATACTCATGGGCGCTGATAGCTCCATCACTACCGATAACTATCACTATACCGAGATAATGCTTACGGGCAACATAGTGGTGATGATGATATTCCTCATCAACGGTATCTTCCGCGGGGCCGGCAATGCCGCGATAGCCATGCGCTCGCTATGGCTCGCCAATATCCTGAATATTATCCTCTGCCCTACCCTCATCAATGGCTTTGGGCCCATACCGGCCTTGGGGCTAAAAGGCGCGGCTATAGCCACCACCATAGGCCGGGGTTGCGGCGTACTTTACCAGCTCTATCACCTCTTTGGCAGCAAAGGCGTTATCCGCATCCGCAAGCCTCACCTGGCGGCCGACTTCCCGGTTATCGGCAATATCGTGCGCATAGCCGCGGGTAGTACCGGGCAGTTCCTCATCGCCTCGGCCAGTTGGATATTCCTCGTGCGCATCATATCCCGCTTTGGCAACGATGCTATTGCCGGCTACACTATAGCCATCCGCATACTGCTGTTCGCGCTGCAGCCCTCGTGGGGCATGGCCAATGCCGCCGCTACACTGGTGGGCCAGAACCTGGGCGCGGGAGAGCCCGGCCGCGCTGAAAAATCGGTTTGGAAGACCGCCTTCTACAATATGATATTTCTCGCCATTGTGGGCCTGGTCTCCATCATTTTTGCCGAGCCGATACTAGGCTTCTTCATACACAACGAGCCCGAAGTGATTCGCTACGGTAAGGAATGCATCTGGTACGTGTGTATGGGCTACCTGTTTTACGCCTACGGCATGGTGATAGCCCAGGCCTTCAATGGTGCAGGCGATACGCTCACCCCCACTATCCTGAACCTGTTCGGCTTCTGGTTCTTCCAGATACCACTGGCCTACCTGGTGGCGGTGCATTTCCAGATGGGCCCCAAAGGGGTATTCATGTGCATTGCTATCGCCGAAAGCGCTATGGCTATAGTCGCCATACTGCTCTTCCGCCGCGGCAAATGGAAAACAGTAAAGGTGTAGGAGGTATGTATTAGAACTAACAACGAGCTTACCTTCCTTGTTTATACTCCCGGTAATAGCTCGCACACATAATAGGGCAAAAGCAGGAGCAGGCATAACAAATGCCGCAACAACACAAGCATTTAACCAATTAAGAAAGGCGCCTCACCGGCGCCTTTCTTAATTGATTACTCGTTCTATAAATATAGTATCACCCATCTGCGGACTGATAACGATTTTATCTTTAAAGCTGTCGCGGGAGATAAAGAGCTTGGTCACCGGGCACTTGGCCACGCCCCCTATGTCGTAGGCGCTCACAAAGCGGCCGGTACTGTCGGTGTACCGGGTGCTACCCTCACGGTAGTTACCCTTCATGGCGGCTATGGTTACCACTTTTACGTCCTTTACGGGCAGGCCGGTCTCCGCATCCTTTATATAGGCTTTTATCTCCTGCCGGCAGGTGCAGCCGGCAAGCAGCACTATAGCACCCAAAAATATATACTTGCAGCTCATATATTGACACTAAGATAGCAAGTAAATACCGAACGTGTATTAAAAATATCTCCCATAACTATACAATAACAATTCGACTTATCTTTGCCCTCTCAATTTTTTTTACGCTGATGGCTACGCTGAATCTTCCTAATCAAACGAATTTCTATAAAGGTAAAGTACGGGACGTGTACACCATTGCCGACAAATACCTGGCCATGCTGGTGAGCGACCGTATTTCCGCTTTTGATGTGGTGCTTCCGCGTCCCATACCCTACAAAGGACAGGTGCTGAACCAGATAGCCGCCCAGTTTCTGAACGCCACCCGGGACATTGTGCCCAACTGGATGATCAGTACGCCCCTGCCCAACGCCTCTATAGGATATAAATGCGATACCTACCCTGTAGAAATGGTGGTACGCAATCACCTTACCGGCCATGCATGGCGCACCTACAAGAGTGGTAAGCGCGTGCTCTGCGGAGTATCCCTTCCCGAAGGCCTTAACGAGAACGACATGTTTCCCGCGCCTATCATCACCCCTACCACCAAGGCGCACGAAGGACACGATGAAGATATATCGCGCGAAGAGATCATCAGCCGGGGACTGGTTTCAGAGAACGAATACCAGCAGCTGGAAAAATATACACTCGCCCTCTTTGAGCGCGGGCGCCAGATGGCAAAAGAACGCGGGCTAATACTGGTAGACACCAAATATGAGTTTGGCCACATAGGCGATACCATCTACCTGATAGATGAAATACATACGCCCGACTCTTCGCGCTACTTCTATGCGGAAGGTTTTGAAGAACGCCAGAAGAAGGGTGAGCCCCAAAAACAACTGTCTAAAGAATTCGTTCGCGAATGGCTGATGGAAAATGGATTCCAGGGCCAGGACGGACAGCAAGTACCGGAAATGACCGACGAAGTGGTGAACAGGATTTCCGAACGCTACATAGAACTGTATGAGCATGTCACCGGCAAACACTTTGTAAAAGAAGAAGTAAACAATGCCGAAACGGAATCAAAGCTAGCCGCCGCACTGGAACACCTTCCCCCACTGCCGGAGCAGATAGGTACGCTATAAAAGCTTAATTGGGGGCGAACACAAGCTGCGCCCCCTCTATCCCCCTAAAGGGGGAACAAGATTGAGAAGTAGAATTAAAACAAGAAGGCTTCCTTTGGGTTTTGGGAGGCGAACAATAATATTATGTCAGATACAAGCACACAACGCATCATTCGCGCGCCACGCGGCAATCAGTTGAATTGCAAAGATTGGGTAAGTGAAGCGGCCTACCGCATGCTGCAAAACAACCTGGACCCTGAAGTGGCCGAGCGCCCGGAGGACCTGGTAGTATATGGCGGCATTGGTAAAGCTGCCCGTAACTGGAAAAGCTTTGACAAGATACTGGAGTGCCTGAAGAACCTGAACGAGGATGAAACCCTGATGGTACAGTCGGGCAAACCCGTGGGAGTACTCCGCTCGCACAAAGACGCACCGCGCGTACTGATAGCCAACTCTAACCTGGTGGGCAAATGGGCCAACTGGGAACACTTCCGCGAGCTGGAAGCCAAGGGGCTGATGATGTACGGACAAATGACCGCGGGGAGCTGGATATACATTGGCTCCCAGGGCATCGTGCAGGGTACTTACGAAACGTATCTGTCGCTGGCGCACAAACACTACAACAGCGACAGCCTGAAAGGCACGCTGAACGTTACTGCCGGGCTGGGTGGTATGGGCGGCGCTCAGCCACTGGCCATCACCATGAACGAAGGGGTATGCCTGGCCGCCGAAATGGAAGAATGGCGCATGCAGAAGCGTGTAGAGACACGCTACCTGGATAAATACACACACAACATAGACGAAGGCATTGAGTGGGCGCTGGAAGCCAAAAAGAACGGTGAAGCGGTTTCCATTGGCGTGTGCTGCAATGTGGTAGACCTCCTCCAGCGGCTGATAGACCGCAACATCACTCCCGATACACTTACCGACCAAACCTCCGCGCACGATGAACTAGTAGGGTACTTCCCGGAAGGGCTGAGCGTAGCGGAAGCCAACGCACTGCGCGAGAGCAACCCGGACGAATACATAAAGCGCTCGCTGGATACCATGGCGAAGCACGTGAACCAAATGCTGGAACTGCAAAAGCGCGGCGCCATCACATTCGACTACGGCAACAACCTCCGTGGCCAGGCGAAAGACAAGCGCGGCGTGGAGCATGCATTTGACTTTCCGGGATTTGTGCCCGCATATATCCGTCCGCTGTTTTGCGAGGGTAAAGGGCCATTCCGATGGGTAGCGCTGAGCGGCGACCCCGAAGATATCTATACCACCGATAAGGCGCTGAAAGAGCTCTTCCCCGATAACAAAGGGCTGCACCGCTGGCTGGATATGGCGACAGACAAAATCGCCTTCCAGGGGCTTCCGGCACGTATCTGCTGGCTGGGTATGGGCGAGCGGGAAAAAGCAGGCCTGCTTTTCAATGAGCTGGTGCGTACCGGGAAAGTGAAAGCTCCAATAGTGATAGGGCGCGATCACCTGGACTGTGGTTCCGTCGCCTCGCCCAACCGCGAGACCGAAGCGATGAAGGACGGCAGCGATGCCGTAGCCGACTGGCCTATACTGAACGCCCTCATTAACACCGCCGGCGGTGCCAGCTGGGTATCGTTCCACCACGGTGGTGGCGTAGGCATGGGCTACTCGCTGCACGCGGGCATGGTGATAGTGGCCGATGGAACAGCCGATGCAGACGCGCGCCTGCGCCGCGTACTCCACAACGACCCCGCTATGGGCGTACTCCGCCACATGGATGCCGGTTACGAGGACGCCGAAGAGAATGCCGATGACTTTGGGCTGAACATCTGGTAACCCTCTAAAGGCGGAACTAGATTCCGCTATGAATAGAAAATGTTCCGGGCGCCTCGGACCTGGTGTTTGAAAATGCAAACATCTTCAAAATGAGGAACAGGAGACGCAGTAACAGAATGTTATACAGACCATTGAAAATTATATTACTAACAAAAAACAGGAAGCCCTTTTAGGCGTTTGGCGTTTATGTATCGTATAGGACAAGGAATAGATTTTCATCAGTTGGCAGAGGGCCGGGAGCTCTGGCTGGGTGGTGTGCTGATACCACACAGCAAGGGCGCCGTGGGCCATTCGGATGCCGACGTACTGCTGCACGCCATCTGCGATGCAATGCTGGGCGCACTGGCGCTGGGCGACATAGGCAAGCACTTCCCCGACACGGACAATACGTACAAAGGCATTGACAGCAAAGTGCTGCTGCAGCGCTGCTACGACCTCATCCGCGAAAAAGGCTACCAGGTAGTGAATGTAGACAGCACGCTGCTGCTGCAGGCACCCAAGATAGGCGCCTATGTAGAGCAGATGCAACATGCCATAGCGGGCATTCTGCACCTGTCCATACACGATGTGTCGGTGAAAGCGACCACTACTGAAAAGCTGAGCTTTATAGGCCGGGAAGAAGGTGTGGTGGCCACGGCCAACGTATTGCTGCAAAAGCTTTAACTTTAAGGTATGAACATGGTGCGATACATGAAGGTACTTCTGCTGGCAATACTCCCTGCCCTCTTCTTTTCGTGCGATCGCGACCGGGGTATCATCTTTAATGGCAACAACGGGCAGACCTACGGCATAATAGATGCCAGCATTAATGGGTACAACTGGTCTGCCAACCAGGGCAGCGCTACCGAGTTTAACTTCGCGCTTACCATCTACGGCTCCGCGTCCGATGGTTCTTCGCTGGAAATTGTCATCTCCCCTTATAACGGAGTGGGTACCTACAGCGCTAACAGTCCCGCCCGCATAACCTTTTACGATGCCGATGGCTCCCAGTATAATGCAGCCACCGGAACCGTTACCGTTACCGCCGATATGGTTGATATGGTGCAGGGCAACTTCAGCTTTAGCGCCTACTCTTCCAGCCAGCCCATCGACATGAGCGGCACCTTCAGCGTCTACTTCCAATAAGGAAGGCGGCTGTAGATACAACCGCCCTGTTATTATCCTATTTATGCCCCATTAAGTAATTGGTTGGATGGATGCTTTACGCTATTCCTCCGCTCAGTTGCGACTTGGCACTGTAAGCCATCTCTTCCGCTTCGTCAATAATGGTGAGGATGCGGTGTTTTACGTCATCGCTCAGCCCTTCAATATTTTTGTCCAGTAATGCCTTCAGGTCGTCTAGCTTGCTATCGGCTCGCCCGGCCATCCGGTTCAGGCGGTCGCGCAGCTTGCCCGCGGTATCGGCTATGTCTTCGCGCAGTTCTTCACCCTTCTGGGGCGCCAGCAGCAATCCTACCGCTACGCCTAATAATGCTCCTGTCAGAAACTTGTTCATGGTTTTCTTTTTTATGATGGAATAAATAATTTACTACCTGCGGCCGAATACCTTGGCGAGCAGGAAGAATACTACCGCTACTACGCCTACTACCAGCATTACGCCTACCCATACGCCGGCCTCAAAAATATCGCCGATCAGTTCACAGCTGGAAAGTGAAACCAGTATGGCCAGCAGTCCGAATATTGTTACCTTTTTCATGATTTTCCGTTTTTGTGTTTTCGTTTTCCCGTCCCTTCGTCTTCTTGCCCTTCTATTCGTTGGGGGATACAAAACCATGCCAGCGCGGCACACCGCACGGAGACTCCATCACAAGGCGCCTTCGCCCGCAATAAGCAAACTATGCTACCCGCTTTCGGAAAGAAGGGGTATTATGTATAGGAAACTGCCGGCTAGTGCTGCACCAGCACCTTCCGGCTCAGAACAGGCTCTTTATCCCGCTGCACTTTTACCAGGTACACCCCATCAGCCAGTTGGCTGACGTTTATGCGCTCTTTTTCCCCACAGAGGTCTTTGGCATACACCACCTGCCCCATCATGTTCACCAGTTGCACACTATAGCCAGCGACCGACTCTATGGCCAGCTCATTCGCAGCAGGGTTAGGATAGATATTTAGCTGACGTTCGGTCGCATTGCTTACAGAAACAGGCTGCGTAGTATCCGGCACCAGGGGAATGCCACAGGATATGCCGTTGCGATTGTAGTAGAAAATATTCGCCCCATTCACAGACGGATTGGTGCCATCAAAAAAGGCGAATTTCACCTGGCCCAAACCGGGCTTATGCTCTGAATATGTGCAACCGGCAAACCAGTAAGAATAAGCAACATACTTTTCCCCTTGCAGGCAAAAAGTGGTATCATCGGGATAATAGTACATTATATCTCCGTCGTAGTACCAGAGTGGTTTCGGCGTCTCCGGTAGATAAATGCCCAAATGTGGCGCGGTTGCCGATAACACGAAAGTGTCCACCCTCGGTGTCACATGATAATAGGGTTGACCGAACATATACTGTTTATATGCACTCCACCCTTGCACCACATACTGTATCCCGCCGCTTACCATTGTTTTGCTAACAATGCTATCCTGGCGATAACCAGGCTCTATGCAAGTAGTAATAATGTTTGCTGGCGATTGTACGCATACTGTGTATTGATACACATCGCCAACATTCATCACGTTAAATGCGGCCGAATCGACGTTGTCAAAATGCACCCGCCGGAAGGTCGCGGCATAAGGGCCGGGCTTGGGATCCGTTATGGGCCAGTGGGTTGGATACAAAAGCGGCTGCATAGAGGTTACCAGATAATAGTCATCATATATCACGGTATCACCGGGTGCATGAAAGGGGAACATATAAAACTCCATAGCCGCACAAATTCCCTGCTGCTTACTGAGCACTATCTCCGCCTGGTGAAACGAATCGGCCGTTTGCAATACTCCATTGTCGTATGCCAATAATTGAATGCGCTTCACGGAGTCGAGGCCACCC
>JAEUVZ010000063.1 GCA_016786665.1 Flavipsychrobacter sp.
AGAGAATATCCTCCGCAGCAGTTTCAGGTCAAAAATCTTTTTTATCGAGTTGTCTTTCGCCAAGTCTATTGTTCTTCTTTTACACTCATCAGGTATGCCTTGATAAAATCGTCGAGCTCGCCATCCATTACCGGCCCCACATTACCTACTTCGTAATCGGTACGGTGGTCTTTTATCATTTTATAGGGGTGGAATACATAAGAGCGTATCTGCGAGCCCCATTCTATTTTCTTCTTGGAGGAATTGGCCGCGTTCTTCAATTCTTCCCTTTTGCGCAGTTCCTCCTCATACAGCTGGCTCTTCAGCATAGTGAGCGCCTTCTCCCGGTTCTCTCCCTGTGTGCGCGCCTGCTGGCATTCTACTATTATGCCGGAAGGTATGTGCTTCAGGCGCACCGCTGTTTCCACCTTATTCACGTTCTGCCCTCCTTTACCACCTGAGCGGTAAAACTCCCATTCCAGGTCGGCAGGATTTACTTCTATAGCAATGGTGTCATCTATCAGCGGGTAAACGAATACGGAAGCGAACGATGTATGCCTGCGGGCGTTGGAGTCGAACGGAGAAATACGCACCAGGCGGTGCACACCACTTTCGGCTTTCAGCAAGCCATAGGCGAAGGCGCCGTCAAACTCCATGGTGGCCTGCTTTATACCCGCGCCGTCTCCATACTGCACATCTATTTCCGACACCTTCCATCCCTGCTTCTCTCCATACATGCGGTACATCCGCAGCAGCATTTCGGCCCAGTCCTGGCTTTCCGTTCCACCGGCCCCGGAGTTGATGACCATCACCCCCGGCATTTCGTCTTCCGGTTCGTTGAGGGTGGACTTGAACTCCAGCTCGTCCAGCAGTCTTATTGCATTGTCGTATGAAGCTTTTACTTCCTCTTCCGCCGCCTCACCCTCTTTCCAGAACTCAAACAATACGGCGAAATCTTCTACACCGCCCCGGGCATTATCAAACAGGTTTACCCAGAACTCATTGACCTTAATTTCCTTAAGGATGCCGGTAGCGCGCGCATTGTCGTCCCAGAAACCGGGCGAGAGGGACAGGGTTTTGTCGTTCTCTATCTTGGCGAGCCTGTCTTCTATTCTTAAAAAACGGTGCAGGTGCTGCACACGTTCGCGCATTTCCTTGAGTTGCTCCAGCGTCATAACGGATGCAAAGGTAGTAAATACCCGCTTTTGCTATCTGTTTGTTAAGCGGTAGTGAATGTGGGGTTAAGGAGGGCTATATATTTCGAAAGAGCTCAATTGACCCGGAACTTTGGGGGTAAGAAAATAAACTATGAAAAGTTTCTTCGCTTTACTCGCCGTTATCCTGTTCATGGCCGGTACGCTGGTACTGGGGCCGGTGTACTTACTGCTGTATGTTACCCAGCAGTTCCTGTATGTACTGGAACCCACCAGGGCCGACCGCTATATGCCGGCAGGCTCATAGCAACCGGCAGCAGCTAAAAGTTTATCCCTACGTGTACGCCGTAATCATATTGAGCGGAACTCCATTGTAAATAATAGCGAGCTCTAAAGTCAGCCCCTACGGAAAAAGCCCCCCGGAATATCCTGTAATCATAACTTAATCCAGGCACTATACCCCAAAATCTGTGTAAGCGTCTTTCCAGCACTGGCCGGATAATGCCTGTAGTGGAACTTACATAAAAACCTTCCAGGTATTCGCCATTACCCGCCGCATAAGAAATACCAAAGCGGGCCATCACTATATGTCTCGGTCCCGCAACTATCCTGTAATACGCAGAGATATCCAACATTTTGTACCCCCGACGGGTAATCAGTTCACCCACGCGAATGTGCCCGTTGAAATTCGGTTTGTCTTTAAGCAGTTCCCGTGCCATTGAGCCATCCTGAAGGGAGTAATATGCCGGCTCAGGTACTTCAAAGCCGTAAAGTCTGTGCTGAGCTCCTCTATCCCAGTTGGTCCATTGCTGATAAGTTACGCCCACGAAGAAGTTCCCCTTTATCTTCCTGGTATAGGTTAGGCCCGCCTGCGCAATAGGGTTGTAATCAGTCTTCCTGTCCCTAATATAAAAAGAGGTCATTTCTGCCTTTACAGAATGAACATCCTGCGCATAAATATGCAAGGAACTCAGTATTGCCAACACTACTATTATGTACCGTATCATAGAGTACCTTAAAAATTGAATCCTATATGCAAGCCATAGTCGTATTGTACTGCGGGTTTACCCGGGTAATACCGAGCACCGATACCAACACCTATGGCCAATACTTCCTTGAAAAATAAATGGTCGTAACTCAGACGGGTGCCTGCACCCCAGTATGATACTTTCCTTAGCGCCGTCGTCATTTGGTAATCATAAGGAAAATTAGGGTTTCGACTGAACCAGTTTACATAGGCATTCAAGCCCCAGCAATAAGAAACTCCCACGCCAGCTTTTAAGATGTCGTGCCGCGAAAGAACAAGCCGGTATGCGGGCAATAAATCTATCATTTTATGCCCCACCTGTGCACGGAGCGCGCCCACAGGGATATTATAGTACTGCGTAAATACAGGCTCTTCCACAGATGCGCCATTTAATCCATCATCGCGGGCAATCCATTGATGATAGCCCAACGACAAACACCACTCTTTGTTAACGGTCCGCTCGTAAGTAGCGCCAGCCTGCCGGAAAGTACTCCACCCATGTGCTCTGCCGGGAATATAAAAGCTACCCATATGGGCCTTAATGGCGTTGTGGTATTGCTGCGCCGGAACTGACGCGGGTAACAAGGTGGAAGAAAGTAAAACGAAAAGAAATGTTCTCACATCTCAATAAAGATAGACAACCGTCACTAAAAAAACGAAGTGCCTACCGGGCGTCCGGGAGGCACTGTATATTTCAGAAATAGCGACACTAGCTAAACGCGTCTTTTATCTTATCGAAAAAGCTCCGGTCTTCCTTCATGCTCTTTGCATCGGGTCCTGGCTGGAAGTTGGGGGAGTTCTTCAAGCGCTCTATCATGTCTTTTTCATCGTTGCTCAGCGTTTGCGGAGACCATATGTTCACTTCTATCAGCTGATCGCCCTTTTCATAGCTCTGGAAGGCCGGGAAGCCCTTGCCTTTCAGGCGGAATATTTTTCCGCTCTGCGTGCCTGCGGGTATTTTTATTTTGGCCTTGCCGTCTATGGTAGGCACCTCCACCTGTGTGCCCAGCACCGCGTCGGGGAAAGAGATGTGCAGTTGGTACACTACATCCAGCTCTACCCTCCTCAGGTGCTCGTGCTTTTCTTCCTCTATCAGTATCAGCAGGTCGCCCGGCGCGCCGCCGCGTTCGCCGGCGTTGCCGCGCCCGCTCATGCTCAGCTGCATGCCGTCTACTACACCGGCCGGTATATCCAGGCTCAGCGTTTCCTCGCCATATACGCGGCCTTCGCCTTTACAGTTGCCGCACTTAGCGGTTATCTGCGTTCCTTCCCCGTTACAGGTAGGGCAGGTAGTTACCGTCTGCATCTGGCCCAGGAAGGTTTGGCTTACGCGCCTTACCTGGCCACTTCCACCACAGGTGTTGCAGGTCTGCACCGAACCCTTGTCTTTGGCGCCGCTGCCGGAGCAGGTATCGCAGGGTACGTATTTTTTTACTTTAATCTTCTTGTTAGCGCCGTGGGCTATTTCGGCGTAAGACATTTTAAGTTTCACGCGCAGGTTAGCACCGCGGGTACCTTGCCTGCGGCCTCCGCCCCCCTGCCTTCCGCCGCCAAAAAAGCTGCCGAATAAATCGTCGCCGAAAACATCTCCGAAATTGGAGAAGATGTCTTCCATGTTCATGCCACCCGGGCCACCGCCTGAGCGGCCGCCGCCCATACCGGCATGTCCGAAGCGGTCGTACTGCGCCCGCTTATCGGGGTTGCTCAGCACATCATATGCCTCGGCCGCCTCTTTAAACTTTTCCTCGGCACTGGCATCACCGGGATTGCGGTCGGGGTGATATTGCAGCGCTATCTTCCGGTAAGATTTCTTTATCTCATCCGCACTCGCTCCTTTCGCGACACCTAGTACCTCGTAATAATCTCTTTTTGACATAAATTAACTCCCCCGAAGGAGCCTTTAACGAATATTGTTATCGATAATTATTCTCCACCCATTCAGAGTTTCCTCTTTAGGGGTTACTTGCCTACCACCACCTTCGCATACCTGATGAGCTTGTCATTGAGGTAGTATCCCGGCTGTATCACGTCTATAATTTTCCCCTCCATCTCCGGAGCAGGTGCTGGTATCTCGGTTATGGCCTCGTGCATATCAGGATTAAATTCTTCCCCTTTGCATTCCATTACCTTCAAACCCTTTTGCTGGAGTGTATGATGCAATTTATTGAAAACGAGCGACACCCCTTCTTTAATCACGGCAATGTCTTGTGATGTCTCCAGTTGCTTAGCAGCACGGTCGCTGTCATCCAGCACATCCAGCAGCGATATGATCACTTCCTTTCCGGCGGTTTCCTTCATTTCCTTCCACTCCCGCGCGCTGCGCCGCTTGTAGTTCTCAAATTCGGCCATCAGGCGCAGGTATTTGTCCTTCGCCTCTTCCAGTTCTTCCCTCAACTTGTCCGAAGGGTCGTCTTCGGGTATACCTTCCGCCAGATTCTCCATTCCCGGCACATTATCATCCGTATTCAGTTCCCGGGCTATGGCCTCTTCCATCGCACTTTCCGCTGACAGGTTGTCGTTCGCTTCGTTGATCGTTTGTTCTTTATCCACCGGATTATCGTTCATATTCTTCTTTTTTTTAAAAAACATGGTATAAAAATAAGGCTCAATTACTTTGCCAGTACTCTGATTTAGGGCAAAATGTCAGTATTCCGTGCCCGTGGCCTTCAGCCGTTACTTAAACTGCAACACTTTAGCCGGCTGTATCCGCCGCAGGTAAAGTGTAGGCAGCAGCATACAGGCCAGGCACAGCACCAGCGTGGCTACATCTATAGCCACCACGTGCCACCATACTATGCGGAAAGGTACCGTGCGCATGTAGTAGCTGCTTTCGGGCAGGGTAATGAAGCCAATGGAATGCTGTAAGGCCCCCAGCCCCAGCGCTATGGCGTTACCCGCCACTATACCCGTAGCCGCAATGAGGCCGGCGTAATAGACGAAAACCATGCGGATAGCGCCGGGCTTCATGCCCTGGGCTTTCAGTACGCCTACCATACGCGCCTGCTCCACCATTAGTATCAGCAGGGCTACCGCCAGGCTGATAACAGCCACCACGGCCATTATTACCAGTATAATAACGCCGTTCTGGTCGGTAACATTCAGCCAGTTAAATACATTGGGGTATAGCTTGTCCATGGTGAACGAGTAGAGGAAAGAGCCTACATACTCGTCCTGTATGGTTCGCGATATTTGCTCGCCATGGCGGTCGTTGTCCAGGGTTACCTGGTAGCCGTTCATGTTGGCCGGCTCCCAGTCGTTTATGTTCTGTAGCAGGCGTATATCGCACAGGCCATAAAAGCGGTCCATTTCCTCCATACCGGTATGGAAGGTACCGGCTACCCGCACCTTGCGAATACGGGGGAACGCGGAACCTTCTTCCAGGAAGTACAGCTGCAACATATCTCCGGGCTTCAACTCCATGCGGTCGGCGGTGACCTCAGACAATAAAATGTCTTTGGAATAAGCGGTGTCGGAATAGTCTATCCTGCTTCCCCGGAACGATATAGCCTTTGAAAAATAAAAGCTGTCGGGCACGCCCTTCAGCATAATGCCCTCCATGCGTCCCTTGCTTTGCAGTATGCCCGCCCGCTTTATGTAGGGCGCTATCTGCACTACGTGCGGCAGGGCCATTACCTTCTCTTCCAGGTAGCCGTCTTCCACCAGCGGCGGCATGCTCGACGCGCGGAACGTATTGTTGCCGTACTCGTGTATATGGATATGGCCTTCAAAGCTATAGAGCTTATCGCGGATAGCGGTATTGAACCCTCCTACCACGGCCACGGCGATGATCATTATGGCCACGCTCAGGGTAGTAGCTATAATGCCTATCCGGATGATGAAAGAGGAAAAGTTCCCCTTTTGTTTCAGCAGATTCCTGCGCGCTATGAGAAATGGTAAGTTCAACCCTATACCCCTGGAGGGGCTTTTTATTTTGTGGTGAAAATAACCTAAAACTGCATGACTAAAAAAAGTTCTCCCATTAAGAGCAGGGGCAAACAAAAACCGGATACATTTCTGTATCCGGCCAGTATTGTTACCCGGCTCCCGTTCAGGGGCCGGAGGGGGTTAAAAGCGACTACTCCATAGAGGTAGCGCCTTCTATCAAAACCGTCGCTTTATTATTCAGCACTTCCACAAAGCCGGAAGCAATCTCGTACAGCTCGGTAGTGTTCTTGTCCTTCAGTATCTTCATTTTCCCTTTACCGAGAGAGGCTATCATAGGCGCGTGCTTATCCAGTATCTCGAAAGAACCTTCAATGCCGGGCAACTGGATACCATAAACGGTACCGCTGTACACTTTATGCTCTGGTGTTAATATTTCTAATTGCATACCCCAACCCCTAAAGGGGCTAATTTGTATTCGTTAATAATATTTCAAAATCCCTGTTCCCCCGTTCAGGGGGCGGAGGGGGTTTTAGTTTTTCGCTTGTTCCATCAGCTTCTTGCCTTTCTCGATAGCATCATCTATCGTACCTACCAGGTTGAAGGCCGCTTCCGGATACTCATCCACTTCACCGTCCATGATCATATTGAAACCACGGATGGTTTCTTCGATTGGCACCAGTACACCTTTCAGACCGGTGAACTGCTCTGCCACGTGGAAGGGCTGAGAAAGGAAACGCTGCACACGACGGGCGCGTGATACTACCAGCTTATCGTCTTCGCTCAGTTCATCCATACCCAGGATGGCGATGATATCCTGCAGTTCCTTGTAACGCTGAAGTATCAGCTTCACACGGTTAGCACAGTTGTAGTGTGCATCGCCCACGATAGCAGGAGTAAGGATACGTGAGGTAGAATCCAGTGGATCCACCGCAGGGTAGATACCCAGATCCGCGATCTTACGGCTCAATACCGTTGTGGCATCAAGGTGCGCGAAGGTGGTAGCGGGAGCCGGATCGGTCAAGTCATCCGCAGGTACATATACCGCTTGTACGGAAGTGATGGAACCATTTTTAGTGGAAGTGATACGCTCCTGCATCAGACCCATCTCGGTAGCCAGGGTAGGCTGGTAACCCACCGCTGATGGCATACGACCCAGCAGGGCCGATACCTCAGAACCCGCCTGGGTGAAACGGAAGATATTATCTACGAAGAACAGGATGTCTTTACCTTTACCGGTACCATCGCCATCACGGAAATATTCCGCCATAGTAAGACCCGACAGGGCCACACGCGCACGTGCTCCCGGAGGTTCGTTCATCTGTCCGAATACGAATGTCGCTTTAGAATCTTTCAGCTCGTTCAGGTCTACTGAAGACAGGTCCCAACCGCCTTCTTCCATACTGTGTATGAACTTGCTGCCATATTTTACGATGCCCGCTTCAATCATTTCGCGCATCAGGTCATTACCCTCACGGGTACGCTCACCCACACCGGCAAATACCGAAAGACCACCGTGGCCTTTGGCGATGTTGTTGATAAGCTCCTGGATCAGTACGGTTTTTCCCACACCGGCACCACCAAACAGACCGATTTTACCACCCTTTGCATAGGGTTCAATCAGGTCGATTACTTTAATACCCGTGAACAGTACCTCCGAAGCAGTGCTCAGCGATTCGAACTTAGGCGGCTTGGCGTGTATGGGGCGCGGGTTAACGGCTTTAGACGTTGCAGGCAGACCATCAATGGCATCACCCGTAACATTAAACAGGCGGCCGTTGATCTGGTCTCCGGTTGGCATTGCTATCGCGGCGCCGGTATCTACCACATTCATACCACGGGTAAGGCCTTCCGTACCGTCCATCGCCACGCAACGAACGCTGTCTTCACCGAGGTGCTGCTGCACTTCCATTACCAGTTTGTCCCCGTTTTCACGAGTAAGCTCCAGTGCGTTATAAATCTCGGGCAATTTTGCATCACCACTGAAATAAACGTCCACTACCGGGCCGATGATCTGCTTGATTTTACCAACGTTTGGCATATAAATGAGTATAAAGAATTGTTTCTAAAAATAGCGGGAAAAAGTAATACCTATCCCAAATTTGGCGCAAAGGTAAGACTAAGAACACCAAATTTCAAAAAGTTTTGGGGATGAATTACACCGGTATTTGCCAAAATAACAAAACCCATCCCGGCACCGGGATACAAGACACTACAAATAAACTATTTATCCATATTTTGAGCACTTATGCCTGCTGTAATTACCAGAAACTGGCTGCGGGTATACTAACTATCCGATAATTTTCTATTTTTAAAGGGAAACAAAGTAAATGAGGCCAAAATTCGTTTTTCTATTGCCGGCGCTGCTGTGGCTGGCGCATGCAGCATCGGCCGGGGCGCCCCCGCCAGTGACGGGGCAATACAAAAACAATTCGGTAACCTATCACTGCGAAGCCGACACTACGGTAATAGAAGACCCGGAGACGGGCTTTTTTGAGTACCGCATCGTTCGCACTGAGGTGATGCGACTGAATAACAGGCCGGTGTACTGCGATGAACGAGCCTGTGAGCCTGTGGGCTGCGCCAACCAATGCGACCTGGCCACGTTCTTAAAAGAACTCTGGAAGGAGGAACTGTACCGCCTGAAAGGCAAAACCGAACATTTCTACACCCAGGTAGTGATAGGCGATGACGGCAAACTGGCCTACTTTGAGCCACACCTGAAACTGAAGAAGAGGCCCTACACCGCCCAGCACGACCTGGACGATCTTCTCTGCAGCATGGAGACCAAACTGGAAAAGGTAACCTTCGCCCCCGCCTGGATAGGTGGTGAGGCGGTGCCCTACAGCCTGTCGGTGGACTGTACGAAAAACAATAACCAGGGGAACTTGGTATATTTAGATTCTAAATAATACATCGTATGAATATTCTAAAAGCAACTTGGGCTATTGCCGCGATATGCCTGGCGCAGATATCTTTTGCCCAAAGCCACCCCACAAACGGCATTGAGCAGTATGGTACCGATGTGATCACCCTGGCGTATATCTACGACTCCCTTTGGGTAGAAGACCCTGAAACAGGAGAGATAACCCTCAAAATTGTACGGCAAGAGAAACGTGACCTCTTCAACGGAGAAAAGTTATACTACGGCGACCAGGCCAGCCACCCCATAGGCGCTGCATCGCAATCGACACTGGAAACTTTTATCACCAACTTCCTGGGCGAGGACATCATTAACTTTGAAAAGAAACACGGAACTTTCTCGTGCGCAATTATTGTAAATGCCAAAGGCAAGATCGTTTTCCTGAAATCGAACAAGCACACCCAAAATGATGCCGAAGCCAAAGAAGAAGCCGAAAAATATAAGGACATAGAAAACAAACTCCGCACGCTGGAACTTATCCCTGCTAAGAAAGATGGAAAGGCAGTTTACTACGGGACGAGTATAAGTGCTTTCTAGTGAAGATGGCGACTTTACCTCTTAGTAATTTTCGAAATCGTTGCACCCACCTTTTTGGTGGGTGTTTTCATATCGGCAAGGGCCAACTCTATCGCTGCCTTTACCAGGTCTTTCACTTTCTTGTTGCGGTAGTCTTTGGGCGTAGCGATGGGTATGTGGCGAATGAGGTTGCCTGTACCTTGCTGCAGCCCGTGCGGGTCGTGAAGGAGTGTACCTTTGTTGAAGCCGAGGTTCAGGTGATTGGTGTAGATAGGTATCATGCAAAACGCATCCGATAGCTTTTCAGAAATAGAATACACCGACGTAAGCGCATGAGTATGGTAGAGCAACTCATTACTATTGGGGTACAGCTCTAAAATAAATTCCCGCAGGTCTTTATAGAGCGCAACGAGTGACGGCTCTTTAAAGTCCAGCAGGAACTCAAAATCGGGGTGTATCTCTCTTATTTTGCTCATTAAGTAACAAGTTACATCTCTTTCGGTTGGGTCAGGCTATACCAGTTGCCCACCCCATCATACATCACCGCTTCTATACCATAGAACTGCTCTTTAGGTTCGCCGGCAAACTTCACGCCTTTGGCTTTCAGCTCTTCATAAGTAGCGCGGCAGTCGGGTGTATTGAATACGCCGGCGCCCAGCACTCCCCTGTCCATCAGCAGTTTGAAGGCGTTTATTACTTCGTCATCAAACTGCGGCGACTGCTTCATGCTTTCGTGGAGTATATCCATCAGTATCAGCTCTACATCGGGCTGGTCGGGCGGGGTAACGGTGAGCCAGCGGAAGCCGTTGCCCATTTTGCTGTCGTTCTTCACTTTGAAGCCCAGGGTATTGACATAGAAATCGTACGCCTTCTCCTGGTCATTCACGAAAATACTGGTGTGGGAAAGTTTGGTTATCATTTGTTCCTGTTTTTATACACACGAAGATAGAGCGGCGGGCATTGAGCCGCTTCTTCAATCTTGCTTTTCTTTAAAGGCGGTACTGCTCCACGAAACAATGGGGCACAAAGCTCTTGGGCTGCTCTTCCACCAGTTTCCTCTTCAGGAAGACCAACTTCCGGTAGTGCTGCGGCGAGCACCCAGTATTCCGGCGAAACAGCGAACTGAACGAGCCCGGGCTTTCGAAGCCCGCCTGGCGGCACACCTCGCTTATCGTCATGTCGTCCCGCTGCAACAAACGCCTTGCGGCATCCATGCGCTTCTGCGTGAGGTACTGGTGTGGCGTCCTTTTGTAGATACGCGTAAACAGGCGGTGAAAATGAAACCGCGACAGGCAGGCCTCCGTTGCTATCTGGCCCAGGCCTACCGGTTCGCCGTAGTGCCCGTCGATAAAAAGCTTTGCCGCTACAATACGCTGGTATACTTCAGTACTTAGCTCCACCGTGTAAATATAACTACATTATCGTTTCAGGGAGGCGCGTGATGAATTCGCAAAGCGGTCATCGGTCAGCGTCCTCATAAAGTTCTCCAGGTCTACCTTCTCCTGCTCGGTCAGGTGCAAGGGTTGCAGCAGCAGGGTATCAATATTCACCGGGCGGGCTACTGACTTATAAGGGTCATCGTAATAATCAATCACTTCCCTCAGTGTGCGGAACATCCCGTTGTGCATGTAGGGTGCCGTTACCGCTACGTTGCGGAGGCCCGGCACTTTGAATTTACCCAGGTCGGCAGAATCCTTTGTAATAACAAAGCGCCCTTCGTCGGTATACTTCACTCCATCATACAGCCCAATATTACGAAACTCATCTCCGGTAAAGTCCGGGGAGAAATGACAATCAAAGCACTTCGCCTTATCACTCATAAAGAGTTCCCTGCCCCGCTGCGCCGATAAGCTAATGGCGCTGTCGTTGCCCTTCATATACCGGTCGAAAGGCGTGCTGCTGGTCTCCAGGGTACGCTCAAAGGCAGCTATCGCCGATTTCAGGTTAGCCTCGCTGGGCGCTTGCCGGTAGATAGCATTGAAGTATTGAACATACTTCGGGTCGCTGTTCAGCCGCGCTACCGCCTCTGCTATCGGCAAGCCCATTTCGTTCTCGTCTTCTATGGGAAACCGCACCTGGTCTTCCAGCGTCGCGGCTCTGCCATCAAAGAAAAAATAAGGACGTTCCGACATATTGGCGCAGGAGGGCGCATTGCGCTTGCCCAGCCTTCCCCCCACCCCGGTGCTAAAGGCCACCGTATCGGCGAACCCATGCGCCGGGATATGACAAGAGGCGCAGCTCAAATCCCTGTTGGCGGAAATCATCGGCTCGAAGAAGAGCATTTCGCCCAACTGCTCGGCTGTGGCAGGCGCACCCTGGAAAGACAACTCAGCACGGGGCACATTGCTGCCGGTAAAGCCATAGCCAGCAGCTATACCCAACACAACAAGCAACAGTACCCATACCCTTTTCATCCGGATGCAAAGGTAGGATAATGGGCGAAACCGGCATATTTATAAACGCCCCACCCGGGTGGATGAGGCGTTTTAAGCTACTTTACTGTTTCATTATCTTGTCTATGTACGCCGGGTTACCTTTGGCATCGTTGAGCTTCAGCAGGTATATTCCCGCGGGCAAGTGGGCCATCGGTATCTCCGCACGGCTGTCCTTAGCTGCAATGGTTCCCGTATATACGCTCTTCCCTATCATGTCTGTAATGCTGAGTGTATAGATGTCGTGGGTAGAGCCTAATTCCAACTGGAGTACATCCGTTACGGGATTAGGATACACACGAATGTCCATGTTGCGCAATGGCGCGCCGGTACCTACCGGCCATCCGGTCACAAAGAGCGTATCGTCGGGGGTGCCATCCATACCTTCGTCTACTATTACAGCTATCTGTGTACCATTGGTTCCATTAAAATAGGGGTCGATAGTATGGGAGCTGTTGGGCGAAATAACGGCATCGGCATGAAACTCCTGTATGGCACCATTGTACGCCGCATAGATATCGAGGTGGTAGGTGCAGCTATTGGTACCGTTCACCTTTGTTACGCTGTACTGGTAGGGGGCGGGGCTGCGGGTAACGATGGAGTCGCCCGGGTCGGCGCACAGGTTAGAGACCATTATATTGGCGCCTTGCTGCATATCCTCTTCCGTCTCTCTCAGGTAGGCAGCCAGGGTTTTGCTTATATTATCGGGATTGCCGTAGGTTATCAAGGCGTGCTTCTGGGTAGAGTGGTCCGTTTCGTTCAGCTGGGCCACGCGGGAAATACCCATAGAGCGGGAACTGTTGCTTTGGTTCCAGGCCATAAACCCTTTGCTGTAATTGTAGGTGGTAATATCCACCGCACCGATGGTATCCAGCGCGTGCTGGCTTATCGGCTCGCTGGTATTGTACCTGAACACCGGCGAAAGGCGGAAGGAATCGTTGGTATATCCGTTACCGTCTACCAGCGCTTCAGTAAGGCCGTTCATCTTTATGGTGTAGTAACACTCATCCATAAGCGAGAAGGTGTACATTTCCTCGTAGGTGGGCGCCGCCGTGGACTTCATCTGCGCGTGAGGCACCTGCATGATGTCCCGGATACCGGCGAACTCGAAATTGAGATAGGAAAGACCGGGATAGGCGGTAGAAGACATAGCCTGTGCATTGTTCACTACATTAAAGTAAATGGAACCCAGCTTAATATGCTGGGTAGAGTCTCCCGGGTAATTGGGGTCGTACAGAAAAACGGTATCGCGCTGCGTGAACGGCAGCGTTCGCGGGGTGCGTATCTTATACGGCAGCACACTGTGCCAGGCGCTACCGCTGGTGGTATTAATGTTGACAGGAGTGGTATTGGTAGTCTGTAACGACTGTCTCATTTGCCACTTCACCCGGTAGAGGCCTTCCCACAGGCCTACGTAGTTCGAGTTCTTCTTCAGTATTTTTTTGTCGCTCCACTTTTGCTGGCACCGCTCCACAGCCTGCACCGCATCAAAATCAGTATTGGGGAATTGCGAGATATTGGAACCGGCTGGCAACCCGAACCAGGAAGAAAAAGAAGCATCGCTAAAATAGCGCAGCAGGCTGGAGGTAGTAAATCCGTAGCAGTATCCTTTGAATGCATTGCTTTTAACCCCATACCATTTATCAAATATCTTTGGCTTTACTATGGTTTTGTAGTAGTTCTGCTCGTTGGCCACTGTGCTGGTGCCGGCACCGGTAATATCGTGCTCTTTCGCATAGCCCTTCCAGGTGGGGCTGTTGCTGTCTGCCACGCTGGAGAGGTTGTAGGTAGTGCCGATGATGCCATCCAGCAAAGGGATGCCATTGTTGGCATAAGGATCCTGTGTTGCATAGCTGGCTCCTTGCCAGTACCCCTGCGTCCATATAGGATTGGTTCCCTGGTGATTGTTAACCATCCCCCATGTATTGCCGGTAACATTGAAGCCACCGGGTACCCGATACTCGGGAATATTAGGATGGTAGATAAAACCGCACCACCTGTTCGTATTCGGGTTCAGGTAAGAGCCTACAATGTCCATATTGTCGTTGATGCCCGTGGCTATAGACTGAATAGTACCACTTTGGAAAATGGACAGCAAAGAGTTAAAGTTCAGAATGGTACCGTTGCCCGGCGTGGCATAGAAGGCCATCCAGGTGTTATTGTTGTTCGTTTGCCGGTACTCACCGCAGATAATTCCGTTGTTGTTGATATCCCAGGCGCGGATACGGTAAATGGAATTCAGTTGGTTGAATGTATGCGCCAGGTTGTCGTACACCATGGCCGCCTGGTTAATGCCGTCTACATACCATCCCGACACCTTATTGGCGTCATTGATACCGCCACCGGTAGTATTGAAGTAATTGGGGAGAATATCGGGTACCCGCCGCGCTTCCCAGGCGTTATTACCATTGGGCACTATGCTGTCGTGCTTCACAAAGAGGAAGTTCTGGCTCCCTGCATACCAGCCGCTGATATCGTTTTTGTTGTTTATGTCTATAGGCAATGCATTGGGTTGATTCATGGTTACCTGCACCATGTGGCTGATGGTATCTTTGGCCAGGTTCAGGTAACATTTATACACCGTGGTGTTATTCCCCGTCTGCCCTACTACTATAGCTACGTTATTGTCATTAATGCCTTCTACACGCACGTTAGTGGTGCCCAGGTCTGTGGGTAAAATGAATAGTGGGCGACCTGTATTGGTAATGATAAACCCGCTTTCAACAGAGAGTTGTGATACATAGCCCGTCACAAATCCGTTGTTGTTGATGCCAGTGAGGTATGTATTAATATTGTTGCTTCCTTCTTCAAAGTCGATGTTCTCCAACATTTGCGCGTTGGCGCTAAATGCAGTGAGCCACAACAGCAGCAGTGCAGGGATGAATTTCATATTTCAGGAATTTGTCATAAATTTAGTAAATAGAATTGAAAAATATATGGGTTTGCCGGGTATATCACCTTTAAAAAGCCGTAGCCTCCTGCTGGTGCAGGAGGCTACGGCTTTTGGCGGTCACCAATATGTTATTGCCGGGTAACTTTGTCTTTCAGCAGTATGTTCCCTTTCTCATCAGCCACCTGCAGCAGGTACATACCCGCGGGATACTGCGCCATAGGGATGAGTACTTTGCCGGAACCATTTACCGTCTTATGATGTATGGCCCTGCCTACTATGTCGGTAAGTTGTATAGTGTATGTTCCGGAGTGAGCGAACTCAACAGCCAGGTCGTTTTGTACCGGGTTAGGGAATGCTTTAACGCCTTCCCGGTTTATTACATTCGTTACGCCTACGGGCCAACCGGCCACAAAGAGGGTATCGTCAGGAGAACCATCATTGCCATTATCCACTATCACCGCTATCTGTGTGCCGTTGGTTCCCTGGAAGTACGGGTCAATAGTATGGGTGGTAGCCCCGTCGAGCGAAACCTGTGCATGAAATTCCTTCACTGTATCGCCGTTGTACGATGCAAATACCGTAAGGTCGTATATGCAGTTGCCGGTGCCTGATACTTTTGAGATGGTGTAGGTATATGGGTTCAGGCTGCTGGTTACGATGGAGTCGCCCTGCGCCGCGCAGATACCTGATGCTATGATGTTGGAGCCATACACCAGGTTGTCGTCCATTTCAACAAATGTACAGTTCAGGTACTTGGTATTGTTGTCCGGGTTGCCATACGAAAAGCGACGCAGTGCGGCTTCGCCGTTATCTGTTTCACCAGCGGCGGATGCGCGCGTGATGGTCATGGCAAATGCTTTGTTCGATTGCGTCCAGTTCATAGCCCCATTGGTATAATCGTGATTATTGAACGAGGCGGTAATGTTAGTATCCAGCAGGTGTATGGATGGATCGGCGGTTATCTCCGCCTCAAACCGTACCGGAGTAAGGTCTGTTGACGAGTTAGCATACCCGGAACCATCCAGTATAGCCTGCCCGGTACCGGTAGTAATGGTGTACTGTGACGGGCTGCTGAGGGACAGCGTTAAGATAGGGTCGTCGCCCGCACTGGTTGACTTTAGCTGAGTCATCGGCATGTTCATCAGTTCCCTTACGCTGATCTTATTGAGCGATACATAATCCAACTGCTCGCCGGGATAGCTGGCGGAGGTATGAGGGAGGTTGTTCTTGTAAGAACCCACAAGTATATAAATAGTAGAGTCGGTAGGATTGTTGGAGTCGTGGATAAATACCGTATCATACTCCATGGTAGGACTGTCGAACGGCAGTGTTTTGGGTGTTCGCACCTTGTACGGAAGCACGCTGTGATAGCCAGCCGGAATATGGTAAGAAAGGGTGCGGGGATTGGATTGGCTGAACGGTTTCAGGAATTCGGATTTCATTTCGTGCAGGCCACTCCATAACGATTCATCCGCGTAATGATCTTCGGTGGAATACCTGGATGTGTACTGGTCTTTCTGTTTCAGCAGGTTGCGCGCTATGGCTTGTATGGCATCGTTATCGGCATTGCTTACCTGGCTGGTGTTAGTACCTGCGGGAACCCCATACCAGGTTTGGAACAACTGGTCATCAAAATAGCGCAATAGCTCTGAGTAGGTAATGCCATAGCAATTGCCCCAGTAGGGGTGCACCCGGTCTTTGAACTTATTGAAGAGCAGGTGCTTGCCTATGCTGTAGTAGTATGCCTGTGTAAACGGATTGGTAGTACCTTCAAATCCCCACACATCTGTTTCCTTGGCAAAGCTTGGCCAGTCTACGCTCCAGTCGCTGGGTATGGAAAGGGAAGGGTTTGCGGCCATGATGTTATTATCCAGCAAGGGAACGGAGCCGGGAACGTACGGATCTGTCTGCGTATAGTCAAAGCCCGACCAGTAGGTGGCGGGCCAGCTGGTGTTGGCTACACCCGGAGCGTTCTCCAACGACCAGGTATCATCGGCAAAAGAGAACCCGGGTATGCGGAGTTCTGAAACGCCCGGGCGGTAGATAAAGCCCACCCAGTGATTGGAGTCGGGGTGATAGAACGACCCTACCACATCTCCATTATCGTTAATGGCATTGGCCACCGACTGAATACCATTGTGATCGAAAATGGTATTCATGGACGTGAACTGGGTAAGGCTGCCCGTGCTGGCATTGGCAATAAAGCCCATATACACGTTGTTGGTTGTTTGCAGGTATTCGCCCGCCACCCAGTTGTTATTGTTAATATCCCACAATCTTATTTTGAAAGCGGAGTTGAGGTAGGTAAAGTTCTCGGTAATGTTATCGTACACGAACGGCTTTATCAGGGAGCCATCTATGTAGAAGCCCGCCACCTTATTGGCATCGTTGATGCCGCCGGCAAGGGTATTGTACACGTCAATGCCTATTTCTACCCTGTTCGACTCGAAAGGGATATTACCGGTAGGTACTATGCTGTCGTGCTTCACCCACAAAAAGCGGGTGCTCGCCTGGAACCAGCCTGAAATATCGTTGTTGTTATTGATGTCGAACGCTACGGAACTGGGCTGGGTAAGGCCCGTCACCTGCACGTAGTGATGTATCGAGTCGCCAAGGGTATCGAGGTAGCACCTGAATATACCTACGGTGCTGCCGGTATTGCAGGTCACCACCGCTACGCCATTATCGTTAATGCTTTCCACTTTGGTGTCAGAGTAGCCCAGTACGGTGGGCAGGGCTACCAGGCGTTTCCCGGAGGGAGTGATGATAAAGCCATAATTGTTGAAGCCATTATTAAAATACCCCGTAACATACCCGGAGTTGTTGATGCCCGTGAGGTATGTGTTGAAGTTAGGCCCGGCACTCAGGTCTACCTGTTCCAGTACTTGCGCGTTCAGTGCGGTTACTGGCAGCAGTAAATGCATCAGGGCCAAAAGGTATAGAAGACGTGTTTTCATGAACATATATTTGGCGGCAAAAATATATAATGTGTGTGGGTTTTAAAAGCCTAACCCTGCGAAACTACTTACAAGCAAACAGCCGGGACGTATTGCCCGGCTGCCTGATTGAATATATGGTTGATAATCAACTGAGTATTAATAACGGTAGTGCTCCGGCTTAAAGGGGCCGTTCTTGGCAATACCCAGGTATTCCGCCTGTGCGGGAGTCAGTTCCTCCAGCACCACACCTATCTTGGCCAGGTGCAGGCGGGCTACTTTCTCATCCAGGTGCTTCGGCAGAACGTACACTTTGTTCTCGTAGCTGCTGTGGTTGTTCCACAGTTCTATCTGCGCCAGCGTCTGGTTGCTGAACGAGTTACTCATCACGAAGCTTGGGTGGCCGGTAGCGCAACCCAGGTTCACCAGGCGGCCTTCCGCCAGCACTATTACTTCCTTACCGTCTATGTTATACAGGTCTACCTGTGGCTTTATCACATCTTTGGTGCTGCCATAGGCGCTGTTCAGCCATGCCATGTCTATTTCTATATCAAAGTGGCCTATGTTACAAACTATCGCCTTATCCTTCATAGCGCGGAAGTGCTGCTCGGTGATCAGGTCGCGGCAACCGGAGGCCGTAACGATGATGTCCGCTTCTTTCACGGCATCTATCATTTTCTTCACTTCAAATCCATCCATTGCAGCTTGCAGCGCGCAGATAGGGTCTATCTCGGTAACGATAACACGAGCGCCTGCGCCACGCAGAGACTCTGCAGAACCTTTACCTACGTCGCCATAACCACCTACAACGGCAACCTTACCGGCCATCATTACGTCAGTAGCACGACGGATAGAATCTACCAGTGATTCCTTACAGCCGTATTTGTTATCAAATTTGCTCTTGGTCACCGAGTCGTTTACGTTAATAGCAGGTATGGGTAAAGTACCTTTCGCCATACGCTCATACAGGCGGTGAACACCTGTAGTAGTTTCTTCACTCAGGCCTTTGATGTGCTGCACCAGTTCGGTGTAGTTATCCAGTACAATGTTGGTGAGGTCACCACCATCGTCCAGTATCATGTTCAGCGGACGGTCTTCGCCACCGAAGAATAATGTCTGCTCTATACACCAGTCAGCTTCGGCTTGTGTCTGGCCTTTCCAGGCAAAAACACCTATACCCGCAGCAGCTATGGCAGCGGCAGCGTGGTCTTGCGTAGAGAATATGTTGCAGGAACTCCAGCGAACCTCTGCACCCAGGGCTACCAGTGTTTCAATAAGTACCGCGGTCTGGATGGTCATGTGGAGGCAACCGGCTATGCGGGCGCCTTTCAGCGGTTGAGACGGACCATATTCCGCACGGATGGACATCAGGCCGGGCATTTCTGCTTCCGCCAGTTTTATTTCCTTACGGCCCCATTCAGCCAGGCTAATATCCGCCACTTTGTAAGGCAGTTTAAAGTCAATTTGAGAGCGAGTTGCTGTACTCATGATATGTATTAGTTTATTTTAAAATTCGGATGGCAAAGGTACGTAAATCCCAGCTATTATCCCGCAGGATAATATGTCACGCAGAAATCACATTCTGTAAACACTAAAGGTGTACATTTGGTTGTAACACACAAAAAAATCTTTTTTATGCTGGACCAATTAATGAACATGCTGCAAAACAGTGGCAAGGAGTCGGTAATAGATAATCCCCAGGTGCCCAACGAACATAACGATGGCGTATTGCAGTCTGCCGGAAGCTCCATATTCGATTCGGTAAAGAATATGATGGCGAATGGACAAATAGGCGATATCAGCCAACTGGCCTCCAACCCGGCGCACCCGGCATCGCAGCAGATACAAAGCAATTTTATAGAGAACATTACCAGCAAATTCGGAATAGATGGCGCGGCCGCCCAGAACATAGCCTCGCAACTGATACCCGGCGTACTGGCCAAAATTGGCGGTGGTGCCGGCAATGGTGGATTTGATATATCCTCGCTTACTTCTTCGCTGGGCCAATTGGGCCTGGATAAAGATAAAGACGGCGATGTAGACCTTAATGATGTAAAAAATATGCTCGGCTTCTAGCAGAGCCAGTATGCAGATACTCTGAAGCCGGGCACTCATTGCCCGGCTTCAGTAATTATATACGTTGCCGGCAGATAGGCTTTTCATGATTATGGCTTCGCCACCCAGGCAACTACTGTAATTTGGACACATGGCCATCTGCGCTATATTTGTGGCTTCAAACATCTCACCTCGTATGAAGAAGATACTTTTCTTTCTAATTAGTTTTGTCTGCCTGCACTATACGGCAGTTGCCCAGGAACCATCCTCCATCCTTACTTTGGGCGGGGACAAACTCTACTCTTACGAAAAGGTATTCGAAGCACCCGGTAAAACCAAAGAGCAGATATTTGACGCCCTGAAGTCCTGGGTCATTAAAACCGTTAAGTCACAATCGAATACCAATTATTTTGACGAAGCAGGGAAGGGAACGGTAAGCACAACGATCAGTTACCCTGTCGCTTTTAACAGTACCGTAGACTTTAAACTGAACATTGACATTAAAGAAGGGCAATACAAAGTTTCCGCAGCCTCGTGTATCTACCAGAATATGCAGGGTCTTCCAATGAGGGTAGGAGCTTT
>JAEUVZ010000009.1 GCA_016786665.1 Flavipsychrobacter sp.
CAAACAGTTTACCGTGCAGCAGGACCGCTGCGCTATGAAGGTATCTACAGATGCCTGCATACAAGGTGCGTGGACACCAATAGCCGGTGATGCACGCTATGTGCTGGACATAGGTGCCGGGACAGGGCTGCTTTCCCTGATGCTGGCACAGCGAAACAGCGATATATTTATTGACGCGATAGAGCTGGACAAACAGGCGGCGCAACAGGCACAGGAGAATTTTTCAGCCTCACCCTGGGCAACGAGGATGAATGCCATCTGCGGGGATATAAAAGGCCACCCTTTTTCCCGAAAGTATGATATGGTCATCTGTAATCCACCTTTTTTTCAAAACAGCCTGTTGGGGAACAATGAAGAGCGCAACAACGCCCGGCATACCATCACGCTATCGTACAACGACCTGCTGATAGCACTGGATAACGTGCTGGATGAAAAGGGCTTTGCTTCTGTATTGCTGCCACCAACAGAGCAGGAAGCCTGGGCCTACCTGCTGCGGCAGAGCGGCTGGCGCATACACCGCCGCCTGTTCATAAAACCCAAAGCCGACTCTGTACCCAACAGGGTAGTGACCATCTGCAGCAAGACAATGCCTGAAGAAGTAATTGACGAACAACTGGTAATATACGCGTCGCAAAATGAGTACACGCCAGGGGCTGCGGACTTGCTTAAGCCGTTTTACCTGAAACTATAAGCTGCCTGCTGCTCTTCTGCCCCAGGAAGTAGAGGCTGATACCCATCCAGCCCAGCCAGAACAAATAAAACCCTACATGGAAGTTCTCACCCATTATATGGTGTGTGGTATCGTGCTGAAAATCCATGTAAGTGAAGTATAGCCCGCCGATAGAAAATATCATACTGATAAGATTAGCGGCCAGCGCGCTGGCTTTCGATGTTTTCGCCTTTACTATCGCATGGCCCGCAAATATCAGCAGCCATACTGTGTAAATAACAGCAGCACCTTTCCACCACACCTTAAGGAAATTATATTCTTTGTAAAAGATGCTCATTCCCCACCTTCCATACCACGGCATCTCCGATATAAGGTACCCGGCAAGTGCAGCGAGCGCAGCCAGCACCACTATGAAGACAATGTTCTTCTTAGACATGGGTACAAAGATAGAAACCAAATGCGTTGACAATAGCACACAACGTTTAATGTATTGTGAAAGTTTCTCCTGTCTTCACACTTTGTTAGATATTGCCTGGTTGTTAATAAACGTCAGCGGTCACTTTTTTGAGTCCCGCTACAGCTACTGGTGTAAGGCAGGTATTGATAGCGCCACGGAACCGTAGCCGAGGCAGAAAAATTATTTTTTTTCAGCACAAATACGTTTTTTAAATCGCATGTATAACGATGTTAGCACACAATAGTTTAGCGAAGATGTTGCCCGTTAATGCTTGCTGGTGGCTGTTTTACACAGTATTGACTGGGCGCTTTTTAGTTGATGGTGAGCGTAAAATTGGCTATATTAGTAATAGATAAAGGTTTCAATAATTATTCATTCATTTCAATTATTAACTATGAGGAAGATTTTACTGAGTATTATGTTTTGCCTGATTGGTGCTGGTACCGTATCAGCGCAGTTTTGCGATCAGAATGGTAACCTGGTTATTTTCTCCAACTACGATGGAGGTATACTGAACATTGATGTAGATGTTAATATCCCCAACCTGAAGATTGGCGTTGTGTCTTACGAGGCCATTCAAATCAATATCACAGGTGCGTTTGCCGGCAATGTTACTGAAGTGCACTATGCCGGCTACAACGATCCCATGGATGGTTGCAGTCAGGGCGTTACTACCACGGTGATCAACAGCACGGGCAGCACCAATACCATCGTGTTCGCACCGCCGGTTACTTTGTCCAATACCAATGGGTACTCCTCTATTATCTGCGCTGCTTATAGCTGCGATAATAACGTGAACCAGGGTGGTTGCAATACCGCCGACCAGATAGAGGATTACTTCCTTACCTATTTTTCGGGCAGCACTATCCGCTCCCATAGCCTGCAGTACAACTGCTTTAGCGGCACGCAGCTGATTTCTGCCGGAGGTAATTGCTGCGGCACTGTTACTGCACTGTCGGCACAGGCGTCCGCTACCGCTATTACCTGCAATGGCGATTGCAATGCTGCTGCCACCGCTACCGCTTCAGGTGGCGTGCCTCCTTATACCTACCAATGGAGCGGCGGCCCCGCTACTGCCGTTTGGCCTAACCTGTGTGCGGGTACCTATACGGTAACGGTTACGGATGGCAACAATGTTACCGATACGGCGTCGGTAGTAATTGCGCAGCCGGTGGCGCTGGGTTCTACTATCAGCGATACAGCCTGTACTTCGTACACCTTTAATTCAGTAACCTACAATACATCGGGAACGTACTACGACACCCTTACCGCGCAAAACGGTTGCGATAGCATTATCACGCTTAACCTCACCATCGGAACCGGTGTTAACGCCAATACTACGCTTACTTCCGGTACGCTCACGTCATCGCAGGCGGGTGGTACCTACCAATGGGTTAGTTGTCCTGCATACACCGCTATTTCCGGTGCAACGGCTCAGTCGTACACGCCAACAGGTACGGGCAACTATGCGGTTATTGTTTCTTACCTGGGATGCTCCGATACCTCAACGTGTACCAATGTCATTCCTACCGGAATCGGACACCTGGCTACCACACTGGAGTTTAATATATATCCCAATCCCGCCCGTACCGAAGTGTACATAGAAGGTACACTTTCCGGAACCTACCGCATTACCGACCAGTTGGGCAGGGTAGTGATTACGGGCGAACACCCCGGTGGCCGCACGGCGGTATCGCTGGCCAATCTTTCTTCCGGTTTGTACTTCGTGGAGATGAATGGCTCGCAGCCGGTTAAGCTGTTCAAGCAATAAGGCGCTTTTTTTCGTTACCATAACAGGATAGCCACCCCATCGAGGGTGGCTATTTTTTTCTACCTTTAAAGTTCAATCTCTTTAGCATGCTCATAGGCGAACTGGCAAAGCGAACAGGCTTCTCCCGCGATACGATACGTTATTACGAAAAGATAGCGCTGCTGGAAGTCCCCACTCATAGCCGCCGGGAAAATAACTACAAAGACTACCCCGAGGAGGCGGTGCAGGTACTCCTCGCCATACGGAAGTATAAAGAGTTAGGCTTCACCCTTGAGGAGATTCGCGAGTTGCTGGTGCTTCGTTCCATACAGGTGCTCGATGTGTCGCGGCTTATACAGGTAGTGGAACAGAAAATAACCGGCATCAATTCGGAAATCGACAAACTGCACGAGTACCGCCTGCGGCTCAATAGAGAGCACCGCTTACTCCTTAGCCGGAAGTCAGGCAAGATTATCACCCTGCCGGAAATGCGTCGCGCGGCTTAGCGCTCTATCAGTGCGTCTACTATACCGTAGGCCAGGGCCTCTTCCGCATTCATCCAGTAGTCACGGTCAAAGTCCTTCATTACTTTTTGTTTGGTCTGCCCGCAGTTGGCAGCCAGCAGCGCCGCCGTCAGGTCTTTGGTACGGGCTATGTGCCGCGCGTTGATTTCTATATCTGCAGAGTTGGCCTGGAAGCCGCCTATTGATGGCTGGTGAATCATCACTTCTGCCCTGGGGTATATGTACCGGTGCCCTTTCTCTCCGCCCGATAGCAGGATAGAGCCCATGCTGGCAGCAAAACCCATGCAGTAAGTGTACACAGGCGAGGAGATGTGCTGCATGGTGTCATACATGGCGTAGCCCGCGGTTACCATCCCCCCGGGACAATTGATGTACATATGTATGGGCTCACCGGGGGCCATCGCTTCCAGGTAGGTCAGTTGCTGCACTACCTCGCGAGCGCTTTCTTCGTCCACCGCTCCCCATAGGTATATTTTTCGTTGTTCCAGTATTTTGTTCCGTACCAGGTAGCTGGCGGGCAGATGTATGGTAGCTTCGGTTCCCTGCATTTTTTTAATGCAAGTATAAGGGGTGGAGTATACTCCATGGTCAATACATGCGGTGCACTATTTTATAAAATACCGTTATTTTTCTGCGTTTTGCTGCATGCTGTCCATCCAGTCTTTTGCATCCTGCTGGCCGTAATTGGGGTTCCGCAGGTAGTGCTTGTAGTATTCGCCATCGGCGTTTTCTTTTGCCGCACCAGGTTCAGGCGAGGGGTGGGTTTCCGGTTTTGTGTATATGGTGTAGTCATATTTAAGCGACGGTGTGGCGGGCCGGTCGTTACAGTTGCGCATTGCCGAGTTCGAAAAAAGCACCAGGCCTATTATCACAAATCGTAACCAGCCCATTTCCCCCTGGCTCTGGGTTTTCCGTTGATAGGTCGTGCGGGGCGGAGGGTAGTTGGTCTGCTGTCGCTGGTATTGTTGCTGGTACTGCTGTTGCTGGTATTGCTGTTGTTGTTGTCGCTGGTATTCCTGCTGGTAGTAGTTGGGAGAGTGGTAGTAGTCGTATTGCGAGTCATACGCTGCTTTCTTGTTACTGTCCGACAGTACCGAATACGCTTCGGCTATTTCTTTAAATCGTTCCTCTGCTTTGCGGTCTCCACTATTCCGGTCAGGATGGTATTGCAGGGCCAGCCTCCGGTAGGCCCTCTTAATATCATCCGCACCTGCGGTTCTGCCCAGTCCTAATATTTGGTAATAGTTCTTCACTTAGGTTTAGCGGCGGTAATAGGTGGTTCCTCGCTTATGCGGTGAACATCTTCCGGAAACACCTTTTCCGCTTGTGTTGTATATGGTCGTAGTTTTTCCAGTGATTGATGGCTTTTTCGTTGGTTTCCAGCATGCCGGTGGTTTCTACATATTCTGTTCCGTGCTCCTGCATCACTTTCTGCAGTTCGGTTATCAGCACGGCGCTTACCCCCTGGGCTTGCCAGTCGGGGTGTATGCCCGTCAGCAGCAGGTCTACTACTTTCGGCTTTTTCAGCGCCTGCGATATGTGGTACCAGCCGAAAGGCATCAGTTTCCCCTTGGCCCGTTGCATGCCGGTGCTCAGGGAAGGCATACTGATGATGAAGCCAATGGTGTTCTCGTCTTTGTCTTCTATTACCTTCACGAACCTCGGGTTCAGGAAGCTGAAATACTTATTGGCGTAAAATTGGGATAGCCGCTCACTCATAGCCACAAAGCTGAACAGGTCGCTGAAGGCATCGTTCAGCAGCTTGAATATTTTTGGTGCGTATGCTTTCATTTCCTCCCGGCTGTTAAAGTGTATCACTTTCAGGTTGTACCGGCGCTGTATCATATCGCTCAGCTTTACCGCTTTTTCCGGTATCTCCTTTTCCAGTTTCAGCCGGAATTCTATCCAATCCATTTCTTTTTCATACCCTGCTGCTTCAAAGTGCTCTTTGTAGTAGGGCAGGTGATATTCAGAGGCTATGGAAGGCAGGTGGTCAAAGCCTTCTATCAGTATAGCCTGGTGGTCCAGGTTGGTAAAGCCCAGTGGGCCGTGTATGCCGTCCATTCCTTTTTCCCGGGCCCACTTTTCGGCGGTGGCCAGCAGTTGCCCGCTCACTTCTTTATCGTCGTTAAATTCTATTCGGCTGATGCGGCACATTTTCTCGCCGGTCTTGCCGTTGGCTGCATGATTAATGATGGCGCCTATGCGGCCTACTACCACGTTGTTTTTCATAGCTATCCAGAATTGAGCGTCGCAGTTCTCAAATGCCGGGTTGGTAGCCCGTTGCAGTGCGTTCAGTTCGTCCTTTTTCATGGGCGGCACCCAGTAGGGGTTGCTCTTATACAGGTCGTAGGCATACTGTACAAACTTTCTAAGGTCGCTGGCCGTTTCGCAGGCTCGTATTACAACAGACATTCTTGTTTTTTGTTTAGGTATGAGCAGAGGATATGCCGCAGCATAGTGCCGGTAATTCATCCGGACTCGTCCTTCTGCCCGTGAAAATACTCAAAATATGCTTTGGTAGAAGCCGCTGTGCTTTAAGAGAACTTTATGTGTGGCATAGTTGTTATATTATATCCAGAAACAACTGTTATGGCATCGGCTAAAGTATGGCGCTGGTTGGCGCTTTTATCAGTGTTAATCAATGTAGGGTTCAACTATATATATGTCAGTGATGGTACTATGACCACCATTACCGATACGTACCGCACGGTATTCCGCCCGGCGGGGTACGCCTTCTCTATCTGGGGGATAATCTATATTTCATGGGTGATTTTCTGTATTTATGCGTTGCTGCCCGCTCAGTTGTCCAATCCCGGCCTGGAGCGCCTGTCCCGCCCGGTGATACTATCTTCCCTGCTCAGCATCGCCTGGATAGTGGCGTTCACGGCGGGGAATATTACACTCAGCATGCCGCTGATAGTTGCAATGCTGATTGTCGCTCTTTTGCAATTGAAAAATGCTACCGACCTGGTGGCGGGCTCCTCCGTCAGCAAGTGGTTAGTATTGCTTCCTTTTTCATTATATGCGGCGTGGCTCTCGGTAGCTACTATAGCCAATACCTTTATATGGGTCAGCTACATGGGTTGGCAAGGCACCGCCGGGCAGGAGCAGATTTGGGGCATTGCGCTTGTGGTGGCGGCCGGTATTATTGGGTCTGAGGTGGCCTTGCGGTTCCGCAATCCGTTCTTTCCGCTGGTAATCGCCTGGGCTTCACTGGCGCTATGGGTAGAGCAGGCGGCACAGTTCCGCTCGTTCGGTATCACCTGCCTTACGGTGGCGGTGGTGATGGTTATTCTCAGCATTTACGATTTCGCCCGCCAGTGGCCCGAGCGGAAAATGGTGCTGTAGCAGGTGCTATCGTACCGGTTCCCTAAGTATCGTTTTCAGTTTCTCCGGCGCTGTCTTCCGGAAATCGGACAAGTATATTTCATGATGAAGCCCGTTCTGCTTCAGCCCATGTTCCCGGCAGAACTCCAGTATGTGCTTCAGTGTTTCCGGTTCCTGGTCAAACGGGCCCGTGTGCAGCATCTGCACGCATGTTCCTTCGTGCATCTCAAAGAAGTGTACTTCCCGCGCCAGGTCCAGTTTCTTTTTAAAGCATACGGTTTCTATCGCTGGTGCGATATGCTCCCGGCTCACGAAGTCGGGAAGGCGAATGAGCATCCGGTACTCCCATTCGCTGCGCGGCACTGTGGTGGGTGCCTCGTGCATGGAGGGGTTACCAAACTTATTTTCGTCATACCACCAGAGTCCTTCCAGTTTAGCTACCGAGAAGTCTTTACCCAGTGCTTTGTACATAAATTTAAGGGCGTAGGCCACCGGGTACAGCGCTCCCAGCCGCCGCGCGTATTCTTCGCCCGATGGGTCACCCTTTCCTGTGATGGAGATGTATTGCGCGGCTGGGATAGTAACCAGTTCCGGCTTTGCTTTGGCCGTGTAGTAGCTTTTGTATTGCCTGGCCAGGTCCAGCTTTTCCATATAGTAAGATGTTAACCACCTGCCCGAAAGCAGGTGGTAGTTTAAAGTAGTGCATTGTTCCGTTTCCAGCATAGTATACCTATCAACTAACCCTTCTCCTTTAGAAGCGGGCAGGAGTGGGTTTAAAATGACATGTCATCAGCGCTCGGCCCGTAGCTGCCCGGTATAGGCACGTTCAGCAGGCGCAGGTACACGCCCAGCTGTGCCCGGTGGTGAATGATCTGGCTCAGGCTTGTGCGTATCATGTCCGCACGGGTGCAGCTTACATAGATGGTCTCGCCATCGCGCAGTTTCCAGTTCTGTTCCAGGCTGTCTTCGGCGCCTTGTTGCAGTGCGGTCTTGCCGGTCTCATAGTTTTTCTCCGCATACGCCATCAGTTGTGCGTTGTTGTTTATGATTTCGGGCTGGTAGGGGCTGGTCGCAAAGTCCAGTTCTTCGGTATTCAGCGCCAGGTGCAGCCAACTGGGGAGTTCGGCTATGTGGCTGGCCAGCGAGCGGATGTTCATGCTCTTTTCGTGCGGTTTGTACTCATACTGGTCTTCCGGTATGCGGCTGAGCATCTTGCGGGTGGTGGCCATTTCCAGTTCTAGTTCCTGGAGGAATGTTGCTAATCTGGTCATAATTATTTCGTTTTATAACACAAAGCAACAACCGCTCACTGACAGCCCTATGGCAGTCTGTTTTACAAGGCTGAAAAAAAATTCCGGACGGGGTCACGCTACGCCGGCCGCCATGCGGGCTAATAGTCAACCGGTATACTCTTCATATAATCCTTCAGCTCCATCGGGTTGGGATTGGTAAAGGGGAGTTCCAGGTTGCGGGCTTTCAGTATGCGCGATACTTTAAAATCGCGGTAATCCTGGCGCAGCTGGCACCAGGCTATCAGGTGCCAGGCAAACGCGTAGAAAGCCAGGCCTATAGGTTCTACCTTGCGCTGGCTTACTTCACTCTTGTTATTCTTATAGTCCAGCAGCACCACGTGCCGGGCTACTATCGCATTTTGTAAAGGCGAAAGGTATTCAAAATCGGGCGTGAAGCATTCCGGCATCTGGAAATGCATCTTTTGGGTAAGGGTTTCCAGCTTTTCTTTGTCGGAGGGGCGCATCACGGCCTTTACTTTTTGCAGGGCCGATGTATAGTGGGTTTGGATAGAGCGGTCGGCAAATCCTTCTACTATGCGTTCCATCAGCAGGAGCGCATTAGCTTCCTCGGTGCTGAACGATACCGGGGGCAGAAAATAACCCTGCACTACGAAGTAACCCTTGTGCTGCTCAAAGCTCACGGGTACACCTTGCTCATTCAGCGCTTTGATGTCGCGGTACACGGTGCGCACGCTCATACCGAACTTCTCCGCTATCGCCTCGGCGGTTACGTACTTCCTCGATTGCAAAAAGGTGAGTATCCCGAATAGCCTGTCAATCCTGTTCATATCAATTAAGTGATAGTATCTCTTTGGTTACCGCTCTTGTCAGTCGTGTACCTGCATTTTCGAGAACAGGTTGAGTACTACGCATCCCGCTATTATCAGGGCTATGCCTATAATGGCCGGCCAGTCGGGCTTCTGCTGGTAAATGAACACCCCGAACAGGGTCACCAGCACAATGCCCACCCCCGACCATATAGCATAGGCTATGCCTACCGGGATGGTCTTTAGTGTTACGCTCAGCAGGTACAGGGAGCCCAGGTAGCCTGCTATCGTTATTATGGTGGGTACCAGCCTGGTGAAGCCTTCCGTTGCTTTCAGGCTGCTGGTGGCTACCGTTTCGCATATAATGGCTGCCACTAATATCAGCATGCTTTTCCCGGTCATATATTTCCTGGTTTTACTCCGCTCGCGAAGGTAGGGCTTTTAAAACGTCTCTTTGCTTTTGGCCGGTTTGTAATATTTCTGCAGGTGCGAGAATGCCTGTACCATCCGGTCCTTAATGTCTTCTTCCGCACTGAAGTCGAACTTGGTAGCGTAGGTGGTTTCCCTGCGGCTCTCCTTGCCGGCGGTATGCACGATGCTTTGGTCTTTGGTCGTAAAGACTAGCTTCCCCAGGTCGGCGTGTATTCGTTTCAGGTCGTGTACGGGTATGCTGTAGCTTTCGTTGTGGCTGTGCTGGCCGTCTTCTATCCGGCAGCGCACCACCAGTTTGCCCGTCTCAAAGGTGAAGGTAATGTCCTTAATATCCTTGCCGGGATACTGGGTTTGGCTGGCCACGCTGAAGTAACCATCTATGTGTATGTTCTTCGGGGTAAGTGCAGCTAGTTTGGAAAGTATCCAGTCTTCGGTTTCTTTTTGAGTCGCTTTCGATTTTGATTGCTCGGGCGATAGGTAGCCCAGCCGTTTTTTCGTAGCTGCGTCCATTACGGGCACTACCTCCTTGCATATCTTCAGGTTCTTGCCATAGTTGTCGTATTCCGATACGTGGTAGTCCTTAAAGGTGATGCTGCTTTTGCCATATACCCATACTTCGGTGCCGTCCTGGTTTTTGTATATGCTGGTAGGTACCCCGTGCAGGTTGTGGATAAAGCTATGCGAGGAGCCGATGGTAAAGCAGTTCTTGCTTTGTGCTGCCGTTGTGCCGGCCGTCGCCAGGCTACCGGCCAGTAATAATGCTTTTACAAAACGCATCATGATATACACTGATAATTTACAGACAAATATAAATATACTGCTTTTCTAAAATAATTGATGTTCCGCGTAAGGCTTGCAATTGATAGTATTTATAGGAATGGCACGATTATTTTATGCTATTGATGATTAAACAGTTACGCTTTTGCAAAATAAAATGGTATCAGGGCTTATACGGCTGTTCGGTATTCTTCAGCTATATTATTGTATTTTTGGTTAATGCAGATGACAAACCGATTTGATGAGATAGCTCGTGATCTGACCATATTTTATGCCGATGACGACAAGGACGACCGTGAAGTGTTTACGGATGCATTAAGTGATATTGATAGAAACCTATCCGTTGTTACACACGAGGATGCTGAAGAGTTACTGCACGCTATGCACCATCCGCCACCAACACCCAATGTTCTTTTCCTCGATTTGAACATGCCGGGTAAGAATGGATTTGATGTGCTGAAGGAGATAAGGCAGAACAGTACATTCGACGAAGTACCGGTTGTGATACTGTCTACCTCCAGCGATGCCGAAACGGTAGCACGTTGCCGGCAGTTGGGAGCCAACTACTACATCCCTAAGGCTACTGATTTTGAAGAATTGAAAAAAGCGATATACCATACATTGAAGTTAGACTGGGGTTCATTCCGGCCAGGCCCCGGCGAGTTTTTTTACAAAAATTAATAACCTGAACAAATGCAATTGAATAATACTGCGCCCCAGGGCTCAGTAGCTGGCGATGCTTTTATCCGCACGCTCCGTGAGCGCACGGGTCCCGCACACCGGCAACTGGAGGCGCTACCTCTTTCCCGGGCCATTGTAGACCCGGCGGTAACTAAAGCGCAATATACCCGGTACCTGCAACTGATGGCTGATGTGGTGGCCGATGTGGAAGAGCATCTGTTCCCGCTTCTGGCGGGTACTATCCCGGATATTGATGAGCGGCGCAAATTGGCGTTCATCACCGCCGACCTTGCCCTGCTGGGCGCTGGTTGGGAGCGTACCTCGCCGGTAACCGGCGCTACCGGTACTATGGGGCTGGCTGAGGCCATGGGGGTTATGTATGTGATTGAAGGGTCCACACTAGGGGGTAGGGTAATCGTTAAAAACATTGAGTCGGCGTTAGGCTACCAGGAAAAAAGCGGGGCTGCTTACTTTTCCGGTTATGGTACGCGCACCGGGCCATTGTGGAAATCGTTTTTAGAGTGCTTCACGGCTTTTGCTGCCGGGGCGGAGGAGGGAGCGGTTCTAAAAGGAGCCGACCATGCATTCACCACCATTTACAAACAACTTTCTATTTCTATTTAGTTCCGAGTATGAAGATAAGAGATATTGTTAACCGCGATATTGTGAATCTTGATAACTGTGAACAGGAACCCATACACATACCGGGCAGTATACAGCCCAATGGCTTCCTTATCGCCGTTGCAATGGATTCTTTCGCTATCGAGTTTTGCTCCGGCAACGTGGACGAGTTCCTGGGCGTAGCGCATGGCAGGTTACTGGGGCAGTCGTTTGCCGGCTTTTTCGGCGCTGATGCTGATGCTTCACTGCGGCGCTATATGGATGCACAGATGATGTTGTCTTCCACGCCACTGGAACTGAAGGCAAATGACCAGGTGTTTCTTTGCGCGGTGCATGCCAGCGGCAGCTTCTTTATACTGGAAGGTGAACCCCTGGTGCCCGACGAACGCAGCTTGCCCGATACTTACGAGCAGACCAAGCAATTCCTGACCTACATGGGGCAGACGCACTCGCTGATAGACTTATGCGCCCTGGTAGCCCAGGGCACCCGCGAGATTACGGGCTACGACAGGGTAATGATCTATCGCTTTGATGAACAGTATAATGGCGAGGTAGTGGCCGAAAGCGTGCGCGAAGACCTGGAGCCTTTCCTGGGATTGCATTATCCCCATACGGATATCCCGCCGCAGGCTAGGGAACTTTATATGAAGAACCTGCTGCGCATTATTACCGACATTAACTACACACCCGTACCCATTTACACCATAGACGACGGCAGCGCCCGGAACCTGGACCTTGGGCTGGCGGTGCTGCGCAGCACTTCTCCCATACACGTTCAGTACCTGCAGAACATGGGTGTTGGCGCCACGCTTACCATATCACTGATACACCAGGGCCGCTTGTGGGGGCTCATAGCCTGCCACCACTACTCCGCCAAGAACCTCCCGCACCCGCTGCGCATAGCGGCACAGTTGCAGGGACATTTTATTACCTCTCAGATTGACGTGCGGCAGATAAACGAGCAGTTTGACGTGGCCAGGAAAGCGAATGACGCGCTCGAAAAGCTAACAGCCGAAACGCTGGGCGGCGAGGCCCAGCACTTCCAGGCTATTGCCGGCCATCCGTACATATTGGACCTATGCAATGCCAACGGTGTGTGTATTTGCGTGGATGGCGAACTGTATACCTCGGGGAGCGTGCCCTCCCGGGAGCTGCTCCATACCATTATAGCCCATATGGAGGCGGCATATAAGAAGACGTCTTTCCATACCTCGTTTTTGTCATCGGCCCTACCCGAAGTGGGGGAGGTTTGCGACTCGGCTGCCGGGCTGCTCTATCACTCGCTCAGCATGCTGGGAAACGATTGTATCATCTGGTTCCGCGGTGAGACCCTGCGCGAAGTGAACTGGGGCGGCGACCCGAAAAAAGCCATTGTAAAGGACGAGAAAGGCCTCCATCCGCGTAAGTCATTCGCGCTCTGGAAAGAGATAGTGAAATGCCGCAGCAAGGCATGGGCGGATGCGGAACTGAACACCGCCGCCAATTACGCCCACAGCCTGCAGAAGCATGTTACCTACCTGGCACTGGTAAAGGAAGAGGAGCGGTACCGTAAACTGAGCGAGGTGCTTCGCGACAGTAACAGTGAATTAGAAAACATTAACTGGATAAGTACCCACGATTTGCAGGAGCCACTGCGCAAAATACAGATGATGGCCTCCCGCGTGCTGGCCGCTGAAGGCAATGGAATGAGTGCGAAGGCCAGCGACCTGGTGACGCGTATGAACAATGCCGCACACCGGATGCAAACCCTGCTGAAAGACATCCTTACCTACACTAAGGTGCGCAGCGACGATAGCCTTTTTGCCCCGGTAGACCTCTCCGTTATAGTGGGCGAGGTAGTACACGACCACGAGGACGCCATTGCCGCGAAGCGTGCTGAACTGGTGGTAGGCGAGCTGCCCACCATTGATGGCGTGGCCTTCCTGCTGCGGCAGTTGTTCTCCAACCTGGTAAATAATGCACTGAAGTTCACCGACCACGAGCGGCCGCAGAAGATAACCATTACGCACCAGTTGGTGGACTCGGCTCCCGGTGAGGAGCCCGGCCCGTTCCATCGCATATCCGTTGCCGATACGGGTATTGGTTTCGATAAGGCATTCTCTGAATCTATATTCAAAATATTTTCCCGGCTGCACAACCGGGAGGTGTACGACGGCTCCGGGGTTGGCCTGGCGCTTACCCGGAAGATAATGCAGACCCACAACGGGTATATTACCGCTACCGGCACTAAAGGGGAGGGGGCTTGCTTCCAGGTGTATTTCCCGGTAAAGCAGGAAGGTAAGTTATAGGTCTTCCCACTCCTCATTTATCAGCTCGTTATTGATACCTATGCCGGCCCGGTACCCGGAAGCGATGGCTACAGATATAGCCCGCATGGAGGTAAGGCAGTCGCCTGCCGCATATACGCCCTCTATGCTGGTGGCGCCCACTACGTTGGTTTCCACCAGTCCTTTCTCGTCCAGCGCGCACCCCAGTGCTGAAACTATCGCCTGCTGCTCAAAAGGCACGGAGGTGAACAGCGCGTCTACCTCGTACTCACCGCCGTCATTGGTATGCACGGCGCAGAGGTTGCCGTCTTTGTGTTCCACCTTTGTTACCCGGTTGGGAATGGTGCGAATGCTATTGGCTACCACAAACTTTTGAGATGCCCGGTCGGTGAAGTCGGTCCCATTGGTGAACAGTATAAGGTCGGCGCTCCAGTTGTAGAGCAGGGAAAGGAACTCCCGGGCTATAGTGTGCGGTACCAGCAGTCCTATCTTGCGGCCTTTCACCTCATAGCCATGGCAATAGGGGCAGTGAACGATTGATTTACCCCAGCACTCCCGGAAGCCCGGCAGTTCGGGTAGTACGTCCTTCACCCCGGTAGCCAGTACTATCTTCCTGGCGGTATACATTTCCCCCTGCTGGTCGCGGGCAATGAACTTTGTGCCGCTCCGCTCTATGTGCTCTATGGTTGCTTCTTTGTAGGCCACACCGGGGTAGGTGAGTACCTGTTCTTTACTAGCGGCCGCTATGTCGTCGGGCTTGTCGCCATCGTGCATCAGCAGGTTGTGGGCGTTTTGTACATAGCGGTTGCAGGGTTTCCCGGCATCCACTACCAACACCTTCCGCAGCGAGCGCGCCAGGGTAAGCGCCGCCTGCATACCCGCATAGCTGCCACCCACTATCAGCACATCATATACATCGTTGGTCATATAGCTGATGGGTATAAAAGGTGTGCCCGGTTTCCTGCCTCGCTAACTAATTGATGATGATATGGTTAAGCATACGCGGCATGGTTTTTATTTACTGATTGTTAAAAAGTGATTTATGAAAAAGATACTGGCTCCCGTATTATTCTGCTGTATGCTGCTGGCTACGCAGGCGTGTAAAAAGGATAAAAATGAAGACGTAAATACCACCGGAGGCACCGCCAAAGTAGCCATGAGGCTTACTGACGGCCCCGGTGACTACGACCATGTGTATGTGGATATACAACAAGTGGTGATCACTATGGAAGGCAGCAGTGCCGTAACGGTAGCGCCCATTCGCCCCGGTGTGTATGATTTGCTTGAGTTTAGTAACGGAATAGACACACTGCTGATGGAAACAACGGTACCGGCGGGTAAAGTAAGCCAGATACGCCTGGTGCTGGGCAGTAATAACTCTGTAGTGATAAACGGTGCGAGCTACGACCTTGGCACGCCCTCTGCACAGGAGAGCGGGCTGAAACTGAACCTGAAGGAAACCTTGGTAGCTAATGGGTCTTACACTTTCTGGCTAGACTTTGACGCTGGTAAATCGATTGTTCAAACCGGTAATGGGGCTTACAAACTGAAACCAGTAATAAGGGCTTACAGTGAGCTGACCAATGGCCGTGTAAAGGGGTACATAATGCCATTGCAAGCTATGGCCACTGTGTATGCTATTGTAGGGAATGACACCCTCAGCGCTATACCTGATGCAAACGGATTTTTTATGTTTGGCGGACTAGCTGAAGGGATGTACACCCTTTGGGTAGAACCCGGCATCCTCGGTTTGCAGCCATACACTATGACCAATGTGCAGGTTTCCTACGGTGTAGAAACCAATGTGGGCGTTATAACGCTGTTGCCTTAAAAGCAGGGATAGATTTTTAAGGACGGGCCCGGTGTATCAGCATCGGGCCCGTCCCATTTTTATGCACATTCGGTACTGGCTAATACTGCTATGGGAAATGTATATCTTTAGCAGGCGCATTATTAAAATACCACTCTCATGGCCAAAACCGACTACCGCACGATAGATGAATACCACCAGGCCTTCCCGGCAGTGGTACAGGAGCGACTGCAGTCTATACGCACCATAGTGCACGATGTAGCTCCCGGTGCAGAAGAGGTTATCAGCTACCAGGTGCCGGCCTTTAAAACAGGAAAAAAATTCCTGGTGTACTATTGCGCCTTCGCTAAGCATATTACACTTTCCAGCCCCTGGAGCGCCGCCTTCCAGGAAAAGTTCGCAAAAGAACTGGAAGGGCTTAAGGTGAGCAAATCGGCCATACAGTTTCCGCATAGCGAACCACTACCGCTGGCACTTATTAAGCGCATGATACAGTTTCGCAATAAGGAGTGCGCGGAGTAGCGTTGCGGAAGGGCTAGCCGGGTACTACCTCTATCATCACGAGGTCGCAGCACTCCTGGGCTTGCAGGTCCAGCTCGTCGTCCTGGCCCAGGTGCAACAGGTCGCCGGCGCTGGCAAGCGCTCCATTGCTTAACCGGGCGGACCCGGAAGCTATGTAAATGAAATCGTAACCCGTAGTGCCGGTAAACGCCGCCGTCTTTCCCGCTTCCAGGTGCTCGTGCTCCAGCGAGCCGGTTGCTCCCTCTTTCAGTATCAGGTTAAAGTCAGTCACCTTGCCTTTGGCGCGTGTTGCCCACTCGCCGGAGAAGGTATCCTGGTCGTAGGGCTGCAGGTGACGGGTGTACCGCCCCTCGTGCACCAGTTCCAGGTGGCCCTTCAGTATCATCAGGTGGCGGGTAATGCCCTGAAAGTGGGTAAATACAGACTCTTCCGCCTCCACCGTGGCGGTGCTGATGCGGAAAATGAAATCGCGTGTGGCAAAGTTTCCATCTGAGGGGTAGATGAATATTTCGGTGCTGGTGCCGCTGGCCCAGTTGATGGTAGTGCGGTTGGCGGGGGTGAAATGCGCTATGGCCATGGCGGAATATTTTACCCGCTAAGATAGCAAAATAGAGAGCCCGGGCGTATGCCCGGGCCCTGGTCTGTAACTATAAGCAAATGCAATCTATTATTGCGCAATTTTCAGGGTGATACGTGCCCAGCCGGGTCCGTCGGCATTGAAATCGGCTGGCTTAAAGTGGCTGGTGGTGCCGCAGAAGTAGTTGCTGCCGTTTTCTTTGGTCAGGCAGGCATCGTAGCAGCAGATACCAATTTTTTTATCGCTCGGTTCGCTTTTGTGAAACTGGATAGGCGCAGGTTGTACCAGCACATCCGGGTTGTTGGGGTCGGGGTAGGCGGCGGGTGTGTACCATACGCTGGTTACCGCTTCCGCAGGGTCTCCGGCCACGGTAATGCGCATTACTTTACCATCGTCCGTCTTGGGGAAGGTTACTTTTTTCACCACCGGGTCTTGCTCAGTGGGGTGGCCGCTTGGCAGCAGGAAGAAATCATCATCGTTGCCGCAACTGCCGCCCTTGCCGATACCTTCAAACAGGATGGCGAAGTTGGTTTCTACTTTCGCGCTGTTCACTGTTACGGTGCTGCCGGTTGGGAGTACAAAGCTGCTGTTCTCTTTAAACTGCAGGTTGCCGCCGCTTACCGTGATGGTAGAGCCGCCTAAGGTAAAGGTAGAGTTGTCCTTTACGGTGATGCTGCCACCCTTTAACTTGAAGGTGCTCTTTACGTTCACCAGTTCGTAGTCCAGATCGCCCTTGTAGGTAAACTCAGGGAAGCTGAATACTTTACCGTTCACGTCGTCGCTGTTGAGCACTACGTCCAGGGGTACTTCGGCCTTCTCCTTGGTATTGTTAATAGCCAGTACTATACCGGTGATGGCTGCGCGCAGCAAGTCGTTTTGATCATCGCCCAGGCGGGAGCCCATGGAGCGCAGTCCATGAACGCGCATACCTACCTTGTAGCGGTCGTTCTTCAGCTTTTTTATGACCAGGTCGTAGTCCCATTCCAGGCTGTTGTCCGTATTTTTCTTGTTGCTTCCCGGGCTGGCTTTGGCTGCCGTGAAGTCGGCATCGGTAAAGGAGGCCGACTCTGCCATGGCTATGGGGGAAGCCGGTTGTTCTTTCCGGCAGGCGGTGAAGCCTACGGCTGCCGCCACTAAGGTGTAGATGATGCGTTTCATAAATTTTTTATTTCTATGAAATTAGCACTGGCTAACCTCTTGCATTACAACAACTTCAGCAACGGACATTCTGTTTCAGGAATGGATGGGCCTGGGCCTACATATGGAAGACATTGAAGCGGTGCCCGTCGGGGTCGGCGAAGACGAGGCCGTAGTAGCCCGCTCCAAACTCCCGGCTGGGCGATACAATGCTGCCGCCCGCCTGGCGCACGGCCTGCTCCCACTGCTGCACTTCCTCCCGGCTATCGGCGGAGAGGGTGAAGATGATCTCGTTTCCCTGGCTGAGGTCGGCGGGCGTCATATCTACATTGGCTTTCAGCACCTCGCCCCGGAAGAAGTGAATAATGAACCCATCCTCCCCGGCCCGGAAGCTGGTGAGGTCGGGGGAGCTGCCATTGGGGGTGAAGCCCAGTTCGGTGTAGAACTTCGTGGTGCGGTCGAGGTTGGCGACGGCGAGGTTCGCCCATATCTTTTTTAGCTGCATGGTGTTGGTGGTTCTTTAGTCAAAGATAGTCGGCCGGCTATAAGGGCAGGGTGGGCAGTTGCGGCTATTTGCAGGGGGTATTGCGGCAGGTGATGTAAGTATAGTTACATTGATAAGTGGAGGATTTTTTTTGTAAAGAGTTGATTGTCAGTTTTTTATGTTTTTTATAGTGCCATTTTGGTTGGTTTTGTTATCATTTTACTTACATTTTTGTTTACATACACTTACAGGATAGCAGCAGACAAGTACAGCATAGGGCCAGGCATTTACAGACAGTTACATTTTGCTTTGGGTGGCTTTTTCTGGTGGCTTCGCTGTTAGTGTAATATACGAGTTTTTTGGGGTGGGAGGTGGTGGGAGATATCCACAGGGGCTTCCTGTGTGGTGGTGTGTGTGTTGGGTTGTTTGGTTCTGATAGGTTCGCTGTGCTGACCACCTCCCCCAAGCTGCGCAAGGGGACTCCTCCTAAAAACAGGAGGAGAGCTGGGTGGTGGGTGTGTTTTGGGTTGTTTGGTTCTGATAGGTTCGCTGTGCTGACCACCCCAGCCGGTAAAAAATGGCTTCGCTTTTTTACCGGCATCCCCTCCTAAAAACAGGAGGGGAACTGGGTGGTGGGTGTGTTTTGGGCTTGTTTGGTTCTGATAGGTGTGCTGTGCTGACCACCTCCCCCAAGCTGCGCAAGGGTACTCCTCCTAAGAACAGGAGGAGAGCTATTTAGAATAAGTCTTTTTTGAGGGTAGTTTGTTTGGTTCCTCTCTTGTTTTTAGGAGGGGTGGCCGCAGGCCGGGGTGGTCGGCACGGCGAATGAGCTAAGTAAGCTTCCTGAAAGCCCGGGCAATACACTCCAGCACATATTCAGTTTCATCAAACACCAGCTTATTCTCAAAACGAAGGATCGTAAAGCCAAGTTCTTTTAATCGTGCATCCCTGGCTGCATCATATTCGGCTTGCCCCGGTTCATAATGCACCTGCCCGTCCAGTTCTACTATCAACTTTTCTGACGGGCAGTAGAAGTCTGCAATGAAATTCTCAATACTATGCTGCCGTCTGAACTTGCGCCCCTGTAGCTGGCTGTTCTTTAGCAGGTTCCATAGTGCGGCTTCCGCAGGAGTGCCGTTGTTGCGCAGGGCGCGGCGATTGCTGTTAAGTGGAAAGATGTTATGTGTTCTGTTTGCACGCACGCTACAAATTAGGTAATTGAGGTATGAGTTGAGTTGTTTTGTGGATAAGATGGATTTTTTTGCCCGTTTGCTTCTGATAGGTGTGCTGTGCTGACCACCCCAGCCGGTAAAAAATGGCTTCGCTTTTTTACCGGCATCCCCTCCTAAAAACAGGAGGGGAACTGGGTGGTGGGTGTGTTTTGGGTTGTTTGGTTCTGATAGGTTCGCTGTGCTGACCACCTCCCCCAAGCTGCGCAAGGGTACTCCTCCTAAGAACAGGAGGAGAGCTTTTTAGAATAAGTCTTTTGAAGGTAGTTTATTTGGTTCCCCTCCTGTTTTTAGGAGGGGATGCAGAACAAACACTCCGAAGGAGCAGTTTTTTCTGCTGGGGTGGTCAGCACAGCGGGTGAGCCTCGCCGACCTGGAGACCGGCAGCCGGAGAGGACCATAGACGGGGTCTACGCCCGGCATGGGGGGGCGGTTTGAGACCGGTTACTTGTGTAGGCACAGGTCACCCTGCGGAAGACCTGCGCCAGTGGGGGTACTTGCGCCAGTGGCGCTCGGCAGTTGCAAACTGCCATTATTTGTTACCACAAGTCGCAGACTTGCGGTAGCGGGGGGACGGTTGAAAAGATCTGAATAGCAAACTTCAGTAATAAATGCAGTTGTTAACAACACGTAGGG
>JAEUVZ010000038.1 GCA_016786665.1 Flavipsychrobacter sp.
CACTATCTCCGCCTGGTGAAACGAATCGGCCGTTTGCAATACTCCATTGTCGTATGCCAATAATTGAATGCGCTTCACGGAGTCGAGGCCACCCGGCAGCGTCATTGTGTCGGTGGCTATTATCGTGGCCGTATAATATTTGGTGCTCGAGTCCTGATAAAAAGTCCAGCTATCGCCTACGTTCGCCAGGCTGCGAATCTCAATGGTATCATTCCAGTAGTTGGGGATAAGGAAGCGACCATCGTTCTTCTTTATCACAACCATACCTATCCAGCTCCCTGCTGTATCTTCCGGGTCCATGAGGGGAGGGGATGGTTGTCGTCCGCTCCGGTACGGATAATAGTACAGGTCGGCGCCATGGGCTGTTACCGAGTCTATAGCTATCGCTCTCAGGTAATGATGGTTGTTTACAAAATACCGGGTAACTCCCGCATTAATAAGATTCCAGTTTTGAGCCTGGCTATGAGTAAAGGCAAGAATACACGCCAAGAGGGTAAGCATTTTTTTCATAGGAGCGATTGAATTATAAAAATAAACAAATTATAAAACACCCGCAACCCTTGAGCCATATTACTTCTTCAGGTACACCTGCCGCAGTATGAGAATGGAAGTATTGATGAAAGCGGAAAAGGCATTAGTAATAATCACGGGCCAGTCCTCGCGCAGCACCCCGTAGGCTACCCAGCAACTGAGGCCGGACACCAGCACCAGCAGCATGGCGGGCGAGAGCTGCCGGCCATCTCGCTCACGGATAACCTTTACCAACTGGGGCAATGCCGCCATACCGGTAAGCACACCCGCCACTATGCCTATTGTATTCTCCGTGGTCATTACCTGGCATGCTACCAAACTTATGCCCACCCTTACTGAGCGGAGCCACTAATCGCAACTCTTCAGCAAGCCGGCGAACACGGCTATCCAAACCAGTCCCTTTACCAGGAAAAACATAAAACCCCAAAAGCCCACTCGCTTGAGCCAGAGCTTCCATTTACTCTTTGGTGCCGGTTGTTGTGGTGCTTCCATATTGCTACGCAAAGATAGCTTTGTCATGCCTTTGTCAGTTTCAGAAACGGGAAAATTTTGGTGGGTTGCAAGCCCTTATTGTGAGCAATCGCTGTAAAAGCTGTGCATAACCCATTAGTTTGTTCCATCCGTTGTGTGGATAGTGAACATAAACACATGGCCTGTAGGGCAGCTAGCTGATGTGTATTAAGTTCTACAAATGCAGCGCCTGGAAGGCTGTCGCTACTGTGGAAAATGGATACAGCAGATGCATTGTCATTAGGGGTAACATATAACAATCTACCTTATAGATAACAATACTGATGAGGTAGCTGACCCTGTGGTACTGGCATAGCCTTTTAGGCTAAACAGGCAAAAGGACATGCTAACCAAGTAAAAATCAGAACAATGGCACAAACAAGCAACGATATGAACGAGAAAAAGGATGGGCAAAAACAAAGCAGGATCTCTAACCGGGGATTTGCTTCCATGAGCCCCGAGCAGCAGAGAGCCATAGCGAGCAAAGGCGGCCAGGCCGCACACAAAAAAGGGGTTGCCCACGAGTGGACATCGGAAGAGGCGCGCGCGGCGGGTAAGAAGGGCGGACAGGCCTCCCGCAAAACCAGCAAGGAAGACGACCGCAACGCCGGCCACCAAAGCCAGGCACCGGAGAAGACCGACGTGAGCCGCAGCACCACTACGCCAATGCATACCGAAGAACCCGACGTAACCCCCAAAGATGAAATGAACCCGCAACGCCAGGATACCCAGCAGAACCGGGCGACCAACAGCTAAGCATTTTACTGATACCAGCCAATATAGGAAGCCGCACGACTGCGGCTTCTTCTTTATCTTTAGCACCGCATGAACCAGGAACTATTACACACCTTCTGGGGGCCTTCTGAAGGGCAGCATACCATGCTGCAGATGAGCATAAGAGCCTTTATAACCTTTATAGTAGTGCTGGCACTGATACGCCTGTCGGGGCGGCGCTCGTTCAGCATGAAGTCGCCGTTTGACAATACGCTGGCCATACTGCTGGGCGCCATCATGGCCAAGGCGGTGATAGGCGACATCACCTACTCATCGGGGCTGGCGGCCTGCACCGTGCTGGCGCTTACCCACCGGCTCTTCGGCTACCTGAGCCTGAAATATAAGGGCTTCGGGAGCTGGGTGAAAGGCGAAAAACTGCTGCTTTACGAGAAAGGTAAGCTACAGGAGCAAAATATGGTGCGCGCCCTCATCAGCGAAAACGACATAATGGAACGCCTGCGGATGAACGGTGTAGATAGCCTGGATAAAATAGAGACCGCCTACATGGAGCGCAACGGAGAAGTGAGCTTTATTATGAAAGACCAATAACAGAGCCGCTACTCCGCAATGGTCCACGTATCGGTACGGCCCAACATGGAGACCCCTACGTAGCCGCGCACTTCCAGCGTTTTGCCTTTCAGCGTCATTTTGCAGCTATAGGTTTTGCCGTTCTTGGGGTCGTATATGGTGCCGTCCTCGTAGGTATCGCCGTCCTTTTTAAACCCTTTCAGTATCAGCATGCCCATCAGGGGTTCGCTTTGTTTGCTTTTATCGGGATTATTGATGTCCAGCTTGGGTTTACCATCACGGTTGGGCTCGGCCAGCCACACTATCTTTCCGTAGTACTTCCCATTCTTCGCTTTGTATATCTGTACCTTCCCGCTTTTAGCGCCATTCAGCCACACCCGCTCTATGGGGTCGGCCTGAGCCGATGCTACCTGCTGAATGCCAAAAATGATTGCCAATAGTAGTGCGAGCCGCTGCCAATACTTCTTCATTATCCCTGTTATTTTACTACTAAAAATAACAAATATCGCACCAAAAAGAATGTTAATTGACCTGGGTGATGTCGCCCGCACCTGATACATTTTTTGTAACCACGGGGTTGCCTTTGTACTTCACATCGCCGGCGCCGCTTATCTGTACATCCAGGTTATCGGAGACGGAAAGCTTCACATCGCCCGCCCCTGAAACCGAGACGGACACATCGCGGCACTGCAGCCCGTACGTCTTTACATCGGCTGCGCCGCTCAGCTCATACTCGGCCCGGCGCACTATGCCCTTCTTTATCTCCACATCGCCGCCGCCGCTGGCCGATACGCTCAGCTCATCGGCATTCAGCTCATCTATCTTCACCTCGCCAATGCCGGATAAATCGAGATTGAAGCGGGCTGACTGTATGATACCATTGATGCGCACATCGCCCGCACCTGATAGCTCGAGGCCACTGAGCGAACTTACCGTTATCTCTATGCGGGGTTTATCGCTAAAGCCCTCGGTGATACTGAAATGAAAACCGCGGTCGCCCTCTATGTATAGAGTATTGTCCTTTATTTCGGTACTGATATCGTGCAATACATCGGCGTAGCCTTTCAGCACCAGCGACGGAGCTGCGCCTTCCTTTACCGTAACGTACACATCGGCGTGCGCGCCTATGTCTACTGCGTTAAACTCGCCCACGGGCACCTGCAAAGATTCCGCTTCCGGCTTATGCATCCGCGGCCCGCACGATGTTGCCAGCACTACCACTAAAGAAACGGTAAAAAGTAAAAAGCCCTTTTTCATGTACCAAGAAGATATACAGTGTTACTAAAAAGGGCGGGAAGGGAACGGCAGCTTATGAGGAGTTCCGGTTGTTCCGGTACCATACATAGCCAATAGTGCCCAGCAATACCAGCGGCAGGCCTGCCAGGTATAAGATACCGGCATTGAGCCCCCTGCTTGCCTTGCTATCCAGCCCTGCAGCGGTTTTGGTACATACTACACAGCCCTGCGCAAAACCCTGCTGCACCGAAGCTGCCAGCACCACTACCAAAATCAATCGCTTTATCATACCAAAAGTAATTTCCCGGTTCGTACAAATTTACTTCAAAAAGGTGAAACACCCGCAAACATCGGTGAACACCCGTATAGGGGCGCCTAAGTATAGTAGGGGCTAATGAGGATATACACCAACACACCCGTAACGCTTACATAGAGCCACAGCGGCCAGGTGTAGCGCGCCAGCTTCTTGTGCCTGTCGTACTCGCCTATAAGCGAGCGGTAGGCCGTGAAGAGGATGAAGGGCAATATGATGGCCGCCAGTGGTATATGGGTAGCCAGTATCACGTAATAGACATACTTGATGGTACCCTGGCCGCCGTATGGGGTTTCACCCGCCAGCAGGTGGTGGGCAATATAAGACACCAGGAACAGTATAGAGAGCACCATGGCCCACATCATTAGCCGCTTGTGGGTTTCGTAATTCTTCTGCTTTATGGCTATGAGCGCCCAAACGAGCAGGATGGACACTACCGAATTGATGACCGCGTTGGCCAGCGCGAACACGTGGGGGTCGAAGCCGAGATCTACCTGCAGGTGGACGCGCGAGAGCGAGGCCACCACCAGGAATACAACCACTGAAAACGTGTAAATAAGTAAGCGAGCCCGCTTGTCGTTCTTCTTAAAAGATGGTGTGAGCATATACCCTGGCGGCCCGCAGGGGACCATTTTACCTGTTAGAAAAAGTTTTCGCAAATATAGGATTGCGGGCAATAAGAACAGTATAATTAATTCCTATGGACAAGGGCTAAGGGCGCTTCTTCTTCTTTTCCATCGTTACCAGTATCACATCATCGGCGCACTGGCGCACGGCGGCGGAGTCGAGCCCATCGTAGTACCCGCGGATGTGGCGGTCCCTGTCGAGCACCACAAACTTATTGGTATGGATAAAATCGTCGAGCCCGCCATCTCCCGGCTGCATGGTTACCCGCAGCTCGTTGCGGGCGAAGTTGTAGATATCCTTCCGGTTGCCGGTAAGGAACCACCAGGTATCGTGGTTAACGCCGTAGCTGTCGGCAAAAGCCCGCAGCCTGCGGAAGCTGTCCGCCTCGGGGTTAACGGAAATGGAAACCAGGTGTATGCCCAGGTCGCGCTTTTTGAATGCTTTCTGCAGCAGCTTCATGTTGCCGGTGAGCCGCGGGCATATAGTGGGGCAATCGGTAAAGAAGAAATTCACCACCAGTATCTTTCCCTTCAAATCCTCGTTCAGCGATACCTCGTCGCTGAACTGGTTGATGAGCCGGAGGTCGGCTACCTGGTGGAACGTAGTATCGTACACCATCTTACCATCGTGCATAGCGCTGTCAACGCGCTCGGGCAGGTAGTATTCCGGTATCTTATTGACCCCCTTCGTTTTGATGCGGGTAATGATAGATAAGCAAAGCGGCAGCAAAACTGCCACCGCCATTACTATTAAAAAGCCTTTGTAAACGCTCTTTTTTGTCATTAGTACTGTTTGCTTTACGGGTGCGTATTATTCATATGCAGCCAGAAACTACCATCGGCCAGGAAGGCGATGATAAACCATATAAAGAGTGTGAGCGGAATTAATACCATTGCCATAAAACTCTTCTTCTCATCGCCTAAGTGCATGAATACGGAAACAATCCATGCGGCCTTAACAACGGTGAGTATAAGGAATATAGAGTTGAGGATGGCGCGGGACATGGTGTAGCTGAAAGCAAGGCCGAAGCTTACTTCTACCACGGTGATGACCAGCAGTATCCAAAACACCCTCCAGATACGCTTGATCTGCTTCTTGCTTTCGGGTGATTTTACGTCGGAGTGATGCGACATGATACCTGAGTAGAGCTTAGACTGGTCGCCCTCGTACAGGTGCTGAATGTTATTGCTATCGTGATTATGTGCTGACATGTTCTTTAATTAGTTAGGTTGTGAAAATTGCCGGATTAGAGGAGGTAGAAACAAGTGAATACGAATACCCAAACCAGATCTACAAAGTGCCAGTAAAGACCTACCTTCTCTACCATCTCGTAGTGACCGCGGCGCTCGTAGGTGCCGTTAACGGTATTGACCAGTATCATTACATTCAGCGCCACACCAGAGAGTACGTGGAAACCGTGGAAACCGGTAATGGTAAAGAAGAAACTAAAGAAGTTGTGCGTAGGATTGAGCGCGGCTGTGCCCCCCTGGTTGATAATAGCGGCGACCTCGGGCTTGGCCATATCGTAGTACTGGCTGTACTGGATAGTGCTGGCGGGGTCGGTAAAGGTGCCCCACAGACCGCCGGTAAGGTGGCCTAAGTGGGTCCACTCCCAAGCCTGACAGGCGAGGAACGCGATACCCCCTACAATAGTCCAGAGCATCCACTTAATAACGCCCTTCTTATCGCCATAGTGCCCGGCGTGTACCGCCAACACCATAGTAACCGAAGACATGATGAGGATAAAGGTCATTAAGCTCACGAATACGAGCGGCAAATCGGCATGGCCCATGAACGGGAATGCGTGGAACACCTTGTTTGGGTCGGGCCACACATCGCTGAAGAAACGCTTGGTACCATAAGAAATGAGGAATGCAGAAAAGGTAAACGCATCCGATAACAGGAAGAGCCACATCATTATCTTACCATAACTCACGTTGAAGGGCGAGCGCCCTCCACCCCATACCTTAGGTTCTTGTGCTGTAGTTGCTTGAGCTTGTGCCATAAATTAGTTTAAAAGTTGCGTCGTTGTGTTTTTAAGTTAGTTGGGTGCGAATTTCGAAACAATTTTATTGATTTGCCAGAAAGAACACAAATAAATAAATCCACAATACATCTACAAAGTGCCAGTAAGTAGCCATTACTTCCAGGCCTGTAGCATTATAGACTTTTACCTTAGTTCTAAATGCGCGGAAAAATACAATTAATAAAGCAATTATTCCACCTATTATGTGTAATCCGTGCATGCCGGCGATAATAAACAGGAACGACTCGCTGGGGTTGCCCGCCACCTTGATGCCACTAGCCCAAAGCTGTTCAAAACCATACCACTGGCAAACCGCAAAGCCAATACCGAGCAGCAGGGTTAAAGAAATGAGCATCCGGAAGCGCGGCATAGCCCGCTGCTTAAAGGCCCTTACGCCCAGGAACATGGTGACACTACTGGCGGCGATAAGGCCGGTAGATACATAGAACAATGACGGCAGGCTGAAATAAACCCAGTTTCCCTGCGACTGGCGCACGATGTAGCCACTGGTGAGGCCGGCGAACATCATAATGATGCTGCATATAGCCACCCACATAGCGAACTTGTGGGGGTGTATTTTTTTTCTTTCGGTGCTTGGCATTGCTCGTTCCATCTTCTTACAACTTATCTATCAATAGGGCTAACAATACTATAGGCAGATATATAAATGACGCATACATCACCTTTTTGGCCGATGCGTAATCGTTTTTGCGGTAAAAATTAACGGAGGCTGCAAAGTACAGTATGCCGCAGGCTATCATCACCAGCATACCGATATTGCCGGTAAGCTCTACCACACGGGGCACTATAGCCAGCGGAATGAGGATGATACTGTAGAACATACACTGCAGCGCCGTGAACCTGGAAGTACGCTCCTGCGAGGGCAACATACTGATGCCCGCCTTCTTGTACTCATCGTAACCCACCCAGCCAATGGCCCAGTAGTGCGGAAACTGCCAAAAGAACTGAATGAGGAACAATACCCAGCCGCCGAGGCCCAGTGTGCCGGTGAGGGTACCGGTAGCGGCAACCCAGCCCAACAACGGCGGCAAGGCACCGGGAATGGCTCCTATCAGTACGGCTATGGGGTGCACCCGCTTCATAGGAGTGTAGGCAAACCCATAGAGCAGCAGGGATATAAGACTGAGGATACCCGCGAGCGGATTGAAGAAATAACCTAAGATGAGCGCGCCACCCAGGCCGGAAACGGCTGCTACTAGCCAAGCCTCGACCAGGCCCATGCGGCCATCGGGGATGGGACGGAGCTGAGTGCGGACCATGAGCGCATCGCCTTCGCGCTCCAGTATCTGGTTGATGGTATTGGCTCCGCCGGTAACCAGTATGCCCCCGGCAAAGAGTAGAACTACGTAAGTGAGATCGAACACGACACCGGGTGCCAGCAGGTAGCCTATGACGCTGGAAAAGACGACCATAATGCTCAAGTTGGGCTTGAGCAACTGGCTATAGTCCCGCACCCGGGCTACCGGCAGTGCCTGCCTTTTTACTTTTATCGGTTCTTCCCGCAGCATTAATAGATTAAGTGAACGCCGGGCAAAGGTAATAAAACCAATTTTTTTATCGGGGCCAAAATTTTCCCCATTATTTATATAAAGAATGACAATACCAGGGTGGTGATTGGTGGGGGTCGGCCCCCAACCCCCTAAAGGGGGCTTCTTGTGGGATTGTGTATGTGGTGGCTGGGCAAGAACGTGGGGTGAGGACATCCCCCTACCCCCCTTCGCTCACGCACAAGGGCGGCGCACAAAGGGGGAATATGGGTGTGTGGCTGGGCTGCTGGACAAGAACCTGGGGTGAAGACATCCCCCTACCCCCTTCGCTCACGGACAAGGCCGGCGCACAAAATGGGGAATATGGGAGCGTGGCTGGGTGGCTGGGCAAGAACGGGGGGTGAGGACATCCCCCTAACCCCCTTCGCTCACGCACAAGGCCTGCGCACAAAGGGGGAATATGGGAGTGTGGCTGGGTGGCGTGGGCAAGAACGTGAGGGTGAGGTTGCTTCGCTGTGCTCGCAAGGACGGTTTGGGTGGGTGATTGGTGTTGGGTCGGCCCCAACCCCCTGAAGGGGGCTTTTTGTGAGATTGTGGGGACATCCCCTTCGCTCACGCGCAAAGGGGGAATATGGGAGCGTGGCTGGGTGGCTGGGCAAGAACGGGGGGTGAGGTTGCTTCGCTGTGCTCGCAAGGACGGTGGGGAGACGTAAGCCCCCCCCGCTACTGGTGAGGGGTTGGGGGTTTTAGTTACATTATGGTTACATAGGCTTTCATTTAACCAGCAGCTTGTAAACAGACAATTACAGTATAGCCAGGGTATAGTTTCGGGATGGGGACAGATGGTTTCGTTTAGTTACATTTTACTTACATGGGCTTTGGAGGCTGCTGGCGATAGAGGGTGTGGTTCCGGCTTTTTTTCTTTTCTTCCTCCTCGCGCTTTTTTTGCTTCGCTTCCGAATGGAGAATGTGTTCGTAGCCGGGGCCTCCCATGGATATTGGTTCGCCGGCATCTTTCTTAGCGCCCATGTCGGCCATGACATACCAATAGGCGACCTTTTCGTAGTACTTGCGAAGTTCGGCGGCGCTGAACTGGCGCTTTGCCGGCTTTCCGGATAAGGCGGATTCTTCTTCCGGTTCACAGTCTACTTCGGGAGTAATGTTTCTCCATTTGTCGCCGGTTTTGCGCAACGGGCCGGAGAGGAGTGCGAGTATCTTGGTTTTAGCCTCCAGTTCCTGCTTGTTGCTGTAGCGCTCTTCCGGGCGGCGTGCCTGGATGTTCTTGTTTATCTGCCGCAGTTCCTCGTAGAGGTTGTGTATCTCCTGCTCGGGCGAATAGAAGGTTTCGCGCTTGATGCGGGCCCATTCGCCTTTCCGTACCCAGGCGGACAGGGTGTGCGCGGTGACGCCGACCATGTCGGCAATTTCTTTTTGTGTTTTCTCGGTAGTGAGGTAGATGTACTTAGCCTTTTCTTTCTGGCTGGTTTTGTGAAGGGGCATATATGGTTGGTTTTTAGTGAAAAATCGGTTTGTAGCGGGAGGCAGGAAGGTGCTCCCGAGGTGTGGCTCCGTGGTGTGGCTCCGTGGAGGGAAGTGGAGCCTGGTGTGCCATGTAAAGGTACGAAAGGGGTGGTGTTGGGTGTGCGGGAGATATCCACATGCAGATGTTTTGAGGAGTTTCTTATGCCATTTTTGCCCGGCCGCTTGGCCCCCCCTCGGCCTGGCCTCTCCCCCTAAAAACAAGGGGGAGCGCTTGAAAAAGTGCGTGGATTTTTCAAATGTGGTTTCCTCCTCTTGTTGTCCGACCCGGCACGCTTGTACTTTTCTTTTGCTCCACCAAAAGAAAAGTACCAAAAGAAAAGGCGGCCCTACGCCATGCGGCTCCGCCGGGCTCGGTGGCCAGCGCTGCGTGGTTTGTTGGGTTTCGCAGTTCTCTATTCTACTAAGCGCCGGTTTTCTGACCAAGCCGGAGGAAGTCGCTCAT
>JAEUVZ010000041.1 GCA_016786665.1 Flavipsychrobacter sp.
ATACAAATGGGAGTCATTTTTACTGGCTGAAAAAGGAGAACTAAGCTAGAAGTAAAGGAGCCCCACAGGCGCGGGTGTTCCGAAGGGCACCCGTGTCTATACAGGCGAGCTGGTCTCCGACCGGGCGAATTCGTTTCATTCATTAATATGCCGATGTCATGCCTGCTTGATTTATGGACAAGAACGCGTGGTTAGACTGCTTGGTGCCTCGCAGTGACAACGCGGGACAGGCGCTTCTGCTCGTGATACGCTTGACACAGGGACATCGCGCTGATGCTATGGGAGTTTATGTCGTGCCGGCTCCGACCAGCAGGACGGGCGGATAACGCAGTTTATTATGTTTTGAGTAACGCTTCCACTTCGGTTTGCAGTAGCGGAATATCTTTCACTACTACCTTCCAAACGATGGTTTCATCAACTGCATCGTAAGCATGAATCACCCTATTGCGCAAGGGAACGATCTCCCGGGCAAACGAAATAACAGGTACCGAATCCATCTTCAGTAAATTGTTGGTAGCCTCACCTATTATCTCCAGTTCCCGTTCCACCGCCCGCCGCATTGTGATATTGCCGGCAAACTCTTCGAAAACCCGCCGCCCCTCCAAATGTATATCGATGTGGTATATGGCCTGTGCGATGTCCAGAAGTAATTTTTTCTATTCAGGACTCATATAAGCTGTAGTTTGCTTTTTTCTATTGCCTGGAGGAGATATGGATTTTTAAGGGTTTTTTCTGTTACCAGGTCTACATCTCTTTGTAGCAATGACTCCAGGGCCTCCGCAAGTGCAAAGTAGTTATCAGAATAAGTGGTATAGTGCATGTCGTCAGGAAACTTGATGATGAAATCCACATCACTCTTTTCTGTAATGGTGCCTTTGGCAGCACTCCCGAACAGGTATGCCCGCTCCACCCCATACTGTAGCATGAGTTGTTTTATTCCCGGCAAATGTTGCTCGACACTTGGTTGCATATTCAAATTTACTGATTTTTACTGATTGTAACCGTCATGTAGTGGGGCTTGCCGGCAGTGTGTTGCGTGATGATGTTTGTCATTCGGTTTGGCTGGTATGCTGTGGTGCACTAACTTTGGCCCCGGAACTTTGAGAAAGAGTATTGCCATAATAGTGAGTCTTTGCCTGCTGCTTCAGTGCGCGGCGCAGCTGGGTATTATAGGTATGTACCGCCTGAACAAAGACTACATAGCGCGTAACCTTTGCGAAAACCGCAACAAACCCAAACTGAAGTGCAACGGTAAGTGCCAGCTGAACAAACAACTGAAAAAGGCCAACGAACAACAGGAGAAAGAAAGCAAACAGCAGCAGGAAGAGGTAGCGCTCTTTACCGCCTGCGTGCTTCCTGAAGTATGGGCGCTCCGCTCATGGCCTGCCGATGCCGCTCTTCCGCACAATTGCCATTATACCGCCCCGGGCGGCATTTCCTTTTCCGCAGATATATTCCATCCGCCCCAGGCTTAATCTTCGTCGCCTACGTGTGCCCGGCCGCGAGCCTGTACCTGGTATAGACGCGAGCCTGTAGCAGCGCAAGCTGCGGGGAACGCTATACCCACATGCGGAGCGCGATACAGGAACATTATTTTACAGCCATTATTTACGGATAATACAGCGTAAGCGTATGAAGCATACACTGCTGCTGCTATGCGTAGTTGGCGCACATATGCAGGCCCTGGCCTGCGATGTATGCGGCGGCGCATCGGGTAGCTACCTGGGGATATTGCCCCGGTTCAACGACCATTTCATTGGCCTGTCGGCACAATACCAGCAATTCAACAGCACGCACCCGGTGATGACGGGCGCTGCAACGCCGGTAGAGTCGGCCAACTACACGCGCAGCATTACTGCCTGGGGGAGATTCTATCCACTGCGGCGGCTACAGGTATTCGCCTTTGTGCCTTATGTGTACAACACGGCGGTAGAACCAACGGAGACGGTGCTGATGGATGGACTGGGCGATGTGCGTGTGCTGGCCAACTATATGGTGCTGGACACCCGCGACAGCGACAGCCGCGTGCTGCATACCCTGCTGGCCGGCGGCGGAATAAAGGCCCCAACGGGACGCAACGACGTGGTGAACACCGAAGGCATAATACTCAGCAATATGCAGCCCGGCACGGGCTCGTGGGACCTGGTGGCCAACATTAACTATACCCTGCGTGCCGGTAAAGCCGGGGTGAACGCGGACGCATCGTATCGCTACTGCACTACCAATACGCGCGACTACCGCTATGGAGACCGGGTGAATGGCGCGCTTACCGGCTTCTACTGGCTGGAAACAGGCAGCATATCGCTGCTGCCGCAGGCCGGTGCGCGCTACGAATACTCGGCGACAGACGGTAATCTTCGT
>JAEUVZ010000058.1 GCA_016786665.1 Flavipsychrobacter sp.
CGCGCTACGAATACTCGGCGGTAGACCTCAGCAGCAATTACTACCGCATCCGTAATACCTATAGTGGCGGCACCCAGGTATATGCTACTGCCGGCGCAACGCTCTACACCGGCAACCTGGCGGTGGGCGTAATGGCCAGCCTGCCCGCATGGCAACACTTTGCCGGCGGACTGGTGCAGAGCAAAACCCGCTGCGAAGTGCAGCTGCAGTACCTTATTAAGAACAAAAAGAACCAGTAAAACGAGAAAAAATCGGAAATGAACATTGCAAAGCAACTAGCGAAATATGGCTTAATTGTTGTGGTTACAGGTATGGTATTCTCCTGCCGGAAAAAGGAACCCACCACGCCGGAACCAACGATAACGATAGATATACAGTCTACGGTAGAAGGGGCGGTGTACCAGCGGGGAGATACGGTGCAGGTAAAAGCACTGGTAAGCAGCCCTGTAGAGGTGCATGGCTACCGGTGGACCATCACCAAAGCCAACGGCACGGTGCTGCACAGCAGCAGCGACCATGTACACGGGCGTGATTTCGCAATAAACGGGGTGTATGTAAATATGGTAGATACCTCTACCGCCGCTACGCTCCAAATAACAGTAGAAGTGGACCATGACGGAAATCAGCAGCAGAAATCTGTTTCCTTCATGCTTCAGCAGTAACTTTAATAACAATAACTTTTTAAAAAATCACAGTAATGAAAAAAACGATCACGCATTTTTTATCGCTCAGTATATGCTCTGCCCTGCTACTCTCTTCCTGCCAGAAAAAGGAAGACCCTATAACGCCTGAGCCAACACCGGTAGCTGCCAGTGGAAAGGTAAAAATGGAGTTCACCAACAAGGTGGGCGCCAGTAACCTGGCACTCAACAGCCAGGCCTACATTAATCAGTCAGGCGATTCCTTTACGGTAAGTAAGTTTGATTACTACATCAGCAATATCAAATTCAACAGAGAAAACGGGGAGCAGTATACCGAACCGGAAAGCTACCACCTGCTCAAACAATCGGATGCCGCTACACTGGCTTTTGACGTATCCTCCATACCGAACGGCACTTACAAGTCGGTAACATTTATGATAGGCGTGGACAGTACCCGGAACGTATCAGGTGCGCAAACAGGAGCGCTGGACCAGGGTAATAATATGTTCTGGAGCTGGATAACCGGGTATATCATGCTGAAAATGGAAGGCACTTCCCCATCCTCCACAGAGCCGGGAAACTTCCTGCAATTTCATCTTGGGGGCTTTAGCGGCGCTAACAGTGTGCTGCGGACAGTGACACTTACCTTTCCTCAAGACCTGGTAATCAACGGGAATACCAAGCACCTGCACGTAAGCGCGAACCTGCTGAGCATGTTCGGCAACCCGAACCCAATTGACTTCGCCACACTCTCCGCGATACATATGCCAGGAGCGAATGCAAAGAAAATAGCGGACAACTACGCACAAATGTTCACCGTAACAGCAGTAGGCGACTAAAAGCAAAACGATGCGCATAGAAAGACAACTGGAATACGTACTCACAGGGCTGGGCCTGGCGCTGGCGCTGATACTGGCACCAGCGGTGCTGCCCCTGCTGATGGCCGACTTCCCATCGCTGTGGCTGGTGGCAATAGCCTTGCTCTCGGCGGGCACCCTGTTCCTGGGGCTGCAGATGTATCTTTACACCCGCAGGCTCTGCACGGCAGAGGAACGGAACGAACCACTAAAACAAATAAATACTAATGAAGAAGCAACTATGGATAAGCCTGTTGGCTGCGGGCATACTGGGCGTCGCCTCCTGTGGCGAAGGCACGACGGCCGGTAATACCGAAGAAGGCGACAATACCGACATGAAGCATAACAGCACCCCCAACGCCGATATAAAGGCGCAGGTGCTGGCGGGAAAAACCGACCCGATATGCGAAATGGAAAAAGACGCGAGCTGGACCGATTACAGTGTGTATAAGGGCGACAGCGTGTGGTTTTGCGGTGAAGGCTGCAAGAAAGCCTTTGAAGCCCGGCCGGAGAAATATGTAGGCAACTAAAAAACAACAACGTATATGAAAGCAACACGAATGCTCGCAGTGATAGCGCTGGCCGCCGGCTTACTGGCGGGCGGGTGCCAGCGGGAAGAAAAAGGCGGGAAAGGTGGCAATGCCGTGCTGAAAGTAACCCCGCAGCATCACGGCGTGGACATGAGTGACTGCGTCATTTACCTGAAGTACGCCTCGCAAACGCCACCATCGGAAACGACGGACGGCTATGATGAGAACGTGGCCTGCGTAATGGAGAACGGAAAGCCAACAGCCACCTTTACCGGGCTGCGGAATGGCAAATACTACATATACGGATATGGGTACGACCCCGCCGTAGCTCAAAACGTAAAAGGCGGTATTCCATACGAGATAAAATCGCAGGGGACTATCCCCATTAATATTCCGGTGACGGAAGGCGACTAAAGCGGTATTTCGTTATTAATACAGGAGCCGGGCACTACAGTTGCCCGGCTTTTTGTATGCGGTACGGGCAAAAAAATAGCCTGCTGTAAGAAACAGCAGGCGTGTCAAAACAAAAAATAAAAAACACAAACCGTGGACAAGATAAAAACAAAATCACAGAAAAGCCAGCAACAAATTAACAATCAATACTATTTAACATTTTTTTGCATTGAAAATAGTGGCATAAATGATGACCACAAGGCATAGAACAGCCATCACCTACTCATATAGATAGATGTTAAAATTATTCAAAAACCGATATAACACGGATTACCTGGCGGCTCTGTGCTCCTGCACGTCGCTGAGTACGAGGTTGTTTTTCTCCAGCCAGGTGTAGATGTCGTACTGTACCAGGTCAGTAGTGATATCCAGTGAGCGGGCGATAATGATTACATCGTAGAGGAGACCGTGGAATTCTTCCAATGCCCTGTGGGCATCGTCGCAAAGCAAGTAATGCAACAGGAACTGCTTTTTGTTTTGGAGGTCGAACGGAGCCACGGCCACACATTCTATAGGCCCTATATCCGGCATTGCCGGGTCAAAATCCCCCCCAATTAAGTTCTGCAGGTTAGCACAGAGTTGCTTTGCATCGTTCAATGCAAATGGTATGTGTTTCATCATGAAAAAAGTCACTGCGAATATAAGAAAACAATAATGTACAGACAAGTATTATATGTACATTATATCCCGGTTTCCTTGTTTCTATAACGCCAACATTGGACGCTATATTATACCAAATCCTGTGCCGGATGGACTGTGTGTTTTTTACTCAAAATGCGCTGGGTGGAAGAGGCACTCCGGGCACAGTGCTGACGGTCCCCAACTTATGGTACAGGCGTTGGCCAATAAAAAAGCAGAGGCTACCCGGGGGCAGCCTCTGCTTGCAATAATGGTACTATTCGGGATACTATTGCTTTACAAACTTCTGGATGCTGGAAGTGCCATCAGCCAGTGTTGCCTTTATCATATAGATGCCGGCAGGCAGTTCCGATACATTTACACTAATGTCGTTGGCGCCGGCTTGCACCGCTGTATTCTGCGACAGCAGCGATTTACCGGTAAGGTCTGTCACTACCAGGGAAAGTGTAGACTGAGTAGCCGCAGCCAGCACTACATTCAGGCTGCTGGTAGCGGGATTAGGATACACGGAGGTGATATCCATATCCGCAGCACCGGCATTCTTCACAGCCACTATGTCCGAATAAGTAAACAGGCCGTTCTTTTCATACATCTTCAGGCGATAGTAATTGTAGCCAGCGTTCGGCGTGTTATCGCTGAAGGCATATTGGCTGCCCATGAACTCGTTCTTGCAATTTACTTTGCCGATGGCGGAGAAGTTCCGTCCATCCGCAGAGCGGAGCACTTCAAAATGGCTCATGTTCTTTTCATCGGCCGTCTTCCAGTTCAGCTGGTTGATGCCGCCATTGTTGCGCGCGGTAAACTGCAGCAGTTCCAGGCCCAGGGGTACACTACCCAGTGAGAAGGTAGTAAAACCGGTGAGTACTACTGATAGTTCGCATACGCGGCCATCGGGATTGATGTTGCTTACTGTACCTGCAGCATTTACCCAGTCGCCTGCCTGCGTACTATCGCGGATGATGTTCAGGCTGCCGTCGGCTTGCTGGTTGTTTTCCGCAACGGTATAAGTAAGCGATAACTCGTAATCGTAACCAGCGCCGCCGGACTCAGTAATGTCCCAATAGCTGTGTATGCTGGGTACTACGCCAATGGCGGGAGGCGCCTGGCCGGAATAGTACTTAACGTACACATCGGTAGGTACCGTACCGGCTGTTCCCCAAACAATCTCCGCTACCTTACGGCCGGCAGAGGTATAAGATGTAGTAGTTCCCGGTGCCGGTGCGGCTGAGGCTATCGCATCCGGAGGCAGTACGCCTGTCTGTGGCGTAAACTCGCGGTCGCCTATGTCGGAAGGAATGCCCACTATGGTGCTGCGCATCAGTCCGCGGGAGTCGATAGCATAGGAAGGCAACGCAATAGAGCGGCCGTGTATGAACCAGCAATTGGCATCTGAAGAGTCTACGTAAATGTAGTTGGCATCATACTGAAACACCATGCTTCCGCTTACGGAGCCGGTATCCTGCATGGTGAGCGCCTTCCAGGAAGCCAGGTCTGGCACGGCGGCACCCAGGTAGCTGAGGTCGGCATCGGCGCTGTAATAGAGGTTGTAGTCTATGGCATTAACACCAAACGCTGCGGGGGCGCCATTGTACACGGAGTACGCCGTGCCCACGCTGGTGGACGTGTAGAAGATATTGTTCTTAACCGCGATAATTGCATTTAGTTCCACACCCTGGCCTATGTAGAGCGCCGCTGTATGGCCGTCGCCGCTTTCCGGGTCGGCGTCCATCAGTACGGTATTGTGGTACAGCTGGAAATTACCCCCCTGTACCAGGGCTATACCCCAGGCGTTGTCATCCGCGGTCCACGATGTGTTGTTTCCTTCGCAACCTACGCCCCATACCTGGTTGTTGTAAATGACGATACCAGAGTTGTCGTTTGTCGTGTTCACAAAAATTCCACAAGCCCCCGCGGGAACCGTAGCATCCGTATTGGTAAGGAAGTGTATCTTATTGTTGGAGATTTGCACGTTGTCTACAGTCTGGCCAAGGTTGATACCCTTTACAGACTGCGGCACGTCTCCATATATCCCGGCTATGTCGTTGCCACGGATGATGATATCTGTGGCGTTAACTACAGAAATACCCTGGTAACCCAGGTTGGTATTGATGTCGCTGCTGCCGAAGAGGTTTTGGGTAATGCTCCAGCCATCATCGAAGCTGAAACCACCAACTATCGCGATACCATCGCGTGTCTGCTGGAAGCTGTTACCCGTGATGGTATTGTTCATAGCAGCTGCCGTGGATGGTAACCCCAGGTTGGTGTGCGCACCGGTGAGGATGCCATAGAAAACTTCGTCTTTATCTACACCCATGATGTTGCAATCCTGTATCACGTTGTTGCGCGCGCCATCAGTGGAACCATTACTGGTTATCCAGATAACAGTGCTGCTGCCGCCAAGCGATGCGTTGTAGAACGTAAGATCGCGGGTAGTAGTCAGGTCGGCGGCGTAGTCGCCGTATATTTTTACATTGTCAGCGCCTTTCAGTTGTATTACCGCGGCACTCTCTCCCGTGTCTACAATGCCGGGAGCCGTAGGGCGTATCACTACGCTATCGTACAGGGCGGGGCCTACTCCACTTCCGTTAAGAGAAGCGATACCCGTACCCTCTGTAATGCTGGCGGTGATATCGATACTGATAGAGCCCTGGTGTACACCTGTGTTGATAGCGGCAAAAGCGTTGGTAAGGTTAACATAAGAGCCCGTGAGCGTGCCGGCCGTAGCGGTCACATTTACCTGCGCCTGTGTGGCGAAGCAGCCCAACATGATGCTACTTAATAGTAAGTATGCTTTTTTCATAAGTTCTGATTATCAAAATTCCCTTAAAGATAATCATTTATGTGCTTCTTTCAGAACTGAAATGGGGTAAACGGCAGATGTTTTGAGGAGAACAGTGGCGGAACCGCACAAAAAAAACGCCCCGGTTTCCGGGGCGCTTTTCCTATTGGCTTATTGTTCTGTTATTTACTCACTACAAAGCGCATTTGCGTGGTTTGTCCATCGGCCTGTATGCGGATGATGTACATACCCGGAGCTATATCAGCAATCTTCATTTGCTTATCCAGCTTACCGTTGTTCACCAGCGCCTGGTCTTTGTACACTACCTGGCCCACGGCGTTCACTACTTCTATAGCAGCGTCTTTGGTACCGGTCATGCCGCTGAACGTACCGCTGAGGATAAAGGTACCGTTGTTCGGGTTCGGGAAGAGCTTCATGTCTTCCACTACTTTTCCGCCTACGGTTACGCTCAGGTTTACGATAGCGTTCCAGGTATCTGATGAAGTATCAGGTATCGCGCACGGAGCATTGCTGGTTACCACTACAGAAAGTATATCGGTATCCACCAGGGTGCTGCTGTTGTAGGTCATAGCTGTTTCGCCCGCGAGTATCGCGCCGTTCAGGTACCATTGGTAAGATGGGTTGGTGCCTGCGTTCAGCGCGTGCGCGGTAAAGGTCATTGGCTGTCCCGCGGCATATACCAGCGGCCAGCTGTCTATCAGTACAGATGGTATGGTATTGGGAGCCATATGTACCGCTATCTTGTTGCTGGTATCGGCAGAAGCAGTAGTACACGTAGTTGCATTCACCAGTACACAGTAGATAGTATCCAGGTCGGTGAGGTATGGAGAACCCCAGAAGCTATCAATAGCGCCTATTACCGGAACACCGTTCTTGTACCATTGATATATCGGGCTGGTGCCGCCATCCGTGATCACCGAAGTGAAGTTGATGTTGGTACCGTAGCAAACCGTATCAGAAGGGTCAGCGGTAATGGTAATATTCGGCGTGAGTGATTGAATCACCGAAACGTGTACCATAGAGGTGCCGGAGTTACAACCATCGAGGGTAGTGTATACGAAGTAGTCGCCGGAGTCGGCTACGGTAATAGCCGGCCTTACCGGGTTTTGTGTGTTAGCGGAGTAGCCGGTAGGGCCCGACCATACATAAGTAGCGCCCGCTGTAGAGTTGGTAGCTGTCAGGTTCAGGTTGGAACCAGAGCACACCGGCGTGTTAGCGCCTGCCGTTGGCGTGGTAGGTATCACGGTACCTACTACTACGTCAACGCTGTCTTTGCGTGTACACAGGTTGGGACCGGTAGCCGTTGCCACATACCAGCCGTCATTTGCCGGAGAAGCGTTCGTAATAGTTGGATTGGGCACTATGGACAGGAACGAGTTTGGCCCGGTCCATTGGTAGGTGGTGCCACCGGTAGTGCTGCTTGCCTGCAGGGTGATGGTATTACCCATACAAACAGGTGAGTTGCTGTTTACGGTCAGGTTCGGAGCGGGGTTCACCACTACGGTAACTGTAGACGGCTGTGAGGTACAGCCCATGTTGTCGGTAATAGTTACGTTGTACGGACCAGATGCCGCTACACCCACGTTAACTATGCTTGGGTTCTGCTGGGCAGAGAAGAAGCTGTTAGGGCCGGTCCAGGTGTAGGTGCCTACGGTACCTGAAGAAGCCGTGAGCTGCAAGGTAGAGAACTGGCACAGGGGCGAGTTAGAACCTACAGTAGGTGGCGCCGGGGCGTTAGGGTCGGATAATATCACCGCTGGTACTGTATTAGTATTGCTACACGCTCCTACCATTACTTCTATCAGCGTATACGTACCTGCAATCAGGCCGGTAACGGTATAAGTACCCACATTGGACGAAACGATGGTACCGCCATTGGTAGGCGCACCGTTGTAGTTGTAGGTAAGCTGGTAAACGGTATTGGGCGCCAGGCCATTGATGCGGAAGCTGCCATTGGCCGCGCCACAGAAAGTAGGATTGGTATGATTGCTGGTAGTAATGTTGCCTGGGTTCGGACTAACTGTTACAGTCTGGTATGCCGTATCAATACACTGGCCACTGTTATAAATGTAGCGAATCTGGTGTGTTCCCAGTCCGGCAGTCATTGGGTTGAAAATAGTACCCGTTACACCAGGACCGGTAAAGGTACCGCCAACTGGTGTAGCCTGTAATGCAATAGAAGGATCATTCAAACACATCGCCGCTATCGGCGGGAAGTTGATCATGTCTGATTCCAATACTACAAACTCACCAGAGTCGGTAGCGGAACAACCATTACCGTTGGTGTATTCGTAATAGATAACAAATGTATCTGCGCCGATAGTAGGATTAAAGTAGTAGAGGTTGCCCGGGAATGGACCGGAAACACCAGGGCCGGAGTAATCGTTACCCGGACCAGAGCCACCAGGGATACCCATGTTCAGCAGTATAGGCTGGCCATTAGAGCAGTATGGGCCTATATAACCGCCCGGCATGCTCACATTGTTCGGTAACGCGTTAACGGTTACCGGTAGTGTTACCGAGTTACCGCAGCCAGTCAGCGGATCTACGTAGGTATATATAACATTGTATGTACCTGCTGTGGTGGGAGTGAACAGGCCACCCGGGGCAACAAGACCAGTATTAGAGAAGGTACCACCCGCCGGTGTTACGTAACCGGTAAGCATAAATGCCGCTGAACCGGCACATACCGGAGGAACAGGGCCGTTGAAAGTTACCGTTGGCGGTACATCTACGTTAATATCCTGGTTGCTGGCACTGGTACATCCGTTTTGTGTCAGCGTATAGGTAATGGTACATGTTCCGTTCTGACCAGCAGGATTGAAGTTGTTACCCGTAACTGCAGTGGGACAGGTGGTACTGGTAAATACACCACCATTGGGGTCTGCGTAAGGGTCCATATTCAGCACAGGGCTGTTTTGGCAAAGGTTAGGGAACAGGTTGTTCCAAACAATAACCGGGTTGTTGAACACGGTGATATTGATGCTCTGGCTCTGTGAACAGCCATTACCATCGGTGTAGGTATAGGTTACGGTTTGCGCACCCGCCGCAGTTGGGCAGAACAGACCGGAACTGCTAACCAGCGTAGAACCGGAATAAGTACCACCCGCAGGAGTTGCATTAAGTTGTACGCAAGGGGCGTTCAGGCACTGGCTACCCGGGTTAGGGAAGTTCAGTACCGGGCTGGCATAAATAGTTACCGGCTGGCAAACTACGGAAGAACAGGTACCGTCGTTGTAAGTATAGCATACCGGGTTGTTATTACCTACCGTACCATTGCCGGGAATAATGTTATTAGAAACCACGAAAAGGCCTGTACCGGCATAAGAGCCACCTGTAGGCGTTACCAGGTTCATTGGAATTATGGGATAGATACCGGGGTCGTTGATGCAATAGCCGTTCGGGAATGGCAGGAACGTAACCGCAGGAGTATCAACGCCGGTAAATGCCTGCGAAGCAGAAGCAGAACAACCATTGCCATCGGTATAGTCGTAAATTATAGTGAACGTACCGGCACCAGACAATAACGGATTCCAGGTATTACCAACAAGGCCACCACCGCCACCAGAGTAAGAACCTCCCGTTGGCGTAGCCGTAAGCGTTATAGCACCTGCATTCAGACATTGCGGGCCTGCACCGGGGAATATAACCACGGGCAATGCATTGATGGTATCCAGAACGGGGTTGTTCGTAGTATCCATACCTACGGTATTGTTGGTACCATTACAGGTTACCACCGCGCGGAAGCTATAGATGCCTGGGTTAAGGGGACCAAAATCGAACGGAGAATAGATACCGCCGGAAACATTCGTCCACGGACCGGTTCCATTGAACTGGTACTGCCACTGGAAGCTGGAACCGGGAGAATTACCGGAGAGTGTGAGCGTCACCGAGTCGTTCATACAACCGTGAGACACGTTGGCGGAAGCCACACCCGCATCGCAGGGGCACTCTACCTTGTAAGCCATAGTAGCGAAGTTGGAAGCCCCTACCTGGCTACAGCAGCACTTTTCGTGGTGTATCCGGTAGGTACCGGTAGTACCACAGGTCCACACGATGGTAGCGCCCCCGTTACCGCAGCCGCCATCATCGTTAAAAGAAAGGATGTTGTTGCTGGCATCGGTAAGCGACAGGGCCGGGTCGGTACCTACCGGCACCGCACCGCCATTGGAGCAATGCGTAAACGTGTAGGTACAGCCTGCCGTGGCGGCAAACGAATAATAACGGCCCGATTGGGTAGTGACCGTCTGGTAAGCTACGGTAGGCGTAAGTGTTGCGGGTACACCGGCCACGGTAGTGGTGGCACAGTTTACCTGCGCCGACGATTGTTGCGGCGCCGCACCAAATAACACTACCAGCATGGTAAGATAAAGGCTTCTGAGTGTATAATTTTTCATATGCTGCTTTATGACGTGTTTCTTTTTTTATTACTGCTTTTGTTGTTGTGTTGGCTGCTTTATCACTCCACCCGGTATATCGCCTTCTTCGGCGGCTGGGTGATTGGCTATCCAGTCCAGTTTTTCTATTCGGTAACTGCGGGAGTCCAGCAGGTTATCTCCGGTATCGTAATGCAGGGGGAAGGTAGGGTCCTGGCGGGTAATGGTCTTTTTCACCTCGCGGAATCCTTCATTGATGTAGCTGGAGAGGTAGAGCTTCTTTACTACCGCATCGCGGAAAGAGTTGTGCAGGCTGGTTTGCAATGCGCTCGCGGCTTCCTCGCTACGGGCCTTCAGCAGGAAGGCCTGGTCTTTCATCCGGTAGCCTACCAGCTCGCCTTCCTCCAAATGCACCAGGCGGATACGCATCGCGCAACGCACCTCCAGGCCTGTATCGGCGCCGGCGGGAGCCAGCAGCACATACACGCCTTTGCCGCCGTCGCTTTGCGCGGCAGCGGTGAAGGAAAGCAATAAAAACGCGAAGAGTAAGTGTAGCTTCATGTACCTGTTTATAACGCCCGCCCATAGCCGGGCAGAACATTACCGTACTAAGATACATAAATCATAACAAGAATGTTAAGATTTAGATAAAAAAATCATTTTAAAGGCCTGCTGGTACTGGCGCGGGGGTGAAAGAGCGGTGCAGGAAAACAACCGGCGATTAGATACTAATTCTCCTCTTTTAACTCCGGATTAATGGAAAGTTTTACTTTCTGAATGCGCATCTTGTCAATTTCCAGTACGGTGAACTCAAACTGGGCGAAATTGACCATCTGGTTAACGGCGGGAAACTTACCGGAAATCTCCAGGATAAGCCCGGCCAGCGACTCGCTGCCGCCCCTGACTTCCTCAAATATATCGGCCGACTCGCCAATGGCGCGGCACACATCGTTGATGAGCGTCTTGCCTTCAAAAATGTAGTTGTACTCGTCTATCTTTTTGTAACTGTTGTCTTCTTCGTCAAACTCATCGCGTATATCACCAATGATCTCCTCCATGATGTCCTCCAGCGTAACGATACCGGAGGTGCCGCCAAACTCATCTACCACTACCGCAAAGTGGATGCGCTTCTGCTGAAACTCGTGGCGGAGGTCCTTTATGAGCTTTCCCTCGTGCACAAAATACGCCGGGCGTATGAGGGTGTGCCAATCGAAATTATCGTCGTCTATATAGGGCAGAAAATCTTTGGTGTACACCATGCCCTTTATCTTATCCAGGCTGTCTTCATACACGGGCAGGCGGCTATACCCGGTATCAAGGCAATGCTTCTTTACCTGTGCAAACGATAAGTCGTGCTCCAGCCCGCTTACGTCCATGCGCGTGCGCATTATCTGCGTTACGGAGATATTATTGAACTTAAGGATACCTTTAAAGATATTCACTTCGGCCTTGGTGGCGCTGTGGCCCATGGTTACCTCTATGGCATGCTCAAAATCTTCGCTGCTGATGTTGGCCATCGACTTGCTGCTGAGGCGGTCCTCTATGTAGTTGGTAGAAGACACCAGCATACTGCTGACGGGCTTAAAGACCCCTTGCATGGTTTTGAGTATGGGCGCGGCAAAAAGCGCCATGCGCATGTTGTTCTGCGTAGCGTACACTTTGGGCAGCACCTCGCCAAAGAGCACCAGCAGAAAGGTAACAGCTACCACGTGCACCCCGAAGAACATCAGCATGTTAGAGGCTTTATCCAGCTCAGGGAATATAGTAGCCACCAGCCGGTTGGTGGTGATAATAATAGCGATATTAATAAAGGTATTGGCTACCAGCATGGTGGCCAGCAGCAGCTTGGGCTGCTCCAGCAAGCTGATGGCCTGGCGCGCGCTGGACTGCTCCTTTACCTTCAGGTAATTGATGTCTTTGGCGGTAAGTGAGAAAAATGCGGTTTCGGCCCCGGCAATAATAGCCGTAACCAACAGCAGCACCAGGGTAATGATGATGAGTATGGTAACATTAGACGCCTGGAAAGCCGATGAAGCTTGGAGCAATAGAGGAAACTGGCTGGTGATCCCGTCGGCGTTCTGCAAAGTGTTTTCGTTTGGTCTTGTTATCAAAAATAGAGAAAGGAAAGAAATTCGTATCAATTTTCTTTCCCTTCGCTTCTATAATTTGTTGCCTGCTGGCGCTAAAACGGCAGATTGTCGTTGGGCGTCCCGCTTCCGGCGTTGTAGTCCAGGTCGTCGTTCAGTTCGTTATCTCCGGGCTGCGCGGGTGTGGCAGGTGCCTGGTAGTCGCCGCCGCTGCCGTTCCCGTTCCCATCCTTGCGCCGCTCCAGCATCACCAGGTTGTCGGCTACTATCTCGGTGCTGAAGTGTTTTCTTTTGTCGCGGTCTTCCCACGAGCGGGTGCGCAGTTTGCCTTCTATAAATACGAGGCTGCCCTTGCGCAGGTACTTCCCTGCCAGGTCGGCCAGTCCGCGCCACAGCACTACGGTGTGCCATTCTGTCTGCGCTACCAGGTTTCCGTTGCGGTCTTTGTAGGTTTCTGTGGTGGCGAGCGGGAATTTAGCTACAGGTATGTTGCCTTCTATGTGCTGAATATCCGGGTCTTTACCAATATTTCCGATCAATACAACCCTATTAACACCTCTCATTCGAGTTTCAATTTATCAATTAGTAAAAATCATAACCTTTAACTCCTTTAAAAGTATAATTTTTTTTCTAAAAAAGAAACAAGGGTCTTGGGGAAGGCCAAGTTTTTGAGCTGCTCCAGCGGCTGCCAGTTTCCATTATCACCGGGCATGGGTATCGTGCCGCGCAGGTGCAGGGTAAAGAAGTGGCTCTCTATCACCCGGTGGCTGAGGCGCTGGCGGAGCATCCCCTCGTAGGCGGGCGATCCCCCCTTCGGTACTGGCAGGCTGCGGTAGCCGGGGTGCTTTACCAGCCCTGCCGCATCCAGCGGGGCGGTAGCCTCCAGCAGGTAGGGTTCGTGCAGGTTCTGCCATATATCCTTCGCGCTGCGCTTCTGTATCCAGAGCTGTCCGTCCGCCAGTAGCAGCAGGTAATGAAAATAGCGGGTCTTCACCTCCGTGCGTTTGCTCTTTACCGGCAGCAGCGCCACCATACCGTGGCGGAAAGCCACGCATTTCTTTTGCAGGGGACAATCGCCGCACCGCGCCGTGGCGCCGGGCGTGCAAACGGTAGCGCCCAGGTCCATTATGGCCTGGTTATACGCCGCGCTGTCATTGGCCAGCAACTGCTGCGCCAGCTCGCTGAAGCGCCTCTTACCCTCAGTAGTATCGAAGGGGGTATCTATACCAAAATACCGGGACAGCACCCGGTAGACATTGCCGTCTACCACCGCGCAAGGCAGCCCGTAAGCGAACGAAGCAATAGCCGATGCCGTATAGGGGCCAATGCCCTTCAGCGCCAGTATGCCTTCATACGTCTCCGGGAACCGCCCCTCCAGCTGGCTGCTGATATAGCGGGCGGTAGCCAGCATGTTCTTGCAGCGATTGTAGTAGCCCAGCCCCTGCCACAGCCGGAAAGCCTCTTCATCAGCGGCGGCAGCCAGGGCGTGCACATCGGGGTAGGCCTGCGTGAAGCCGAGGTAATAGGGCAGCCCCTGCTGCGCACGGGTCTGCTGCAGGATGATCTCTGAAAGCCAGATTTTATAGGGGTCTTTCTCCTCTTTCCAGGGCAGGCTGCGGGTATTGGCGCTGTGGTGCCAGCGCATCAGCTCTTCGGTAAAGTATTTTTTCTGCGTCGCAGTCATTTCCGCTTGCAAAGTAAACAAGGTTTTTAACTGCAACTACTCTGCAGCGGAAAGGTTTTATTGATAAGACCATTGTAAAACCCTTCCGCAGGAGCCTTTACATCCCGGCGATTCCCTGGCTCCACACCACTACCCATTCATCATTTTCACATTCTCATATTCTCACATTTCCACATTATCTTTGCCGCACAATTTTCAGCAGCAATGGATATTCAAAAACTGGAAGATATAGCCTGCCAGGTGCGCCGCGATATAGTGCGCATGGTGCATACCAATCAAAGCGGACACCCGGGTGGCTCGCTGGGCTGTACCGAGTACATGGTAGCGCTTTATTTCCACGTAATGAAGCACGACCCGAAGTTCAACATGGACGGTAAAGGCGAAGACTTGTTTTTCCTTTCCAACGGGCATATATCGCCGGTATTCTATTCGGTATTAGCGCGCTCGGGCTACTTCCCGGTGAGCGAACTGGGTACATTCCGCAACATAAACTCACGCCTGCAGGGCCACCCTGCCACGCACGAGCACCTGCCGGGCGTACGCATAGCCAGCGGTTCGCTGGGCCAGGGTATGAGCGTAGCGGCTGGTGCGGCGCTGGCCAAAAAGCTGAATGGCGACGACCGCATGGTGTACTCGCTCCACGGCGATGGCGAACTGCAGGAAGGACAAAACTGGGAAGCCATTATGTTTGCCGCGCATCATAAAGTGGACAACCTGGTAGCCGCTATAGACGTGAACGGCCAGCAGATAGACGGGCCTACCAATGTGGTGATGAACCTGGGTTCTATAAAGGCCAAGTTTGAAGCCTTTGGCTGGATAGTGCTGGAACTGCCGGAAGGCAATGACATGAAAGCAGTAATAGATATGCTGGAACTGGCAAAGCAGCACTGCGGCAAAGCCAAGCCTGTGTGCATACTGATGCATACCGTAATGGGCAAGGGCGTTGACTTTATGGAAGGCACGCACGAGTGGCACGGCATAGCGCCGAATGACAAGCAACTGGCGCTGGCTAAAGAACAACTGAAAGAAACACTGGGCGATTATTAGCTCCCCCACCGCGCCTGCGCCTCCTTAAGGAGCGCACCGCGGAACTGACTAAATAGGGAAAGCCTCACCGTATGGTGGGGCTTTTTTGCGGGTGATGACCTCGCTGCCCGACGGCCATGGAGCCGTACAGGCGATGTGTTGGATTGTGGTGTGCCTTTAAAACTGCTTCTACTACTCCGCTCCCCACAGTGACAACGAAAATGTATACAAAGCAAAACGAGGCCAGGTGGCCTCGTTTCTATTTTTAGTTTTTCCTGTATTACTGCAGCTGGAACCTGATGGGCAGGTTGTAGTACACTTTTACGGGTTTACCATTCTGCTTACCCGGCTTCCAGGGGGGCATACCTGCTACTACGCGTTTTGCTTCTTCGTCGCAGCCACTACCTATTCCCTTCACCACGGTAATGTTCGATACCCTACCCTCTTCGTCTACCACAAACTTCAGTGTTACCTTACCCTGAACGTTGGCGTCGCGGGCCATCTGCGGATACTGGAGGTTTTTCCTCAGGTAATCGCCTATGTCTACAGAAGGTTCCGGCATCTGGTCCACATACTGGAAGATCTCTTCCTTAGGTGGTGGTGGCGCTTCTACCGGTCCTGAACCCGTTCCCGGAGTTTCAGAAGGTATGTCCGAACCGTTCAGGTCGCCGTCACGTGTTTGGGTGCCAGCCACTTTATCCTTCAGGTCTTCTTTTACATCCGGTGGTTTCTCGTCTTCCTTCACCTCTTCATCCTTCTTAATTACCGGCGGCGTGAACTTCACCGTTGGCTTGGCCGGTGGTGGTGGCTCTGAAGGCGCCGGTGGTGGTGGTGGCTTATTTTCATCTATTGGTGGCGGTTCGGCCATCACTATCTCCTTCATTACCGGTGGCGGTGTTTTCTTCACCGTCTTGTCCTTCAGCGCATCGGCTATCACAGGGCCGGCCAGGATGACAGCCAGCACGCTGAGGCCGATGATACCGGCATTGCGCATACGCACGGGATACTTTCTGCGCAACTCGTAACCACCATAACTTTTGTTACGGCCCTCAAACAGGATGTCGAGGTAGTCGGCCTTAAGTATTTTATTAATATCCATTTTACTGTTTCCTTTTTACTGTTATAAGACGCGTGGGTAGCCTGTATTCCACAAGCTCATCCGGCGCATTACTGTACACCGCTGGCCTTCTCGGTCAGCGCGATAAACTCCTGGTCTACCGGTGTAATGTCTATAATGGCGAATACGCGCGCATCATTAATGGTCATTTCATCCAGTATGTCTACCAGGTCTTTGTACGAACTGTTGGTATCCGGTTTTATCAGGAAAGCCGCCTTGTCCTTGGCATCCAGCTGGCCGGAGGCCTGGAGTGCTTTTACCTTTTCTATCTTGCTGATGATCGCATCGCGTATACCGTCTTTCTCCCTGAAGTAAGTCACTTTCAGTTCGGGTGGCTGCGTCGGGTCTGTCGCCAGCCCTTCGTAATAGTATATGCGGTGATCCTGGCTCAGCAATATGGTCATTGCGGTGCTTTCCTTTATCTTGGTCTGGTCTTTCTCTTCTATCTGTTTAGTGTTCGGCATATTTATCTCCATGGTCTTTGGTTTTGCCATGGTAGTAGTAAATATGAAGAACGTGATCAGCAGAAAGCCCAGATCCACCATTGGTGTGAGGTCCACACGGGTGGACATCTTTTTACTTTTCTTGACCCCGGGGCCTTTCTTATGCCCCCCCCCGGAGGAGGTATCCATTTCTGCCATTGGATGAAGCTTTTATACTGTTTTACAATATTGTTTCGTTAGCGGGAAGGGTTACTTGCTTTTAGCGTTTGCCTCTTCCAGTTGTATCCTCGCCAGCGCCGAGCCTTCAGGCACACCTTCCAGGGCGGTAATGAGGTTGAACTTGAAAATGTCCAGACCACCCAGGGTTTTTACGATGCGTTGAATTTCGGGATATGGCGTTTTGCTATCTGCCTTTATACAGATGCGGAGCTTACCGTTCACCACGCGGGCGCTGCGTATCCAGTGCGCCAATTCGTTGGCCTCTGTAATAGCGGTGTCCAGCGGTATACCGGGAGCGGCTGCATCAAAAGCGCGTTGATCATCAGGTGTGGAAGCCAGGTACGACTTCAGTTGCCTCAGCGGCACGCCCAGTGAGCTACCGATAGCGAAAGAGTTCATTTCATCGTCGGTCAGGCCGAGATTCTTGTACTCATTCATGTTTTCTATCAGCTCTTTACGCTTGTTTTTGTTATCAATAGCAAAGAACGTACGGCCCGCCTGGTCTATCGTTATCAGCATAATGCTGGTATCCGGCAGGGGTATGTCCGATACGGAGGACGGGGTGCTTACCTGCACCGGCTCGTCCGGTTTGAATTTCGTTGCCAGCATGAAAAAGGACAGCAGCAGGAACGCTACGTCGCACATCGCCGTCATGTCGATGTTGGTGCTTTTTCGTGGCAGTTTTACTTTAGGCATCTTTTAAAATTCTGCTGTTTAACTAATAAGATAAATTATCGCCTTTATTCCACACACTTCTTTCATCACTAAGCCTTATAGGGCCTATGCTATTACTTATAGTTAGCAGCAAAGCTTTGCGTCAGCGTAAAGCCGCTTTCGTCTATACCGAAAGTGATACCGTCGATAATGGTAGTATAGAAGTTGTACGCAATGATGGCCAGGAACGATGTACCGATACCGAGCGCCGTATTGATAAGGGCCTCAGAGATACCGGCAGCCAGGGCAGCCGCATCGGGGTTACCTTGAGTGGCCATCGCGGAGAATGAACGGATCATACCCAGTACCGTACCGAACAGACCAAGGAGCGTGGCGCAAGAAGCGATGGTAGAAAGGAACACCAGGTTCTTTTCCAGCATCGGCAGTTCCAGTGCGGTAGCCTCTTCTATTTCTTTCTGTATGCTCAGTACTTTTTGTTCCGTATCCAGTTCGTTGTTAGAAATCATTTCACGGTATTTAACCAGGCCGGCACGCATTACATTACCTACGGAACCCGCTTGCTTGTCGCACTCTGCCAGTGCCGCGTCTACATTTTTATTAGCCAGGTGGTATTGTACTTTACGTACAAATTCGCCGGCGGCTACTTTACCTTTTGCTTTAAAGATGGTGAGCGCGCGCTCTATCACGAAGCAGATAAGAACCAGTGCTGTTGACATCAGAACCGGTACCACCCATCCACCGGTGTATATTGTGCCCATAAAGTCGGCTGGCTTGTGCTTAGTAGCGCCATCCTTAAAGTGAGACTCCGCCCCGAACACGAAATGGAAAACAGCATGCGCCGCAGCAAGGCAGGCTACCACCACGATAAGGTTGATAAGCATGTTGTTAGCATTTTTTGGCTGGCCCGCGCGTGATCCTGTAGAAGAAGGTTTAGCTACGCCTGTTTTTACATCTGCCATAATTCTGATTTTTTTAAAAAATTGATTTTAGTTATTGAAATTATCGTTTAATAATTGCGAAACGTGTGCCTGCAAAGATAAAAGTACACTTTAAAAAAACAACTTTGGGGATTAAAAATTCCCCCAAACTTAATGTTGGGCTTCAAAAGCGGGAAAAACCTGTCCTGCAAGGTCCGGAGGGCAATTATATACCCCGAACGCAGGGCGGCTCCTTTTATTGTGCAGATAATTTTCTGTGACATTTACCTGTCAATAATTATACCCCTAACTTTGCACCCTAAATATAGACGACAAAATGAGCTTCAACCCCTGGCATGCGGTCAGTTATGGTGAAAAAATTCCCGAAATTGTAAATGCGATTATCGAAATACCCAAGAATTCAAGGGCGAAATATGAACTGGACAAGGAAACCGGCATGCTGAAACTGGACCGGGTGCTGTACTCCTCGGTGTACTACCCCGCCAACTACGGCTTTATACCCCGCACCTATTGCGACGATAACGACCCGCTGGACATATTAGTATTATCGCAGATAGAAATGCAACCCCTCTGCCTGGTAGAGGCCAAAGTGATAGGCGTGATGCGCATGCTGGACCAGGGCGAGGCCGATGATAAAATCATTGCCGTATGCGCCAATGACACCAGTGTGGCCCACATCAATGATATCAGCGAGCTTCCCGGCTACTTTATAGAGGAACTCCGCCACTTCTTTGAAGAATACAAAAAACTGGAAAACAAGGTGGTGAAAATTGAAGAATTCCAGGGGGAACGCCTGGCCAAAAAAATCATCGGCCACAGCATCAACGACTACAAAACCAAATTTGGCGGGCAAGGCATATAATAATAGCGTGTGTCGTACGGCATAATATTATTATACTTGCAGCTTCCCGTACTAAAACGACATATGAAAATGGAAATGACAACCGGCACCATACTGGGCCTGCTGGCCGTAGGGCTGGCGGCAGGCTTCCTCAGCAGCCTGGTAGGCATAGGCGGCGGCATTGTAATAGTGCCCGCCCTGGTACTGATATTTGGACTGGGCCAAAAGGAAGCGCAGGGCACCTCCCTGGCGCTGCTCTCCATGCCCGTGGCGCTGGTAGCCGCTTTTAACTACCACAAGGCGGGGCAGGTAAACTGGAAGATCGCCCTCATACTGGCCGTCACCTTTGTGGTGGGGGGCTTCGTGGGCAGCAAGCTGGTGCTGGGGCTCGATACCGGCCTGGTAAAGAAAATATTCGCTATCGGCATGATAGCTATCGCAATTAAATACCTCTTTTTCGATAAATAAAACATGGCACGCACAAAGATAAAAGACATACTGGCGAGTGAAAAAACGGACTACCCGGTTACGGTAAAGGGCTGGGTACGCTCTTTCCGCAACAACCAATTCATAGCACTGAACGACGGCTCGTGCATGGGCAATATACAGGTAGTGATAGACCTGGATACCGATGCCGAACTGGTAAAGAACATAACCACCGGCGCATCGCTGAGCATCAACGGGCAGGTGGTGGCCTCGCAGGGAAAGGGGCAGAAGGTAGAAATAAAAGCTACCGATGTGGAACTGCTGGGCGCCTGCGACGCGGAGAAATACCCGCTGCAACTCAAGAACCGCCCCAGCCTGGAATACCTGCGCGAGATAGCGCACCTGCGCTTCCGGACCAATACCTTCGGGGCGGTGTTCCGGGTACGCCACTCGCTGGCATTCGCCATACACAAGTTCTTTAACGATAAAGGATTCGTATACCTGCATACGCCGATAGTAACAGCCAGTGATGCGGAAGGCGCGGGCGAAATGTTCCGGGTTACTACACTGCCTTTCGACAATCCTCCACGCGATGAAAACGGGGCGATCAACTTTAAGGAAGATTTCTTTGGCCGCAGCACCAACCTGACCGTGAGCGGGCAACTGGAAGCCGAGCTGGGCGCTATGGCCTTTAGCGAGGTATATACCTTCGGCCCTACCTTCCGCGCGGAAAATTCCAACACTGCCCGTCACCTGGCAGAGTTCTGGATGATAGAACCCGAAGTAGCCTTCAACGATATAGTAGACAACATGGACCTGGCGGAAGAGTTCATACAGTACCTGATAAAGTATGTACTGGACAACAACCGCGAAGACCTCGACTTCCTGGCGCAGCGCCTGGTGGACGAAGAAAAACAAAAGCCGCAAAACGAACGCAGCGAAATGGGGCTGGTGGAGAAGCTGGAATTTGTACTGAATAACAAGTTTGAGCGCATCACCTATACCGAAGCAATAGACATACTGCTGCAATCGCCGGCCTATAAGAAGAAGAAATTCCAGTATGAAGTAAGCTGGGGCATAGATATGCAGAGCGAGCACGAACGCTACCTGGTAGAAAAACACTTTAAAAAACCGGTGATAGTTACCAACTACCCCAAAGACATTAAAGCCTTCTACATGCGCCAGAACGACGACGGAAAGACCGTAGCCGCTATGGACATACTGGCACCCGGAATAGGCGAAATAGTGGGTGGTTCGCAAAGGGAAGAACGCCTGGAAAAACTGCAGCAGCGCATGGCCGAAATGCACATACCCGAAGAAGAGCTCTACTGGTACCTGGACACCCGCCGCTTCGGCACGGTGCCGCACGCGGGTTTCGGCCTCGGCTTCGAGCGCATGGTATTGTTCGTTACCGGCATGACCAACATCCGCGACGTAATACCGTTCCCGAGGACGCCAAAGAACGCGGAATTCTAAAATCTCCGGGGCCCTCCATTTATTGGTGGGCATACGATACCACGGGCTGCTGCCGCAGCCCGTTTTTTTATACGTATACCTGTTGGGGTGGCGGGCCGCTTTCGATAATTATTTGCAGAATGGAGATGCACCCCACCCATATTCCCCCACCATTCAACCATACCACAGCGCACCCATGGGGTATTTCCGCATTTATCCATTCGCTAAATGAGGAAAATATTGTAAAATTGCGTTTTAATTGCCCCGCAAGACTATTATGGATTTTAAATACACAGATACCCAACTGGAGATCGCGAACATGATACGCGACTTCGCTAATAAGCATATACGCCCGCAAATGATGGAGTGGGACGAATCGCAAAAGTTCCCCGTAGAGGTTTTCAAGAAGCTGGGCGAGCTGGGACTGATGGGTGTGCTGGTTCCGTCTGAATATGGCGGCTCGGGCATGGGCTATTTTGAATATGTTACCGTGGTGAGCGAGATTGCCAAGGTTTGTGGTTCTATAGGCCTGTCGGTAGCGGCGCACAACTCGCTGTGCACGGGCCACATACTATACTTCGGCACCGAAGAGCAGAAGAAAAAATACCTGCCCAAGCTGGCGACAGCGGAATGGATAGGCGCATGGGGGCTTACGGAAGCTAATACCGGAAGCGATGCCGGCAATATGCGCTGTGTGGCCACCAAAGACGGCGACGACTGGATACTGAACGGTACCAAAAACTGGATAACACACGCCATAAGCGGCGATGTAGCCGTAGTGCTGGCGCGCACGGGCGAACCCCGCGCAAAAAACAATGTAACAGCCTTCATTGTGGAAAAAGGCACACCGGGCTTTAGCGCCGGCAAAAAAGAAAACAAGCTGGGCATGCGTGCTTCAGAAACTGCGGAAATGGTTTTCGACAACTGCCGTATTTCCGACGCGCAGCGTATGGGCCCTGTGGGCGATGGCTTTAAACAAGCCATGAAAGTGCTGGATGGCGGGCGCATTTCCATTGCAGCGCTCTCGCTGGGTATTGCCAAAGGCGCTTACGAGGCATCGCTGAAATACTCCAAAGAACGCCAGCAGTTTGACCAGCCTATTGCCAACTTCCAGGCAATAGCCTTTAAACTGGCGGACATGGCTACCAAGATAGAAGTATCGGAAATGCTTATCTACCAGGCCGCCGATATGAAGAACCGTGGCGTAAAGATGACCAAAGAATCGGCCATGGCTAAATACTACGCCTCCGAAGTATCGGTACAGGTATCTACTGATGCCGTGCAAATCTTTGGCGGCTACGGCTACACCAAAGATTTCCCGGTAGAAAAATACTACCGCGACTCCAAGCTTTGTACCATAGGCGAAGGAACTTCTGAAATTCAGAAGCTGGTTATTTCCAGAGATGTTCTTCAATAGTACTTTAAGAAACTCCTGTTAAATCGGGAGTTTTTTTTTATTTTGGATGTATGCCCTCATACCGCACCACCAGGCCCAGATACTCCACCATGGAACAGGTATCTAACGTGGAGTACCGATTCAACCGTGACGATACGTATTTCCGGTATGTTGCAGGTTTGGGAGTAGCCATCTATCTACTATTTGCATTGCCCATAGCTTTTCTGACGAAAGGTGGATACGATTTGGTCTTCAAGAGAGAACAGTTTGGCGGTACGTATGTTTTTGTAAATTCAGAAACCGGCTTTGTGAATGTATCTCCCAAAGTTTTTGATTGGAAATCTCTGGTGGTCATCATTCTTCTTCATATATTCTGGTACTATATTTTCATACGCGAGTATCGGGGCACATTCAAAAAAAAATTGACTATCACGGACAACTTTATAAAGAGCGGACGGAGGCAATTCGAACGAAGCAAAGTGGCATTCATCTCTATAACACCAGGCATCACAAGCAAATACGGCCGCGCACAGACATACCGCGTGAACCTGAAAATGAAAGGTTGGATATTTACTAACAAATGCCTTTCCCCAATAGAGAAGAAAGAGGATGCGCTAAGAATAGCCCAGGAAATTGCTACCATCCTGGGGTTGCAAGTTTGGGACGAAACAGGCCGCTCCTGATAACGCAGTATGAGCATATTCACCTTCTAAAACTTGCCTCCCGGCAATACCAATACCTTGTAGCCATTGCCCTGCAGGCTGTCGATAGTTGACGGCGCGGGAACAATGGGGTACACCGTGGCATCCAGGTAGAACATGGCCTCTATATAGTGCTCGGCGTTAAAAATGATACAGTTGGCGCTATCCCACTCCCCGCACCTTAGTTTCTTTATTTCCCTGCTCCAGTCATCCTCGCGGCTGGCAATGGGTATCGGCTTTATACGCTCCAGGGTGTACTTTACCGAGAAGAGCACAATGGCCAACGCTGCCAATCGCAGGGCGGGCCGGTAGCTGCCCGTGTCGGCACGTGTGAGCAGCCAGTCTACGGCACAAGCCATCATCAGCACCACGGCCGGGGACGCAATTAATGTATAGGCGGGCATCTTGGTAGCTACCACGGTAAAAAACGCATAAGGTATGCCCCACCATACCAGGCACAGCAGGTGACCGTTGCTGCGCTGCCGGGCGGTCTGCACGGCAAAGATGATCAGCGCGGGGTACACCAGGTAACCATATATGGTACCCATCCAGCCGAAATGAAACCAGGCCGAACCCTCATGCTCTTCCAATGCTTCGTAAAGGTGAAGGTTGTTGTAAGCATATTCCCATTTTGCCTCCACGGGATACGAATGCAGTATGTGCCACTGCCAGGGAAGGAAAACCGCGGTTGCTACCACCAGCACCAGCAATACCCGCAGCAGGGCGGCAACGTATCGCCCCTTGAGGCTGCCGCGCTGCGATAGCACCAGCCACAGCGGCAGCACGATAAAAGCGGTAAGCCACTTGGTGAGCACGGCGAGGCCCAGGGCTATACCTGTAAGCAGCAACAGGTAAAACCGCTCCTTCCGGAAATAGCTGACCGATAACCACACCGCCAGCAATATAAAGAACTGGAACAGCGCATCGGGGTGGTCGGTATGCACCCTGCCGGCGGCAATGGCGATAACGTAACCGTTGATGGCGAACAGCAGCGCGGCTATATAGGCTACACGCGAGGAGAACAGGTACCGCCCTACATCAAACACCAGCCATATGGCCAGGGTAGACAGCAGTATGGATGGCAGGCGCACTGCAAAAGCGCTCATCCCAAATACCTTTAAGCTGAGCGCTATCAGCCAGAGCGTTACGGGCTGTTTATGTACCCATACGTGATTGGCCTGCCAGTCGGTAGGGTCATAGGGCAATACAGGATGCTCATAAAGGGTGGGCTTGAGCCAATGCCCCGGCATATTGCCGGCCACCAGCGCATGATAGCGCTCATCCCACGCATGTAGCTGCGGATCGGCGGCTACAAACACGCGCAGGCTGAGGCCTGCCAGCATTACCAAGCCTATTGCCACCGCATATCGTTCCTGCTGCGCGGCTTTCCACGACAGGTATAAGCCCGCGGTACTGAGCAGGATAAGGATGATAGCGCTTACCAGGTGCTGCATGGGCGCAAGATACTACTATCCTCCATTCCTCGGCAGGAACCAGGTTACGTTGTTCTCCTGCCTCATAGGGAGCGGCTCGCGGTTGAGTATAATTTCCATAAGGGTAGTGGTGAACGGATAAAAAAACGAAAGCTCCTCCTTCTCAAACATGGGCGCCACATTCATACTGAAGGTGGGCAGCGCGTTGTTAATGTTGTCTTCATTGGCATTGGCCACGTCATAGTATCCTATCAGTTCAGTGCCCGAGGACGCGGTAAACTCCAGCCGAAGGGTTGATAACTCCTCGCTGCGGATGTCATCTACATTCACATGAAAGCAACGGAAGCTGTTATCGGCGGCATAGGTATGCACGTCAAAGGGTATCTGCTGCCATTGGCTGGCATCGTTGGGGTCTTTACCTTTCAGTACGCGGTATAGCTGCAGGTTGTAGTCTATTATTCCATCTCCCCGCTCATCCACCGCCCGCACTACGAACTGCTGGTATTTCTCCATGTTCTTCAGCGTCCTTTCTGAGCGGGCAACGGCCTTGTCTATCCAGTTGTCGTATGCCGCCAGGCTTGTTACCTGCAGTGCTTCGGTCACATAGTCCACCAGTTCATCGGATGGGTCCTCCAGTATCGTGGCGTGGTTCAATCCTTTCACGGGTATAAAGGGCATCCTCAGGTTGCTGCGGTGGTCTTGCGGCCACGAGGTGATGCGAATGCGGTCTTGCCCGCTCACTTCATCATCGGGCAGGGTAAAGTCAAGGGTTATTTTGCGCACATTCAGCGCGCATCCTGTCCAGCGCACCGTGCCATCGGTACCATCCGACCGGGTAACCAATCCTTTCAGTCCCTTATAGGGGGTATCGCCGCAGAAGGTAAATACGTAAGGGGTATCAGCCCCCGGTCCATAATATATTTTCTCACCCAGAAGGTCTTTATGGGCCAGGTCCCAGGTGAAACGGCTGCCCAGCTCCAGCCCATCTAGCACCAGGTTGCCCGCCTCCATAAAGTCAGGCCCACGCTCCCTGCTGCCTTTAAAAATAGAACCTATCCAGCTGCGCCCCTTGTGCGCCAGCGGTGAGCCGAACGAGGCCGGCGCTATGGCTATCAAGTGCTTCAGCCGCTCATGCCGCCCATAAACCGACAACCACGACCGCAATACCAGCATACCGGTAGAGTGTACCATGGCATCAAAAGGCTGCTGCGGGTCTATGTTGAATTTCAGGCGCAGCGCGCGGTCAAAGCCCTCCGCTATGTCTTTTATGGTCACTTCATTAGTGAGCGACTTGTAGCTGCATATGTGTATGTCCTCGGCTTTGTAGATACCCTTTTTCGCGAGTATCTCCTTCCAGCGCTGAAAGCTCTCACCCTTGTCGGAGTAGCCGTGTATAAGTACCATCGGTATGGCCATATTGTTTCGTTTTAATAATGATGAAGAAATTTGAGTTGAGTAAATTAATATTAATCTCTTGCATATTCTACTGTTAATAAAAAAGCCGCTCACCTTCCGGTGAGCGGCCACACAATGGTTTGTGCCTATGCTATAGTTTTTTCATCTGCTTCTCGGTTACCCACTTAGTGCCGTACACCGATTTCTCATACTCTATCTTGTACTTGTTCTCTCCCACTTCTATCACCTTTGCCGGTTCGGGTATCATACCGTATTCCACTTCCACTTTGTCCCCCACTTTAAATTTGGTTAGCGGTGCCTGCGTAGCATAGCCGCGTATCTTGTCTTTTGTTACCCATTCGTTCCAGCTATCGCTCCAGTCGTCGTAGCTCACAAAGTATTTGTCGCCATCTACTTTCTCTATCTTACCCTTATACCACGAGCCTTCGTGGTCTATCTCTATCTTATCACCCACTTTTTGCGCCTGCGCCGCAAACGTGCCGATGCACAACATCATTACCAGGAAGAAAAGTTTTTTCATCTTTTTGTGTTTTAAAGCGTTAAACATTAATTATTAAATGACCGTTTGTTTAGTGACTATGGATGAGTACAGGCAATTTAGGGGCCAAAAAAATGCCGCCCAAAAGGACGGCATTAAAATTTAATTAAAAATATCTATCCTTTCGGCTCCAGCGCCTGCTTTATGCGCTCGCTGATATCCTGAAGGTGGTATTTGCTCATTTTATCGGTAGTGCCGGGTATGGCGGCGTTCACCTGGGCCCGCAGGCTGCTCAGTTGCCCCCTCGCCACCGACATTACATCGGTATTCTTATACACCGTATTGGCCGTCTGCACGCTGCCGCGGCCCACGCTCATGGTCGACTTGCCCTCGGGGTCTACCAGGTTGATGAGCGCTTCGGTATATGCCTTCTGCAGGTTACGGCGGTAGGCGTCTATGGGCTTCCGGCTGGTGAGTTCGCTCCATATGCCCTTGCGCACATCGCTTATCATATCGTCCATAGAGTACGTTCCGGCACCAAAACGGTTACTGCTTACCGACAGGCGGTGCAGGCGCTGCGCGGAAAACAGGCTGTTCAGCACATTTACCTGCAGGTTGCTCACCGACTCGAACCCTACAGGGTTGCTTATCTTGTTCAGTATCTGCCCGTCCAGCAACCAAACCGGTGTTTCAAACAGCTGCTTGTTCAGGAAGGCTACAGCTTCCTGCTGTATCGCTTTCGGGGTAGGTTCGTACACGTCTCCCTGCTGCTCTATGCTTTTGGGTGTTTCGTACACACCACCTACATTCTTCAGCACGTGGTTCATGTAGCGATTAAACTGGCCCACCAGCGCTCCGTACATGGTAGAGAGGTTCTCATACTTGTCCGCATCTTCTTTGGTCCACTCGGGCAGGTTCACCAGTATGCGCTTCAGGTTCTTAATACCATATTCGCTGGCCTTCATGCTGTTATCGCCCAGGTCTTCGGTTTGTGAGCGCGGGTCGAAGGGGTTGGTCTCCGTACCGAACCATAGCCTGGGGTTAGCCGATAGATTATCGATGATCCACTTGTTCACTATCTTTTTATCCGCTTCCGCGTCGCGGGCGTCGGTCAGGGTATAGCCCCACTTTATCGCCCACAGGTCGTACTCCCCTATGCGCGGAAACAAACCTACCTGTGCTATGTTATCTTCCGGCTGCGCCACATAGTTGAAGCGGGCGTAGTCCATTATAGAGGCGGTGTGGCCATTGGCTTCTACCCACGCTTTGTTGCGCAGGTTCTCTACCGGCGTGCGGCTGCTGCTGCCCATGTTGTGGCGCAGGCCCAGGGTATGCCCTACCTCGTGGCTGGAGACGAAGCGGATGAGCTGGCCCATCAGTTCGTCGTCAAATTTCATCTTGCGCGCGCGCGGGTCTACCGCTGCCGCCTGTATCATATACCAGTCGTGCACCAGCTTCATCACGTTGTGGTACCAGCCTATGTGGCTCTCCATTATTTCTCCGCTCCGCGGGTCGTGTACGTTGGGGCCATATGCGTTGGGGATATCCGAAGGGAGGTAGCGCACTACCGAGAAGCGCGCGTCTTCCAGGTTCATGGTGCTGTCTTCCGGCCACTCCTTCCCTACTATCGCATTCTTAAAGCCCGCTTTCTCAAAAGCCACCTGCCAGTCGTCTATACCCTGTATCAGGTACTTGCGCCAGCGCTTGGGCGTTGCGGGGTCTATATAGTACACTATGGGCTTCTTAGGCTCTACCAGTTCGCCGCGCTTCCACCTGGCCACGTCCTCGTCTTTAGGCTCCAGCCTCCAGCGCACGATGAACACTTCATTTTCCGCCTTCTGCTGGTCGTCGGCATACACCGTGTAGTCATCCGCAAAATAACCCACGCGTGGGTCAAACAGGCGCTTCTTCATCGGCACCTTTGGCAGTAGTATAAAGGAGTTGTTCATCTCCAGCGTTACCGTACCGGCGGTATAGGCCGCAGGCAGCGTAGTGCTGGGGAACTGCCCGGGAGAAACCGGCATAAAGCTGGGTACCGAGCTGTAAGTGCGCACCGTGCGCACTTCGGTATTGATGGGATACGAGTGAATATGCGCTATATACGATTTGTCGGCCTGGATGCCGCCCAGGTTAAAACGCTTTTTGGTGTAAGGGCTCAGGCTTACCGGGGCGTTGTCCCCTTTAAAGTAGTCAGTAACATCTATTACCACGGCGCCGCTGTCTTTGCCCATCGCCTTTATTTCAAACGCCCCGGCTATCGGGTTCAGGTTAGAGTTGCTCACCGCCTTGTAGATGTCGGTGGTGGAGTCGGCCATGCTGATGGTGGTGACCACGCGCAGAAATACATTCTTATTCGGCCCTTTCTCAAACATGATGGTCTGCTGGTTTTCCAGCTCTCCGGCATATACGCCGCCGCCGCCGGCCGTCTTGCTGTATCGGGTGGTCATGATCATTTCCCGGCCCATCAGGCTGTCGGCTATTTCAAAATACCACTTATCCTCCACCTGGTGAACGATAAACAAACCATTTCGGGTAATAGCTTTATCGGTGATCACCTTTTTATACGGTTGAGGGCCTTTCTTGCTGGCCGCGGAACTATCCGCCTTGGGAGCCGCAGCCGCTACCGGCTTGTTCTTATCCTTCTTCTTAGCCGTTGCCCCCAATACCGGCAACAGCAGCAATGCTGCAATGAGCGCTTTCTTCATACTTGTGCGTGTAATAAACCGCTAATATATTGAATTAGAGGCAGGAATGGACAGACTACCGGGTAAAATACCGTTGGATGGGGGAGGGGTGATTATTATTAAGTTATCCACTTTAATACACTATTTAGATTGCCAATAATTCTTCATCTGTTCTTTTATTAACAAATATTCAGCCTCATCAATACCGTAATTAGTAATGTATTTCATATCTATGTCGAACCTCTTCTCAAAATCTTCAAATCTATCAAAGCCTAAAACACACTCCTTGTAAAAATCGATTGCCCTGTCTGTATTTCCCGAGCACAACTCAAAATGTCCCAAATTGCCTAGCAAAATTTTACTTTTTTGAATTGAATATGCTTTATACATATATTTACCGGCCAACTCTAAATCAATTTTGCAAACAAGGTACATTCGTCCAACATTCATCAATGTCAGAAGATTATTCTTTTCAATACCTAGTGCTAATTCAGAATACTTTAATGCCTGACTATTATCTTCTAAGTCCGTATATGCAGAAATCAACAAATTGTAGATACGAGAAAGCAATTTCTTTTCTTGCTTAGCTAATGCCCTCAGCCCATAGTTTGCTGCTTGTTGGTAATCCTCTTTCGCCATGTAAGCCCATCCTTTTCTGACTAAGAATTCTGGATCATTTGGATATAAACTTAGACCGTAATCCAAAATATTAACCTCATCATCGTTTCGATCAAGATTGTCGTAACAGAGACTCAAGTTGAGAATTATCTCTCTATTTGATGGAGAAATTTCTTTTGCCAGTAATAATACTCCTAAAGCGTCATCATACATTTCCAAATTCGCATAACAAAGTCCCATTAAACGAAATGCATTAAAGCTTAATTCATCTTCTTTAATCTTACGAAGGTACTGAAGTGCCAATTTATAGTCTGGATTGGAAAGATTGGCATGAGATTCAGCTATCAGAATTAATGCTTCCATATTCTGAGGCTCTATCTGTAATAGCTCATTCAAACGAACTATTGCATTAGCATAATCCTCATTATTGACTAAATTCTCGGCAGTTAAAAACAATTCATTTATTCTACTCAGAATAAGAGACTTAACTTTCGTTTGCACGATAGTTGTACGAGTCTTGAAAACATCCTGAATTTTATTTTTTGAATAGTGTGTTAGAAAATTATAGTATTCTGCAGTGAGATTTTGATAAGGTGCAAACGCCGATGAAATTGATAACTGGCGATTCATAGTGTCAATAAACTGTTTTAAGGCCTCATTTCTCTTAAGGTCTACATCTTTGACTTCCTTAACATTACCTTCAGGTAGAGACAAACACAAGAAATACTTGAAAGAGTCTAGAAATGGTAATTTTGTAATAGCTGCCTTAAAATGCTCACCATCAATATTTTCAGGACAATTGTCTAGTGACTCTTCTAGTACGGAGTTATCCTCGTAAAAGGGCAGGAAACAGTTTGCTGGCGAGTCAAAAAAGCTATTACTATAAATAGAATCAGCTGATATTGTCTCTTTGAACAATCCATGTACTAAAATTAACTCCATAACTTTCAATCCTTCTTGAACATCATCTAGATTTTTGAGCGTTTCTAACCTCTTTTTCAAATTATCAAATCGCCCAATTTTATTGTGATGTTTTATCAAAGCAAGAACGAGGCTAACTAACGCACATTGCCACACCCTATCTTCAAAATCGGTCAAAAAATCTATCAGAACACTTATCTTTTGAGGGGCAAATTTTCTGTCACTCAACAGAGATAAGGTTATCGCATTCACAATAATTTTTCGGTCATACCAGGAAAAATCCCTCTGATTACCTCGAACCTTGAGAATCTCTTGATAAGTCAAATCGTCTAACACCTCCAGCGATATAATACTTTCAAATAACGACTTAGCTACTTTATTCTTAAGCGCTGACACATTCAGTATTTTATCATCAAGCACTCCAACTAGTTTGTTGTACAGTGCCCTTTTAAGTTCCTGAACGGTATCAAAATCTCCCTGTGAACTATTATAGTTAAGTGCAGTTGCTTCCTGCGAAAAAAGTGCTACTAAACTTTCAAGAGATTCATTCAAGTCACTATCATTGTCTACAAGTACCTTCTCGACGCTACTTTTTTTCGTAGAAATAGCTAATATTACCTTCTTAAGACTTTGGGTAATATCATTAAAAGCAGCATCTTGATCTGACCATTTGGTAATAGGCAAAGCACTTTTGGGCAAGCACTCCATATTTTTAAAAGGAAGTTTCTCATGTTGCCAATCACACTCTCGTAATATTATCGGAATTACTACTGCCTTTCCCTCGCTATACAGTTCAATGGCTTTTGCAACTTCTACATCAACGCAATAATTTGAAGCTAAAAAATCACGGCTTAACAACAACAGAATTATATCAGATTCTTGCAACTCCACCATAATATTTTCATCAATATCACCACCAGGGATTATCTTTCGAAAGTACCACTCATGCAGCCCATCATGCCTCTTAAGTATAGCTAAAGACTTTTCCAATTCTTCTCGGAAAGACTCATCTTTCTCAGCATATGAATAAAACAACTTAATAGTTTTCATCAGTAGGCAGCTATTTTACTTAAAAATACAGTTTGAAAGCTTATATAGCAAGTCCTTATAACACCTCCCCATGCGTCAGCCCTATCAGTTTCCGCTCCAGCGGGGGTATGGCGTGTACCGTGTTCAGGAACAGGCTCGTGAGTGCCGGGTTGCCGAAGAAGCGCTGAATGGTGCGGCCCCAGTAGAGGCGGGTTTTGAATTGTTTGCTCCAGAGGCGGAGGTAGGCGGCTTCCAGTTGCGCGCGCTCGCGCGGGGGTATGGTGGTGTGGCGCAGTATGTCGCTTTCTTTTATCAGGTCTGTTAACAGCTTCGCCGCACCTATGGCCATGCTCATGCCGTTGCCGCAGAGCGGGGTGATGAGTCCGGCGGCATCGCCGCACATGAGGATGTGGTTATCTACTACCGTCTTGGGCGCAAACGATATTTGCGTAATGGCCAGCGGCGCCTCCCACAAAAAATTCGCTCGCCTGAAAATATCTTTCAGCACCGGGTTTTTAAAGAGCACTTTTTCTTCCAGCTCGGGTATGCTGCTGTGCTGCTCCTTTGGCGCGCGGTAGCTGAGGTAGCAAAGGTTGTATCTATTCCCTTCCACCCGGGAGATACCACAATAGCCATCCCGGAAGTTGTCCAGCCCTATCTCATCTTCCGGGTAGTCTATTTCTATATGGTACTTTACACCGGTGTAGCCGGTATGTTGCTGTATAAAGTCGCGATGGAGTTTCTTATCCAGGGTATCGCGCTTGCCATAGCTGCCGATAACGAGTTTGCCGCTATAAGTATCGCTGCTGGTAGTAACCGTAAACTGCTCACCGCTGAACGCAATATCGCTCACCCGGGTATTGGTGCGCACCTCCGCCCCCAGGGCGAGCGCCCGCTGATACAATTCATTATCTATTGTATAGCGGCTGATGCCAAAGCCCCCCATATCAAGCGCGGTACGGATGTTCTTTCCCATGGGCGTAGAGATGCGCAGGCGTTTAATAGCCGCCGCGCCATGGGCAAAGGGGTCAAACCCCAGCGAGCGCAGGTAGGGCAGCACCTCGTTGCTGATATACTCGCCGCAGACCTTATGATAGGGATACTGTTTCTTTTCTATCAGCAGTGTTTTGTATCCGGCACGGGCTAGTTCAATGGTAGCGGTAAGGCCCGCCAGGCCGCCGCCAATCACTATCACATCATATGTTGCGTTCGCGCTCATTTGTAGATGATGAGTTGCCAGCGCCAGGCCCAGCGCCACTTGAGTGAATAATGACTGATGCCCGCCGCCGCCAGCGTTTCCTCCCAGTCCCGGCGGGTAAAAGCGCGCGCTACCGAGAGCCGTGCATCGTAGCGCACCAGGCGGGCTTTGGCAAACAAGTACGTAAGTACCGCAATGGCATAGTAGGCGAACCAATGCCGGTGCAGGTCGTTTATGATAACGGCGCGTTGGGCCAATGTGTGCATCCGCTTCAAAATACCAACCAGCGCCTCTTTCTCAAAGTGGTGGCAAAAGAGGCTGGCGGTGGTGATGTCGGCACGCTCGCTCATCAGCGCGTCATCAAATACGTTGAGCGCTTTATAGGTAATGTCTGTATACCCCGCCGAGCGCTCTTCGGCAAACTCTATTATGTCGGGGTTCAGGTCTATGCCGGTGAGCTGCACTTTCTTGTGGCGTCTCTTCGCCCATTCCGATATTTTCCGGAGCATATCTCCGCCGCCGCAACCTACATCCAGTATGGTGAGCGGTTCTTCTTTTATATCCAGTTTGTCAAGCGCCTCCGTTACTACCCCGTATCCCCCCAGGCGGATGTTGATGGCTTCTATCTCGCGCAGCGCTATGCGGATGTCCTCGCGCGGTATATCCGGCTCGTCCATTATTTCCAAAAGGGTGCTGCGTTGGGAGAAATCCGGCATGAGCAGTGGTTTACATCACTTCCAATATCATAGACTCCATCGTAATGCCGGGGCCGAAGGCACAGGATAATATTTTCTTTCCTTTATCGGCAGCCGACCATTGCTCCAGGTAGCGCCGCAGCACGAACATGACTGTCACAGAGCTCATGTTACCGTAGTCGCGCAGTATGGAGTACGATACACCATTCTGCTCCCGGCTGATGTTCAGCGACTCCTGGCAGGCTTCCAGTATTTTCACCCCGCCTGGGTGTATGGCGTAGTAGTCTATTTCTTCTTGTTCCAGTTGTGCTTTGCGCAGCAGGCTATCTACCAGGGCGCGCATATTTCCTTTTACCACGTTGGGCACTTCGGGCGTCAGGCGCAGGTCAAAGCCATAATCACCTATACGCCACACCATGTCGTTGGAGGCATTGGGCTCAAATTCCGAGTAGAAGTGGCGCAGGCCCAGGGTGCTGTGCGTTTCCCCGCTGTTAATATTTTTCGCCGATATCACCGCCGCGGCAGCCCCATCACTAAAGATGGCATTGGCCACCACCTGGAAGGGGTCGCTGCTTCTGCGGTAGTGCAGCGAGCAGAGTTCCACACCGGCTATCAGTACCACGGCGCTCTCGTCGGCTTTGGATATGTAGTAGGCCGACTTCAACGCATTAATAGCGGCATAGCAGCCCATAAAGTTGATACAGGTGCGTTCCACATGACGCTCCAGGCCCAGGCTTTCCACCAGCTGTATATCCAGGCCGGGGGCGTGCATGCCCGTGCAGCTAAAGGTGATGAGATGGGTAATGTCTTTCCGGTCCAGCGTGGGCAGTTGCGCCAGGCAATCGCGCGCGGCTTCGTCGCAGAGGGCGGGCGCGTATTCCTCGTATATATTCATCCGCAGCGAAACGGCCACATCCGGGTAGTCTCCCGAAGGGTGAAAAAGCCGGTTCTCCGCACTGTCCTCACGCTCAAATTCACTCAGCACACTGTGGCGGTATTTAATGCCGCTTCTGCCATATATCGTTTTCAGTACCAGCCGCTCCTCGCGGCTGATGCCATTGGCCGCTTCTATCACAGAAGCGTGCTGCTCCTGCGATATCCTGTTCGGCGGCACCGCTGTTCCTATCGCTTGTATTCCGGGGTAAATCATTCTTGCCTTAAATTACTCTATATTTAGGATATAAATATCGTACTCTTGAGCGCAGGAACACTAAATCTTTTCAACATCTTCGACCGCGACACCCGGATTCACCTGCGCATACCTTTTTCTTACTATTTATTACCCGTATATGTTTTCGGCCTAAGCCAGGCCAGTCCTATATACGTAGTAGATACGCTCATTGTTTTCGTAGCGCTGCATTTATTCATATATCCCGGCAGCAATATCTACAATAGCTATATGGATAACGATACCGGCAGCATAGGCGGCATCAAGAATCCACCGCCGGTTACCCCCAGGCTGTATTATGCCAGCATTATTTTCGACCTCGTTGGCCTGGCGCTCTGCCTGCTGGCCGGCTGGCAGACACTGCTGCTCATGCTGGGCTATGTCGGCTTTTCCAAAGGCTATAGCTGGCACGGCATCCGCTTCAAGAAATATACTTATGGTGGCTGGCTCTCCGTGGCCTTCTTCCAGGGGGGCTACACCTTCCTGCTCTCCAATATGTCGGCAGAGGGGCTGTTTTCTACGGGGTGGTTCACACCCCGCAACCTGGAGTGTATGGCCATAGCCTCCATCCTCATAGGGGGCTCCTACCCGCTCACCCAGGTGTACCAGCATAAGCAGGACAGCGAAAGCGGCGACATGACCATCAGCCGGAAGCTGGGGGTAAAGGGCACGTTCATCTTTTCGGGGCTTTCGTTCTTTACAGGGGCTATGCTACTGCTGCACTATTTCTATACCTTCTATACGCTGAACCAGTTCTACGTATTCGCCGCCTGCCTGTCGCCGGTCATTATTTATTTCAACTGGTGGTTTATTCAGTCAATGAAGAATGCGGAACAGGTAAACTACGAAAATACCATGATGATAAACCGCATATCTGCCACCTGCATGATTCTGTGCTTCAGCATCATACTGTACCTCAATTACGCGCAGGCGGGCCTTATTTGGTAGCGGCCACGCGCCAGATGGTATTTTCCACATCATCGGTCAGCAGCATAGAGCCATCAGGCAGAAAGACTATACCTGTGGGGCGCCCGTACACCTCGTCCTTTTCCAGGTCGGCAATGAAGCCGGTAAGAAAATCTTCCGGCTTTCCGGAGGGTTTCCTGTTCTTAAAGGGAACAAATACTACTTTATACCCCGAAAGTGTAGAGCGGTTCCACGAGCCATGTTGGGCAATAAACGCACCACCATGATACCGCGCCGGGAACGATTTGCCCCGGTAAAAGGCCAGCCCCAGCGATGCCGTGTGCGAGCCCAGGTCCACCTCGGGAACTATTGTTTTCTTCAGTAGCTCCGGCTTCAGGTCTTTTACACGGGTATCTATGTTCTGCCCCCAATAGCTGTAGGGCCACCCGTAGAAGCCGCCATCTTTCACCGATGTCAGGTAGTCGGGCACCAGGTCGTCGCCCAGTCCATCACGTTCGTTCACTGTTGTCCAGAGCGTTTGGGTACCGGGCGCCCAGTCCATACCCACGGGGTTACGCAGGCCTTCCGCGTAGATGCGTTTCTTGCTGCCGTCCGGGTTCATTTCTATAATGCAGGCGCGCTCTATTTCTTCTTCCAGCCCGTTTTCCGCTACGTTGCTGGAGCTGCCCACCGCTATGTATATTTTAGAGTTATCAGCATTGGCGATAATATTACGGGTCCAGTGCTGGTTCTTGCTGCTCACCCGCAGGTCGGTGATTTTCTGCGGAGCGTCAGCTATGCTGGTTTGCCCCTCCTTGTAGGGGAAACGCACCACCGCATCGGTATTGGCTACATAGATGTACCCATTCATATACAGCATCCCAAAGGGCTGGTTCAGGCCGTTTACAATAAAGTAATTACGTGTTTCGGGAATACCGTCTTTATCCGCATCGCGCAGCAGGGTGATCCGGTCTGCGCTTTTCTTGGTATCGTGCGAGTTATCAGCGCCGGTTACGGCGGCTCCTGCCTTGGTGAGCAGGTTCATATTCATATTGCTTTCTGCCACCAGCACGTCGCCATTGGGCAACACATACATCCAGCGGGGATTTTGAAATCCCTCGGCATACTTTGTAACCGCCAAACCGGCAGGTGCCTGGGGTTTGTTGCCGTCTTTCCATCCTTCCGACTTGCTGAAGTTCATCACCGACTTCGTGGCATTCGGTGCCGGCAAATCGGTGCGGGTATTCTGGGCGGTGGTGTAATGGCTGGCGAGTAAGGCGATTGCTGCTGAGAATAGTATTTTTTTCATGGCGTAATGCTGTGTAGCCATACCCTCAAAAATTCCGTACCAACTCATCCTTTTATCGGCATGAATTTTTGACATTTGTACTGCTGTGCTTTAGCGCGCCACACTTCATGAAGAAATACTACCTCTTTATCATAGCTGTCGCATGTTCCATCCCGCTGTGGGGCCAGGACACGACTTCATCATCTGCAAAGACACTAGAGAGCCATCTACCTGATATTGTAGTCTACTCTTTTACGGCCCCGGAAGTAATCGCCCTCAGCGACCTGAACCGGTACAGTAATACCAGCATTTTACCTGCCGTTAATACCATACCCGGCGTACGTATGGAGGAGCGCTCCCCCAGCAGTTACCGTTTCGGCATACGCGGCAGCTCCGCCCAAACGCCGTTCGGGGTGCGGAACGTAAAAGCATACTACAATGGCATCCCTTTCACCGATGCGGGCGGCAATACTTACCTGAACCAACTGGGCTTTTACAACATCAACAACCTGAGTGTGAAGAAAGGCCCCTCCGGCAGCCTTTACGGAGCGGGCACAGGTGGCGTATTGCTGATAAATAGCCTGCCCGATGAAGTGGAAAACATGGCGAAGGTGCACTATACGGCAGGCAGCTATGGGTTGCAGTCCGCCGCTGGTGAAGTCTTTATCAGCGATACCAACTCCCGGCAAGTCATTCGCTACCAGCATGCAGAGGCGGATGGCTACCGGCAGCAGTCGGCCAGCAGGAAAGGTGTCTTTTCTTACGATGCCGCCCTGCGCACCGGCCAACGGAATACCCTAAAAGCGCACTTACTCTACAGTAAACTCACTTATCAGACACCCGGCGGCCTGACACTGGCCCAGTACCAGGCCGACTCAAGAGCGGCCCGCCCCGGCACTACTACCATACCCGGCGCCGTTGAGAATAAAGCGACTGTTTACCAGGAGTCGTTCCTGGCCGGCATCACCAACGAGTTACGCATCAGCACCCGTTGGGAGAACACCACCGCGCTTTTCGCCTCCTACAACCAACTCATCAACCCTACCATCCGAAACTACTCCCGAAGCGCGCAGCCCAACACGGGAATAACCACGGCTTTCCGCTTCAACGCGAAGAAAGGGCGCTCTACCTACTGGTGGACCACGGGAGGAGAGGCTCTGCAGCAATTCGCCACTGAAAAGACTTATACGAACAATGCCGGCACACCGGGTACCCTCACCAACGATGTGGAGATAAATAACCTGCTCGCATTCGCCTACACGCATCTGCAATGGCAATACCGCAGGCTGATAGTATCGGGCGGCATCAGCATCAATAACTCCCGGGTGCGTATCACCAGCTTATTGCCGGCATACAGTACGCAGTCCGCGCAGTTCAACAACCAACTGGCCCCGGCCATTACTGCAAAATACTGGCTGCGCGGCCAGAACAATGTATATGTGCTGGCCGAAAAAGGCTACACGCCACCATCGGTAAGCGAGCTGTCTCCTACGGGCAGCAATATTAATCTCGGCCTGCGTCCCTCCCAGGGCTGGAACTATGCCGTGGGGTCACAGGGCTACTTCTTCGGCCGCCGGCTTTTCTACGATGTCAGCCTGTTCCATTTCCGGCTGTCGCAGGCCATCGTACAGCGCAGGGACAGCGCAGGGGGAGATTACTACATCAACTCAGGCGGCACTTATCAGTCCGGCGCGGAAGCGCTCGTGCGTTACACATGGCAGGTGGGCAACAAGAACGAATTGCTCAAAAAAATGGAAGCGACACTAGCCTATACCGGCTACCAGTTCACCTACCGTGACTTTACACAGCTTTCCGCTAATTACACGGGCAACCGCCTCCCGGGAGTTCCCGACCATGTCGTTAGTCTTTCCGTGGATGCCGATATGCGCCCTGGCATATACGCCAATCTCAGCTATTACTATTGCAGCGCCATCTACCTCAACGATGCCAATACCGACCGGGCTGTCGATTACACGTTGCTGGGCGCACGTCTCGGTTACCGCAAATCCTTTAAGCGGGTGCTGCTGGATGTATATGCCGGTGGCGATAACCTGCTGAACAAAAAGTACAGCCTGGGAAATGACATCAACGCCGCGGGAGGGCGGTATTACAATGCCGCACCGGGCGTCAACTTCTTCGCCGGGCTATCGCTCGGGTTCAGGTACCGCTTACCCCGGCTGCCTGCACCCGGCGCCGTATTAGAAATACTTGATTAGTTTCCTGTTCGCCACACACCGATATAAAAAAATATTAAAAAATCAACCGCCAAAAGACCCTAAACGAAAATTCTTTTTTATCCTACATTTGACACTTACGATTGGTGAAGGATAAGGATGAAAACAAGTGCCCGCATATTACTATTGGAAGACGACGAGGAAAGTGTCTTTCTCATTTCCCGGCTATTGCAGCGGATAGGGTATGAGGAAAATAATATCGTTGCCTGCTACTCGCTGGAAGAGCTCAACAACACTACCGAAGATGATTTTGAGGTAATACTTACCGATCTCACTCTACCCGACTCTACCTTCGACCAGACTTTTGAGCGGGTTCACGCTGTATTTCCCTACGCTCCCATTATCATCCTTACCGGCAAAGACGAGCGGGACTTCGCGCAAGCCATGATACAACAGGGGGCCCAGGATTATCTCATTAAGGGTACATTCGGACAGGAGTTGCTGGAAAAATCAATACGGTACAGCATAGAACGGAATAAGATCCGCCGCGAACTGGAAAAATCCCGGGCCGACTATACCCGGGTGTTTGAGGATAATCCCCACCCCATCATTATTTTCAACCGGCATACCTACCAGGTACTGGCCGTAAACAGTGCCGCTATACACCAATACGGCTACTCGCGGCAGGAATGGCTCGCCCGGTACATGGACATGATTCGCCCGGAAGAAGACCGGCAGCCCTTCCGGGACATACTCCATACCCTCACCGACAAGTACATGGATGCGGGCACATGGCGGCACATATACCACGACGGCACCATAGTGCACGTGCAGATATACAGCCACAAAACAAAATTCCACAATACCGACGCTATCGTAACGATGGCGATAAATATCGACGAAAAAGTAAGAACCAAAGAGCGGCTGCGCGAGCGCAACAAGGAAATAACCGATATCCTGGATAGCATTTCCGATGGCTTCTATACCGTGAACCGGGAGTGGGTGATTACCTATGTGAACGCCGCCTTTGAAGAAATGTTCCGGAAGAAGAAGGAGCAGGTGACCGGCCAGTCGCTGTGGGAGTGCTTCCCGTTGTTTAAAGACAGTCCCCTGCACGATGAGGTGCGCCGGGTAATGGAGGAAGGCAACGTTTACCAAACCATCCTCCAATCAGTTACTATCGGCAAATGGCTATCAGTAAGCGTGTACCCGGTTAAGGACGGTGTAGCCATTTACCTGCAGAACATAAACGAAGAACTACAGCTGAAACAGAAGCTGATGAACAACGATAAAGCCCTCCGCGCCATCATCAACAATACCGAAGACGTTATCTGGTCCATAGACCGGAAGCTGCGGGTAATAGAGGCCAACCAACCTTTCTGGGACACGCTGCGCCAGCGCACCGGGAAGGAGTATGCGGAGTTGGAACAGCAAGACCTGGACCCGCAGCTATTCGCGGAATGGGAAGGGCTTTTTGAGCGCGCCTTCAAGGGAGAGCGTTTCAGCACTATCTGGACCGAGGAAACGGTAACAGGCACCACCTTTGCCGAAATCAGCTTTAACCCCATCTACGATAACGACAACAACATTTCAGCTATCAGTTGTTTTTCCCGCAACATCACCGCCGAGCGCACCTACCTGAACAGGATAGAGCAGCAAAACCGGCAACTGAAAGAGATAGCCTGGCTACAGTCGCACAAAGTACGCAGCCACGTAGCCACCATACTGGGCCTCAGCCAGTTCATTAACAAAAACATTGTCGCCGACCCCGACCTCAATAAGGTGCTGGTCGGCATACAAGACGCAGCCCGTCAGCTGGATGTTGTCATCCGCGATATCAACGGGCTTACCAGGAGCGTGGACGGTTAATAATTGTCTTTGTTTGTTCGCAAAAACGGCCAAGTCCGCAAAAAAGCCCTGCGTCATGCAGGGCTTTGATTATAATTTACGGTCCTATTCGGTATCCTTTCCTTCCATTACATCGAGCAGCACCTGCTGCGACCTGGTGAGCAAACCTGCCATGAAATCATAGAAGAGATCAGGGTCTCCTCCATAGCCTTGCACATCAGCAAGAAACTGGTAGTACATTCTGCGCTCCTCTTCTTTTATATAAATGGGCGGATACCCGTAAGAGATCAAAATCAGGTTGGTAAGTATACGGCACGTCCTTCCATTCCCATCATAAAAGGGGTGGATAACAATAAAGTCAAGATGAGCTTGCAATGCCAGGGAAACCGGGTGCAGTGCGTCAATAGCACCCTCTTTTATTTTGTCCGCTTCGGCGTTCAGCCAATTTATCAGCCGATGCATGCGTTCAGGTACCTCAGCGTGGTTCACAAAATCAAAACGCTCCCCTTTATAATTAGTCAGGTAGTTGTTGCTCGTTTTCCATTTACCTATTAGCTGTGCCTTCTCACGGTTTTCTTCGTGCATTATCCCCTTATGTAACTCCCGTATCCGCCGCTCACTAATGCGCACGTGCGATCTTCCTATTTTCAGTATTTCAGTAATCACCTCATCATGTCCTTTCATCTCCAGGATGTCACCTATTGGCTTCCCATCCACCGTTATATTACCTACCATCACACTGCGTGTCTCCGAACGGGTAAGCGAATTCCCCTCCATGCTATTAGAAGTGTAGTTCCACTCCAGCCGGAACTTGTAGTTGATTTTCTTCAACACTTCATCAGGCAGCTTGCCATGTTTTTCAATAGCCTGCTGCATGTCGTCTATCTGCCTTAATTTATCTAAATACGACATACTTACCTTTCTATTATAAATATACAAAAGCGCCGCACATATCCAGTGCGGCGCTTTCTATAAGTTGTTTGTCCTTACTTCAGCTTAAAGGCTTTCTTCACCTTGGGCACGTAGTCCAGTTTTTCCCAGGTAAACAGTTCTACTTTCACGCTCTTGGTTTTGCCATCGGCAGACTTAAAGGTCTTGGTAACTGTTTCCGGCGTGCGGCCCATGTGGCCGTAGGCGGCGCACTCGCTATACATAGGCTGGCGCAGCTTCAGGCGCTCTTCTATAAAGTAAGGGCGCATGTCAAATACTTCCTGTACTATTTTAGCAATAGCGCCATCGTTCAGGTTCACCTTTGCGGTACCGTAAGTGTTTACGTACACACCCATCGGCTTTGCTACACCTATCGCGTAAGATACCTGTACCAGCACTTCGTCGCAAACGCCGGCAGCTACCAGGTTCTTGGCTATGTGGCGGGTAGCATAGGCCGCGGAACGGTCAACCTTCGAAGGGTCTTTGCCCGAGAAAGCGCCACCACCGTGTGCACCTTTACCACCGTAGGTATCTACAATGATTTTACGGCCGGTAAGGCCTGTATCTCCGTGCGGTCCGCCAATAACGAACTTACCGGTAGGGTTCACGTGGTAGTTGATCTTGTTGTTGAACAGGTGCTTGTACTGCGGATACTTCTTAATAACGCGTGGTATCAGTATCGCCTTCACGTCTTTAGTAATTTTATCCAGCATCGCCTTCTCTTCAGCAAAATCATCGTGCTGTGTAGAAATAACGATGGTATCTATGCGCACCGGCTTGTTATCGTCGCTGTACTCCAGTGTTACCTGGCTCTTCGCATCGGGGCGCAGGTACTTCATCTGCTTCCCTTCACGGCGGATAGACGACAGCTCCTGCAGCAGCAGGTGAGCCATATCCAGCGCCAGCGGCATGTAGTTGGCCGTTTCGTTGGTGGCGTAGCCAAACATCATCCCCTGGTCACCCGCACCCTGGTCTTCTTTCTTTTTGCGCTCTACACCCTGGTTTATGTCGGGCGATTGCTCATGTATCGCGGAAAGAACACCGCACGAGTGCGCTTCAAACATATACTCGCTCTTCGTGTAGCCTATCTTAGCTATTACTTCGCGGGCTATTGTCTGCACATCTATGTAGGTATTGCATTTTACTTCACCTGCCAGCACTACCTGTCCTGTGGTCACCAGCGTTTCGCAGGCAATTTTAGATTGTGGGTCCCATGCAAGGAAGTTGTCTACTAACGCATCGGATATCTGGTCGGCTACTTTATCAGGGTGTCCTTCAGAAACGGACTCTGACGTGAATAAATATGGCATGTTTTGTACTGTGATTAAAGAATTAAAAATTCAGATAGGGCTGCAATTTAGCTTATGTGTAGTAAAATTTCAATTTTTAATCTGTCTATATCCACATTATACGCGCTATGTGCATAAACAAGGCCCGGAAGACGTGTCTTCCGGGCCGATATAGTTCGTTCTTCAGCTTCGCTATATTTATTCCACCGTTACCGACTTTGCCAGGTTCCTCGGCTGGTCTACGTTGCAGCCCCGGAAGATAGCTATATGGTATGCCAGCAGTTGCAGTGGCACTATCGTTACCAGAGGAGATAGTATCTCTTCCGTCTCAGGCACTTCTATCACGTGGTCGGCCAGTTCCGATATCACCTTGTCGCCTTTGTTCACCACGGCTATTATACGGCCTTTACGGGCTTTTACTTCCTGTATGTTCGATACGATTTTCTCATACGCGCTCCTGTTGGTAGCCAGGAACACCACGGGCATTTCCTCATCTATCAGGGCTATGGGTCCGTGTTTCATTTCGGCGGCCGGGTAGCCCTCAGCGTGTATGTACGATATTTCTTTCAGCTTCAGGGCGCCTTCCAGGGCTACGGGGAAGTTGTAGCCTCGGCCCAGGTACAGGAAGTTGCGCGCGTCTTTAAATTGGTACGCTATCTCCTTTATCTGGCTGTCCAGTTGCAGGGCTTCTTCTATTTTCTTAGGTATGCTTTCCAGCTCATAGAGGTAGGCGCGTAGCTGAGACTGTGCTATGGTGCCCTTCTGCATGGCTATCTGCAGCGCTATCAGGGTAAGGATAGATACCTGGGTAGAGAATGCTTTGGTAGAGGCCACGCCTATTTCAGGCCCGGCGTGTGTATAGGCCCCGGCATGCGAGGTTCGCGCTATGGAAGAACCAATAACATTACAGATGCCGAATATCAGCGCCTGCCGCTCCTTGGCCAGCTCTATCGCTGCCAGGGTATCTGCCGTTTCGCCCGATTGGGATATGGCCAATACTACATCGCTCTCGTTAATGATGGGGTTGCGATAGCGGAATTCAGAAGCGTATTCCACTTCCACCGGTACGCGTGCCAGGTCTTCTATCAGGTATTCGCCTATCAGGCCCGAGTGCCACGAGGTGCCGCAGGCGGTCACCACAAAGCGCTTGGCGTTGTCTATCTTGTTCATGTACTCGGTAAGTCCACCGAGCTTTATCCAACCCTGCAGTGCGTTCATCCTCCCGCGGAAGGAGTCGGCCAGCACTTTAGGCTGTTCGTATATTTCCTTCAGCATGAAGTGCTCAAAACCACCTTTCTCTATCGCTTCTATCGACAGCTCCAGTTTCTGGATAGCGGGCGACTTTTCTACATTGCCCAGTGTCTTTACGGTAAAGCTTCCGTCGCGGTTTATCACGGCGTACTCCTGCTCTTCCAGGTACACTACATTCTTCGTGTATTCTATTATCGGTGAGGCGTCTGAAGCTATAAAGAATTCACCCTCGCCTATACCTATCACCAGCGGGCTGCCCTTGCGCGCCGCCACTATCTGGTCGTGGTTGTTTTTATCTACTACTACTATCGCATAGGCGCCCACTACCTCGTTCAGCGCTATACGCACCGAATCTTCCAGGTTGGTGTTCTCCTGCTTGCGCACCTCTTCTATCAGGTTCACCAGTACCTCGGTATCCGTATCTGAGTGAAACACGTAGCCGCGCTTCACCAGTTCCGCCTTTACCGAGGCGTAGTTTTCAATAATGCCGTTGTGTATAATGGCCAGGTTGCCCGACTGCGACAAGTGCGGGTGGGCATTGGTATCGTTGGGCTCTCCGTGGGTAGCCCAGCGCGTGTGCCCTATACCCACCGTAGCCGATAGCTCTTTGCCATCAGTGTAGGCTTCCAGTTCGCTTACTTTACCGGCCTTTTTGTATACGTTGAGATTTCCGTTCAGCAGCGCGATACCTGCACTGTCATACCCTCTGTACTCCAGGCGCTTCAGGCCTTTAATAAGAATGGGGAAGGCTTCTTTGGTACCGATATAGCCTACAATTCCGCACATAGTGTTGGTGATTTAATTATTCTACTCCTGAATATACAACATTCAGGCGGATATTAAAATCGGAGCCGGACATGTCCTTGCCCGCCTTCAGGCGGAAGGCCCCGATATAGCCGCCATTGATGCCCGTGATACGCAGGGTCATTTCTTTCTTTTCAATGAGGGCTTTCTGGAATTCGCGGGGAACATTGATCGTGTACCTGTTATACACGTTCCCGCCTATGGTTACTTTCGTCGCTTTGCCGTTAATGAAGTTCAGCCCCGAAGCAGTGGTGCCGGTAGAGGAGGTATAGAACGCTCCCTCTATCAGCTTCAGCGTATCTATGCCTGCGGTATTTAGCCCCGGCACATACGGGTAAAGGTATTCCGGTTCAAAATAAGTTTGCGGTGTAGGGGTCACCTCGGTTATCACCAGTTCGGCCTTGTTCACTATCCGGTTCGGAAGGTTCTTTACATCTTTGGTGCTTATCTCTATGGAGTAGCCGGGGCGGCCCTGCAGGTACAGGAAGTTGGCCGTGTCCAGTTGGGCGGCGGTCTGGTCGTAATCAATTTTATTGAAGAACGCGCAGTTTTCCGGGTTAAAGCCCAGCACATTGGAAAGGACTACCGTGGGCGCAGCGGTTTCGTGGTAGTACACTACTATGCCCGCACGCGAGTAAGCATTACCCGAGGCGTTATCGTCCAGCCGGAAGTACGGAATGCAATTGTTACCGCCATTATCCTGCACACGTACATACAGCCCGTTGAACGTGCCCAGGAAGTCGGCGAAGGAACTGTAGTTTGCATTTTGCAGCAGCGGCAGCAGCACGTTTACATCCAGCGGTATGCGCACATGCGGTGCCACTTTGTTAGCCTGGTCACCTACGGTTACCGAGTCTTTCAGTGTCTGGTAGCTTACCGTCGCTGTGGTGGTCCCCAGCGCTGTGGTATTGTAGGTTTTGCTGCTGAAGTTATAATATTGCGCATCGCGCGGAAAAGCCTCGGTAATGTAGTGCGCGCTGTAGTGCATGGGCGTGGAAGACATAGATGTGTCACCATAGGTAAAGCCGGAATACGGCAACACCAGTACTATGGAATCTATGTTAGCGGGCAGCGCATAACCCGAGCTCTGCCCGGGCACTACCTGCATATACATGCTGGCATCCATCCAGCCTATTTCCGGGTCGGCGTTTATACGGCCCAGTCCCATTATTACTTTCTGGCCGGTAGTGTAGGTATTGGTCAGGAAGGGAGAGTAAACGGTACGGGCAACAATTGCCACCGACTCACCCACAATAGCCAGGCTATCTCCCGACGGGGTCAGGTTAGTGTTAATAATAGTATTCTCCCGGCAACCTGTCTGCAAAAACAGGGCTGCCATTAATATAGTTATCGCCGTAAAACGGCTAAGGGTACGTTTTGTCAACTTCTCTGATTATTAAGCGAATGTGCGAAAAGAATTACTAAGACTCTGTTAAGCTTTTGTACAGCTCCAGCAGAGGGGTTACATCTTCTTTCCAGCTCTCCTCATATTTTATTACTTTCTTGTACCGGCTCGGCTTTATCTCGTCGGTTACCGCTTTGGGCAGGTTAGCCTCGCCCTGTATCACCACATCGGCATACTTGGAGGCGCCAATGGTCAGTGCCTGGTTGGTACCTTCCTTGTAGGCGTCAAAGTCTTTCTCTTTCACATCGGCGTTCACTATGGCTTTGCGGATAAACGAATCCGGCAATACATCGCTGAACTGGTCGCCCTGGGCGGTGTAGATCACTTTGGAGTAGTTAAATACCGGTTCTTTTTTATAAGCGGTCTTCAGGTACAGCGGCAGCAGCGAGGTCATCCAGCCATGGCAATGGATGACATGCGGCGGCCAGCCAAATTTCTTCACGGTCTCCAGTGCGCTCTTGCAGAAGAATATCATCCGTTCTGCACTGTCGTCAAACAGGTTGCCGTCATCATCGCGAAACGCCGTCTTGCGCTTAAAATAATCGTCGTTATCCATAAAGTACACCTGGAGGCGCGCATTGGGCAGCGAAGCCACCTTTATGATAAGAGGATAGTCGTCTTTGTCTATGATTACATTTATACCCGACAGGCGCACTACCTCGTGCAGGCGATGACGGCGTTCGTTAATGGTGCCAAAACGCGGCATTATCACACGAACCTCTATCCCTGAGTCAAAGGTTTTTATGGCTAACTTATTGAGTATCTGTGCAAAATCTGAATATTCCAGGTAAGGAGAAAGCTCGTTCGCAACTATTAATACACGTTTTTTGTTGTCTGCAGACATGCGCAAGTATTAGATTAAAACCGGAAAAATGTAATAGTGATATTGAAAATTGTCTGCAAAATTACGAAAATATTGCATTCCAAACTTTTACTTTGCACCTCTAAGGGCATAAACCATGGTCGTATTTAAGAAAATAGCTGATTTACAGGCTTATTTGCATCAACAAAAAACATCAGGTACGGATATCGGCTTTATCCCGACCATGGGCGCGCTGCACAAAGGGCACATTTCCCTGCTGGGCGAGGCCAAAAAAGCAGGATGTCTTTCCGTTTGCAGCATCTTTGTAAATCCTACCCAGTTCAACGATAAAGAAGACTTCGAAAAATACCCCACCTCCCTGGAGGCTGATATGACCCTCCTGCTGGATGCCGGATGCGACGTGCTCTTCCTGCCCCCGGTGACGGAAATGTACCCCGCCGGCACCGAAGAGGCCTCAAAGTACGACCTGGGCTACCTTGATACCGTACTGGAAGCCGCTCACCGCCCCGGCCACTTTAAGGGCGTGGCGCAGATAGTGGCCAAGCTGCTGGATGCCGTGCAGCCGCAAAAGCTCTATATGGGGCAGAAAGACTACCAGCAATGCATGGTGGTGCGCAAAATGATAGAAATAGACAACCGCGACGTGGCAATGGTCATCTGCCCTACCCAGCGAGAGGACGACGGATTGGCTATGAGTTCCCGCAACCGAAGGCTCACCGACCCTCAGCGGGCCGTTGCCGGCATCATCTACCAGTGCCTGGTGTCTATACTTACCAAAAAAGGAAATGCCGATTTCGCTATTGTCCGCAAGGAGTGCTTTGACCTGATGAAACACAAAGGACTGGAACCCGACTATGTAGAACTGGCCGACGCCAACGACCTCACCATACTGAGCAACTATAATGGCCGCCCCATGGTTGCCCTGATCGCCGCCAAAGTAGGCAACGTACGCCTGATTGACAATATGATACTATAATACAGCAGGTAGAGAAATAGCTTAAGTCAAGCTAAAGGTCTCAAGTCAACAATGCGCGATACAGCTTTAAACGGTATGGTTCTGATACGCATTCCCCGCTCCGTTTATTAAGAAAGACGGAAGCAAGAATACCCCCTCCATTTACGGAGAAAGACAGCACCAAGACTACCCCTCTCCATTTATGGATAGGGACGGGGTGAGGTCCCTACTTCACCTTGGTCACTTTCAGCATATTAGTTGGCAGGTGCTCCTGTATCGGTGTGCTGCCCGTGTTTACCACTATATCTCCCGGTTCTACCAGGTTGCGTTGTTTCAGGAAGTCTATCTGGTCATTTATTATCTGGTCCATACTTTCTTCCTTATCGTAGTAAAACGCGGTAACCCCCCAGCTCAGGCTCAACTGGTTTACCAGCGACTCCGTTTTGGTAAACACATACAGCGGCGACCTTGGACGGTAGCTGGAAAGCATAAAACCCGTATAGCCCGACTGTGTCATCCCTATCAGGGCGTGTGCTTTCAGGTCCCTGGCGGTCTCACAGGCGTTGTAGCATACAGCATCGCTCATAAATGAGGGCGAGTGCGGCTGCGGCACCAGGTTGCGGTTATATACTATCTCTTCTTTCTCCACTTCTTTTATTATGCTCACCATGGTGCGTATCACCAGCTCCGGGTACATACCGGTCGCCGTTTCGGCGCTCAGCATTACAGCGTCGGCGCCTTCCAGCACGGCATTGGCCACATCGGTTATTTCGCTGCGGTTCGGGCGGGTACGGTCCAGCATACTTTCCATCATCTGCGTGGCTATTATCACCGGCTTAGCCCGGTGTATGCATTTGCGGATGATGTTCTTCTGTATCATCGGTATCTGCTCCAGCGGCAGTTCTACGCCCAGGTCGCCACGGGCTACCATTACCGCGTCCGATGCCAGTATTATCTCGCGCAGGTGCTCCAGCGCCTCGGGCTTCTCTATCTTCGATATTATCTTGGCGCTGTGGCCTTTCGCTTTCAGTATCTCCCGCAGGCTGTGTACGTCTTCAGGCCGCCGCACGAACGATAAAGCTACCCAGTCTATATGCTGCGCTATAATAAAGTCCACATCGGCCAGGTCTTTGTCGGTCAGCGAGGGCAGCGATATTTTGGTGTCCGGAAGGTTCACCCCTTTTCGCGGTAGCAGCGCCCCGGAGTTCAGCACCTGCACTTTCACCTTATTGTCCGGGGTTATTTCCGATACCAGCACTTCTATTTTGCCGTCGTCTATCAGTATTTTTTCCCCCACTTTCACATCCCGGGCAAAGTTGGGGTACGATATGTACACTCCTTCCTTCGTGCCCACCTGCTTCTCGTTCGTGAAGTAGAAATAGTCCCCTTTGTCCAGTTGCAGGGCGCCATTGGCTATATCGCCTACCCTCAGCTTTGGCCCTTGCAGGTCGGCCAGTATGGCTATGTTGAACGGGAAGCTGTCATTTATTTTGCGGATGTGCGCTATTACTTCCTTGTGCTGCTCGTGCGTCCCGTGCGAAAAGTTCAGGCGAAACACGTTTACTCCTTCTTCTACCAGTGCCAGCAGTTTCTCGTATGTATTACAGGCTGGCCCTACCGTGGCAATGATCTTCGTTTTATGTAGCATAGTTTCTCTATTCCTTACTGTGCCGTAAAGTTAATGGTTGAGAGCGGGAAAGCTCCCGGGCACTGTTACAGGAAGGTTAAATCTATGAAACTTTCAGCAGAGCTTGGCACGGATTTTTTTACCTGTATAGCATGGACAACTTTGACCAGGGGGCAAGGAAAAATGTACGAGATGCGAAGGTGCCTGGCCGTGCCGGCGCTATCCACTACATACCTTGTCCCTTTTTTGTTCTTCCCATACTGGATATAAAAAAGCAACCACCCCGCTTTAGCGGTGCAGTTGCTTCACATGTTGCCTATGAAAAACGGTGGGGAATTTATCGCTTGTAGGTGCGGCGCTTCTTACGGGCGTACTTCCGGGTATCCTCATGATACTCCGTGGTGTAGGCTCCCAGTGCCAGCAGCACCAGCGCTATTACAATGACCAATGATGCGGTGGACATAACAGAAGGACATTTTTTATAATCCTTGTGCAAAGATTACCCACGAAAAACCCCATTGCCAACTTTACACCCCTGCTTAACGCCTCCTTTACTAGCCATTAACGAGCCGATAACAACCGCCCGAAGCAAAGGATATCCACAATCCCGGCAATAACGCGCTATTCCGCTGTATCTTACAGGCACAATCGTATTGCATATGTCTTACTGCCGCGCTATAGAAACCATGTCGGATGAAAAGAAGGCCATTCACCAGCCCTACCACGACAAGGCTTATGGATTCCCCATACACAATGACGACGAACTCTTCTGCCGCCTCATCCTGGAAATAAACCAGGCAGGCCTTAGCTGGGAGACCATACTGAAGAAAGAACAGACCTTCCGCAAGGCATACAGCAATTTCAACATCAAGAAAGTAGCGGCTTACAAAGAAAAAGACATCGAGCGCCTCCTGGCCGACCCCGGTATTATCCGCAACCGACTAAAAGTAAACGCCGCCATAGAGAACGCAAAAACCATCCTCCAACTCCAGAAAGAATTTGGCTCATTCGAGAAGTGGCTGGAACACCACCACCCTAAGACAAAAGAAGAATGGGTAAAACTATTCAAGAAAACCTTCCGCTTCACCGGCGGCGAAATCGTCAACGAATTTCTCATGTCCATCGGCTACCTCCCCGGCGCACATACTGCTGATTGTAAGATTTACAAAAAGGCGCTCAAGGAGAAACCTATGTGGACGAGGAAATAACATCACAAGTTTCCAGAAATGCAGGGGCGTTGCCCAGCCAACACATGCACACAAACTCAGAAAAGCCCCCTTTAGGGGGTTGGGGGCGACCCCGCACCAATCACCCCAATACCACAACCGTTGTCACTGCGAGGAGGCACGACGAAGCAGTCCAACCAGCTCACGAAAACAAAACACAAGCAAATACCCAACACGCACATACCCCAACCGTCCTTGCGAGCGCAGCGAAGCAACCTCACCACACGTTCTTGCCCACCTGCACAGCCAACACATACACACCACAGAAAGCCCCCTTTAGGGGGTTGGGGGCGACCCGCACCCACACCAACCCCCAACCGTTGTCACTGCGAGGAGGCACGACGAAGCAGTCCAACCAGCTCACGAAAACAAAACACAAGCAAATACCCAACACGCACATACCCCAACCGTCCTTGCGAGCGCAGCGAAGCAACCTCACCCCACGTTCTTGCCCACCTACCCAACCACAATCCCATATTCCCCCTTTGTGCGCTGGTCTTGTGCGTGAGCGAAGGGGGCTAGGGGGATGTCCTCACGCCACGTTCTTGCCTAAAACAAAAAAAACAAAGCCCCCTTCAGGGGGTTGGGGGCGACCCGCACCCACACACCAACCCCCAACCGTTGTCACTGCGAGGAGGCACGACGAAGCAGTCTAACCAGCTTCACGAAAACAAAAACACAAGCAAATACCCAACACCAACCGTCCTTGCGAGCGCAGCGAAGCAACCTCACCCCACGTTCTTGCCCACCTGCACAGCCAACACAACAAAAAAAAGCCCCGCAGTTGCGGGGCTTTTGCACTCTGTATATACAGGACTAAGCTATGGTGATAGAGTCGTCCAGATAAACATCTTGTATCGTTTGCAGCAGTTCCACACCTTCGTTCATTGGCTTTTGGAACGCCTTACGTCCGCTAATGAGGCCCATACCACCGGCACGCTTGTTCACTACAGCGGTCATTACTGCTTCCGCCATATCTGTAGCGCCCTTACTCTCACCACCAGAGTTAATGAGGCCCACACGGCCCATGTAGCAGTTAGCTACCTGGTAGCGGCAAAGGTCTATCGGGTGGTCAGTGGTCAGCTTGTCATAAACGATTTTGCTGGTCTTACCCACTTTTATAGCGTTATAGCCACCATTGTTAGTAGGTAACTTCTGCTTAATGATGTCCGCTTGCAGCGTTACACCCAGGTGATTGGCCTGCGCGGTAAGATCGGCGGCGGCATGATAATCAACGCCATCTTTCTTGAAGTCGCTGTTACGCAGGTAGCACCACAGTACAGTAGCCATACCCAGCTGGTGAGCATATTCAAAAGCCTTGGCGATTTCCACTATCTGGCGGTTGCTTTCCGCAGAACCGAAGTAGATAGTAGCGCCTATTGCTACGGCACCCATATTCCATGCATCCTTTATAGTACCAAACATGATTTGGTCGTAGTTGTCAGGATACGAGATAAACTCGTTGTGGTTCACCTTTACGATGAACGGTATTTTGTGAGCGTATTTACGGGCTACTGCACCCAGTACGCCATAAGTGGAAGCCACCGCGTTACAGCCGCCTTCCAGGGCCAGCTTCACGATGTTCTCGGGGTCAAAGTAGATGGGGTTGGGGGCGAACGAAGCGCCTGCGCTGTGCTCTATACCCTGGTCTACCGGAAGGATAGATACATAGCCGGTACCCGCCAGGCGTCCGTTATTCTGAAGAGCCGCTATGCTGCGCAGTGTTTGTACGTTACGGTTGGAGTCAGCCCATACGGTATCAATAGCATTGCCCGATGGCAGGTGCAGGGATGATTTATCGATGGTGGTGGAAGTATGACCCAGGTAGTATTCTGCTTTGTCAGCGAGCAGTTCTTGAATTTTTTGAGACGCCATATCTGAAAGAGTATTTTGAAAAATTTCGGGCAAAGGTAAGCAACGGCCGGGAAATATGTAAAAAAAAGCCGCACCCGCCAAACCTGCCGGCCAATCCTGCGGAAAATTCGCGCCTTTCTACCGCCCCGTCAGCTCAAAAACCCGCACCCCGTAGGCATCATCGCGCATCAGCTCGGGCATCTCCTCTCCCTTTTCGTTGGTAAACCGGTACCCTTCCCCCTCCGATGGATTGCGGAAATACACGTAGTATTTCACCCCGTAGCGGCGCATTTCGGCCAGCAGTTCCGCATGGCTCAGCGTGGGGTCGGGTATATTATAATATTGCATGCCCGAAAAATAGGCCACCCGCTCTATGCCCTGCAGTTGCCGCCCGGGCGCCGGTAGCGCGGTGAACGAACCGCTGCCGGCACGCTTTTGCAGCTCGGCCGCCAGGCGGGCGTCTTCCTCGCCCACCCGGTACATCGCTTTCATTTCATACACCGGCCAGTACAGGTAGCTGAACAGGAACAGGGCTACAGCCGCCACCTTTATCACCCGGCTATCGCCCGGCCAATCCAGTAGCCGCTGCGTCAGCAGGGCGCCCATCACTATGTTCAGGGGCAACATATACCATATATACCGCGCCTCAAAGTTCATAAGGGTGAATGCCAGCGGAAACAGGAGGAACGAAAGCGCCACCACCTCCGTCCGGGAGGGGAACAGCCGGCGAACCCGGGGCGATGCCAGCGTGGCCAGCAGCACTGCCGATATGGGGAGGAACAGCAGCGATAGCTGGTTCATACAGTTCACCATCTTCACCAGGTTATACGGTATCCGTATCAACTGTAGCCGGAACATGGAAAACGAGCTCAGGAAATTGGGGGTAGGGCCGTTCACCAGGTAGGGGTCTTCCCAGTAGTAGGGGCTATCGGGGTGCGGCGGCGGCACCAGGTGGGTGATGCCCTCTTTCCAGTACCCATGCCCTACCACGTACCACGATAGGTTCAGCTTGCCGGCGGTGGCAGTCATCCACTCTCCGTACTTCAGTTGCAGGGCATATATCCACGGCAGGCTGCCCAGCACCATTACGCCTATGCTCACGGCGCATACCTTCAGCCACAGCCGCCGGTTGCGCTTGTCCCACGCACGCGCCAGCACAAAGGTCACTACGGTAGTATGCAGTATAAAGAAGGGGAACGAGTAAGCTTTGGCGAAGTAGGCCAGCGCCCCCAGCAGCCCGCTGGCCACCCACAGCCACGGTTTGCGCAGGTAGTCGCTGCGCAGCATCAGCCGCAAAATGCTCAGCAGGAAAAAACACTCCCACAGGTCGTCAAAAAGCTGGCCGTATACGGCATACGAAAGAAAGACCGCCAGCATCAGGTCAATGGCCCACAGCAATCCCTTCCGTATACCAAAGTGTACCAGGAAGGAGTGCGTAATGAACAGGAACCCGATAGCCCCCCAGGTGTTCACCCGCACGGCGCAGTGCATCAGCCCCAGGTGGGTGTACTTTTCCATCAGCGCTACCAGCCAGCAGCTCCAGGGGCTCCAGTAGCCGTTAATGGCCGCCAGGTAGTCGCCCTCCACGTAGCGGCGGCTAACGGTCAGGTAGCCGGTAGCATCGGGGTCTACATAGTATTGGTAGTAGGGGTATAATAGGTACACTGCGGCGCACAGCAGCAATGCCGATACAATAAATGGTATGTGCTGTGTCTTCCGCATCAGTCAATATCGTAGAATATCCTGAAGTTCGTTTTTATATCCAGGGGCACTTCCGGCAGGGGATGGCCCTTGCTGTTGCGGGGCTGGTAACCCGCGCCGTCCGCCTCCCGGGCAAAGTGCAGGTAGTATTTTACCTTCCGCAGGCTCATTTCCGCCATCAGTTGCTCGTGCGAGGGTGCGTTGATAGGGTGATAATAGTGAAAGTCGTCCATATAGTACGACAGGCGTATCACCCGCTCCTTTTCCGCACCGGGCTGTGGATTGCCGGTAAAGCCTCCTTTCAGCCCGGCTCTTTGCAGGGCGTCAGCTATCTGGCGGTCTTCCAGGCCATTGCGGTACATTTCCTTTAGCTTCATCACCGGGTGGCACACGTAGCACAGCGCCAGCAAGTAGAGCGCCGCTTTGTACACGCGCGGCTCTGTCTGCCTCATAGCTTTTGCCAGCAGCAGGGCCAGCGGCACCATACTCAGCGGCACCATATACCACAGGTAGCGCTCTTCTGAAACAACCACGGTATAGCCCAGCGGCAGCAGGAGCATAGAGGCCGACAACAGTTCCAGCCGCGCCGGAAAATGACTGCGTATCCTGGCCGACAACACCAGTGCCAGGCCAAACAGTATAGCCAGCATCAGGAAGGGCGATAGCGCCCCCAGGTCGGTACCCATTTTAGAGAGGTTGTACACTACGCGCATAGCCTGTGAGCGCGCAAAGCCTGCCGCGGTGCCCTGGTAGGGCATCACCTTGCCTACCAGGTAGGGGTCTTCCCACAGGTAGGGCGAGCCGGGGTGCGCGGGTGGCACCAGGTAGCGGTATTCGTCTTTCCAGTATTGTTTGCCGTTCAGTACCCACGAGGTATTCAGGCTGCCGGCGGTGCCAATGGTCCAGGTATCGTATTTCTGGTGCAGTGCCAGCACCCACCCGAAAGCCATCACCAGTGTAAGCCCGGCAATGGTGAGCAACCCTTTTATCCTCCCGCTGCGGTCAGCGTCCCGGCGGGCCATCCAGGCGAATGCCGCCGTTTGCAGCACCACAAAAGGCAGGGCGTAGGCTTTGGCATAGTAGGCCAGCCCACCCGCAATGCCTCCCGCTATCCAGTAGCCGGGCCAGGCGGCGAATCGCTCGCTGACGGTTATCCGCAGCAATGCCAGCAGGAAAAAACACATCCACAGGTCGGCAAACCATTGCAGGTACACGGCGTAGCAAAGGAACAAGGTAAGTGCCGCGCCCATCAGCCACTGCACCACCCGCCCCAGCGAGAAGCGCAGGAAAAAAGACTGGCTGAGCGCCACTATGCCGGCGGCTGCCAGCGTGTCGATAATAATAGCCGAGGGTATGGGCTGCAGGCCGCTCTTTAGCAGCAGGGCCACCAGCCAGCAGCTCCAGGGGCTCCAGTAGCCGTTAATGGCGGTAGCCACATCGCCCGCGGCATACCGGCGCGCTATGGTCAGGTAGGCTATAGAGTCCGCATCCAGGCAGCCCCCGTAATAGGGGTACAGCAGGTACACCAGCAGCCCCAGGGCTGCCGTCGTTACCAGGGCGGGTACGTAGCGTTGCAGGTGCGGCATCATGCAGGCACCTCCTTTTTTCGTTCCTCCCGCCAGTGCGCGAAGCCCGTTACCGCACAGCCTATCACCATCAGCGATATCGGCAGAAAATAATGGGTATTGGCAATGGGGCCCGTAGTAAGGGCAAAGTAGCAGAACACCCCGGCCAGCAGCAACCGCACCGGCAGCAATACACGGCGGCTGCGCAGGAACAGGACAACACCCGCCAGCCGCAACAGGTTAAAAAGAAACACCACCAGCGCTACCAGCAGCGACGGGTTATTTTTTATATAGCCGGGCAGGGCTTTTATTCCCTGCTCTTTTAAGGTGGCTTTAAAGCCCTTACCGCCTACATCATACAGTTGGGCCAGGGTCAGCTTGCCGGTAAAAAGGTCTATTTCCGACTTGCCGGGCTCTATAAAGTAGCGCGCGCTGTGCTTCAGGTGGAACGCCGTGTAGGGCACAAAATGGCTTTTCAGCAAGGCTATTCCACGGGCGTTGGCGTAGTCGTATCGTTCTGCGTAGTTCTCTATCGAGTCCAGCCGCGCCTGCTCTACGGCCAGGAATGCTCTTGCTTTTCGCCCGCCTTCTTTTTCAGAGTAGTAAAAGTAGTTGTAGTAAATAGCGTTGAAAGCCTGGTTGCTGGAAAAATGAAACTTGCCGGTGCGTTGCAGGTTCCAGTAGTTATACATCAGCACGGCCAGCAGGGGCAGTATCCCCAGGCCCAGCGCGCGCAGCAGCGGCATCCGGCCGCGGAAGGCCCATAGCAGCACCAGGGCCAGGTGCACCACTACAAAGGGGTACAGCACCGGCTTCACAAAAAGGCCCGCTATCAGCGCCAGGCTGGCGAGCGCCGCGTGGCTCCACCGGCGGTGCTGCAGCAGGCGCACCATTTGCAGCAGGTATATCAGGGTAAAGGTCTGCAGCAGTATCTCGGGCGATATCGTGTTGGCATAGATGAACTGTATCGGGTATGCCAGCAGCAGCACCAGCAGCAGCCAGTCGTAGCCCCCCCGGTAACCTATCACCGTCAGCCCCCGCCTCAGGTACCAGATATTGAACATAGACAGCACATTCTGAAGCACCAGCACTATCCAGTTGTTTACAGAAAAGACATACACCAGCGAGAGGAACAAGGGGTACAGGGGTTGCCGCTGGGTCATGTATTCGGGCTGCACGGGCAGTGCCGGGTTGCCGCTATAAAAAAACCAGCGGTCCAGGATGTTCACCGCCTCATAAATGTATTCAAACGAATCGCCCATGTATATCTGTCTATACAGGCAGGCCAGCAAAAAGAAGGCAATATGGTAAATGGCGACTACCGCCATAAACTTTTTGCCCGACACATTACTGGTATTACTCATTTATTGCATTGAAAATCAAACAAATATAAGATTCCGAAGCCTCCAGCCGAAAAAACTGTTAACAGGCGTACGAAAATTAAAGATATTATTTAACTTTAATCTTTTAAGAACAACGTGTCATGAAAAAATTATTATTCTGTATAGGCCTCTTCATCGCCGCCTCCAATGTCACTTACGCCCAAAGCGGCAGCGCCCAGACCGGGTTTGTAGCCACCACTACCGAGATCACCAAAGGGGGTAACGTAGTAGCTACTTACGACCGTAAAGAAACCCGCATGCCCAACGGTAAAGTGGAAATGGTAATGACCTTTAAAGACGCAAGCGGTGCGGTAGTGGCTACAGCTACCATACCATACCAGCAGAAGGGCATGGCTACTTCTATTAAGACAGCCCGCGACAACAAAGAACAGCGCCTGGTGCTGAAAGGCAAAATGGACACGGAAATGGCTACCGAAATAGCTAACCAACTGGCCGCCGGAAAATACCTGTAAGTACATGAAGCGTTTTCTTTTTTGCATAGGCTTCGCCATAGCCTCTGTGGCTTCGTATGCGCAGGAGCAGGCCGAAGCACCTAAGTACGAACTGGTGGAACGAAACCGCCGGATGCCCTTCGTAACCAGCGATGGATACGTAAAGCAGGACAATAAGGTCATCACCTACTACACCATCGAAAAGGCGGGCGAAACCGGGAAGAAGTTCCGCTACACGCTGCCCAACGGCACGGCGGTAGCTGAAGCTTTTATTAAGCACGACAACATGGGAAAGATGGTGGTAACCACCATGATAGACAACAAGAAGCACACCGTAGGCGTGAAGAACATCACCGAAATGGACATTGCTCGCGAAGTGGCCATGTTCCTGTCCGACAATAAGTACCTTTAGTTTACACCGCTATACATAACAGTTTTGGTTTAATCCTCTCGTTGACCCGGGAGGATTTTTTTCTGGAGCTCTTTCATGTAAGGAGTGGCCAGGCGCATACGGCTGCCGTACCAGCTAAACATTTCACCGTCCACCAGTAGCACATCAGCATTCGGGAGTACCTCTTTTATTTCGGCTATGTGCTGCTCTTTAAAAGGAAACGGTTCTGACGAAAGTAATACCAGTTCGGGGTCAGCTTCTTTAAGTTCTTCCAGGCTGATTTCAGGGTAACGCGCGCGCGCTTTAAAGACGTTCTCAAAGTCCATCGCCTCCACCATGTGGCTGATAAATGTATCCCCACCCACTGTCATCCATGGCTTGTACCAAATGAAATATGCCGTTCTTACTGGTCTATCTGCCTTACGAAAGCCATAAAACCCAAGTTCTATTTCCCGCCCCAGGTGGAACGCCGCATCTTCTTTCCCTACCAGTTTGCCCACATGTGCTATCATTTCCAGGGCGTCCACTATCGTATGTATATCACTCACCCACACCGGGAACTCACGGGCCAGTTCTTCTATCTGCTGCTGGGTATTTTCTTCTTTGTTGGCTATTATCAGGTCGGGCTGCAGGGCGCGTATTTTATCCAGGTGCAGTTGCTTGGTGCCGCCTACCCTCGTTTTACTCCGAAACCAACTTTCAGGGTGTACACAGAATTTCGTGATGCCCACCACTTCATCTTCCAGCCCCAGGTCGTGCAGCAGCTCCGTCTGCGAGGGCACTACCGACACGATGCGCTTCGGCGGAAACGGTATCTCCACTACCCTGCCCATCATATCGGTGAAGCGGCGTTTCATTTATTGATTAAATCGGCGGAAGTGAAACAGCACCAGGAAGCTGAACAGCAGCGCCGGCAGCCACAGGGTACTCACATAGGTACCCATCAGCGCGTCACGGCGAAAGTCGTTATCTACCGCGTAGTAAAAGTACAGGAACAGCCCGGTATTAGCCATCGTAAGAACGATGTACGATACAGCCGCCCACCTGCGCAGGTCGCAGGTGTACAGCCAGCTCACCGTAAAGGCCAGCAGCCACACCACCTCCATGTAGTAGTCGGTTATTTTTACGCCCCAGTTCAGCAACAGCATCAGCAGGAACACCAGCACATGAAATAACCCTATGGCGGGAAACAACTTCGGTGCCTTGCTCCTGATATCCTTTATAAATACTCCTATATCCCTGGTGGCCATTATACTGGTCGCTATTTTATTTTTATATCTTTCTTACGCTACACCAATCCTCCCCCCGTTGTCATCGCGTGGCACGCCTGCCCGCCGAGCAATAGCTCCCCACCCGTTGTCATCGCGAGGCACGAAGCGATCTAACCAGCTTCTTAAACACCAATCCTCCCCACCCGTTGTCATCGCGAGGCACGAAGCGATCTAACCAGCTTCCTACACACCAATCCCCCCAAACACCCCACAGGGCATCCCCCGCGTATTACTTCGAGAAAGCATTCAGCACATCATACTTCGTCAGTATGTGGTACTGCCCGCTTTCGTCCTGGGTCAGTATCGCGCCATTGTCTTTGGTTATGTAGTGCGTCAGCCTGTCCAGCTTGGTATTCATGTCCACCACCGGCATGGCGGCTTCCTTCACATCACCTATCAGCATATCCTTCACATCCGCCTGCTCTATCATCCGCTTAAAGAGGCCACTCTGCGTTATCGTACCCGTCACCTCACCGTTCAGCATCACCGGTATCTGCTCTATGTCATACTTCTTCATCAGCTCTATACCGTCCGATACTTTGGCGTTCTCGTCTATCGTCACCAGGCGGCGGCGGCCCAGTCCGCCCAGCAGGTCTTTCACCGTCTGCACGTCCAGGAAGCCCCGGTCCATCATCCACTCATCGTTGTATATTTTAGCTACATAGCGGCTGCCGTGGTCGTGGAAGATAACCACTACCAGGTCGTCCTTGGTTAGCTGGCTTTTCAGCTGGTTCAGGCCGGCTATCACCGAGCCCGCCGAATAGCCCACAAATATGCCTTCTTCCTTCGTGATGCGGCGCGCCATTACAGCGCCATCCTTATCCGTTACCTTTTCAAAGTGGTCGAGCGCCGTGCGGTCGTAGTTCTCCGGCAGAAAGTCCTCGCCAAAGCCCTCCGAGATATAAGGGTGAACCTCACCCATATCCAGTTCCCCGGTATCAAACCACTTTTTCAGCAGCGAGCCATAGGTATCTATCGCCCACACCTTTATGTTGGGGTTCTTTTCTTTCAGGTATTTGCCCGTGCCCACTATGGTCCCACCGGTTCCGGCAGCCACCACCAGGTGGGTCACCTTGCCCTCGGTTTGTTCCCATATTTCGGGGCCCGTTTGCTCGTAGTGCGCCTGCCGGTTGGCCAGGTTATCATACTGGTTTACATACCACGAGTTGGGTATCTCCGTAGCCAGCCGCTTCGATACCGAGTAGTACGAGCGCGGATCTTCCGGCTCCACATTGGTAGGGCACACGATCACCTCGGCGCCCATCGCCTTCAGTATATCAGCCTTCTCTTTCGATTGCTTATCCGTAGTGGCAAAGATGCACTTGTAGCCCTTTATAATGGCCGCCATCGCCAGGCCCATACCCGTATTGCCACTCGTGCCCTCTATGATGGTGCCGCCCGGCTTTATCTTGCCCTCCTGCTCAGCCACCTCCAGCATCTTCAGGGCCATCCGGTCCTTAATGGAATTACCCGGGTTGAACGTCTCCACCTTGGCATACACCGGGCAGGGCAACTCCGAAGTCACCTTATTCAGTTTCACCAGTGGAGTATTCCCAATGGTCTGGAGGATATTGTCGTAAACACGCTTTGCAGTATTACCCATAATATATTATCTAAAAACTTGCCGCGAAGGTAAGAAAAATTGAGGGGAGGTATTATATTGTTTCCTGCTATGCAATTAAATACTCTGAGAACATTGGCCCTGTCATTATCGCTTCTTTTGAGCAGCTGTTCCAATCCTCCCCAAAAGCACTCCATTATTAAAAAAACAATCTGTTACCTACGGGATTTTACCCTATATCTAACCGATTTACAGATTTTGAACGTACGCTTCCACTAGAGGGCGGCTACAAATACTTCCTTGTACCCCGCCCCATCGTAACAGCTGCTGATATTAAGAAGGCTACGGCAGAGTATGAGCAAAGGGGCAAGAAGAATATACTCAAATTGCAGTTTGCCGAAGAGGGGACAAAAGCATTGGCAGCGTTTACGGAACAAAAAGGAAAAAGTATCGGATTAATTGTTGATGACGAACTACTGCTTGTGGCAACCATTCAAGGAACTATCACAACCGGGCAAATCGAAATCGGGTCGTTGACATCGGAAGAGATAGCAAACACCATAAACAGCATTAACCATTCAAAGAAGAAATGATCACCCGATAGAACCGTCATTTCGAACGAAGTGAAATGTTCTCTGAACATTGAAAGCAGAGAGAAATCCGCTGAGAAATAGTACTGAAGTCTAATAGAGTTCCCCCTCTGTCTGCCCCCTGTCAGCCTGAGCGGTAGTCGAAGGCTTGTTGAGGAATAGAACCGAACGCCCCATCGAGCACCACTCATACTACTCTTCAACGAGCACCACTCCGGAATAGCATTTAAACCGCAACTACAAGCCAATCAAAAACACCGTCACGCGAAGCGCCACCGTGTGGATATCTACCACCCCATCCCCCGCCAAAAAACAGTAAATTACAGCTAGGCAATATGCCGCCCAACACAGGCCCGCCATGCGATGTAAGTATAACACAACTGTATGTAACCCACTGTTCCCAACCTGTAGTTGTCTGTCGCTATGATGTAACTGACTGATAGCAAAATGTAACTATAATGTAACTAAACCAAAGCAAAATGTAACCATCCCTGGGCGTTATCATTGATAATCAACCACTTACAGAACCCACCACTTCTAAGTCCGATGTAAGTAAAAAAACAACAGTAAAATCCTCAGTGGCGCTACCGCCTGCCATGGCATAGCTTTTATCCCCATGTCACTAAAAAAAAGACATGGAAAAGCGAATATTCGGCATCATACTCACTCTATTAGGAATAGCGGGACTGGTAATGGCAGCGATGGAATTTGCCAATGGCGTAGGCAACAACCGCGAGATACGCACCACCATAGTGTATGGCGTATTGGGCGCCGTGTTTTTCTTCGCCGGCATAGGCCTCATTCGCAGCACCAAAGAGATAAAGAAACACGACGAAGAAATGGTATAGCAACGCCACCCGGTACCTCCGGGTAGGCCGCACGGGGCGGGGCTAGTCCGCTTTTACTATCCGCTCGTGGTGCAGGCCATCCCTCGTTGCGATACGCAAAAGATAGATACCCGCGGGCAGTTGGTCCAGGTCCATACGGGTTCGGTTGCCGGTAGCCCTGCCGCTCCAAACCGTTTGTCCGGTCAGGCTCATCATATCCAGGCGGGCGTCCTCATCCGCGCTTTCTACCACCAGGTAGTCGTTGGCGGGGTTGGGGTACACGCGTATTCCAGCCGCCGGCTTGTTCCCGGCCACGGAAAGGGTGTAGGGCGTAATGCCACCGCTGCCACACGCTATCCCGCCCGATTCCATGTAGGTGATGGTAGTATCCAGCACGGTACCGGCGGAAAGGTTGTACGATTTCATTTTACCCAGCCCCATTTTATAAATGCGGTACTGGCTGTTGGCGGTATTGATGGTATAGTTGGTACGGATAAAGTTGGCTACCTGCATCACCTTCAGGCCGGGGCGGCAGTAGGTGGTATCATCCGGGTAGTAGTAGAGGAAGTTGGGCTGGCGTATCTCTTCCGGCATCAGCGAGGTGGAAAACAGCGGTATGGTATCGTGGTAGCTCAGCAGCGTATTTTGCGGCGATAGCTGGTAGAGCCCGGTATCTACAAAGGTAGCCTCTACGCCCCGCATCATCACCAGGCGGTTGAGGCCGGGCAGGGTGTTGCTCACCACCGTATCCAGGTGGCAGCGGTAAGGCACCGCGGTAGGGCACAGCGATGCGATGTCTTCGCACGTGTGGTAGAGCAGTACATCTCCGGGCTGCAGCCCAGCGGCCATTTGCCCCGCGCTGAGGTTTTGCAGCGCTACCTGGCGGAACAGGCTGTTGTAGCGCCCCGGCCTGGGGGTAGCGGGGAACGGGCTGGCAGGCTCATAGCCCGGCAGCGTATCAAACGGCTCCATTATAGAGCGGCGGAAGTAGTAATCGTTGGCCACCGCGGTATCGTTCACCGCGTGGTAAGGGAAGAAGTACAGGTCAAATACCTCCGCAAACCCGTAGTGCTTGCTCAGTATTATATCTACCGCGTCAAAGGAGTCGGCCGGGTTAGGTTGCCCGTTCAGGTAGGCGTTAATGGTAATGCGTTTTACCGAGTCTGTATTGCCCGCCACATCCATTACCTCCATCGCCGCCAGTTTGGCGGTATAGTGGCGATTGCTGCTATCATCCAGGAAACGCCATTGGTCCCCTACCTGGGCCTGCGTCTTTATCAGCACGGTATCGCCCCAGGTGGTGAAGAACAGGAAATCGCCATTGGGCTGCGCTACTATATTGTGCCCCAGCCAGCTGCCGCCTTTGTGGTCCAGCGTGCCCGATGCGCCTCTCGGCGTGCGGAACGGGTGGTACCGCCACGCGCCATTACCGGCGGGGCCTACCGAGTCTATACGCATACCTTTCAGGTAGCCATAGTTATTGACGAAGTACTGCTTTGCCGTAGGGGTAAAGCACCGGTATAGCTGGCCGTAACCCTGCTGCGCCCACAGCAATAATATCAGTAAGGGTAATAATTTCTTCATCGCTGGCATTTAGATAGCCAATAAAGATACTACTTCGGGGGGTAAATGCACCTTCCGCCCCACCAGGCCTTCCCGGGGAGAACGGGAAAGGGGCCGTAAGCCCCTTTAGCAGTAGAAAGCAGTCGGCTGGCGGCCAGCCTGTCTTACTTCAGCGCGAACTTAGCTTTTACCTGGGCGCTCACCTGTATTTTAGCAAAGTCGATATCTACTGGCTTATCAGCCGATACCTCATAGTAGGTATTCGCTAAGCGGTCTTCTGTTCTGCGGGCATACCCCGGCGGGGTACCGTATTGCTCCACATCCTCCAGGTATATAGCTGGGCCTACCACCTGGTTCAGGGGCTGGGTAAGCGCTACTGCCCGGGTCCGGGCGTTGAGCACGGCCCGTGTGCGCAACGCGTTCCGTATCTCGCCCATGCTGCTATGGCCCACTCCCATAATATTCGCATTGGCCACGTTCAGCTTTTCCAGCTCAGCAAATACTTTTCCAGCCATGGGTGAATCGTAAACCTTCAGCACATACTCCCTCGATTTTATTACCGCCGTACTTTTCAGCAGGTACGTCTTGTATACACTCGCCATATCGTGTACCCGCAGTTCCTTGTCCGTATCAATGCCTATGCCCTTCAGTGAGCGATATAGGGCGGCTTCCTGTTCTTCCAGCGATATTTTATCGCGTGTATCTTTTTCCGAGATGTTTATCTTGATAAATATCTCGTCTGGGGTCACCAGCGAGTCGGCACTCCCGGCTACTTCCAGGTAGGGCATATCAATAAAGTTCTTTTCCTGCGCGTACAGCGGCGGAGTGGTCAGCAGGGCGGCAATGGCCAGTGTGTATTTCAGCATATATGTGGATTTAAATTTAGTTGCGGTAGTCAGGTACTGGCCCTAAACTCGGTAACGGGGTTGATTATTGTACAGCTTCGCTCACTTATCCGCTCCGTTAACAATGTCTAAAGCAATGTTAAGAAATGTCCAAATTCATCACAAAGAATGTTAACGGGCTTGCATAGCGGCCACCTGCTTTACATCTTTGTATCAGCAACAACAAATCACGTCTCTCTCTTTTCTTTACACAATAAAAAGGCAGCCCCGTAAGGTTGCCTTTATTTTTTTGCCGCTGCCGTCAGTTAGCCGGCGTTGCGCGGCCGCACAAAAGTGCGCTTAAACCGCTCCGCCGACTCCGTGATGTAGCGGTAAAAATTATACTCGCTCACTCCCCGTATAAACTCGTACGAAGGACGGTAGCGTATTTTGAACTTCTGCAAGGTGTCGCCTGTAAAACCCGTAAGGGCGGTAATCACCTTATCGTTGAAGGCATAGTCTACATATTTGTCTTCCTGGAACTTGATGTAGTTTTCCTGGAAGGCCCACTTCTGGCGGTTGCTCTTGCTCATGGCACTGAAGGGGCTGCGCATCATGTCTATCGTCGACATTTTAGGGAACTCCAGTACCTTCCGGTAGTACTCTCCGTAGCGGGCGCTGTCGGTTTTGTAATCTTTGGCGCGGGCGTGCGAGTTAAGTACAAATTCAGGCAGCTCAATATCGCCCTGCTGCAGCGCTATTTTAAAGTGTGAGGGTACTAGCCTGGGCACCCGTATGCGCACCACCCGGTACCCTATCTTCCGGAACTCAATGAGTTCGTCGTAGCTGCCAAAGAGTACAAAAGTGCCGTCTACATCGGTACTTATCCCCTTCTGTGTATGTATATTAATGATATTGACCCCGTCTACGGGGGCGCCGGTCTGGGCGTCAATCACCTCGCCCTGTATCACCTGGGCATGTGCGGCCAAACCAAACAAAACAAACAAACAAAAGAGGGCTGCGCGACGCATATTACCGATAAAGGTAAGGCAAAGGGATTTTGCAGAATTGTTAAAATGCAGGGAGCTGTTATTTACCGCTCTACTACTATATAACGGCACGTAGCAGTGTTGCCCTGTAGTACCTGTACCGCGTATACCCCCGGGGCGGCGCTGCTACCCAGGCTGATATGCCTGGGCAAGCCCGGGGCATCCGCCTGAAATGTTTCCGAGTATACTTCCTGGCCCAGCATGTTGGTTACCGATACCCTTACGGCAGCATTTAACGGGAACACACCTTTCACAAAAAAATCTCCATCGTTGGGAGAAGGGTACACTACAATATCCCCTTTCGTGGTAGATAGTGCAACTACTCCTGTTGGAAAATCATGAAAACGGGCAAGATACCCATCTGCCATTCCTGCATGATTAGGCTGATGGCCATTATTACTGGTAGGGAAGGAAGCTCCAATGCCAGCTAAGTATAGCGTTCCACTCTGCGACAGAGATATACCGCTAAGTTGATCTGGAATATTTCCTCCCAAATAAGAACTCCATACACAAGAACCTGAACCTGTAAATTTTGCAAACCATCCATCCCAATACGGGAACTGCCCTCCATAGTTTCCCTGGAAGCCATTTACCGAAATATTAGTTGCACTATTCGTATATCCTGCAAGATAAATTTCACCTTGTGGGGTACTGGCTACCGCTACACACGACTCATCTCCCGCCCCACCTAGATACGTACTCCATAATCTAACGCCTTGATTAGTGAACTTTGCTATTAATGCATCACCCTGTCCTATATTCTTACCACCGTACACCGATTGATGACTGCCACTAGTGGCAATCCCGGAACTTTCACTTGAATGACCGGTAACTATTATATCATTATTTATGTCTGAAGTAACTCTATATAATGCTGTTCCACCACCACTATTACTTGCACCAAAATAGGTCCCCCAATCTCTGTTTCCTGCATCATCAAACATAGCTATAAAACCACTAAGATTCCCCGGATAACTGGATTGATGTGCACCGCTAGTTGCTATATCCGTTGCACTACCAGTAGCACCGCAAACCAAAACATCGCCACTTTGCATGGTATGCACTCCTAAAATAATGTCTCCACTACTTCCACCATAATAGGTGCACCAAAGCTTCTGTCCGGCTAAATTATATTTTGCCAGGAAACCGTCCCCCCCCCCATTCAAAGTTGTTTGATGTGCACCTCCACTAGCAATGGAATTGCTTAATGTGCTTCCGGCGACGTAGATGTTTCCTGCGTAATCTGTACATACCGACATCATCCGATCTATGCCGGTTCCACCAAAGTAGGTCGCCCAAACTCTGCTACCTGAAGTATCAAACTTTGCTATATAACCGTCTCCATATTCATTTGCGTTGCTAACATGTGGCCCCTGAAAAATATACTGATCACTTCCCACTGTAGCGATGCCTGCAACATTGTTCGTTCCACCAGCAATAATAATACTTCCATGAGAGTCATATGCAATTCCTGATGCTCCATCAAGAGATGGGCCGCCATAATAAGTGGCCCACTTAATAACTCCATTAGAGTCAAATTTTGCGAAATAAGCGTCCAGGCTATCTGCATACGTAACATCATAAGCCCCGACAGTAGCGATGTTTGACATGCTTCGGGTCGAACCAGCAATGTACAGGTTTTCGTGTTCGTCGCGGGTTAACCATGTGCCCAACTCCTCACCTGCACCTCCACAGAAGGTAGCCCATTCTATATACGGGTCTATGAGCAATGCTCCTGAGTAGGGTGCTACCTGGAAGGTCACTACCTGCTCATCCGCGCGAAAGGTAGCCTCTATCTTCCGGCCATCTTGCTGGAATGCTACCGGCATATGCTCAGTGACACTTCCCAAAGGGCAAGTGGCTACTAAATTCCCCTTGTCAGTAACCTGCAAATCAGTTGCACCATTATACTTCATCCGGATAACGGCGGGGTCGCCCCCCACTTTCACCACAAAATCGTATTCCACTCTGTCTCCGTTTATATACACCACCCAATCAATATTCGGGTATATGTCTGGATAGGTGACTTTGCTGTAACTGTAAGCCAGCGCACCTTGCTCACCTAGTTGGGGGAAATAGTAACGCTCGTAATAAGGCAACTTCTGTCCCCGCCGGGGGGCTACCTGTCTGTTAGCTCCCACCAACTCCATATCCATACGATAAGTACTTAATAAAGGGATGGAGCCGGTTTGTTCGAATGGAATAAGACTATGAGTGATGCTATTGCCCGGTGCCGCTTCACCAGCGCTGACAAACTGGTAGTGTATGACACCCGGTTCGATGAACATATTCAAATTTCCGGCACGAACCACAAAATCTATAGATGAATAGGGCTGACGGTACTGGTCTGTTAACTGGCCTTTGTTTTCGATGAAACAGATGCCGGCCTGCCCAATCATGGAGCTGCAAACAAGACCGATAACAAACAAAAGTGTACGCATAACCAACAGAATGTGATTAAATATACGAATTTATCATTCGAATGTAGCGGCAGAGCGGTGAGAATATTATTATCTTTGCTGCTCAAATGTACAACCTCGTTCGTAAGCTGCTTTTCGGGATAGAGCCGGAAAAAGTACACTACATGGTAATGGGATGGCTGCAAAGGGCGTATGCATTCCCGCCACTGCGGGGAATGCTCCGGAACCTGTATACGGTAAAGCATTCCAGCCTCCAGACTGAATTTTGTGGTATCCGTTTCCCCAACCCGGTTGGGCTGGCTGCGGGCTTTGACAAAGACGCCCGCTTTACCGACCCGCTGGCGATGCTGGGGTTCGGCTTCGTGGAGATAGGTACGGTAACACCACGCCCGCAACCGGGCAACCCGCAGCCGCGCCTGTTCCGCCTGCCCGACGACCAGGCACTCATCAATCGCATGGGTTTTAACAATGGTGGCGCTTCCGCGGCGGCACAACGTTTGAAGCACCGCCGAGAGGCCATTATCATAGGCGGTAACATAGGCAAGAACAAAGACACCCCCAACGAAAACGCCCTTTCTGACTACGAAGCCTGCCTGAAAGAACTGTATGATGTCTCGGACTACTTTGTGGTGAACGTGAGCAGCCCGAACACACCGGGACTGCGCGAACTGCAGGATAAGGAACCACTCATGCGCCTGCTGCACCGCCTGCAGGAACTGAATGTAGCCTGGGGAAGCCCCAAACCACTGCTGCTGAAAATAGCCCCCGACCTCACCAACGAGCAACTGGACGATATAGTAGCCATAGTGCGGGAGACCGGCATTAGCGGCATAGTAGCCACCAACACTACCATAGACCGTAGCCGGCTGACCACCCCGCAAACAGTAGTGGAAGCCATAGGCGCGGGCGGGCTGAGCGGCCGCCCCGTTCGGGACCGCGCTACGGAGGTGATACGCTACCTGCACCAGAAAGGAGCAGGGAAGATACCCATAATGGCCGTAGGCGGCATCTTTACCGCCGAAGACGCCCGGGAAAAGCTGAACGCAGGCGCCACACTGGTACAGGTGTACACCGGCTTTGTATATGAGGGGCCCGGCATTGTGCGCAACATCTGTAAAGGACTTTTAAAAAAACGTAACGAACAAAAACAATGATAGCCTTAGCTGCTACACCGGAACTGGTTTCCATTGACTCCCTGATTTCATTACTGACGCTGACCGCCCTGGAAATAATACTGGGGATAGACAACGTGATATTTGTTTCCATCATAATGGGGCGCATGCCTGCTGAGCAGCGGCTGAAAGCGCGCAGGTGGTGGATGGTGCTCGGCATCGGCATCCGGACGGTGCTGCTGTTCCTGCTGGGCTGGCTGCTGCAGCAGAAGGGCAAGCCCGTGCTGTGGCGCTTCGACCTGGCCAGCCTGGTAATGCTGGCCGGCGGTATTTTCCTGCTTTGGAAGACGGTGATGGAAATACATCACAAACTGGAAGGGGATGAAGAATCGGGGCCGGGGAAAGACCAGAAGGTACAAACCTTTTCGCGGGCGATATTCCAGATAGTGCTGGTAGATACGGTGTTCTCTTTCGACAGCGTGATAACGGCGTCGGGCATCGCCAAGCTGCTGCCCATTATGATCACCGCGGTGGTGATAGCTATGGTGATCATGTTCTTCTTCAGCGAACGGATATCCAACTTCATACACAAGCACCCTACATTGAAAATGCTAGCCTTATCGTTCCTGGTAATGGTGGGTATGGTGCTGATAGTGGAAGGCTGGGATGCGGAACGCGCGCACGAAATGCACCTGAAGAACTACGTGTATTTTGCAATGGCGTTCTCCTTTGCCGTTGAGCTGCTGAATATGCGCATGATGCGCAAGACGAAACGCAATCCTGTAAAACTGAAAGAACCACACGTAGACGACGCGGGCAATATGAAAGAAGAATAGCTCCGTATTACGCTTCCTTCAGTTTCACTCTTTTTACGGGCTTAGACAGCGCGGCGGGAACCTGTAGCTTCCTGCCGCGTTTCCTTTTTTTATCTACCGACCCCATCAGCCGGGCCACCGCCATATAGCTCTTCAATAGTATACCTGTAATAATAGGACTCATGTAACCATGCCGGTACTAGAACCGACTTGCAAAGGTTATAGAACAGGCGAAGAATAACCAATAAAGCGCGCATCCTTAACGGAGGCTTTAAAAATGGTTAACGAGCAGTTAACAGGCCGGGGGATATCATTTCTCCCCCTTCACGAAATACATATCCAGGGAGCCCTTACCCTTGGCGGCTATCTCGCCACGGGCGGTACAGAGGAAAGCGTCTTTCACCAGTTGGTAGGTAGCCTCCGATATGTTTACCTCGCCCGGCGCACCGCTCTGCTCCATGCGGGCGGCGGTATTTACCGTATCGCCCCATATATCGTAAGCGAATTTTTTCACCCCTACAATGCCCGCTACCACGCTGCCGCTGTGAATGCCGATGCGGATATGGAACGCACGCTCCGGGAACTGCGCCCGGCGGTGCTCCATGAACTGCCTTATTTCCAAAGCAGCCAGCGTAACATTATGCGCGTGCGCCTCATCAGCGACCGGGAGGCCGGAAACCGCCAGGTAAGCATCGCCAATGGTCTTTATTTTTTCAATGTTGTAGCGGGATATTATATCGTCGAATGCTTTAAAACAGGTGTGCAGCTCATCTACCAGCTCCTGCGGCGACATGCGTTCGCCCGCCCGGGTGAAATCCACAAAATCAGTGAACAATACCGAAACATGATCGAAGTGGCGGGCAACCGTAGAGCCGGTTTCCTTCAGCTCTTCGGCCACTTCCTCCGGCAGTATGTTCCGTAGCAGGTCATCAGACTTCTGCTTCTGTGCTACCAGTTCCGCTGTCCGCACCGCTACTTCGCGCTCCAGTTCCTCGCCGCGGCTTTCCAGCAGGCGCTGCTTTTCCAGTTCCTGCTCCAGCGCCTTTGCCGAAAGTGTTTCCACATTCTTCAGCTGCATGCCCAGGTTCTTATTAACAGATGCGTAATTCTTAGACAAATAAATAGACATGGAAACCGGCACACTCAATACCGCCAGCAACAGGACCGATGTCATGGCACCGCCCATGTTCAGGTCGGAGTCGTAATAGAGCGCCCTGGAGATGGAAATAAGGATACAACAAGAAAAAACGAGAATACCGAAACCTACTATGAACGCCCCCTTCACCTCCCGGAAAATTGCCCGTACTATAAGGAAGAGCGCTTCTACACAGGCCACCAGCACCGCCAGCCAGGCCAAATCAGCTACATGAAAAACTATCCATACCACCAGGGATACCACCCCCAGCAGCACGATAAGCAGGAACCTTCTTTTCATCTTCCCGAACAGGGTATTCAGAAATCCGCTTAAACATACCGACATGATACAGCAGGTGGTTACCAGCACGTGCTTCATGGCCAGTGAAGGCCCCGGGTAGGGCATTACCACCTTCAGGTATATAGCAAACATTACCCCGGCTAAAGCGAGACAGAACAAGCTGAAGTAAAAATTGGCCCTTTCGTGCCTGTTGTATAAGAATACAGACAAATGCAAAATAGAAAACCCCAGGAAGAACGCGAACAGGAATACCAGCAGCGTGATGGAGGTAATCCGGTTGTTGTAATACTCCTCTATAAAATGATTGGCTTCCGCAATGTGCATATTGAACCCCGCCATATCCTCGTCGTAGCGTTCGAAATTGTATGCCGCCCTGAAGTTGGCGTACCGGATGGCAATAAGGTGCTCCCCGGGGAAAAGCTTTACTGACAATGGCAAAGCGGGGTCGAAATAGGTTGAGGTATTACGGTCGCCCACGTTACCATACTGCATCAACCCGCGCCCGTCTACAAACACCTCGGAGGCGCCGTACTGTTGTATAATCAGCACTATTGACCTGCTGCCAATGCTACTGTCAATATATATCCGCTTCCGGAACCAACCAATGGAATCAAACTTCAGCTTATCTTTCCCTGACAACAATAACAGCGAACTGCGCACCTGCCATCCGCTATCGTTGAACGACGGGCTGGAATACGCGCTGTCATCGCCCAGTGTAAACCGCCAGTTAGCGCTGAGGGACACTTCTTGCTTCAGGCTATCCAGCGTTATGTACTGAACCGCTTCCTGCCCAAAAGCAGAACAAGACAGGAGAAGCATAAAAAAAATAATAAGCCGACGCCTCATGTTTAACAAAGTACAAAATAATTGATGAACAGGTACAGGGGCAGCAGTAACAATTTGTTCAACTTGGCTTAACACAACGCATACGATGCCATAACATGGCTTTTTGAGTTTTGTGGCTCAAACGCCAACATAATGAGAAAAGTTTTACTTGCATCAGGAACAATGATGCTGACCGCCACATTAGCAATGGGGCAGAATTGCGCCATCCCCATTAATCACATCAGTAATTTCCCTTCTGTGAAGCCGTCAGCGCAGCCGGACTCACTCAGGATACCCTCTACCCACACCTTCCAGATGCTGGTGCAGCAGGGCGACCCGTATAGCAACCCGCTGAATGGCTCGCTGGGCCCCTTGTTCGACTTTACCGGCTATGTAGGCATCAATGGAAGCAGCACCCAGGGCTACCTGAACATTAACCACGAAGGCAGCAGCGTACCTGACGCCGGCGTATCGGTACTGGACCTGCACTTTGACGCGACAGACAACATATGGGTGGTGACGCAAAAGACCCCTATCGACTTCAGCCCGGTGCAAGGTACCGGCCGTAACTGCTCGGGTGGCCTTACCAACTGGGGAACCTCCATTACCAGCGAGGAAACCCTGCCATCAGGAGACGCTAACGGCGATGGTTACCAGGATATAGGATGGCAAGTGGAAATAGACCCCGCCACCCGCTCGGTGATAGACCACGACAACGATGGCCAGCCCGACAAACTGTGGCGTATGGGCCGCATGTCGCACGAGAACATCGTACTGGCATCGGACAACAAGACCGTATATGAAACCAACGACGAAAACCCCGGCTATGTATTCAAATTTGTAGCTGATTCAGCCGGTGACCTGTCGCAAGGCAAGCTGTATGTGCTGCGCCTGGACGACCAGATAGGAATAGCAACCACCGGATCGTGGAGGCAAGTGCCTAACGTAACCCCTACGGAGTGTAACAACGTACGCTCTGCCGCTACCTCGCTGGGCGCTACCAACTTCAACAGCCTGGAGGATATAGAAATAAGCCCGCTGGACGGCATGGTGTACTTTGTATCTAAACAAAGCAGCCGTGTGTATCGCTTCCGCGACTTCGGGACAACAGTGAACGACGTAGAGATATTTGCCGGTAACCCCAGCCAGAACTACGAGATACACTACGAAAGCAATGGCGATACCCTGACCGCTTATGAGCAATGGCGCGATGGTAACGACAACCTGACCTTTGACGACCTGGGCAACCTGTATGTGATACAGGATGGCGGCCGCAACCACATATGGATGATCACCCCGTGCCACACACAGCAAAACCCTGACGTGCGCCTGTTTGCCGTTACCCCTGCTGGTTGTGAACCAACCGGTATGACCTTCTCGCCCGACTACCGCTACATGTTCGTTTCCATGCAGCACCCTGATGCCAGCAACGTAACCGTAATGAAAGACGCAGCGGGTGAATATGTAGTATTCAACAGGGAATCGGCTATCGTAATAGCGCACAATGGCTTCCTGGGCGATACGGACTCTACCGTAGTAATACCTGAACCTACCCGCGTAGGCGGAACCACATCAGCAGCAACACGCCTGTCTATCGTGAATGTATATCCTAACCCTGCCACCACCGCGGTGAATGTAGCTATCAGCAGCCCCTCGGCCCTGGCGGCGCAGGTAAAGGTGTACAGCACTACCGGCAGCGTGGTACTGGCTAAAGAAACCGTACTGAACAAAGGAACCAACGAAGTGAACCTGGATGCAGGCACACTGGCGGCAGGTATGTATCACATAATAGTGACCACCGGCGAAGGAACTCTTAATGCACGATTTATAAAGCAATAATGAAGAAGCGAATAGTTTGTTTATTTACTGCAGCAGTTGCCTTGTTATCCATACAAGGCACTGCTGTTTTAGCCCAATGCCCCAACGACGCGGCATTTACCATACAAGATGCGGTAAAAGACAGCCTGTGCGTGAAGCGGCTGATTCTGAAGCTCCGCAAAATGGAACAGCTACCCGCTACGGTAGGAATGCTGCGAAATGTGGAAATGATAGACCTGCAGAAAAATAAATTCGTGGCGCTGCCTGATGAACTGTGCACGCTGACCAAAGCCACTTACCTGAACGCGAGCTACAACAACCTGAAAAGGCTGCCCCAAAGCCTGGGCAACCTGGGCAACCTGCACACACTGCAACTGGATAAAAACCACCTGGTAGAATTACCCCCATCCATAGAGCAACTGGGCTTGCTGAAGATACTGGACGTATCGTACAACGACCTGGCATCGCTGAACGAGGGGATAGGTGAACTGAAAAAAGTGAGTGTATTCAACGCCTCGCACAACCACCTGCTCTTCCTTCCGGATAATATGGGCGGTATGAGCGCGATGGAATTCCTGGACCTGAGCCACAACCAGCTGACGGCACTGCCAGCGGGTATAGCCGGGATGCAACAGATAAAAGAACTGAATGTGCAGAACAATAAACTGAGCTCCCTGCCACCTACCATAGGCGAACTGAAAACCTTGAAATTCCTGGGGCTGGGCAACAATGCACTGGTGGCACTCCCTAAATCGATTGGAACACTTTCTTCCCTGGAAATGCTGATACTGAGTGACAACCAACTGAAAACACTGCCCCCGTCTATAAAAAAGCTGAAAAACCTGAAAACGCTGATAGCCATCAACAACCAATTCAGCGAAAAGACCAAGGCGCGCATCCGCCGGTGGCTGCCCCAAACTAATATTACTTTCTAACGCGTGTAACGTACATGAACTATCGAAAAAAATCTACCATACTCTTACTACTGGCAGCCTTTTCCGGGCTGCTCATTGCAGGAACCGGGAACAACCAAAGCCCGGGAGTAAAAATGCTGGGGCGTTTCAACGCCTACCTGGACTCGCTGGAACAACAATTGCTACACTTTGAAAGAGTAGCGCCTACCTTACCGGAAGACAGCCTGAAAGCATACTTTACCCGGAGCCGCCTGCTCTACAAGCATATAGAATTCCTGGTAGAATACAACTATCCTGAAGCGGCCACGCGCATGAACGGAGCGCCGCTGCTGGAAGCGGAAGCCGCAGAACCCGAAGAGCCAACCCACCCCACGGGATTCCAGGTGCTGGAAGAAACCGTGTACGAACCGGCCACTGCGGAAAGCCGCCTGGTGATGGCCAACGAAATAAACGGGATAACCGCTCAAGTGCGCAAAGTGCGGATATACGCAGCGAGCCTGGATATGAGCGAATCAGAGGTGATGGACGCACTGAAGCTGAACCTTTACCGCATGGTAGCCAAAAGCCTTTCCGCGTTCGACTGTCCGTCGGCCCAGAGCGGAATAATGGAAGCGGCGGAAATACTGCGCAGCATGCGGGAGGTACTCTCCTTCTACGGTATGACCGATGAACTAAGCCTGCGCCTGGAAAAGGCCGCCGCCTACGCCACTGCCAACGGCCATGACTTCAATGGATTTGACCGGGCGATATTCCTGTCGGAGTACATGCAACCCGTCTTCAGGGAGTTCCAGGTATTTGCCCGCAGCAGGGGTATAGCTTCTATCGCGGGCACCAGGGCCGTGCGCACCGATGCGGCCAGCTTCCTTGACGATGGCGCTTTTAACACCCTCTTCTTTGCGCCTACAGGCACCACCCCCGAAACCCCTGTACTGGTGGCGCTGGGCAAGCAACTGTTTCACGAGCCGCTCATATCCGGCAACGGTGCGCGCTCCTGCGGTGGCTGCCATGAGCCATCGAAAGCGTTTACCGATGGTAAGGCGCTGAACACTTCCCTCTTTGGCGACAAGCAACTGCTGCGTAATACCCCTACCCTGCTGAACGCGGCGCTGCAACCGGCACAGTTTGCCGACAGCCGCATCGCCTTCCTGGAAGACCAGGTACACGCAGTAGTATCGAACAAGCAGGAAATGGATGGCGACTTTAACAGGATATTATCGCGGTTGGAGAAAAACAAAGTCTATACCCGGCAATTTACCGAAGCCTTCCCCGGCACCAAGCCGATGACCAAAGCCAACGTGCGGAAAGCAATAGCCGCCTATGTGCGGTCGCTCACCTCGCTAAACGCGCGCTTTGACCAATACATGCGGGGAAACCGGCAAGCGATGAATGCACAAGAAGTGCGGGGCTTTAACCTGTACATGGGGAAAGCAAAATGCGGCACCTGCCACTACGTGCCTTTGTTCAACGGAGCCGTACCTCCCCTGTATGATAAAATAGAAAGCGAAGTACTGGGCGTGCCCGCCACTACGGACACCCTGCACGCGCGCGTAGACCCGGACCCGGGCAAGTACGAACTCTATAAAATGCCGCACCAGAAACACTCCTTTAAAACCCCTACCCTGCGGAACATAGCGCTGACCGCACCATACATGCACAATGGCGTGTACCAAACGCTGGAGGAAGTAATTGACTTCTATAACAAAGGGGGAGGTGCCGGACTGGGCTATGAGCTACCCAACCAAACACTGGCACCTGACCGGCTGGAACTGACCGAAACAGACAAGAAAGACCTGGTAGCCTTTCTGCAAACACTTACAGATACGGCGGTGGCTAAGTAGCCGCCGCCGTATCTCTGCGGGTACCGGCATACAGTTCGTACTCCAGTAGGCGGCAGTCTATCTTACTGTTATAAAACTCTATACGGCGTTTGGCTTTGAGGCCTATCTTCTTTGCCAGGTCCATGTTCCCGGTGAAGATATAGCCGTGATAGCCGCTGCATTTCTGTTTCATAAAATCGCCTATGCGGCCGTAAGTACCCTCCAGTTCCGATTCTTCTCCCAGGCGTTCGCCATATTCGGGGTTAAGAAAAACAACCCCTCCGGCCGTCTCGGGCACTTCGGTATCCGCAAAATCACATTTCGCGAAGGTTATCATACGCGCCACACCGGCGGCAACCGCATTCTTCCGGGCGTTCTCAATAGCCAGGTCGCTGTAGTCGGTAGCAATGATGCGGAGCCCGGGCACTTCAGTTATCTGCTCTTCCAGCAGCTTCATTTCCTTATCGTACACCTTTTCGTCGTAGCCCTGCAGGTGCATAAACGCATAATTGGTACGGAACAGTCCCGGGCGCTGGTTGGTAGCTATCAGCGCGGCCTCTATGGCCAGCGTTCCCGAACCGCACATGGGGTTAACGAAGGGGGCTTTCCGGTCCCACTTGGTGGCCAGGATGGTTGCAGCAGCCAGCGCTTCCAGCATGGGCGCCTTGCCCGGTATCTTCCGGTAGCCGTGCCGGGCCAGTGAGTCGCCCGAAGTATCAATGAATATCTCGGCCGTTTCATTCTTCCAGAACAGGTGAATCACCCCGCCGCTCAACTCAGCGCCCGTAGCGGGGCGTTCCCCGGTAGCTTCGCGCATCCGGTCTACTATGGCGTCTTTTACCCGCAGATTGGCGAACATACTGTTGTTGATGGTATCGTTCATCACATTGCTGGTGATGGAAAAGTATCCCGTCAGCAAGTCTTCCCAGGGATAGCGCACCACATTTTTGTATATGTCATCGGCGTTCACGGCGTCGAACTGGCCGAGGCTGTACAACACCTGGCTTGCGCATCTAAGATTAAGATTCAGCCGGATGCAATCATTCAACGTACCTATAAGGTGAACGCCGGTAATGAATACGTCTTCAATCGCAAAACCTAACTCGCGTATCTCCTGCTCCAGGTAAGGCGCCAGGCGCTTATTGCAGGTAACCGTAATGAACCCCTTGGTAGAATAAAATGACATGTGGGCAAAAGTAGCCACTAAAGCGGAATAAACAGCATTACACCCCTGCTGTTCCCGGCGTAAAGATATCGTTCAGCAACTTATAGAGCTCGGGGTGCTTGTCCTGCATTCGCTCGGGCTGCTTGAAAAAGTACTCGGAAACCACCGCGAAGAACTCGGCCTCACTGGTAGCGCCATAGGGGTCAATATCCGTTTTACCGGCACGTACCCGCCGGATGTCATGATATATATGCTGCAGCCAGGGCCGTGCGTAGGCATACGGCAATAACGCCTCGGGCCAGCCGTCAGTATCGCCATCCATCTTGTCAATAATATGAACAAACTCATGGATAGCCGTATTAGATCGGCCAGTCTTGTTGAAAAAGCCATTGCGCAACTCCTGCCGCGATAAAATCATTATATCTTCCATAGCGCCGGTGCCTACCATACCCAGCACATTGCGGCCATCTCCATCCTGTCGGAAATCTTTGCTGAAATGCACCGGGTACAGCAGCACCTCATTAATATCCTTGTACTCCCAGTCTTTAAAGGCAAAAATGGGTATGATAGCCGCGGCCGCTACAAATACTTCGTCTATCGGTTCTACCTCTGTATTAACGCCGGTAACCCTTACCTTGGAAAGAAACCGGCGCACAGCGGCGGCGAACCGCTCCTTTTCCGTATTGCTGAGCTGCTGGTAAAATGTTATATGCTCTTCCAGTATGGCCCGCTGCACCTCTGCGGGCGACTGCCGGGCGGGAGGAGGTTTGCGAAGCGCGAAATAGACGATCGCCAGCACCAGCAGAACAGCAAGAAGCGTAATGATATCAGGCATAACAATTAGCGGGAACAAAGTTTTTGAATCTCCTTTTCGTCCCAGCCGAGGAAGAAACTATCTCCTCCAAAATCCCAGAGCGGGCGCTTAACCACGGTAGGGCTCGCCATTATCAACTTAATGGCTGCCTCCTTGCCGGAGATGGCCTCCCGCTCTTCCGGGGGTAACTCCCGAAAAGTAGTGCTGCGCGTATTGATGACTTTCTCAACCGGCAAATGCTTCAGCCAGTTAGTGATGGTCTTCCGGTCGATGCCGGACTCCCGGTAATCGTGAAATTGATACGCCACTCCGTTCGCTTCCAGCCACTTCATCGCTTTCTGCATGGTATCGCAGTTTTTAATACCGTATATTGTAATCATGGCTGTAAAGATAGGGCGTATGCACGAAGCCCGTTGCGCCAACTAATGATAGCGCAGGGAAACGACGGTAAGCGGCAATAATGACATTAATCAGCAGCACCGGCCACAGACGGGAATACCTTTGCGCCAACAACAACAAACATAACACCTGCAAATGAGACCAGAACAATATATCAGCAGCCAGGAAGCGCTCGACCTGGTAGAAAACGGCAACCGGGTATTTATACAAGGTGGGGCTGCCACTCCTGTACACCTGCTGAACGAACTACTTGGGCGCCATGACACCCTAAAGGACATAGAGCTGGTTTCTATCAGCCTGCAGGGAGCTGTAGACTGGAATCGCCCGGGAGTAACAGACAGTTTTTACCTGAATTCGCTGTTTGTTTCCGCAAATGTACGGGGATGGGTGAATGGCGACCGGGGAGACTATGTACCCATCTTCCTGAGTGAAATACCCTGCCTGTTCCAAAACGGCATCCTTCCGCTGGACGTGGCTATTGTACAGGTATCTACGCCTGATGAACATGGCTACTGCACCCTGGGGCCGTCGGTAGATATCACCCTCAGCGCCGTACGCAACGCGCGAAAAGTGATAGCCCAGGTGAACCCGCTGCTGCCGAGGGTATTTGGCGATGGCTGTTTCCATATTTCCGCCTTTCACGCACTGGTATACGCCGCCGAACCACTCGCCGTACTGGGCAGCCTTGAGTCTGCCAATGATATATCAGAAAAGATAGGCCGGCACGTAGCCGAACTCATAGACAATGGTTCTACGTTGCAAATGGGTATTGGCTCCGTACCCGATGCCGTGCTACGCAGCCTGCAGCACCACCGCGAACTGGGCATCCATACCGAAATGTTCTCTGACGGCGTGGTTTCGCTGGTGGAACACGGTGTAGTAACCAATGAACATAAAAAAGTAAACAAAGGAAAAACCGTGAGCTCCTTCGTGCTGGGGAGCCAGAAGGTGTACGACTTCATTAACAACAATCCTGCTGTATGGTGCATGGACGCCTCTTATGTAAACGATACATCCATTATACGGAAGAACCCTAAAGTAGTAGCCATTAACAGCGCGCTGGAAATAGATATTACCGGGCAGGTTTGTGCCGACTCGCTGGGCTCGTACCAGTACTCCGGCATAGGCGGACAAATGGATTTTATGCGTGGCGCAGCGCTATCGGAAGGCGGCAAACCGATCATCGCCCTGCCGAGCACCACGAAGGACTGCACCTCCCGGATAGTACCCTTCCTGAAGCAGGGCGCCGGCGTAGTGACCACCCGGGGGCACGTACACTATGTGGCCACGGAATATGGCGTAGTGAACCTGTACGGAAAAAACATGGCGCAACGGGCCCGACTGCTCACCAGCATCGCCCACCCTAACCACCGCGAAAGCCTGGAGGCCGCCTACTTTGAGCGGTTCGGCCAGCTAATATAGGATGCGAGGCCCGCGACCGTCAAGCACCCGTTGATAAAGAGCAATATCATCGCTTCTGCTGACGTGCGTCATAGGTGCGGGAAACAGGTGTACGGACATTTGCAGAAAATACCCTGTACATGTATATAGAACAGATATACACCGGTTGCCTGGCGCAAGCCGCCTACTACCTGGAACATAATGGAGAAGCGGCAGTAGTAGACCCGCTGCGCGATGTGACCGCGTATGTAAAGAAAGCACGGGAGCGCAATGCCACCATCAAATACATCTTTGAAACGCACTTTCATGCGGACTTTGTATCGGGCCACCTGGAACTGGCGAAAGCAACCGGGGCTACGATTGTTTTCGGCCCTACGGCCAAACCGGAATTTTTCGCGCTGACCGCGAAAGATGAGCAGGAATTTACCCTGGGGAACGTAACGATAAAAGTGCTGCACACCCCAGGGCACACAATGGAAAGCTGCTGCTACCTGCTGTACAATGAGAAAGGAGAAGAAGCTATGCTCTTTACCGGTGATACCCTCTTCCTGGGAGATGTAGGGCGGCCCGACCTGGCGCAGAAAGCAGGCTTATCGCAGGAAGAACTGGGCGGCATGCTGTATGACTCGCTCCGGAACAAAATACTTCCCTTGCCAGATCATGTTGTTATCTATCCCGCCCACGGCGCGGGCAGCGCCTGCGGAAAAAACATGAGCACCGAAAAATACGACACCCTGGGCCATCAAAAGCAGGTAAACTATGCACTGGACCCCAGGCTGACCAAAGAAGAATTTATAAAAGAAGTAACTACCGGGCTCACCAAGCCGCCGCAATACTTTCCGCATAACGTGGCCATTAACAAGAAAGGCTACCGAAGCCTTGACGAGATAATACGTGCCGCCAAACCGCTGACTGCAGAACAGTTTGCAGCAGTAACCAAAGCGGAAGAAACACTGATACTGGATACTCGTCCCGCACCGCAGTTTGTGAAAGGACACATCCCCGGCTCAGTAAACATAGGGCTGGATGGCGACTTTGCACCCTGGGTAGGCGCCCTGGTAAACGATATAGAGCAGGCGATAGCCATAGTATGCGAGGAAGGGAAAGAACAGGAAGTAGTGATACGCCTGACACGTGTAGGCTACGACAACGCCATAGGCTACCTGGAAGGCGGCTACTCCGCCTGGGCAGAGGCGGGATACCCGGCAGATACCATTAGCTGCATAGACGCGGAAAAACTGGCCGACCTGCTGGAAGAAAAGCCGGTGGCCACACTGCTGGATGTGCGCCGGAAAAGCGAATATGATTCGGAACATGTGATAGGCGCGGAAAATCTGCCCCTTAACTATATCAATGACCGCATGGATGAACTGGACACGGATGTAACCTACTTTGTGTACTGCGCAGCGGGATACCGCTCAGTAATATTCATATCTATACTGCAGGCGCGGGGACTGCGTAACCTGGTGAATATAAATGGTGGCTTCAACGCCATAAAGCGAAATGGCCGGCTTTTCCTCAGTAAATACCAGCAGCCCACAACCATGCTGTAACAACAACAGCAACAAACAAACGGCATAGCGCGGCACACAGCCGCGCTATTTTTTATTTTGTCCTTATAGGCTGCTTTGCACGTCGCCGGCGGCTTTATATTGCCTTGCTAAATAATTGCGAGGGCTGGCCGGATCGGCCGCGTTGTAAATGCAAATCGAAAGCGCTGCAGACGTTACGGAGGAAATTCCTACCCAGGGCAGTAACACAGGCACCAGCATCGTCATACGCCACCAGTCCATCTTCTCTAAAGGACTGCAATACAGGAAAAACCACCTCCTTCAATACCGGCAAGTGTCGCTGCTGAAAACTCGTCCTGCCCCGGCAACTGATATCAAGAATATACCGGCGAAAATCAACATCCTCGTCGCTCAGCATGTAGCCTTTGTGAACCGGCAGCCTGCCCGCCTGCACCGCAGCGTAGTAGCCGGCCAGCGTCTTCTCGTTCTGAACGAACGCGTCGCCCGCATCGCTGATAGCCGACACTCCCAATCCCAGCAACAGAGAAGTGTGCTGGGTAGTATAACCCATAAAATTGCGATGCAGCCGACCGCGCGTGTGGGCGGTATGCAGCGCATCGCCCGGCAGGGCGAAGTGGTCCATACCTACATCCTGGTATCCCGCAGCGGTAAATAATTCCTTACCAATACGGTAGAGCTGCATTTTTCTGGCGGCATCCGGAAGGTCGCTTTCGTCAAATAGCCGCTGCCCCCGGCTTGTCCAGGGCACATGAGCGTAGCTGTAAAACGCTACCCTGTCGGGCCGCAGCGAAATGCACTCCTGAATGGTCTTCGTCATATTGACCGGCTCCTGTAAGGGTAGCCCGTATATCAAATCGAAATTAACTGAAGTAAACCCTACACTCCGTGCCATAAGAGTTGCATTCACCACGTTGCTGAACGGCTGCACCCGGTTAATTACCCGCTGCACCTCGGGGTCGTTATCCTGCACACCATAGCTCACGCGCCGGAAACCCAGTTCGTAGAGCACCTGCAGATGCTCACGGGTGGTATTGTTCGGGTGCCCTTCCAGGCTGAACTCATGAGCCGGGGAAATACTGCACGACTCCAAAATCTCCGTCAACATCCTACCTAAATTCTCCGGGGAGAAGAAAGTAGGCGTACCGCCGCCCAGGTGTAGCTCCCGCAGCAATGGAGGCTCGCCCATCAGCCGGAGGTAAGCGCGCCACTCCTGCAAAAGCGCCTGCATGTACACCTCTTCCACACTATGGTTAGTGGTGATTTTCTTATTGCAACCACAATAGGTACACAGCGACTCACAAAACGGCAGATGAATATACAGGCTGATGCCCTCCAGCTTGTTGCCAATGTGAAAACGGCGGGTAAAGGCAGACTGCCATTCGGCGTGGCTCACTTCATTCTTCCAGTAAGGCACGGTAGGGTAACTGGTGTACCTGGGCACTGGTACATTATACTTTTGTAATAAATCGACACCAGACATAACACTCTAATTTTTGTGACAGCAACTCGCTTTCACCTCGTGTATTTTGGTTACTTCCAACTTTGGGCTCAGGTAGGGAATACCCAGGTTGAAGCCCCGCAGCAGGAACAGGAAACCAAAGAACAGCATCAGCATAGGCACTACCTTGCGGATACTGGTATAGGACAGGAAAGAGACTTTATTCTTCAGGATAGTAATACTGATGAGCATGGGCATGGTGCCTATGCCGAAAGCGTACATGGATAAAGCCGCCGCAGCCGGCGTGGCGGCATTTACCGACGCGGCCAGCGCCATGTAGACCAGTCCGCAGGGAAGGAGGCCATTCAGCACACCTGTGATGAACAACCCATTAAGTGAAGGCTGTGCCATGAAGCGGCCAATGCGCCGCTGTACGTAACCCGACCACGGCAACTTACCGCTGAATGAACCACCAGGAAAAAAAGACAGAAGCCCCGCCACCAGCAATGCCATACCCAGCGCTATGGAAATGTATTGCTGCACCTGGGGCTGAAATACGCTCTTGAAAGAATACAGCACCACGCCCATAAGCGCATATACGCTCACCCTGCCAAAATGATACAGCAAAATGGCCGCCCATTTGCGCCCAGGAGTCATAGCATGGAAGGGCATGACCAACATGATGGGGCCACACATGCCTACGCAATGCAGGCTACCCGTAAGACCCATTAGCAGCGATATAACCAATGACGAGCCTTCCATTACCGGGTGAGGTTTATATCAGACTCCTGGTAATACTGTACGCCATCGCTGGTCCAGCTTATCTTGCACTTGTAAAATACATCCTGGAGTTCCGACCGGCGAAAAGACAAGTGATTGCCTTCCACCTTCCGCTCAAACCGCCTGTCGAGCGAAGTTTTTACCGGCGAGTAGAAATGGATATCCGCCTGTAATACTTTTCCGGCGAATTCCTGCGGAAAATCCACAGCCACTTCCGCTTCACCGGCGGTAAGCCGCACCGGTGCAGATAGTCCCGACTGGTTTTTGCCCGCATCTATCTGTTGCTGATAAGCTATCTCTTTCGCATAGTAGTCTTTAGCAACCAGGTCAAAATCCTGGTTCATGCTCCGGGCTACCAGTATAACCATCAGCACTACAAAAGTACCGTACAGCAGCGCTATCCTTGCTCCCCAACCTAATTTAACTGTCATAGTAAGTGATTTTTTAGTTTCCGTTGAACGGCCCCAGGAAAGTGGTCGTAATTGTTTTGATCTTCTCCCCGTCTTCATACACCGCGATGCTGAGTGGCATCTTACGTTGCGTTACATCTTTTTCCGCCAGGTAGATGAACATGGAACCGGACGCAGAACCTTCCTTCGGAACCAGTAACTGCTCATTGCCCACTATCTGTATCTCTCCTTTAAAGTTCTCGGGCCTGAACTCCAGCTTTTTATCTTTAAACGTCTTATTCAGCAGGCGGTAATTGTATAAATTACTCAGCCTGTTTCCCGGCTGCTGCTGGTAGAGTTGCCCGGGTGTCTTCAGTATTGAAATACCTACATCGGTACGGCTGGTAAGCAGGTACACTTCTACACCCAGCAGCAGGCACATCACGATGGTGTAGGCCTTCATGCGGCCGGTAAACCGGAACTTTTTCTTTTCCGATATGTTGCTTTCCGATGCGTAACGAATGAGCCCTTCCGGGAAACCCGCCGCGTTCATCATGTGGTTGCAGGCATCTATACAGGCGGTGCAATTCACGCATTCCAGCTGTGTACCGTTGCGTATATCAATACCCGTGGGGCAAACCTTTACACACTGCTCACAATCAATGCAATCGCCAAGGGTACGCTCTTCCTTCCTTTTCAGCCGGCCGCGGGGCTCTCCTCTTACGTGGTCGTAAGCTACCACTATGCTGTTCCTGTCCAGCAATACCCCCTGCATACGGCCATAAGGGCAGATGGTAGTACATACCTGCTCCCGCAGGCGTACATACACAAAAAAGAAAATGGTAGTGAACAGCAAGAGGATGGCAAAACCGCCAATGTGCTGCGCGAATGGCCCCCTGATGATCTCCCTCAGTTCGTCAATACCTATTACATAGGCCAGGAAGGTATTGGCGATAATGAAGCTCACGCTCCAGAACAGTATCCATTTACCACCTCGCTTGATGATCTTGTCGGAATCCCACTTCGCTTTGTCGAGGCGCTTCTGCTCCATGGCATCGCCCTCTATCCAGTATTCTATCTTGCGGAACACCAGCTCCATAAAGATAGTCTGGGGACAAGCCCATCCGCAGAACACCCGCCCGAAAACAACAGTGAACAAAGCGATGAACACAATAAAAACCACCATACCCAGCCCGAATATGAAAAAATCCTGTGGCCAGAATATCTGCCCGAAAAGGATGAACTTCCTTTTCAGTACATTAATCATCAGGAAAGGGTGCCCGTCTACCTTAATAAAGGGAATAGCGAAAAAGACGAGCAGGTAAAATACACTCAGCAGTGTGCGGGCATTGTACAACTTGCCAGAGGGCTTTTTAGGATAAACCCATATCCTCCTTCCGTCTTTATCTATGGTGGCTACTTTGTCTCTAAAGGATGCACCCGACTCTACATCGTTCATCGTTCTATTTTTGGGCCACTGACTGGGCGCTATCCGCCGGTGCGGCCTGTTGTTCCGTATACTTTTCTCCCTGCGGTTCCTTCGGCGCGGCAGGCTTAGTGCCTTGCAGCGTCTTTACGTAGCTGGACAGCTCAGCAATCTGTTTCGGCGAGAAGTCATCCTTCCAGCTCTTCATACCCTTATCCTGCCAACCGTACTTTACCGACTTAAATATATCCTGTATGCTACCGCCGTGCAGCCAATAATCATCGGCCAGGTTGGGGCCTACCCCGCCTCCGCCGTCGGCTGCGTGGCAAGCGGCGCAGCTGGTTTCAAATATTTTCTTACCCGATGCCAGCGAGCCATCATCGGTGAGCAGTGTAATGCTGTTTTCATCAACATTATTGGCCGACTGCGCCAGGTAGGCCGCTTTGTCGGCCTCTCCCTGCTTTACTTCGGCTACATATTCCTGGTAAGAGCTGGGGCCTGTTCCGGAAACATGGAATCGCCACAAGTAAATAACACCTACCACTATCGTAAGGTAGAAACCATACTTCCACCAGGGTGGCAAGCTGTTATCCAGCTCGTGGATGCCATCGTAGTCGTGATCGAGCATTACATCCGCTTCTCTTTCTATAGGCACTACCTTGTTCACCCTGTCCCAGAAATTTACCTTTATTATCCTGCGGGCCTGTTTCTCGGTTTCAGGCTGGCCGCTCAGCACTCTTACCAGTATGCGTATGTAAACCAGCATGGCAAAAATGACCAGCAGTTCCAGCACGAGGATGCCCATAATCATATAGAAGTCGAAGGCGGGAATACCGCTCACCACTTTATCCTTCCAGCTCACATAGGCTACCGCTTCGGCTTCCCCGGCAGCGGTAGCGGAGAAGGACAAACCCGACGCAATCAATAAAAGCAGCAGCGACTTAACGGAACCTGTATTATCAGGAGTGGCCGCATCATTCTTTTCTATCAGCGCTTGCGAGAGCTGCCTCAGCACATTGGCGGCCGCACCTATAACAAACAGGAAAACGATAATCAGGCTAACGAGACTGATGAGCAGCACATTCAGGCTGCCGCCATCTTTTGCCGGCGCTGTAGCCGCCGCCTGCCCCACCAGGGGTACCAACAGCAACAAGAAAAGCAGGTTCTTCTTTATAAATGGATACATGATGTGTTGTTTAGATTTTTATTCTTGTTCTCCGAATGGGATTTGCTTCATGGTGCGGATATATCCTTTGTCTGCGCGGAAAGCCCATAAGGACAGCGCCGAGAAGAAGAGGAAGAATATCACCAGCGATACCAGCGGGAAGATGCCCACCCCTGTAATGCTCTGCAAATAATTAATGAATTTCATAAGGAGCTATTTTACGTTTGCAGTAGTTTTTTGTTCCAGTTTTATGTCTGTACCTATGCGTTGCAGGTAGGCTATCAGCGCTACTATTTCTTTGTCGCTCTTCACCGTAATCTTGTCTTTAGCCAGGTTATCCCTTATAGCGTCCGCCTGTTTCATCAGTTCAGCATTGGCTATATCTTCATACCCCTTCTCATACGGCACACCCAGTGTCTGCATGGCCATTATCTTCGCACGGGTGGTAGATGTGTCTAACACGTTCTCAAAAAGCCACTGGTAGTTAGGCATTATTGAGTTGGGCGACATGCTGGTAGGCTCGTACATGTGATTGAAGTGCCAGCTATCGGGGTACTTTCCGCCAATGCGGGCCAGGTCGGGGCCGGTACGTTTACTACCCCATTGGAACGGGTGATCATAAACAAACTCTCCGGCTTTTGAATACTCTCCATACCGGGCCACTTCGCTACGGAACGGCCTTATCATCTGGCTATGGCAGTTGTAGCAGCCTTCCTTCACATATATATCGCGTCCATGCAATTCCAGCGGCGTATATGGTTTCACACTGCTGATGGTAGGAATGTTTGACTTTACCATAAAGGTGGGGATGATCTCAACCATACCGCCAATACCTACCAGCACCAGGCTGAGCACCATCATCTGAACCGGCTTACGCTCTATCCAGCGGTGCCAGTGGGTTTTGCCATGTTCCACATATACCTTGGTAAGTGGTGCCGCTTCAGCGGGCTCGTCGTTCAGCACATTACCTTTCGCGATGGTTTTGTACAGGTTATAGCACATCATCAGCGCACCTATCAGGAACAAGGTGCCACCTACGCCACGCATTGCGTAGAAGGGGCGCATTTGCTGAACGGTCTCCATGAACTGGTACTTGAGTTGTCCTTCCGGGGTGAACTCTTTCCAGGCCAGGCTTTGCATAAAGCCCGCCCAGTACATAGGCACTACGTAGAAGACAATACCCAGTGTTCCTATCCAGAAATGCCAGTTGGCCAGCTTCTTAGAATACAATTCCGTGCGGAACACCCTTGGGATGAGCCAGTAAAGCACACCAAACGTGAGGAAGCCATTCCAGCCCAGGGCACCTACGTGTACGTGCGCTACCGTCCAGTCGGTAAAGTGACTGATGGCGTTCACGTTCTTCAGGCTGAGCATGGGCCCCTCAAACGTAGCCATACCATAAGCGGTTACCGCTACCACCATAAATTTGAGTACCGGCTCCTCGCGTACTTTATCCCACGCACCGCGCAAAGTAAGGAGCCCATTGAGCATACCACCCCACGAAGGCGCTATGAGCATTACGGAGAACACTACACCCAGCGACTGGGCCCAGTCGGGCAATGCTGTATACAGGAGGTGGTGCGGGCCAGCCCATATGTAAATGAAGGTCAGCGCCCAGAAGTGTATAATGGACAAGCGGTAAGAGTACACCGGGCGGTTAGCCGCTTTCGGGAGGAAGTAATACATGATACCCAGGTAAGGCGTGGTAAGGAAGAATGCCACGGCATTGTGCCCGTACCACCACTGCACCAGCGCGTCCTGAACGCCGGCATACCAGGAATAGGATTTGGTAAGTGATATTGGAATCTCAATAGAGTTAACAATATGCAGCATAGCTACCGTTACAAACGTGGCGATGTAGAACCAGATAGCCACATAAAGGTGGCGCTCGCGGCGCTTGATGATGGTTCCGAACATGTTCCAGCCGAACGCTACCCATACCAGGGCAATGAGTATATCTATGGGCCATTCCAGCTCGGCGTATTCCTTACCGGTGGTATAGCCCGCCAGCAGCGAAACCGCCGCCAGCACTATGATGGACTGCCAGCCCCAGAAGTGAAACTTACTTAACTTATCGCTGAACATACGCGCCTTACACAAGCGCTGAAGGGAGTAATATACCCCCATAAAAATGCCATTCCCCACAAACGCGAAAATGACGGCATTGGTATGCACGGGGCGTACACGGCCGAAAGTGGTGGCGGCAAGGCCGAAATTCAATGAAGGGAATACCAGTTGGAACGCTGCGAGTATACCCGCCAGCATACCTACGATACCCCAGAAAACGGTAGCATAGGCAAAGAGCCTGACGATACCGTTATCATAAAAAAACTTATCGAGGCCGCCTGGAGAAGCCGTCTTTGCTTCGCTCCCTAATGATTGTTCATTAGAATTGGCCGATAGTGCAGATGAACTCATGAATGGATATTTATGTATTGTTATTTTTGTTCGTCGTCGTAAAGCATACGGAGCGCGGAGCCCTTTTTGTCTTCGAACTGGTTGCTTTTTACACTCCAGATAAAGGCGCCCAGGAACAGGGCCGCTACCGAAACACTGGCTATTATCATTATATAAAACGCACTCATTATTTCTATTTAACACCCCAAAACTAGCGTGGCGTGCAGCGGCCTCCTATGACGCCGGGCAAAGCAAAAGATGATTAAAGTCATCATTTCCGGCAGGGGTTGCTTATTGCTCCCGCTTGGCCAGGCTAAGGCCCCAGCGGCGCGCCGCCAGGCTGCTGGCACCAGTAGTTATCAGTACGATACTCAGGGTGCTGACCGGCATAAGTATAGCGGCTATCATAGGGCTCATTAGGCCCTGCATGGAAATAAACAACCCCACTATATTGTACAGGATAGAAACTACGAAAGAGAAATTGATAACGGAACGCCCGGCCTTTGCCAGCTTCAATAAAGAAGGGAATGATGCGAACCGCCGGGCATCGAGGATGGCATCGCAGGCGGGTGTAAAATTATTTATATCGTCGGCCAGGGTAATACCTACGTTGCTCTGGCGGAGCGCACCCGCATCGTTCAGCCCGTCGCCTATCATCAGTACCTTGCGGCCCTCGTGTTGCCATTGCTCTATGTGTCGCAACTTGTCTTCCGGCTTTTGGTCAAAGTGCAGCTGGCTACCGATGCCCAGCAATTGTTGTAGCTCGGGCCGTTGTATATCGTTATCGCCGGAAAGCAGCGACAGCCCGTATTGTTGTTTCAACTCGGCCATCACCTCTTCCATATGCGTGCGAAATTCAGGTACGATATGAAAACCCGCAATCTTATTATTTATGCGTGCGTACACCTGCACTCCCTCCTCCGGCAACGTGACCCCTACATGCGGGGCAGAGCCTATCCATATCTTGTCTATTCCTATATAGGCTTCCAGGCCACGGCCTTCCGCCTCCCGCCAGGAAGTTACTTCCTTCAGGGGCCGAACTCCCAGGTAGTTGGCCAGGGCCTTGCTGTACGGATGCCGGCTGGAGCGCACCACGTTATAAACCATATCCTGCTCCTCATCGGTAAGCTCCCCACCATATACCTGCACTGCTGTAGCGCCCTGCGTGAGCGTGCCGGTTTTGTCGAACACAAGGTGCCCGGCGTTGCCCAACTGCTCAATAACTGACGCGTCGCGGAGAAATAAGCCATTGTTGCTGAAAATACGCAGCAGGTTTCCATTGGTATAGGTAGCTGATAGCAACAGCGCACAGGGGCATGCCACAATGAGCATGGCCGATACACTAGGTAGTATTTTAGCGGTGTCGTTAAAGCCCCAGTACACCGCAGTAATGGCGGCAAGCGTCAGCAGGATGTACGTAAAGTACCGGCTTAGCTTATGGATGATACTGTTATCCATATTACGCTGCTCTTTACTGCCGGAAAAAGAATAGTGGTTCCATAGGGAGGTAAGGTAGCTTCCGGCCACCGGCTTCACCACCTGTATGGTAAGTTGCTCACCTACCTGTTTGCCTCCTGCGTATACCATCTCACCTTCCGCAATAGTAACCGGCTCACTCTCCCCCGTTACGAAACTATAGTCTATTTTCGCCCTGCCCTTTACCACTATTGCATCCGCAGGAATAATTTCTTCATTGTACAGGCGTACCACGTCTTTTTCCTTCAAGTCATGCAGCGTCTTTGAAACCACCCCTTCGGTTGTAACCACGCTAACGGCTATGGGGAAATACGCCTTGTAGTCGCGGTGAAAAGACAGGGACCGGTAGGTGCGTTCCTGTACTATGCGGCCTACCAGCATAAAAAACACGATACCGCTCATACTATCCAGGAAGCCACTACCTGTGCCGGTAGCTATCTCGTATATACTGCGGGAAAAAGTTATAACCAATGCCAGCACGATAGGCGCGTCAATATTCAGCATGCGTTGCCGCAAGCCTTTCCAGGCCGAAATATAGAACTCAGATGCGCTGTAGAAAAACACCGGGAGGGAAAGGATAAAACTGAT
>JAEUVZ010000065.1 GCA_016786665.1 Flavipsychrobacter sp.
ATTACGGCGAGCACTGATTACCAGGTACTAGCTACCTGTACCAATACAGGCGGTGGAACTGCTACATCTAATACTACTACCGTGAACGTGGCACTGCCATCAACATCACCATCTACCTCTACAGTATGCGCAACAAATGGCCAGCCTCTAACGGTAACCATACCATTGGGCGGTTCTCCCGTTAATATCCTTACGGAAAACTTTAACGGCGGAACGCTGGGTGCATTCACGCAGGTGAATACCACTACCGGCGGCACCAACAATGCGGGCGCTGCATGGACCGTGCAGCCCAGCGGGCACAACCCCGGCCAGGTGCTCACGCCTCCTACTGCTACCAACTTCGTTATCACTAACTCTGATGTGACCAGCACTACAACGGGCCCCGTGGTTCATACCGAGCTGATATCCCCGGTTATCAATACTACAGGATATAACACGCTTAACCTGAACTTCTCTCATTACTTCCGTGCGCTGACCACCTCTACCGCTAAAGTAGAAGTAACTACCGATGGTACTAACTGGACCGCTGTTCAGACTTATCCCGGTACTTCCAGCGTAGGTACTAACTCCGCTTTTGCGAATGCTTCGATTAACCTGAATACTTATGTGAACCAACCTAACTTCCAGTTCCGCCTCGTATACGATGCCGGCTGGGACTGGTGGTGGGCGGTTGACGATATCGCACTTTCCGGTATCCCAACGCAAACTGTGGTTTGGAGTGCAACCGGTGGCGCAGGCAATGGCCTCCCTACTGGTGCGCTGACCCCAAGCATCACTAACAACAACATAACTGTAACGCCTACTACGGCTGGTACTTATACGTACACCGCTACCACCAGCGCCTGTGGTTCTGCCCCGGCAGTAACTATCGTTGCTACCCCGGCTCCTGCAGCCAACTTTGCGCTGGCTATTGATTCAGTATGTGAAAACACCCCGGTGACCATCAACTTTGCCGGCGACCCTAACGTGGTTATCACCTTTACTGACGGTACCAACAACTTTACCGCTCTTACTGACGGACTGGGTAACGCATCGTGGACCAGCGCTCCGCTGAGCGTAGGCCCGCATACATACTCACTGGTAACAGTGCAAGGCACATCGTGCACGGTGAACGCTACCGGTTCTATGACCGTAGAAGCTACTCCGCGCCCTACCGCTATACTTACTGCGGTTACACCAGGCACCATCTGTAACGGTACTTCTGCAACCGTAAGCGTTGCTGCTATTACCTCTTCTACATGGCCTGTAACAGTGTACCTGAACAACGGCACCAGCCAGTCTACAGTGTCTACCATCAACAACTCCGATAACTTTACAGTGAGCCCGCCAACCGGCAGCTACACGTACACTATCGATTCTGTAATGGACGCCCAGGGTTGTGCTTCTATACCAGGTGGTACACCAGGTACTGCTCCGCTGACTGTTAACCCAAGCCCCTCTGCTACCATTTCTGCCAGCTCTGCTTCAGTATGTTCTGGGGACCTGGTTACTTACACCGTTAACCTGACCGGTAGCGGCCCATGGGATTTTGAGTACACAGATGGTACTACCCCTGTACAGGTAACAGCACAAACAACTACTCCGTTCACCTTTACGGCGAACCCGACAGTAAACACTACTTATTCGTTCAACTCACTGAGCGATGCGAGCGGTTGCGCTGCGCTGCCAATAGACTACAGCAGCACTGCTACTGTAACTATCGGCGCTCCTGCCACTGTTACTGACCCTGCCACTACCTCCGTACTGTGTACCGGTTCAGGAACATCCTTTACTGTTACCTCTACCGGCCTGAATGTAAACTATGCATGGCTGGAAAACGGAAGCCTCGTTACCAATGGCGGCGTGTACTCCGGAGCTAACTCTAACACACTGGTGATAAGCGACGTAGACGGACTGGATGGCAACACCTACCAGGCTATAGCGATAGGCCAGTGCGGTGATCCTGATACCAGCAACGCTGCTACACTGAACATGACCTCCATTAACCAATGGACCGGCGCTACCAGCAACCTGTGGAGCGTGCCTACCAACTGGGGCTGCGGTACCGTACCTGTAATTACTACCGATGTAGTAATACCAACCGTCGCTATGACAATGCCAGTAGTAGATATCCCTAACGCGGTGGCTAACAGCCTGGAACTGCAAACCGGTACCAGCCTGATGTTCCAAAGCATCGGTACTGCGCTGGAACTGGATTCAATCATTACCCTGGCTACCGGCGCTAACTTTGACGCATCGAGCGGTAATGTTATCCTTTCCGGTGCTAACGCGCAGAACATTCCTGCCGGTATGTACTTTGACCTGGAAGTGCGCGGCGGTGGTACCAAGACGCTGGATGGCAACATAATGGTAGATAACACGCTGACGCTGGATAGCGGATGGGTAGTTATCAACAACTTTAACCTCACACTGGGCGCTCCTGAGCAAACAGTAGGTGGTAATGAACTGTCATTCATCGTAACGAACGGTACCGGTGTGGTAGAAGGTTTGTCTATCGCTCCGCTGGACAGCGTAATGTTCCATGTAGGTGCCAATACTTCAGAATATAACCCGCTGGGACTTTCCAACGCAGGTGTTACTGATGACTTTACAGTGCGCACGCTGAATAACGTGTACGAAGATGGTACCGGTACTTCCAGCACGCTGGTTTCCTTCCCTGTTATCGACAACACATGGTTGGTAGAAGAAGGTACTCCGGGTGGCTCTATGGTAAGGCTGAAACCATACTACTATATATCTCAGGGCATCAATGGCTTTGATAACAACTGGGTCTATGGCCTGCACCACGACGGCATGGTATGGGAAGCAATGATCGACTCTGCTGACCAGGGTACTATACCTAACGGCCTTAACCCGTACCACATAGTACTGGATAGCATACAGAGCTTCAGTCCGTTTGGCGTAGGTTCTGGTACACAGTTCCCGCTGAGCGTGAAAATCTCTGATATCGCCGCTATCAACGTAGGTACGCGTAACAAAATAGACTGGAGGTCTTCAACCGAAGCGATGGGCGACAAGTACGAACTGCAACGCAGCGCTGACGCTAAATCGTTCACTACTATAGCTACCATCAATGCTAAGGGTGACGCTTCTGCCTACGCTTACTGGGATGCAGAACCTGTAACAGGCGCTAACTACTACCGCGTGAAACTGGTAGATGCCAATGGCAACTACGGATATACTAAGGTGGTAACAGCTACCGTGAAGGGTACTAACTTCAGTGTAGAGGCTTATCCTAACCCTGTGGGTGACGTGCTGACCGTGAAAGCAAATGGTGCTATGGGCACTAATGCTATGCTGGAAATCACAGACGCTACCGGTAAAGCGATCAGGACCGTTAAGTTTGAGTCTAACAGCCTGAACGTGAACATGAGCGACCTGGCGGCTGGCGTTTACTTCATCAAATACTCTGATGACGCCAACCACGAGTCTATCAAGATAACCAAGCAGTAATAGCTGCTCTGAATAAAAGGCGAAGCCTCCCCGAGCGGGAGGCTTCGCCTTTTATATACATATGGTTGCCCGTACAGGGCAATGCTATTGAGGAAAAACTACTCCTGGAACAAGTCGCCCGCTATGCGGTCGGCAAAGAGCTTGCCGGCGTTGGTGAGTATGAGTTTTTTGTCGGTCTCTGTGAGCCATTCGCGCTCGCGGAACTCTTCGCTTTCTTTCAGGATGTCTTTAGCATAGTGTTCACCCCATTCGTTGGCAACTTTTCTTAAGTCGCAGCCCCACATGGTGCGGAGCGATGTCATTATGTACTCGTTGAGGTGATTGACGGGTGTGAGTATTTCTTCCTCATAAGCAAGCACGTTTTCCATCAGTATGCTTTTGGCATAGAGTGCGTTGCTGGCAATATTCCAGCGGCGGTTCGTTCCATTGAACGAGTGGGCTGAAGGGCCGATGCCCAGGTAGGGGAGCCCCCGCCAGTAATTGGTGTTATGTACGGCGTACATGCCCGGGCGGGCCAGGTTCGATATTTCGTAATGCTCATAGCCCATTGCCGCGGCCCGCTCCATGAGTATTTCCAGCTGCCCGGCTGCCTGTGCGGCGTCTACCGGTGCAGAACGTTTTTTGCGTATGTTGTGTGCCAGGGCGGTGCCTTCCTCCACCGTAAGCGCGTATGCCGAAAAGTGCGGCACCTGTAGCTCCGCCACCTGTGCCAGGTTGTACTTCCAATCCGCGTCTGTGAGTCCCGGCGTTCCGTAAATAAGGTCTATGGTAATGTTTTCAAAACCCGCATCCTGGGCGGCCTTAATGGCGGTATCAGCTTCGCGGGCATTGTGCGCCCGGTTCATATAGAGCAGGTCCTGCTCGCGGAAGGATTGGACCCCTATGCTGAAGCGGTTAACCGGGGTGCCTCTCAGTTCCTTCAGGTAACGCGGTGACAGGTCGTCGGGGTTAGCCTCCAGGGTACATTCCTTCAGCGTGCCGATGGTGTAGTGTTCAAAAACGGTATCGAGTATCCTGTTAATTTCCGTGGCTGAGAGCAGAGATGGAGTACCTCCTCCCAGGTATATGGTTTCTATGGGAGTGCCTCCCAGGTAGTTTTTTTGCAACAATAATTCGTGACGAATGGCAGTTATCACCTCGTCCTTGCTCTTTAGCGATGTGGAGAAATGAAAGTTGCAATAGTTGCATGCCTGTTTGCAAAAAGGAATATGGATATATATGCCTGCCATGGGGGAGTGTGGCTGCAAAGGTATTTAAAACTGTTGTTAGGGCATATTTGCTTAATTTTGAAATACCATACATGTGCAGATTTATCACATTTTTGTTCCCGGCGTTCTTCGTGGCTTTGTTACCGCTTGCAGGCTTTTCGCAGAAGGCCAGGGTAGTGCTGCACAGCGTGGACGGGGATGAAAAGCTGCTGCTGAAAGTATCGGAAATGCCGGAAAGCTTTAACGACCCCGGTTTCGCGTTTGAATATATACAGAAACTGCTGCCAGCCCTGCAGGAGAAAGGATACCTGGCCGCCTCTATAGATAGCATTTCGGTGAAAGATGATGTGTATGAAGCTTTTGTTTTCCTGGGGAAGCCCTATAAATGGGCCCGTCTTTCGTTCGATTCCATTCCGCGGACGCTATGGGCGGAGGCAAGCATAGACCCTCGCCAGTGGCAGGGGCAGCGCCTAAACCCCAGGCGGGTAGCCGATGTATCGGAACGGCTGCTGCGCTGGTGCGAAGACAATGGCTACCCGTTTGCCAAGGTGTGGCTGGACGGCCTGGAGGTAGACAGTACCGGCGGCGTGAAGGCCTGGATGCAACTGGATAAGGGAGCGCTCCGCAAAATAGACTCCGTGAACCTGAAAGGAACGGCGCGCATCAGCGAGAGCTACATAATGCACTACCTGGACATCTTTGAGGGGGATTATTATAACGAGAAGAAGCTCCGCGCCGTTACCAACCGCCTGAGGGAAGTGCCCTTCCTGGAGGAGTCGGAGCCGTGGCGCATCAACTTTAAGCTCAACCGCACCGAGCTGGACCTGTTCCTGAAAGAGAAGAAAGCCAACCAGCTAAACGCCATTATAGGCCTGCTGCCGAACAACGTGGAGACCAACCGCTTTATGCTGACGGTGGACGCACTTTTCGCGTTCCAGAATATCCTTTCGCTGGGGGAATCGATTAGTGTTACCTACCAGAACCTGCAGTATAAATCGCCCCGGCTGAAGGCCATCACGGTGTTGCCTTACCTGTTCAACAGCCCCTTTGGCGTGGATGCCAACTTTGACCTGTTTCGGAAAGACACGGCATTCCGGCGTACCTCTTTCCAACTGGGTGTGCGCTACCAGCTGAATGCCACCGATTTTGTGCGTGTGTTTTACCAAAACCAGAGCAACCGGCTGATAACGGTAGACACGCAGTTTGTAAAAGCCAACCGGCGGCTGCCGGAGAATGTAGACGTTTCAGCGAATGGTGGTGGCCTGGAGTTTGTCCTTAACCGCACCGACTACCGCCCCAATCCCATAAAAGGCTGGCGGGGGAGAGCACTCACCAGCGCGCTGCTGCGCAATGTGCGCCGTTCTGATGCTATTACGGAACTGAGCGATGTTTCCGGTTTTGACTATGCGGGCCTGTATGATACGCTGGAACAGCGCAAGTACCAATACCGCGTGGAAGGAGAGCTGACACACTTTCTGCCCCTGGGCAAGAAGGCCACCTTTATGGCCTCGTATAATGGCGGCTGGATAAGCGGCAACAATCTATTTCAGAATGAGCTGTACCAGATAGGCGGCTTTAAACTGCTTCGGGGCTTTGATGAGCAGAGCGTGTACACCAACCAGTACCACATTGTGACCCTGGAGCTGCGGTTGCTACTGGACCGTAACTCCAACGTGTACCTGTTCAGCGATAACGGTTACATCATCAGCCAGTACAGCGGCTTCTACCGGGAGGGCCTCTACAATGGCTTCGGTGCCGGCGCCTCGCTGCAGATACGGTCGGGTTTGTTTACTATTAACTATGCGCTGGGGCGCAATGAGAGTAATCCACTGCAGTTCCGCCAATCGAAAATACATTTTGGTTATGTAGCGTATTTTTAAAAGAGTAAATTTGCGTGCTTTATGCGCTTTCTCCGCCAACTATATTTTATCTTCCTGCTGCTGTGCGCCCTGCCTGTATTGGCACCGGCAAAGGTTTTCCCGGAAAAGTATGGCGTTGTGCTGCCCTACGATTCGGCCGCGCTGCGGAAGATGGGCAATGCCAAAGCCGATAGCATCCTTCGCTCGCATCCGCAGGTGGCGCTGCGCTATGGTACTTCCGGCATTATGAAGCATAAGCCCTTCAGCGACCGTACGAAGGACTTCTATGTGCTGGCCGGGCTGTTTATTATGCTGGGGCTTATCCGCTACAGCGACCCCAAATACTTTAACGGGCTATTGCACGCCTTCTGGAACCCTACGCGGAGTAACCGCCAGTTAAAGGACCAACTGCAGGCTACGCGCCTATCGAACCTGCTGATGAATATTTTCTTCGCCATGTCGGCGGGTGCGTATGTGTATTACGTCATTTGTATGTACCAGGCAGAGCGCTCCGGGGCGCTGCCGCCCGCGGTGTTGCTGGCGTTGCTGATGGGCGCGATGGGCCTGATATACCTGGGTAAATATTCGGTTATCCGCTTTAGCGGATGGGCGTTCCGCCTGGAGGGAATTACCGACTTCTATTTATTTAATGTTTTCTTAATAAACAAGATCATCGCTATAGTGCTGCTGCCCTTTATCGCGCTACTGGCCTTTGCCAACTTCACCTACACGCAGCCGCTCGCTATCCTGTCGTTCGTTCTTATCGGTGTTTTGCTGGTGAACAGGTACACCCGCTCGTGGCAGGTGTTCGGGTCGTTCTTTCAATACAGCAAATTCCACTTTTTTATGTACCTTTGCGCTTCGGAATTATTGCCACTGGCAGTGTTGGTGAAGCTCCTGGTACGTGGAATGCTGAGTTATTAATACGAAGAGAGAACATTTCGCGAGTCATTTTCACCGGCAAAAAAGTAACCCGATTTTGATCCATTATGGCCAAAGCTGTTAATTCAACAACTAAGGAGATTAAGGTTAACTCGATTCTAATTACCCAGCCAAAACCGGACAGCGATAAATCGCCTTATTACGAATTGGCTAAGAAATATAACCTCGCCCTGGAGTTTCATCCGTTCATAAGAGTAGAGGGGCTTAGTGGCAAAGAGTTTCGTAAGCAGCGTGTAGATATAACGGAATACACGGCCATCATTTTCACCAGCCGGAACGCGGTAGACCACTTCTTTCGTATATGCGAAGAGCTGAAGATAAAAGTGTCGCAAGACATGAAGTACTTCTGCATTACCGAAGCCGTGGCCTTATACCTTCAGAAGTTCATCCTGTACCGTAAGCGTAAAGTTTTCTTTTCGGCTGATGGCTCTACGGATGGCCTGATGGACGTGCTGGGCAAGCATAAGAACAACGAGAAATTTATTGTTCCTACTACGGATAACGCGAAGAACGAAGTGTCTCAATATTTCATCCGCAACAACTCTACCTTTGCTGAAGCTACCCTGTTCCGTACCGTATCGAACGATATAGCGCCGGTGATGAAGAATAAGTTTGACATGATCGTATTCTTCAGCCCGTTCAGCGTGCAGACCCTGTTTGAACACGATCCTAAGTTTAAGCAGAACGGCACTGTGATTGGCGCATTCGGTCCTACTACCTCCAAAGCGGTAGAAGACTCCGGCCTGCGCCTGGATGTAAAAGCCCCGGCACCCAATGCCCCCTCTATGGTCTCCGCGCTGGAGCGGTACCTGGCAGAGAAGAAATAGTTTTTGATTCTATCACCATAAGTAAGGGCCCGCAAGGCCCTTTTTTTATTGTTGTACTTTCGTGCTATGGCCAACAGACTGATACATGAATCGAGCCCATACCTGCTGCAACACGCGCACAACCCCGTAGACTGGTATCCCTGGGGACCCGAAGCTTTTGAGCGGGCAGCGGCGGAAGATAAACCCGTGCTGGTGAGTATAGGCTATGCCGCCTGCCACTGGTGCCACGTGATGGAGCGCGAGAGCTTTGAGAACGAAGAGGTAGCCGCCTATATGAACGAACACTTTGTGTGCATAAAGGTAGACCGGGAAGAACACCCCGATGTAGACCATATGTACATGGATGCGGTGCAGGCCATCAGCGGCAGCGGAGGCTGGCCGCTGAATGTGTTTGTGACCCCCGGGCGTATTCCCTTTTACGGAGGGACGTATTATCCGCCGAGGCCGGCATACCAGCGCCCCTCGTGGCCGCAGCTGCTGCAACGGATGAACGATATATGGCACCAGGAGCGCAGCGAAGTGGACGGGCAGGCGGAGCAGATGGTACAATACCTGCGGAAGGCCTCTGCCAGCGCTATGAGCGGCAGCGGTGAAGAATGGGACAAAGACACCTGCCGAGAGATGGCAGAGGCCCTGCTGAAGCAGGCCGATACCGAATGGGGTGGCTTCGGGAACGCACCGAAATTTCCCGGCACTATGGCTATCAATTTCCTGTTGCAGCACTATCACTACACCCAGCATGAACCTGCACTGAAACAAGCGCTGCTGAGCCTGGATAAAATGATAGATGGTGGCATATACGACCAATTAGGTGGTGGCTTCGCCCGGTATTCTACCGATAAGGAATGGCTGGCGCCACACTTTGAAAAAATGCTTTACGACAACGCACTGCTGGTATGCTCGCTGTGCGAGGCGTACTCGGTAACCGGGGATGAAAAATACAAGCGTGTAGCGGAAGAAACAATCGCCTTTGCGGAGCGCGAATGGCGCACCGAAGGAGGTGGTTACTACAGCGCGCTGGATGCCGATAGTGAAGGCGTGGAAGGCAAGTACTACACCTGGACCCACGATGAGTGGGAGGCCGCACTGGGCAAGGGTTGGGAAGCGGTAGCCGACTACTGGGGCGTAACAGAACCGGGCAATTGGGAGCATACCAACATACTGCACATTACCAACGCGCAGGAGGCTGTGGCAGAGCGGCATGGATTGCCCGTGAACGAGCTGGCCTACCTGCTGCAAAAGGCGCGTGAAATACTGCTGGAAGAACGGGCGAAACGAGTGCGCCCGCTTACGGATGACAAGAGCCTGCTATCGTGGAACGCGCTGATGAATACGGCGCTGAGCAAGGCAGGAAAAACACTGCGAAACGAGGCACTCCTGCGTCGCGCGGAGGAGCATATGGAATGGATGCTGCACAGCTTCTATAACGAAGGGAAATGGTATCACAACTGGAAGCAAGGCAAGGCTACCATACCCGCTAAGCTGGATGACTACGCTTACCTGGTGCAGGCTATGATACAACTGGCTGCCGCCAGCGGCCGGAACGAGCTGCTGGCGCAGGCGGCAGAGCTGATAGAGCGGGTGAATACCTTGTTTCTGCACGAGGATGGAAGCTTCTACTACTTCAGTTCCCGGGAGCAGGAGGATATACCGGTGCGCAAGGTGGAAACCTACGACGGCGCTACCCCTTCCGCCAATGCGGTGATGGCCCACAACCTGCTGCTGGCGGGCATGTGCATGGAGCGCTACGACTGGCAGGAACAGGCGCATTACCTGCTGCGCCAGCTATCGGGCACAACAAAAAGGTACACTTATTCGTTCTCGTATTGGGCGATGCTACTGCAGCAATACGCCCACCATCTCAAGACCGTCGTCATCACCGGAAAAAACGACCACATGGCCGAATTGGGAATGTCGCTTACCGGCATTCCGCATGCGCTTGTGCTCACTGTACAAAAAGAAATATTTGACGTGCCTGTATTGGCTGGTAAAAAAAGTGGTGATGATTTACTTATATTTGTTTGCACGCAGCAGGCTTGTTTGCAGCCTGTAAGCAGTAAAGGAGAAGCACTTCATTTAATTTATCAGTGAAACAGCGGCTAATATCTTGGTTTTTCGCATAAATGCGCGGCTTAAAAATGACGACTTTTTTTGTCGAAGCTTGCATTTTTGGAAAAATCTTTAAATATTGTGCATCGGTTTTGTAGTAAAATGTTGCTTCTTAACCCAAAAAACATTTGATTTGCCTTATAGCAATAACAACAATAACAGTAGTATGAAACAACTTATCCTGAAGATCTCGGCTGTAGCATTACTGGGTATCGTTACTGGCTGCGGACCATCGGGTACCGGAGGCCAGTTAGTAGGAAAGCCAAACACATTGAACAACTACAGGCCACCAGCGCCTCTGGGAATGGTTTGGGTTCCTTCCGGTGTTCTTAAAGCCGGCGCCAGCGATGAAGATATCCGTGGCAGGAACGACGCCCTGATACGCACCGTGCAGATGTCGGGTTTCTTCATGGACGCCCATGAGATATCTAACCAGGAATACCGCCAGTTTACCGAGTGGGTTCGCGACTCTATCGCGCACGCCGCACTGGGAGACTACATCGATAATCCCGATGGAACGCAACGCCTGGATATGCGCAAGCGCATCAACTGGAAAGACCAGGATCTGCAGGACCAGCTGTCTAACCTTTTTGTAGCCGCTGACCAATCGGGTTGGGGCCGTAAAGAGTTTGACAACAGCAAACTGGTTTACCACTACGAAACGTATGAATACGACGAAGCGGTACTGAACGGCACTCAGCCTAAGACCAGCTACATCACCAAGCGCGACATCGCTGCTTATCCTGACACTACCGTGTGGATGAGGATGTTCCAATACTCGTACAATGAGCCCATCGCTCAGCAGTACAACTGGTTCCCGGCGTTCAACAACTACCCTGTGGTGGGTGTGAACTGGCACCAGGCAAACGCTTTCTGCGACTGGCGTACACAACTTTGGCGTTCTGAGCGTGAAAAGAACAAGCAATACTTTGAAGGACGTTTCCGTCTTCCTTCAGAAATGGAGTGGGAGTGGGCAGCCCGCGGCGGTCGTAACGAATCTCCGTTCCCTTGGGGTGGTCCTTACGTGCTGAACAAGAAAGGTTGTTACCTGGCTAACTTTAAGCCTCAGCGCGGTAACTACGCTGCTGATGGTGGCCTGTACACCGTGCCTGTAGATAAATACTGGCCCAACGATTACGGACTGTTCAACATGTCGGGTAACGTGAGCGAGTGGACTGCTTCTCCTTACAACGGCAACAGCTTCCATTTTGTATCGGAAATCAACCCAGAGGTTCACCGCAAGGGTAATGAGAACGATCCGCTGTGGATGACGCGCAAGACACTGCGCGGCGGTAGCTGGAGGGACGTTCAGTTCTACCTGCAGGTAAGCACCCGCGATTACGAATACGCCGATACAGCAAAAGCATACATCGGTTTCCGTACGGTTATCCAGCAAATTGCCCTGTCTTTAACCAACAGGCGTTAAAAATAACCGTCAGTTAATAAAACATACAATAAAAACTTTTTAAAAAACGTTATCAATAAAAATAAGCAAGTATGGCAAGTAGTATGAATTCCGTATCGTTGTTTTTCGAAACCGACTCAGGTAAGTATATTAAGAATCTTATCATCGGTTTGGGTGCTTCTGTGGTGTTGATGGGTGCGCTGTTTAAAATTCAGCACTGGCCTGGTGCTGGTATCATGCTTACTTCGGGTATGATAACGGAGGCCTTCATCTTTGCGATGCTGGGTCTGCTCCCGCCACACAAAGATTACTACTGGGAACGCTTCTACCCCGGCCTGGATGAAAATCCGCACGTGGAAGCTTACCGCAAAGGTGAAAAATTTGATTCACACACTGTAAAAGGCTCTCCTACCGCATCTCTTGATAAGATGATGGAAGAAGCGCAAATGACACCGGCCAACATCCGCCGACTGGGAGATAACATCCAGCGCTTCGGACAAGCTGCTGAGCAGATGAAAGACATTACAGATGTAACTGCCGCTACCGGTGCGTACACGCAAAGCGCTCGTGAAGCCGCTGATGCATTAGGACAAATGAAAGCTACCTTCCAGGGCGCTACGCAAACTATGTCATCGTTCAACAACGCTGCTGACGATACCATGAAGTTCCACCAGCAAGTACAGGTGCTTTCTAAGAACCTGGGTTCCCTGAACCAGATATATGAAGTGGAACTGAGCGATGCGAACAACCACCTGAAAGCGATGAACAAGTTCTACAGCAACCTGGTGAGCGCATCAGACGCTATGGCTTCATCCGCTACAGACGCTGTTGCCGCTAAGGAGCAAATAGCCCAGCTTTCCAAGAACCTGACCAACCTGAACCAGATCTATGGCAACATGCTTGCAGCTATGCAAGGACGTTAATGTGTCACCTGAAACAGAGTAGAGAAACAATTTATAATAACTGTTTAAATTTTTTGACGCATGTCAATACCTAAGGAGCCGCGGCAGATAATGATCAACCTCATGTATTTGGTGTTGACAGCCCTGTTGGCCTTAAACGTATCTAATGAGATTCTCCACGCATTCAAGGTGATCAACCAGAGTGTGACGTCTTCTAACTTAGCTATCGTAGATAAGAACGCTAAGATTTACGAAACGTTCAACGAAATTGAAAGTCAGGAAGCTCAAAGGGACAGGATTAAGCCATTCAATGACAAGGCCAAAGAAATAAAAAAGGAATCGGATGCTGCCGTTAAGTATCTGGAAGACTGGAAGGAAAAGGTAGTAGCCCGTGCCGGTGGACGCGATGAAAAAGGCGAGTTTAACAAAGAGGATGATATTGACGCCAGTACGTTCCTGCTTGTAGAGCAAAAGGGAGGTGCAGAAATCAAGAGTCGTCTCGTTGCCCTTCGCTCCAAGATGCTGGGTGTAGTTACTGATCCTGCCGTCAAAAGCAGTATGGAGAAGAACCTGCCTATTAAGATTGTAGAGCCTGAAAAATCAGAGAACAATCCACAAGCTGACTGGTCGTACGGTTATTTCCACAACATGCCTACGGTAGCTGCGGTAACGCTGCTGGCTAAGTTCCAGAACGATATACGTAACTCGGAAGCGCAGGTACTGAATCAACTCTTAACAGAAGCTGGTAATCAGCAGATGAAGTTTGACGAAATGGCAGCGATAGCCGTTCCTAAGAATAGCTACGTACTGGCTGGCCAAAAGGTTGAGGCGAATATCATGCTTGCCGCCTACAACAAGGCGGTTCAACCCCAGGTTGTTTCTTCTGGTGGAGGTGGCCGTGTCACAAAAGTGGAAAACGGTGTGGCTATTTGGGAAACTACTGCGAGTGGAACTGGTGTACAGAAGGTGCAGGGAACGGTATCTATCGACCTTGGTGGCCGGAAGGAAACACGTAATTATTCATTCGAGTACATGGTAGGTTCTACAGGTGCCTCTATACAGCTGGATAAAATGAACGTGTTCTACATAGGTGTAGATAACCCAGTGACTATATCCGCTGCTGGTTATTCCCTGCAGGATGTATTCTTAAGTGTGGAAGGTGCTGATGTGAAACAAGGTTCTGTTCCTGGCCACTATGATGTTGTGGTTGACAAGCAAGTGGATGTAGAGGCTAAAGTTATTGCGAAGAAGACAGGCGGTGGCCAAGAGCCAGTAGGCTCTATGAAAGTACGTGTAAAGCGTATTCCTGACCCGATGCCTTATGTGGGTACTAAGAATGGTGGTTTTATGAGTTCTGCGGAGTTTAAGGTGCAAACCGGTGTTACCGCAAAACTGTTAAACTTCGATTTTGACACAAAATTCAGTGTAGTTGGCTTTGAAATGAGTATCTTACCAAAGCGTGCGGAGCTGATAGGCCCGTTCAAGGTGGAAAAATCTTCCCGGTTTGATGCTAACAGTCAGTTGGCAGAAGCCCGTAGCCGTTGTAAGCCAGGCGACAAGGTGTTCATAGATAACGTTCTTGCGGTAGGCCCGGACAAGCAGACACGTAAGCTTCCGTCATTGATTTTGACATTACAGTAAGGAATAGTAATTTTAAACTAAGATAATTTATTAGGA
>JAEUVZ010000071.1 GCA_016786665.1 Flavipsychrobacter sp.
GCATCTTATAATTTCTATTCAACTCTACCTTTACACAGTAAGGAGCTTTTTTTTGTTTGAAAATTATAATGTCTTTCTTTTTAACATTTAAGGTAATGCTTTTCCCTGTTGAAAATTCTGTCTCTAGATAATCATTGAATACTAAATTCCCATTTAAAAAAAGTTGTATTGAATCCTTAAACTGGTTTTCAAAAATCACTGTCAATTGTGGTGAATCTTTTTGATTGGCTCCATATACAATCTCGCAATCGGATTCCTTTGTACAACTTTTACATGTCATCCTTGATGCACGACATGATATTAATGTGAGAAAGAGTAAAATTATATACTTATTGAGCATGACTGTTTTCAATGTTTCAGTCTAGTTATTATATCGTGTGTTTTTTTTATTTGCTAGGGTTTATTTGTGAACTGCAACTGGCTGATAACAGCCGACATTAGGAACTCTTCACAGCCTCTTCTTTTTATTTCGTCTATACCTTTCGATTTCTTGTAATTCACAGACATCATTCGCGGAGCGAGTTCGCGTACAAGAGTTGGTATAAAAGAATCTAGGCACCCTTATACTATCATTGTAATATCTCGATTCGCACGAAGCATAAATGATATATCGGTCGCCAATATTAAACTGGTATCCACAGGCATCATAAAGATGGTGATCTGTGTATATCTGTATAGTATCTAACGCTATTTTACCTTTATACAAAGCCTGCACGTAAACATTATACACATCATATTTTACCGGAGAATCAATAACAATACCAAAAGTTGAATCATATATTGAGATCGTTTGGTAAGACAATATCTTTCCTACCAGCACGGCGTCATACTGCTTTATAGCATTTTTTGTGGTGATACTACCAATACATGTACAGCACTCAGCTTTAGTACTAAAACCAAAAAAAACACTATCAATATCGGCAATTTATTTTTCATTCTATACACTTTTTATTTCTTATCTCAGGGTGGACAACTCTTTTCTCCACCGCTACCACTACTAGCATCCTTCGAAGTACGCTACCGCAAGTCTGTGACTTGTGGTAACAAATAACGGTAGTTTGCAACTGCCATACTGGTCAAGCTTCTTCGTTCCGCGTACCATCCACAAAATACAAACCCCACCTCCCCCGTACAACCGCCAAACGACGGTACCGCACAAAAAAAACCTGGCGCATGTGCATATCATTTTTTGCCCCCTACACACCATCTTAGTATATTTGTATGCAAAGTATAAATCAAACAATATCAATCAATTAAAACGACAATGTAACTATAATGAAGCTATATGTAACCATCTGTGGCTATGCTGAAACTGTCTGCCGGTATGCTGTAAATGTCTGTCGCTATGATGTAACTATAATGTAAGCAAATGATAGCAAAATGTAACTATAAAAATAACAAAACATTGATTGTCAATTAGTTGCGCTTTTGGTATATCCGCATTCGCACACAAAAAAAAGCCGCTGCAACAGCAGCGGCCCTGTTGGGTCGGTGAACCCGGTATTTTAGTGTTCTTCCTTTATAAAGTTGCCGTTCTCTTCAAAGAAGGCTTCTTTGCCATTACCGTCCAGCTTAAAGCCGATTTCGTATTCCACCTTTCCGTCTTCGGTTTCCTTCTCCCATTTCACATCCGTAGCGGTGGGGTACTTGGCGGCAAAAGCAGCTTTCACCGCTTCCGGCACCTGGGCTTCGTCCAGGAACTCTTCCTGTTTCTGTCCGCCACCGGAGCAGGCGGTAAATAATGTAGCTGATAACAAGCTGAGGCAAATGATTGCTTTCTTCATTTTTTTTGAAAGTTTAGTGAGTGAAAGAAATGTGCATATAGGGCAGGGGGCAAGGTAGGGCATTCCGCCCTTAGTTCCTATCCCCGTCTACCGCGTCCTTTATTTTCTTGCCGGTTTTATCGGCAGCGTGTTTTATTTCCTTGCCTGCTTCCTTCACGCCATGCCTGGTAGCGTCCCAGGCGTTTTCCAGCGCGTCGCCGGTGCGGTTCCATACGTTGCCATCACGGTCTACCACATATCCTTCTTCCCACTCATACTCGGTGCCATCGCGCACCACGCGGCCGTCGCGGTACACCACCACGTTGTTGTTCAGGGTCACATCATCGCTGGCGTCTTCCCAGGTGTTGTTGCGGTACACCCGCACCCGTCCGCTTTCGTAGGTTACATCTCCGTCGCCCGGTGTGCGGGTTGCCATGGCGGGCTCTGTAGAAACCACCCCGGCGGTAGCGGTATCGGTAGTGGTGCCTTCGCCGGATTGGTTGTTCTCACAGGCGGCCAGCGTGCAGGCTGCCAGGGCTATCATAATGGCCTTTTTCATAGTGTATCTGTTTTAGTTGCTTATCCTACATAACTATTGTGCCAGCCCATCTATATCTCAGCTATCCACCTTACTTTTGCCCCACTATGAGCGAGCGCATCGAAAAGCTGAAAGAATTTCTGCGGGCCAGCCCCGCCGATTGCTTCCTGAACCACGCCCTGGCGCTGGAGTACGTGAAGCTGGGCGACGACCACGCCGCCCGCAACCTGTTTGAGACCAACCTCCGCAACGATGCCGGCTATGTGGCCACCTATTACCACCTGGGCAAGCTGCTGGAGCGGCTGGGCGCGCAGCAGGAAGCCATCGCCACCTACGAGGGCGGTATGGCCGTGGCCAAAGCCGCCAAAGACATGCACACCTACAATGAGCTGCAGGCTGCTTACGAAGACCTGGTGTATTAGCTAACTTAGCATATAGTTTGCGTTCTTTGCGCTACGATGAGTATGGACCTCCTTCAGCAATTCCAGGATAACAGGCTAGTAAAGGCCATTGCCTCCGGCGGCGCTACCACGCTGCTGGCCGTAAGCGGTGGGGTAGACTCTATGGTAATGGCCGAGCTGTTCCGCAGGAGCGGCCTGCCGGTAGCGGTAGCCCACTGCAATTTCCAGCTCCGGGGCGGTGAGGCCGATAAAGACGAGCAACTGGTGCGCGCCTGGGCCGAGCGCCACGGGGTAGCGTTTCACCACACCCGCTTCGCTACAAAAGAGCGTATGGAAGAGTGGAAGAAGGGCGTGCAGGAAACCGCCCGCATCCTCCGCTACGAGTGGCTCGATGCCCTGGTAAGCGGGCATAGTTATGGCCGGCTGGCTACCGCTCACCATGCCAACGACAATGTAGAGACCCTGCTGATGAATCTCTTTAAAGGTACCGGCATCAGCGGCATGCACGGCGTGCCGGAGCAGAACGGGTACATAGTACGGCCGCTGCTGTTCGCCCGCAAGGAAGAGCTGTATGCATACGCGCACGCGCACGATATAGCCTACCGCGAAGACGCCAGCAATGCAACCGACGCATATACCCGCAACGCTATCCGCAATTCCATCTTACCGGCCATAGAGCAGTCGTTCCCCAATGTGGTGCAGCACATCAGCGATAGCATCGGCCGCTTTGCACAAGCGGAGCAACTCTACCACAAGGCCGTAGCGCGGGAACTGAAGGGCCTGAAAGAGCAGCGCGGTGCCGACATTTATGTGCCGGTACGCAAGCTCCTGTTGCGCCAGCCGCTGGAAACACTTTGCTACGAGCTGTTCCACCCCTACGGGTTCACCCCGGCTCAGTTGCCCCATATACTTTCGTTGCTGGGTTCCGGCAGCGGGCATTTTATCTCTTCCGCCTCGCACCGCATTATCCGCGACCGCGAATTTCTGATTATCACGGCGCAGAAGCAATCGGATACCGATATTATCAGTATAGAGGGCGTGCCCTGCACTGTAGATACCGGTAGCCGGAAGCTGCACTTCTCGCTGCAGGCAGTGCCCGGGTCACTTCCCGCCGATGCTTCCACCGCGTGCATAGACGCGAAGAACATCACGTTCCCGCTGCTGCTGCGTAAGTGGCGGCAGGGCGACTATTTCTACCCGCTGGGCATGGGGATGAAGAAAAAGAAAGTAGCCCGCTTCCTTATAGACCATAAGGTACCCCTGCACGAGAAAGAACAGGTATGGGTGCTGGAGTGCGACCGCCGTATAGTATGGGTTTGCGGCATGCGCCTGGATGAGCGTTTCAAAACACGCCCCGCCACGGAGAAAGTGCTGCTGGTACACCTCAGCCGCTAGCGCTGCATGTATCTAAAAAACAGGATTCATTATCTGGTACAGGAAGCTCTTTCCGTGCGAGGGGTCGAACACGAGCGTAAATACCAGCCCGAACACGCTGCCCCAAAGGTGCGCGTCGTGATTGACGTTCCCTCCGCCCTTCTTAGACATATACACACAATAGAACAGGTACAGCCCCGCAAATACTACGGCAGGGATATCAATAGGGATGAACATAATGCGGATGCCCGTCCATGGGGCAAAGTACACGCAGGAAAACAGCACAGCCGATACGCCGCCGGATGCGCCCAGCGAGCGGAAGTAGCTATGGTCTTTATGTTTCACCATATCCGGCAGCGATGCGGCTACCACACCCAATAAATAAAGGATAGGGTAGAGGAATGGCTTGCCCAGCACCACGGAAAACACTAGTTCTACATACCGGCCAAAAGAGTACAGCGCGAACATATTAAATGCCAGGTGCATCAGGTCGGCATGTATCAGGCTGTGGGTCAGCAGGCGGTGATATTCCCGCGGGTTATTGTTCATGATGTAGGGATACATGATGAACTTGCGGATAATGTTATCGTTGCTGAAGGCCATCAGCGAGGTAACAACCGTGATGACAACAAAAAAGAGTGTGTAGCTAAGTTCCATAACGCAGGTGTGAAATTACGGGTTTATGAGTGATGATAGGGGCTATTGTTCAAGATGGAGAAGGCGCGGTACACCTGCTCGGCCAGTATGAGGCGCACCAGTTGGTGCGGAAACACCAGCGGCGACAGCGACCATACCTGCCGCGCCTGCTGGCGCACCTCGTCGGTTACGCCAAAGGCGCCGCCTATCAGCAGCACCAGGGTCTTGGTCCCCTGGTTCATCAGTTGCTGAAACTGGCTGGCCCATTGTGGCGAGGTAAGCTGCTTGCCGCGCTCGTCCATCAGTACCAGGTAATGGTGGGGCTGCAGCCGCTTCAGCACCAGTTCTTCTTCTTGCTTTTTAGTGCGTTCGGGGTCGGTAGTGGCGGCTTTTTTGGGTAGTTGCAGCACCACCAGTTCTACGGGGTTCCACGGTCTTGTCTTCCGGAAATAGTGTGCTATGCCTTCTTCTATATAGCTGTCGCTTTCTTTGCCTATGCTCCAGATCTCAATGTTCATATACGCGGCCAAAATTAGGCTGCCGGGGCCGCATTTAATACCGTTACTTATTAGGATGGAATAATTTTGAGAATAGCCTTTGGGTTTTTGCGTTTTTTCCTATCTTTGCAATCCCAAAACACGGGATGGCTCCGTAGCTCAACTGAATAGAGCATCTCACTACGGATGAGAAGGTTTCAGGTTTGAATCCTGACGGGGTCACGAAAGAATAAGGCTGCCAGCGATGGTAGCCTTTGTTCGTTTTAATACCCGCATGAAGCATGCTGAGCCCGGCGCATACTAACTCTGCAGCTCCCCTTAAAGTTCTTAGATTATGTTCAAGCTGAAAAGACTTACCTCCATCAGATAGGTATGGCATTGGCATACATCAGCTCTATGATGTTCACCACCTCCCGTCCTTCGGCGGCGCTGGCCATTATGGCCATGTTGTGGTGCAGTACGTCTATCACATTCTGTATCATTTTGTCGTGGTTAGACATAGAGCCCTGGTAAAGGCCGTAATCATTGGCCTTAGCCGAAATATTTATGTTGGGCAGGGTAGTGTCTTTTATCTGCTGGTACTCCAGGGTGTTCAGGTATTGCCCGCCTATCTTCAGTGTGCCCTTCTCGGCAAAGATGGTGATGGAGCCTTCCATATTGCGCTCGTAAGAGCAGGTGGTAAAGTTGAAGTTGATAATGGCGTCATTGGCCCCCCTCATCACGAAGCTGCCCGTATCTTCAAATTCGGTATTGTGTGCGTGGGCGTAGTTGTGCGTCCATCCTTCCACAGCCACTATGCTGCCATTCAGGTAATACAGGATATCTACAAAGTGGCTGAATTGGGTAAAGAGGCATCCCCCGTCGCGTTCCTTGCGCCCCCGCCAGTTGCCTTCGGCGTAGTAAGCGTCTCCGCGGTTCCAGAAGCAGTTCACCTGCACCAGGAAGATCTTACCCAGGCCACCGCTTTCTATCAGTTCTTTCACTGCCTGCACCGGCGGGTTGTAACGGTTCTGCTTCACCGCAAATATCATCTTGCCCGTGCGCTGCATGGCCGCTATCATATTGTCGCACTCCGCCACGCTCAGGGCCATGGGCTTCTCCACTACGGCATGGAAACCAGCCTCCAGCCCCATAATGCAATGCTGCTCGTGCAGGAAGTTGGGCGTACATACGCACAACACATCCGCCTTAGAGAGATGAAGCAATTCTTCTATGGCAGCATGGAAAGTTACTCCTTCCGGCGCCTTTTGCCGCAGTTCCGGGTTTATATCACACACGGCCACCAGCTTTGCCGCCGGGTTGGCCATTATATGCTCGGCATGGCGTCGGCCTATATTGCCAAAACCTACTATAGCGAATGTTATGGGGGAATTCAACATGCAAAAAGTCTGGCTTCAAATGTAAGGATTACTTGGCTATAGTTATAGTTCCGTCCAGTTGCCAGTGCAGCCGTCCCGCCGCTACCAGCTCCCGCAGCGCACCGGTTACCACTTCCACATCGTATTGCCGGTAGCGGCGTTGCAGTTCCTGCACGGTGATGTGCCCTTCTTCGGCTACCGCCCGGTACAGGGTTTCCGCCAGCTCAGCCGCTGCCAGTGCGCTGCCGCGCTTCCTGGAGGCGCATACATCGCAGTGGCCGCAGTCGTTCTCCGGCTGTTCGCCAAAATAAGTGAGCAGCAGCCGCTCCCGGCACTGGGTGTTGTTTTGCAGAAATGCCACCATGGCTTCGGTGCGGGCGATATGCTTGTCGCGCAGCAGGGCTATGCGGCGCATGTTCAGCAGCAGGTGGCGGCTGTCTACGCGCAAGTGGTGAAAGTAGAGTTGCGGGCCGTCTTTGGGTTGGGTATATTCCAGCACGTCTATGCTGTGCAGGTAGCGAAGTACTCCTTCCAGCTCGTCTACGGTAATGCGCAGGTGGTAGGCTATGTTCTTCAGGCGCACTACGGTGGGGTAATGAAATATGGTGCTGTGCAGCCGCAGCAGGGTAGTGATAACGGCGCCCGCATTGGGGTAGGTGGCAGCAATGTTATCCAGGCTGTGGCGGCTGGCGGTGAAATGAACGGTAGCGGGCCGGAACACGGCTTCAGTTATGGTCCAAAGCCCCTCCTGTGCCAGCAGCCGAAGCGCATAGGTAGCGGGCAGCGCCTCCAGCCGGAACTTGCGGCAGAAGTCGGTCAGCTCAAAGGGGAAATACTGGTCGGGTTGGTTGCCTATGGGTATTTGCAGGTATTCCACTACTGCCTGGTACACCTGCCGGAGGTATGCCTCCGTAGGATACTGAATGGCGGTGCTGCTTTCCAGGCGGTGCAGGTCGCCCTGGTTGTAGAGCAGCAGCGCGCGCGATGGCTGGCCATCGCGACCCGCGCGGCCGGCCTCCTGGTAATAAGCTTCCAGGTGCTCGGGCGCATCGTAGTGCAGCACGGCGCGCACGTCAGGTTTATCTATTCCCATGCCAAAGGCGGTGGTAGCGGCTATTATGTTCCGGCTGTCGTCCATCCAGGCGTTTTGCGCTTCTTCCCGTTGTTCCTTCTTCATGCCGGCATGGTAGTGGGTAGCCGCCAGGTCATTTTTTTCCAGGAAGCGGCTTACCTGTTCCGTCTGCCTGCGGCTGCGGCAATAGACAATAGTACATTCCCCCGGGTTTATGGCCTGTACGGTATCCTGCACTTTGTTTTCCGAGTATTGTATCTCGTAATAAATATTGCTGCGGCGGAAGCTCTCCGTTATGATGGTGGGCTGCTTCAGCCGAAGTTGCTGTACTATGTCCTGCTGCACTTCCGGTGTGGCCGAGGCGGTAAGGGCCAGCAGCGGCACGCGCGGAAACTCTTCCCGCAGCGTGGCTATCTTCAGGTAGTCAGGGCGGAAGTCGTGCCCCCATTGCGAGATGCAGTGCGCTTCGTCTATCGCTACCAGTCGCACATCCAGCCCGGGCAGGTGCTCGTAAAACAATCCCGTATGCAGCCTTTCCGGCGATACATACAGCATCTTATATCCGCCGTCCATGGCGCTCTCCAGCGTGCGTTTCACTTCCGGGTACTGCATACCTGCATGCAGGCTGGCGGCGGGTATGCCCAGTTCTTCCAGCCGCGATACCTGGTCTTTCATCAGTGCTATCAGGGGCGATATAACGAGCGTAATACCTGGCAGCGCCAGGGCGGGTACCTGGTAGCAGACCGATTTGCCGCCCCCGGTGGGCAGCAGCGCCAGCGTATCGTTGCCGGCCAGTACATTGTTAATGATGGCTTCCTGCCGCGGACGGAACGCGGGGTAGCCCCAGTACTGCTGTAATATTTGGAGCGGAGAAGGCAAGCTTTACCGGTTGATTTCGTATTGCTTATCTACAAACACGGGTTTCAGGGCGTTCAGCCACAGGGCTTTCTTTGCATCGGGGTGCTTGTCCAGCTCCGGCAGCGAAACGGCGGGTATCCATATGCAGTCGTTGAACCGGTTGGGCTCGTGCAGCCGGAACCACGCGCTGATGCCCAGTTGCTGTGGTGTGATGCCCAGCAGTATCACGTGCTGCGGTTGCGCCCGGTCGCGAAGCTGGTGCCACGGAACCTGCTGGTCGGCGGCTACCTGTATGATATGGTAGTTATCCGGGGTGAGGGTGCAGGCCTGCAGCATTTTTAACAATTGCTGTTCCTCGGTGCTGCCGGGAAGATATGGGCAGCTAAGCACAAGTGTATTTTTCTGTAACTCATCGGTTATGAAATCCTGTGTCCAGAATACGTCAAATTCACTGCCAACAACCTTCGATTTTATAATATTTGTATTATCTGCCATAGCGTGTTATTCCGCACATTTACAGGGCTCTACCGGATTTTTTTCGTTTATTTGCGAAATTATATCATTCTAGTCGTTAACAGATTCTTTTTTATGAGTGTTTCCACGATCGATATTAAGGTGAACAAAATTGCTGAGAGCCGGATACAGGAATTGAAGCATGACAATATACAATTTGGCAAGCAGTATTCCGACCATATGCTGGTGGCCAAATATGAAGATGGCGAATGGAAACAGGCAGAAATAGTACCCTATGCCAACCTGAGCCTTAGCCCGGCTACTACCTTTATGCACTATGGCCAGGCCATATTTGAGGGGGTAAAGGCATACAAAGACCCGGAAGGCAACCCCATCATATTCCGTCCTTATGATAACTGGAAGCGCATGAACCGCTCAGCGGAGCGGATGGCGATGCCCGCTGTGCCGGAAGAACTGTTTGTAGAAGGCATGCGCCAACTGATAGATATAGACCGCGACTGGGTACCCACCGCCGATGGCACTTCGCTCTACATACGCCCCTTTATGGTGGCCGTAGACGAGTTCGTAGGGGTGAAGCCTGCGGAAAAGTTCCTCTTCATCATCATCACCAGCCCGGCAGGCCCGTATTATGCCAACCCGGTTTCTATATACGTGCAAGACCAGTATGTGCGTGCGTTCCCCGGCGGCATCGGGTTTACCAAGGCTGCCGGCAACTACGGCATGAGTATGTACCCAACTATGCAGATACGCAAAATGGGCTACGACCAGATACTGTGGACCGATGGCTTTGAGCACAAATACGTTCAGGAAATAGGAACGATGAATTTCTTCGTGATTATTGGAGACAAGGCCATCACTCCCGACCTGAAGCAGGATACCATACTGGAAGGGGTGACCCGCGATAGTGTTATTACCCTGCTGCGCGAGAAAGGCATGACTGTGGAAGAGCGTCCGATTACAATAGATGAAATTGCCGAGGCGTTCAAGTCGGGCCAGCTGAAGGAAGCGTTTGGCACCGGTACTGCCGCTTCTATAGCGCCCATTGCCAAGCTGACCTACCACGACGAAACAATGGAACTGCCGCCGGTGGATACTTGGGAAACCACCAACTGGCTGAAAAAGACCTTATCCGACATACGCTATGGCCGTGTAGCCGATACGCATGACTGGATACTGAAAGTGTAACACGATAAAGAAAAACAGAATGGTTGCCCGGCTATGGCTGGTCAATAAAATAGTAGAAACGGGCTGTCTCGCATTTGGGGGACAGCCCGTTTTCTTTGCTGCCGGCTATGGCTGGCATACCGCTTCCGCACCCGGAACCGCCCGGGAATGAGCGGCAAGGAGGGTAACGCTATTTTGTTAACCGCTTGCAAATCAAATCTAAAGCTGCCGTTAACCAGGCGCAAAAACTTCAGAATAGCGGCAGGCTGCTTAATCTTTGTGTCAGCAAACAACAACACAATGACAAGCAACCTTACTATGATCAGGAACCGATTCAGATTAGGAATGTTACTGGTGGCAGTGCTCACTGTTATTACCCTGCCTATTTACGTAGCCGCTATCCTCCGCCTCATAGGCCTGGTAAGTGGCTGGTAACAGCCGGCGACCGTATTAGCCCCGCCATGCGCTGGCCACAGCGTAATGCTTGCCTGCAGCCAACCGCGCTGTGCAGGCATTTACCATTCCTTATTATTCATTTTCTCCCTTCTTTGGCGCCAGGCTTGCGTTTTGTGCACCGCTGGCAATAATTAGCAGTAGCGCCCGGAATCTGTTATCTTTGCACTCCAATTTTTAGAATAATGAAGATTCGCAGTTTTATAGGTAATAATTTGCTGCCCATAGCCGTAGTGCTCATGGGCCTTGGCTTTTGGATAGGTTTCGGGGTTTCCGGCGGATGGTGGATGGCGTGGATACCCATGCTGATATCGGTACTGATGATAGTAGCCTATATAATGGTAGGCCCCATGCTGCAGATACAGGGACGTATAGAAGCGGGCGACATGGAAGGAGCCAAAAAACTGCTGGACAAGGTAAAATACCCCAACCTGCTGTATAAGCCCATCCGCTCATCGTACTACATGCTGCGCGCCAACCTCTCTACCATGGACGACAACCTAGACAAGGCGGAAGAGGACCTGAAAAAAGGACTGGCCGCCGGTATGCCCGAAAAGGAATACGAGGGAACCGCCTACCTGCAACTGGGCTCTATAGCCTACAAGAAAGGCAATATGAAAGAGGCCATGGAGCACCTGCGCAAAGCGCTGAAAATAGGCCTGCCCGATAAAGACAACGAAGCTACCGCCTACCTGCAGCTCTCCGCCATCACCATGCAGCGCAGGGATTTTAAAAGCGCGAAACTATACTTCAACAAAGCAAAAGCCTGCAAACCCAAGAACGAACAGGTAGTAGGGCAGATAAATGAAATGAGCAAGTATATGGCCAGGATTCCGGGGTGATTCAGTTAACAGTTTTCAGTTTTCAGTTAGCAGTTCTGTTTAAAATAGTAATGGGTAGCAGTTGCTACCCATTTTTTGTTGCCGGTTGGTTGTTATACTTTATCCGCTTGCTCGCGGTAACCTATTTTATGCCCCCACATGGCAAAGAACAGGATGAACAGGTAGCAGGGTATCATTATCCAGAAAGGCTCCTGCAGGTTGCCGCCGTTGGCATCGCCCAGCGCCGAGTAGATATATGGCACCACGCCGCCGCCTATGATGCCCATTATCAGCAAGGCAGAACCTATCTTGGTATGCCTGCCCAGCCCTTTGATGGACATAGGCCAGATAGCTGGCCACATAATAGCATGCGTAAAGCCTAAAAGAGACAGCAGTAACACAGACGTTTTACCCGTGGTGAAAAGAACACCACCAATGAGGCCTAGGCTCAGCAACAGAAACAGCCGGAGCAAGGTTTCCTGCGATATGAACCGGGGGGTAAGTATTATGCCCACCGCATAGCCCCCCAGCATGAAGGCGAGCGTGAGCGATGTGAGGTACTTGGCGTAGTCCATTGGCACACCCAGGTAAGACCCATAGCTGATGATATAGTCACCGGCCAGCACTTCCACCCCCACGTAAAAGAAGATGGAGAGCGCCCCTAAAAACAGGTAGGTATAGCTCCACAGCGGCCGCTGTGCTGTGTCGCCCGACAGTGTATTTTCTTCCTTATCTTCTTTTATTTCCGGCAGGGGAGAGAAGCGAATCAATATGGCCACCACGAACAGGCATATCGCCAGGATGATATAAGGTGTGATGATACGCTCCGACATTTCGGAAAGAATGGTATTTTTTTCCGCCGTGCCTGTTGCTTTAGCTACCTGTTCTTTCAGCCCGTCCATGCCGGAAAGAAGCGCCGCCCCCAATATAATAGGACTGAAGAAGCCCGCCAGTTTGTTGCAGATACCCATGATACTGATACGCTGGGCCGCCCCTTCAATAGGCCCGATGATGGTAACATAGGGATTGGAAGCTGTTTGCAGAATAGAGAGACCTAATCCTTGAGTGAATAAGCCAATAAGGAAGTAGTTATAGTTTCGCTGGGTAGCCGCCGGAATAAAAACGAGGCAACCAACCACCATTACCAGCAATCCCAGGCTCATGCCATTTTTGAAACCGGTCTTCCGGAGTATGAAAGAAGACGGTATGGCCATTACGAAATAGGAGATAAAAAACGCCATGGTCACCAGCGAGGCCTGCTTATTGTTCAGTTGGCAAACCTCTTTAAGAAAGGTGATCAACGTACCATTCAGCCAGGTGATAAAGCCAAATATGGAGAACAGGCAGCCAACTAAAAACAGCGAAGTAAGATATGATTGCTTATTGCCGGAATTACTCATAGATACAGTGTATAGCACTAATGTACACAAATAGCCCAAAAAGTTTTTTCTGAATAGAACAGATGGACTTATTTTGTTGAAAACAGGTTTATAACATGACACAACCCCTGGCCCTGGGCATAGATATTGGTGGTACCGGCACGGCGTTCGGTATAGTAGACCGCCGCGGACAGATACTGGAAAAAGGCGAGATGCCTACCCGGGGCCATGCTACGGTGCAGGACTTTATTGCCGCGCTGAAGCAGCAACTGGCCCTGATAATAGAAAAAGTAGGCGCCGACAATATAGTAGGGGTGGGTGTAGGCGCGCCCAATGGTAACTTCTACACCGGGGAGATAGCCTACGCGCCCAACCTGCCCTGGGAAGGCGTGATACCCCTGGCCAAACTGGTATCGGAAAGCCTGCACCAGAAAGTAACACTGACCAACGACGCCAATGCCGCCGCCATAGGCGAGATGATGTATGGGGCGGCCAAGGGCATGAAGGATTTTATACTGGTAACACTGGGAACCGGCGTGGGCAGCGGCTTTGTGGCCAACGGCCAAATGATATACGGGCACGATGGCTTTGCCGGAGAAATAGGACATGTGATAGCGGTACGCGAAGGGCGCCGGTGTGGCTGCGGGCGCAATGGCTGCCTGGAAACCTACGCCTCGGCGACAGGCATAGTTAAAAGCGCGGAGGAATGGCTGAATGACCGCACCGACGAAACCATACTAAGGAAAGAGAAAGGAAGGATAACCGCCAAGATGATACACGAAGCAGGGGAGGCGGGCGATGCCTTTGCCCTGGAACTTTTTGCCTACACCGGCAAAATACTGGGTCAAACACTGGCCGATGCCGTAGCCATCACTTCTCCTCAGGCTATTATCTTCTTTGGAGGGCTGGCCAAATCGGGCGAGATGCTGATGAAGCACGTGCGCACGCACATGGAAGCTAACCTGCTCAAGATATACAAGAACAAAGTGCAGCTCACCTACAGCGCTTTGCCCGATGCCGACGCGGCCATATTGGGCGCCAGCGCGCTGGTGTGGTAAAGGGGTATTGCCTCCAATTATGCTTTACGGCAGGGGCAGCACAAAGAAACATATCGTAACTTTGGCCTGAATCAAATCCGACACATGTCCATCACTACACAGGCCGAACTGGCGGGAATGAAGCGTATCAGCGAGGCAGTAGGCTACACCCTCCGCCAAATGACGGCGTATGCAAAGCCCGGTATGAGCACGAAAGAACTGGACGAATATGGCCGTGCGCAGTTGGAAACATATGGGGCTAAGTCGGCACCGAAGCTAACCTATGGCTTCCCGGGTTGGACCTGCATTAGTGTGAACAACGAAGTAGCGCATGGCATTCCTTCGGCTACCACCATCCTGGAAGAGGGCGACCTGGTGAATATAGACGTATCAGCAGAGCTGGAAGGTTTCTGGGCCGACAATGGCGGCTCGTTTGTGCTGGGAAAAGACAGGCAGCAGCTGGACCCGCTGGTGCAGGCCTCAAAAGAAATACTGCACCGGGCTATTAATAACATTAAGGACGGGGTACGCATAGCCGACATCGGCCGCCTGATAGAAACCGAAGCCCGCAAACGTGGACTGAAAGTTATAAAAAACCTGGTGGGACATGGAGTAGGGCGCGCCCTGCATGAAGCCCCACACGAGATACCCTGCTACTACGATCGCTTCAACCGCGGACGTTTCCGGAAGAATAGCGTAATAGCGCTGGAAACATTCATCTCTACCGGATCGTCGCTGGCGCATGATAAGGGCGACGGCTGGACGCTCGTTACCAAAGACGGCAGCTTTGTGGCCCAGCACGAGCACACGCTCGTAGTAACGGAAGGCAAACCCCTGGTACTGACTTCCGCCAACGGTATTTAACCCTGTATAGGTTCAATTGTTATAAATAAGGAGGCGTATATGACAGCCTCGTTGCCCTTGCGTGCCCGGCCGGCTTTAACAGTGCTACCCAATATCTAACAATCTCATTTTCAATCAATTATAACAAAATGGCATTTCGTCATTTTAACTAAGTGCCATAAACCGGCTTTTCATTTGTGAACGGGTTGTTATTGCCTTGCAAACCCGGGGTTAAGTGGGGCGGAAAATTTCATAAAGGCCCATTGCTGACGCATCTTTGTATCGCAAATCGCAAACAGAACGAATGAAACGCATTATCACAATAGTCCTCATCAGCTTAGCAGCTACAAAAGCAATGGCCCAGTATGGTACTGGCGCCGGCGCTTCGCAGTCTGCAAGTATGGCGTTGAGCGATGTGATAGAAATCATCTTTACCGAGACAGGTTCGGTAGAGGGTTCTACTGTTTTTATGCCGTTCACCAGTTCGCAGGATTTTAAGAACGGTGTTACCGTTCGCGACCAGGAACTGCGGGTGCGCGCCAACACGGCCTTCAAAGTATCGCTGAAGTATGATATGAATACCTTTACCTACGTAGGTAACGAAAAGGTAAGCCCCGACCTGCTGAAAGACGCCCTGGGCGTGAAGGTAACGCAAAACAATACCGGCGGGCAAGTAGCGGCCCCGTTCAGCCAGGCCGACTACGCCCCGATAGCGACCGCCGATCGCGACCTGGTGGTGAATGGTGAAAGCGGGGGCAACCAGCGCTTTGCTGTAAAATACAAGTGCGCTCCTAAAAAGGCACTGCCGGTGGGCAGCTACTTTGTGAACGTAGTGTACACCGCTACTAAAAACTAATAACGAAAGCCCTCTGTACGGAGGACTTTGCTTATATTAACGCTTTAATTGATTGTTCTTAAACTAATGTTAATTCACCTCCGCCGGCATGTTAAGGCGGGTGAAAAATTTCCTGAATGGGATTTCAACTGCAATCTTTGCAGCGCTAACCCTGGCAAGGGATGAAACAGGAAGCGCACAACGCGCTGACAGATATGACCAATATAAACTACATACACGGGTAAGATGATGAGAAGGATACTAGCCATATTGTCCCTTCTTTGCCTGCTGGCTACTTATGCACAGGCGCAGTCTTCCACCACCGTTACACAAGTGGTGGACCTGAGCCTTACCAATACCATTGTGCTGAAGTTTACCGCCACCAACTCTACTTCGGGTAGCGCGGTCTCTTTGCCTATCAGTACGGTTTCCAACTATACCAGCGGTGTTACTTCCTCTACCTACCAGTTGTCGGCGTCCTCTACCAAGGCGTTCAATATTGCGGTAAAGAGCAACGCCAGCAACTTTACCTATACCGGCAGCTACACCACGGGTACTACTATGCCGGTGAGCGGCTCGCTGAGCGTGCAGGTAACCGCTAACTCAACAGGAGGTAGTATCGCCAACAACTTTAACTCTTACCAGTCCGTCACCTCCAGCAACCAGAACATACTTACGGGGTGTACCTCGGGCAGCAGCAAGCTGTTTTCCATACAGTACCGGGCCAACCCCAGCATGAGCTACCCGGCGGGCACCTACACCACATCGGTGGTGTACACGGCTACCCAGCAGTAATTTTCTTTTTTTTTGAAAAGGGGATAATCCTATTTTTCCAGCACTCTTATTTCCACGCGGCGGTTTTTATTCGCCTCCTCTTCGGTGCGTTCGTGCTCCACTATGGGGCGTGAGCGGCCAAAGCCTGCATACTGTACGCGGTCGCGGCCTATGCCTTTGCTCAGCAGGTACTCGTATATATACTTAGAGCGGTTTACGGAGAGGTGATTGTCCTGCGCATCTACATCAAAAGCATCGGGGTAGTCCAGCACACAGCATATATGCCCCTCTACCTGTATCTTCAGCTTAGGGTACTTTTTCAGGGTATTGGCCAGGCGTTCCATTTCCGGTATCGACTCCTCGCGCACGGAGTGCGACTGGGGAAAGAAATAGATATTGCGCAGCACAAAAGTCTCTCCCGGCTTTACCTGGCTGATGTCCAGTTCGCCGCCTTTGGAGGTATAGGGATCGGCCCGGGTAGGGTTTTCGGGGTTCAGGGCTTCCTGAAGTTCTTTGGGCAGCTCGGGCTTTTCGCCACCGGGGCGCATAACCACATGCACATTGCCGGAGTCGTTCATGCTATAGCTGGTTCCCGGCTTTTTAGGCTTGGAGGGTGGCGCCTCCCGCCGCAGCGATATGGTGCGGAATTCCTCGGGTATTGGTTCGCGGCGCTGTCCGGGCTTCATAACTATATCCACGTCCATGGGGTCTTTCGGGCGCGGCACCGTGCGGGGGGTATCTTTCACCACCGGTTTGCGGGGCTTATCTACCACTACTATATCTACCCGGCGGTCGGTGGCGTTGCCGCGGGCACCGGTCATGCCCTTGCGTTCAATTTTGCCCCGGCCCATGCATACGGTTATCTTCTCTTCCTGCACGGCGTTTTCCAGCAGGTAATACGCCACGTTTCGGGCCCGCTCCTTAGAGAGCACTATATTATAGTCCTCCGTGCCCAGGTAGTCGGTATAGCCTATTATTACTACACTCTTCCTGGGGTCTTCTAGGTGGTTGCTGCGGATAAACACATCCAGTTTCCGCTTAGAAGCTACGGAAAGAGAATCTATATCCAGGTCGAAATACAGGCGGGTAGTATCGCCCGGCTGAGCGAAGCAAGCCGTACTGATAACCAGCAAGATATATGTAAGGCGGAGCCGCAAGATACCAGTATAACGATTAAGGCTACAAGTTAGGGAAAATATAGAGAACAGGTTATTCTTGGCATCAGAGCCGTTCAAGTTTGATATTTAGTTAATTTGAGTGCCAACTGATCAGATATCATCCCCCAAAAATGAAAAAGGTATTATTTTTATCATTGCTTATTAGTTCATGCGGTCCTGAAACACAGACCGATATCCCCGTCACGTTGGTCTCTTATTCAATTTCGGATACAACCGATAATGCAGAAGATACGGTATGGAAAGTGACCAAAGAATATGTGATGTCTGAACCATCGCCAAACTTTATCTACATTATCGAATGGAAAAAGTACGATTCGGTCATTTCATATTATGCAGATTCGAGATCCCGGGATACTTTTCTTCCTATAGCATTGTATAGTGTATTAATTACCGATGGTAAAAATGATATCGGGCTCAACTTTAGCGGGTATGAAACGCCTGTAAAAATGCCTTCTTTTACCCAAGACGTATCAGATGTGAATATTGCTAAGATCGTCTCAATATCAATAGGTGATCACGTTTGTCCACATGACTATTTTAACGAAAACAGAAGGCATTGGCTATTCGATACAGACAACAGTCTGGATAGTATACTTTGGATAGTATTTCCTAAGCAGATGGGCAAAAGATGACCTGCTAAAACTTCAGTTATTTTTGTTGAAACATGACGAGTTGTCTTAATGTTTATTGATTGTCTGCCATTACTTCCTGAAATTCATTTTGGAACATTTTTTATGCTTCAGTAGCAGAGGAAATATACCAAACATGAACTTGAATAATTTCACCATTAAGGCACAGGAGACAATACAGCAGGCGCAGCAGGTGGCGTTCAATAACCAGAACCCCGCTATAGAGACCGCGCACATGCTGCAGGCGCTGCTGGATGATAACGATGGCCCTATCGCTTACCTGCTGAAGAAGAACAACGTAAACATTCCTTTCGTTGAAGGGAAAGTGACCGAACTGATAAGCAAGCTGCCTAAAATGCAGGGCGGCGAACCCGCGCAAAACATCAGCCGCGACCTGAATAGTGTAGTGCTGCGCACCGCCAATGTAATGAAGGGGTTTGGCGATGAGTTCGTTACCCCGGAGCACCTACTACTGGCTATGCTGCAGGTAAACGATGATGCCGCCAAAATACTGAAGGATGCGGGGCTTACCGAAAAGGGGCTGACCGCCGCTATTAAGGAACTGCGTAAAGGCAGTACCGTAAACTCTCAGACGCAGGACCAGCAATACAACTCGCTGCAACGATATGGCAAGAACCTGAACGAACTGGCGAGAGCCGGCAAACTGGACCCGGTAATAGGCCGGGATGAGGAGATACGCCGCACGCTGCACATCCTTTCCCGCCGCTCTAAGAACAACCCGATACTGGTGGGCGAGCCTGGCGTGGGTAAGACTGCGATAGTAGAAGGCCTGGCGCACCGCATCATAAACGGCGATGTGCCCGACAACCTGAAATCGAAAACGATATATACCCTGGATATGGGGGCGCTGATGGCCGGGGCCAAGTACCGCGGCGAGTTTGAAGAACGCCTGAAAGCGGTAGTGAAGGAAGTATCGGAAAGCGAGGGGGAGATCATCCTGTTTATAGACGAGATACACACCCTGATAGGCGCAGGCGCTATGGAAGGAGCCATGGATGCCGCCAATATACTGAAACCCGCCCTGGCCCGGGGCGAACTGCGGGCCATAGGCGCCACTACGCTGAATGAATACCAGAAGTATTTTGAAAAAGACAAAGCGCTGGAACGCCGGTTTCAGAAAGTGTTTGTAGATGAGCCGACACCGGAAGACGCCATCTCCATACTCCGGGGGCTGAAAGACCGCTACGAGAGCCACCACCAGGTGCGCATAAAGGATGAGGCCATTATTGCGGCCGTGGAGCTCTCGCACCGCTACATTACCGACCGCTTCCTGCCCGATAAGGCGATAGACCTGATAGATGAAAGTGCCGCCAAGCTGAAGCTGGAGATGAACTCTATGCCCGAAGAGCTGGACGAACTGGAGCGCCGCATCCGCCAGCTGGAAATAGAACGTGAAGCGATAAAGCGTGAGAACGATGATGCCAAGCTGAAAGAACTGGGACACGAGATATCGGCACTTTCCGTGCAGCGCGATACCCTGAAGGCCAAATGGCTGGAGGAGAAAGAACTGGTAGACAAGATAAACAAAAGCAAAACCACCATAGAACACCTGAAGCTGGAAGCCGAACAGGCCGAACGCGAAGGCGACTATGGCAAGGTAGCCGAGATACGGTATGGCAAAGTGAAGGAGGAAGAGGCCGGCATAGCCGAACTAAGCCGCCAACTGGACGAAATGGACAGCCAGCATAAGCGCCTGCTGAAAGAAGAAGTAGACGCGGAGGACATAGCCGAGAACGTAGCCAAGGCCACCGGCATACCGGTGCAGCGCATGCTGCAAAGCGAACGGGAGAAGCTGCTGCACCTGGAAGAAGAGCTGCACAAGCGGGTAGTAGGCCAGGAGGAGGCTATCACAGCGGTAGCTGATGCTATCCGCAGGGGCAGGGCAGGGCTGCAAGACCCCCGCAAGCCTATCGGCTCCTTCATCTTCCTGGGTACTACCGGGGTGGGAAAGACGGAGCTGGCCAAAGCGCTGGCCGAAGTACTCTTTGACGACGACAGCATGATGACGCGCATAGACATGAGCGAGTACCAGGAAAAGCACTCTGTAAGCCGGCTGGTGGGTGCGCCCCCGGGCTATGTAGGCTACGACGAAGGCGGACAACTGACGGAAGCCGTAAGGCGGAAACCCTACTCGGTGATACTGCTGGACGAAATAGAAAAAGCCCATCCTGACACCTTTAATGTGCTGCTGCAAGTACTGGATGATGGCCGCCTGACTGATAACAAGGGCAGGGTGGTGAACTTTAAGAACACCATTATTATTATGACCAGCAACATGGGCAGCCATATAATACAGGAAAACTTCGCCGAGCTGAACGACCGCGACGTGGAGGATGTAGTAGAAGCGACCCGGGAACAGGTAATGGACCTGCTGAAACAAGCCCTGCGCCCGGAGTTCCTGAACCGGATAGATGATGTGATCATGTTCCACCCGCTGATGCGCCGCGAAATAAAAGGCATCATCCGCATACAACTGGAGCAACTGAAGGAGCAGCTCTCCCGCCAGGGCATAGACCTGCAGTTTTCCGACTACGCGCTGGACTATGTGGTGCAACGTGGGTTTGACCCGCAATACGGGGCCAGGCCGCTGAAAAGAGTGATTCAAAAGGACATTATTAACCTGCTGAGTAAAAAGATAATAGCCGGAGATATAGATAAAACAAAGCCCGTACTGATAGATGTGTTTGACGGAGTAGTGGTGATACGGAACGAGGGGCAATAGAGAAACAGATGAAGCAGAGGCGCTATTGACATAAGCGTTGGGGTAAAACCCAACGCTTTTCCGTTTATACTTGTCTAGTATATAAGAAAACCGTATTTTTGAACAAAACAGGATAATTATACAAAATCTGAATATGAAAAAGATCGTACTTACTTTAGCGATACTGGCAGGAGCATCGTCTCTGTATGCCCAGTCGAGCACCCAGGACCACATTAACAATACTGTAAAGTATGAAATGGGCAAGCTGAAAAACTACAACCTGACAGCTACCCAGGAAACCGCACTAACCAAGGTGAACAAAGATGCTGCCGAAACCATGCACCAACTGGGCCCATCATCGGCTGACGTGAATGCATTTAAGAAAATTGCGGAAAAGAAAGATGCCGAATACAAGAAGATACTGACTAAAGACCAGTACGAAAAATGGCAGAAAGACGCTAATAAATAAGAAAGTGTAATCAATAAAGGTTGATAGGGGTGTAGCATTTGCTGCACCTTTCTTTTTTATTTTTGTGGTATGCGCACTATTATATGCCTGGTGATATCCAACTGCTTCATGACCTACGCCTGGTACGGACACCTTAAAAAGAACACGGCCGATACGCCCCTCATCCGGCTGGTACTTATCAGCTGGGGCATTGCCTTCTTTGAGTATTGCTTTATGGTGCCGGCCAACAATAAATTCGGGCAACTGGAGGGGTTCTCAGCCTTCCAGCTAAAGACCATACAGGAGGTAATATCGCTGGTGGTGTTCGGGCTGTTTGCGGTTTTCTTCCTGAACGAGCCCATCCGCTGGAACTATATAGTGGCGTTCCTGCTGATAATGGGTGCGGTGTACTTTATGTTTTATTCTCCGGCTCCGAAGGGTTAAGCCGCAGCACGCGCAGCATAGGGGCGGCCACATAAGTAACCCCTACTACTACCAGGGTCATACAACCACCGAAAACAACGGCCGGTACGGTACCCATCAGCTTGGCGGTGAGCCCGCTTTCCATTGCTCCCAGCTCGTTGGAAGAACTGATGAACATAGTGTTGACCGCGGCCACCCGCCCGCGCATATGGTCGGGTGTATACAGTTGCAGTATAGTGCCTCTTATCACTACGCTTACGCCATCAAGCGCTCCACCTATCAGCAGCATACTGAAAGCCAGCAGGAAACCACCCGAAACAGCAAAGTCGGCAATATGAAACAGGGTGTGGGTACCACCCAGCTCCCCGCAAAGGCCGAAAACAATAGTAGTAACGCCGAAGCCGGCTATGCAGGCAAACAATTTCAGGCCCGGTTTTTTCTTCAGCGGAGCAAATGATAAGATCATCAGTGTCAGTACAGTACCTATGCCCGGCGCCGCCCGCATCCATCCGTAACCTATCTCTCCTGTTTTCAGTATGTCCTCGGCAAATACCGGCAGCAGTGCCACGGCACCGCCAAAAAGCACGGCAAACATATCGAGCGCCAGGGTAGAGAGCACCACCTGTGTCTTTACCACAAAATTCAGCCCTTCCGCCAGGCTCTTGGTAATGGGTTCGCGCCGGGTAGGGGCGTTGTGCGGCTGGCGGGGTATTCGCAGTACGGCCACTATGGGTATTACCTGCAGTGCCAGTATGGTGCCGAGGCTAAAGGGGAAAGACCCATAGCCCAGCAAAAAGCCCCCTACCAGCGGCCCCAGTACAGACCCCGCCTGCCAGGCGGTACTGCTCCAGGTAGTGGCGTTGGGGTATTGCTTCCTGGGCACCAGCTGGCCCATGAGCGCAAAAGCCGAAGGGCTCACGAACGCCCGCAGTATGCCCCCTATGAACACGCCACCATAGATCATCCATACCGTAACATTGAGGCCTGCAAATGACTGAAAAGAAGGCAGCGACAGTACCAGGTAAAATACCGATAGCAATACATAGCCCGCAATGCACTTCATCAGCAGGCCGCGCTTCTCATTAATATCAACAAAATGCCCGGAAACCATGGAGAAACCAATAGCCGGTATCACCTCAGCCAGCCCCATCATGCCCAGCGACAATGCGTCTTTGGTGAGCTGGTACATCATGTAGCTCACTACCGTAATCTGTGCGTGCAGGGATAGTATCAGCGCCACACGCATCAGCAGGTAGTTGCGGAACAGGGGATAACGGAGTGCGCGATTCTTCAGCAGGAATTTTATGGCGAGGCTCAATTAAAAACGCATTTGGGGCAAAGGTAATTCATGTCTTTACAATATATTTACACTAAAGTCGTTTCATACTTATAAAACCAATCCCATGTATAAAAAAATAGTTTTAGTAATCACTGCCGCCTTTTGCCTTAATGTATTCCTTTCCGTATTGCCTTCCTGCAAACGGAAACGCTCCTCCGGCACCAATCCTTGCGAAACCCCTGCGTGCTTTACCTACGTTGCCAACCGGCTAAACCTCTATAACAGCCAGACGCACCGGATACTGGACTCCCTGGAGTGTGTAGCCACACAGCTCACCCTGCAGGTGTACATGGAAGGAACCACTATGGTGTGCTCTAAAGAGGATGCCGGCTCGCCCATGGCCGACTGGTCGCTCTTTAATAAAGCCCATGCCTTTGCCGCCCCGCCAGCATGCCTCGCCCGGCAGGGAGGCGACTCGGTGGTAGCCTACAATATATATGCAGATAAAGACTACGACAACCAGCATCCGGCCGGCAGCAGCCTGAACGATATTATCACTACCGACGATGTTCCATCCCGCCCGCTGTACGGTAGCCGCATGTACCTTGACTTCCTGGTGGGCAAATCTCCCGCGCAATCGGGAAACCAGTATGTTTTTACCATAGAACTCACCCAGAAAGATGGCGACAAGCTGCAGATAGTGAGCCCCGCAATAAAACTATTCTAGCGCCGGGGCTAAAATGATGTTCCCTGCATGATACAAAGCACTAAATTTGCTTTACTATCATGGGCGGCCAGTTCCAGTTAATACTTACCAGCATACTCCAGGCTCTCGGCGAGCTGAGGGTCAACAAACTGCGCACGTTCCTCTCGCTGCTGGGTATTACTATTGGTATCTTCTGCATTATTGCCGTCCTGACGGTACTGGATAGCATGCGCAATAACATAGAAAAAGAAGTATCTACACTGGGCAACGATGTGCTCTATGTAGGCCGCTGGCCCTGGATGGACGAAGGAGGAGAGTATAAATGGTGGGAGTTCTGGCGACGGCCGGGCATGAGCGTAAAAGAGCTGAAAAGCATAGAGCGGAACGTGCCCGATGTAGCGTTTGCCACGCTTTCGGTAAGCACCAGGGTGAATGTGAAATGGCGCGACCAGGAAGTAGAAGGTGCATCGTCTTACGCCGTTACCAGCAATTTTGATAAGATACAGAATATAGAACTAGAGCAGGGCCGCTACCTGTCGGCGCCGGAAATAGATGGCGGCCGCAATACCGTAGTGATGGGTTATGACGTGTACCGCAATCTCTATTCGGCGGGCATTGACCCCATCGGTACCTCTATCTCCTTTAAGGGGAAAAAGTTCCAGGTGGTGGGGGTGATGAAAAAAACCGGCCAGAACATGGCGGGTTTCAACTTTGATAACGGAATTATTTTATCGTACTACGCCGCTGCCGGTGGCCTGATAGACGTTAGCTCCCTGAACATAGACCCCACACTAATGATAAAAGTGGCGGCCGGTAAAAACATAGACGAAGTGAAGTATGAAGTGGAAGGAGCCCTGCGGCGGGAACGAAAGGTGCGGCCCGGGCAGCCCAACGACTTTGCCATCAACCAGCTGAGCCAGGTATCGGAGCGGCTGGATATCATGTTCCGGATGATAAATGTAATAGCCGCCATTATAGGTGGTTTCTCGCTGGTGGTGGGCGCATTTGGCATAGCCAATATCATGTTTGTAACGGTGAAAGAGCGTACCCGGGTGATAGGCCTTAAAAAGGCGATAGGAGCCCGGCCCGGCAGCATACTCATGGAATTTCTCGTAGAAGCTATTACCTTGTGCCTGCTGGGTGGGCTGATAGGGGTATTCATTGTGCTCCTGCTCAGCCTGGTGCTCACCTATGGCGCGGACTTCCCTGTAACGCTGTCGGTGAGCAACTTCCTGATAGGTATCGGCATATCGGCCGTGGTAGGCGTGCTGGCGGGTTACATCCCGGCACGGTCGGCCTCCAGGCTAGACCCGGTAGTAGCAATAAGATCGCAATAGAACAATGGAACAACGTACACTGATACTGGACAACACGCGCATAGACAAAAAACTGCAGCGTATGGCTTACCAGATATGGGAGCGCAACAGCAACGAAACTTCCGTACTGCTGGTGGGCATACAGGGGGGCGGACTGGCAGTAGCCAACAACATAGCAGCGCGCCTGCGGAAAATATCTCCGCTGAACGTAGAAGTGGCCAGCCTGAAGATGAACAAACGCCAGCCACTGGCCGAAAACATGCACCTGGATGCCGACCTGACGGGCCGCTCGGTAGTGCTGGTAGACGATGTGGCCAACTCGGGCAAGACACTCCTGTACGCTCTGAAACCCCTGCTGAACTATGAGCTGAAAAAAATAATGATTGCTATCCTGGTAGACCGGAAGCACAAGACCTTCCCGGTTTCACCCGACATAGTGGGGCACTCCATCGCCACCACACTGCAGGAACATATACTGGTGGAAACAAACAACAACGAAATAGAAGCAGCCTACTTATCCTGAGCCGGCAACGTTCAGCATTAATAAACAGGACAGGCTTTACCGCTTAATAATACTCATACCATACTTTAGATAAAATGTCATTTACATTAGTAATACATGGAGGCGCAGGCAACATTACCCCCTCTATGATGAGCCAGCAACAGGAAGAAGAATATCACAATGGGCTGACAGCCGCGCTGGATGCCGGTACCACCATACTGAAGGGAGGCGGAAGCGCGGTAGATGCCGTGGTTGCCGCCATCACAGTGCTGGAAGACAACCCCATCTTCAATGCAGGTAGGGGCTCTGTTTTTACCAAGAAGGGAATCAATGAAATGGATGCAGCCATTATGGATGGCAGCAATCTTGCGGCGGGTGCTATAGCAGGTGTGCGCAACATAAAGAACCCGATAACGCTGGCCCGCGAAGTAATGCTGCACTCCGGGCATGTGTTCCTGAGTGGAAGCGGGGCTTCCGAGTTTGCTTTGAAGCAGGGAATAGAGATGGCGACGGATGAATACCTGTTCAACAAAATGCGCTACGAGCAATGGCTGGAGATTCGCGATAGTGACTTCTACCAGCTGGACCATAAAGAAGATAACCTGAAAGGAGCGCCTGCCCCTAACCCAGATCATAAGTTCGGCACGGTAGGCGCGGTGGCATGTGATGTACATGGCAACCTGGCCGGCGGCACCTCCACCGGCGGCATGACCAACAAAAGGTTTGGCAGGATAGGGGATAGCCCCGTGGTAGGTGCGGGTACCTATGCCAACAACGCCACCTGTGCCATTTCCTGCACCGGGCACGGTGAGTATTTCTTGCGTGCCGTAGTGGCACATGATGTTTCCTGCCTGATGGAATACAAGGGCCTTTCATTACAGGAGGCCTGCAATGTGGTGATAAAAGACAAACTGGTAAAGCTGGGTGGCGAAGGTGGCCTGATAGCCGTAGACGCCCACGGTAACCACGACTTCTGCTTTAACTCTGCGGGTATGTATAGAGGGATGAGGAATAGTGATGGGAAGGAGTTGGTGGCGTTTTATGGATAGTAACTATAGCATCTGACATTCTTAAGAATATAGTTCACCTGGCAGTCCGTTACCGACACAACGCTGGCAGCGGCACTTATATTGTCAAGCTCAATATCGCGGGTGTGCTCTTTCCGAATAAGTAAGGAAGTAAACATTACTCTCCAGATGACGGGTGCTGGCGTGGCTAAGGAACACTATAATTCTTCTTTTGTAAAATGCTTTACAGAATAGCTTACCAATGGCTGTTCGTAAAATAGGCCGATGGGTAGACGAACATACTCCACACAACGATAAAGTAGTTCGTCCTTATCAAAGTAGTGTCTTTCTGTATAAACGGAATCATTGCCAGGGATGTATGTTATAACAATAGAATCAATTTTGTTGTTGGTATAGTAGTATCGTTTTTCGCGATTTACATTTTCGTAACCCCCTGGCCTTTCATCTTTTGACCAGGACGCTAACGTCACTTTTCCATTTACATCATATTGATACACAGTTGCCGGTCCAAGCCGGTCGTGGTAGGAGACTATTCTACCTAAGGTGTCAAACTGATAAATGACTGAGTCAAATATTCGCCTTCCACTAATCACCTTTTGATAGTCACCGTCAGATATGTTATTGTAAAAGGACTTTCTATAGAAATCGTCATAACTAAGTCTATACAAGATTTTGTTGCTGTGGTCGAACAAATATAGATAGTTGAAACTTACGGCGAAATGGCCCATCGCCGTTTCTGCATGGGTCATGACATTCCCTTCGCTAAAGCTATAAGTGCCTGTAACATTTTGTATCTCATTGCCATTATTGTCGTACATAATGGTCATGCGGCTATCGACTGGCTGTTTGCTAACGTGGTAGGTTATACCATTTGTGAGTGCGCTATCAATATAAAAGCAGCTTTTTTTCAGGAGATGCTTCTTACGCACTTCTCTAAGATGGTCTTCAGGGAATTTGATATCTGATATCGTGTAGCGAACTGTTTTGTCTTCGGATTGGCAGGAAATCAGAAACGACAATATTAGTATCAAGCAGGTAGACCTCATTCAATTGATATAATGCAGACACCAATATAGAGATTAAAACAATACAAATAGCGTGTCGCTATATCCTTCCCTTTTCAAACTTCAATTGCTTAAAATAAGCAACGTCTTCCTTCAGTTTTTTCATTTTTACCTGCTCACGGATTTTGCCGATGAGCGAGGTGATGGGGGAGAGGACGAATATGGCAACGATAAGCAGGTTCTTGAATTGCTTTACACGGCCTAATCGCTCTGGAGCGCCGGGGCCGCCTTTGGCCGCTATGTATTTAGACCATTTCCGGAAGTTTTTGATACCGGTGTTTTCCAGTAGTACCAGACCGGTTTTTATATTCACGGCACCCATACGGAGCAGTTCATCGTTCAAGAGCGCAAGTGTATCCTCCCGCAGATGGCGGAGGATAGGCTTGCCGTATTGCTGCGCTTCCTGTATATCGCGCTCCTGCACGCCCGCAGCGGGTAAAAAGCGGGAAGCTTCCTTCTGTCCTTTCATCGCCCAGCGGATAACGGTGAGCGTGGAAATGATGTTGGGCGTATTATCTACCAGTGCTATGTTGCCCACCAGTTCAGCGCCTTGCTTCAGCAGTTGTTCTTTTACCCGCTCCTGGGCATGCAGCCACATATTGCGGGCGCCTATCACGGTCAGCACTTTTTTGCCTTTCAGCACAGCGGCGGAAGGGCTTTGCAGGAATGCAGTGATGGGCTGTGAGGGATTGAGGAACCACGGCTGATGTCCGAAGATGACCAGGTCGTACTCTGCCTGCATCACAGGCCCGGGCAGGGGCAGTGTGGCGCTGGTAGGCATATGCATTACCGTTTCCGGCATCGCGTCAAAGAACACATCAGGATTCCAGGGAAAAGGGTAGGGACGCTCCGGCTCTATGGGAGCATAGGTCACTTCCAGTTCTTCGCGTACATCCAGCAGAATATTGTCGATGATGTGGCGCAACTGTCCTGTCTGTGAATAGTATAGGACCAATATGCGTGGCTTGCCCGACATAGAAGCTATTATACAACAGTGAGGTAAAGGTATGCGTAAGAAAAGCGGGCGCTTTCGGGCACCATTACCAGTATGCGGTCTCCTTTCTTCAGCCTGCCGCTGTGGAACAGTTCCTCCAGCATCAGGAATGGAGAGGCGCTGCCTACATTGCCCACTTTGGTCAGGTTGTAGAACCATTTCTCCCAGGGTAGTTCCAGGCCGGCCCTTTTCTGGTATTCGTACACCTGCTCTTTAAAGAACTCGCTGCTCATGTGGGGCAGAAAGTAGTCCACCTTATCGGAAGTAAGGTCGTGTTTTTCCATTACTTCTTTCAGGAACTCACCACCCAGCGGTACTATGTTCTCGCCCAGCAGTTTGGTATCCTGCTTCAGCGAGAAAACGCTCTGGTTGCTCCATTCTACGGTATCCAGGTCGTTCCAGCCGGTGAGCGATTTGTCTTCGTTCTTTACGGAACCGGCATACATGCAGGTTTCCAACTGGTTGGCGTAGGAGGTTATATCCAGCCATTCTATCCTGAGGGAGATACCGTCTTCGTTGGGCGTATCCTGCAACAGCGCTGCGGCGGCTCCATCGCTCAGCATCCAGCGGAGGAAGTCTTTCTCAAAAGCGATAATGGGGTTCTCGTGCAGGTGTGTCAGGTTGTCGGCCTCCGGCTGAAAGCGGGAAGCGTGCATCCAGTGCGACATGCGTTCGGAACCTACGGTAGCGGCCACTTTATTCAGGCCGCTGCCAATGGCCATATAGGCATACTTCAGGCCCTGTATGCTGCTGCAGCAGGCACCCGAAGCGGATATGAGCTCTACCCGGTTGCTTATACCCAGCTCGCCATGTACCATTACCGCGTGCGAGGGCAGCATCTGTTCCGGCGAGGTGGAGCCGGTAGTTAATAATTCCAGTTTTTCTATAGGCAGCTTTTCGTCGAAGAGCGCCTTTACGGCCAGGGCGGCCAGTTGTGTATTGGTATGCGTCACCTTCCCATCTTTGAAGGCGTAGTAGCGCGTTTTAATACCGTTATTCCGAAGCACTATAGAGCGGGCGCGCGATGGCTTATTATTTACCATCCCGAGTACCTTCTCCATATCATCATTCCCAACGGGGTCATTTGGCAAGAATTTGGAAAGACGGGTAATATAAACAGGCTTCACTAGTTTTTATTTCAATTTGGGGTGCAAAAATAATTATAATCTATCACTTTACTAATACAGCAAAGCAATATGTCTGAATGTTACTGTAAATACAGGGCTGGTTTTTGCAACTGCAATATTAGCAATTCCTTTCCAAAACCGCTATCGGATTACATTTATATATATAACAACAAAAGATAAACCTCTTCCGGTTACAGAAGAGGTTTATAAGTAGCTTATCCGCTATTACTATTGCAGGTCAACGCCATAGTAATAGTAGGAGCGGCTGCCTGGATATATACCAGCCATTTCCAGCCGGCGGGCCTGTTCCACTATCTGCTGCAGCTCATTAACGGTTTTCACCTGCTTACTGTTTATAGTACGCAGTACAAAGTTCTTTTTCATCTGTGTTTGCTCGGCCAGCGGGCCATCGTTTATCTCGGTCACCAGCAGGCCGGAGGAAACGCCCAGTTCCTTTTTCTCGCTGTCGCTCAGTTCCCGGAAGTTGGCCCCCAGCAGTTGGGTAGCGCCTGTAGAGAGCTTTTTCAGCTGCACGGTGGTTTTGTATGTTTCGCCGCTGCGCAGGTAGGTAACGCTTATGTGGTCGCCTGGCTTGTACGTAGCCACTTTCTCCAGCAGTTCCGGTTCGGTACGCACCGGTAGGTCATTGATGCGGGTAATGAAGTCGCCCTTTTTCAGCCCACCTTCTTCGGCGCCACTACCAGGCTGTATTCCTGCCACATATACCCCTTCGTTCCTGTCTATGCCCAGTTCGGTCATTTTTTCAGGTGTCAGGTTCCTACGGTCAAAGAACTGGATACCCAGGTAACCGCGCTGCACCGAGCCGGTAGCGATGATGTCGTTCACCACCTTGCGCACCAGGTTGGCGGGTATAGAGTAAGAATAGCCCGCATAGGCTCCGGTAGGGGAAGCAATGGCCGAATTGATACCTATCAGTTGTCCCTTCATATTTACCAGGGCGCCCCCGCTGTTACCGGGGTTCACTGCCGCGTCGGTCTGTATAAATGATTCTACCGCATTGGCGGCGCGCGTGCTGTTGATGCCTATAGAGCGAGCCTTGGCGCTTACAATGCCTGCGGTAACGGTGGCATCGAGCGTAAAGGGATAACCTACCGCCAGCACCCACTGTCCCAGGCGCACATCGTCGGAGTTGCCAAACTCCATGAAAGGAAGCTCTTTTTCCTCTACTTTCAGTACGGCGATATCGGTTGAGGGGTCAGTACCTACTACTTTGGCCTTGGTGGTAAAACGGTCGTTGAACGTTACTGTCACAACGTCAGTTCCTGCCACTACGTGGTTGTTGGTGACGATGTAACCGTTATCGGACACCACCACACCGGAGCCGGCCCCGCGCTGCTCCGGCTGAATAGCATAATATTGTCCGCCCCAGAAATCGTCTTTTACGGTGTGCACCTGGCGGTTAGTGGTTGTTTTTATATGCACTACGGCCTGCACCGAGGCCTCGGCGGCCGGCTCAAAATCTACCGGTGCGGAGGCGCTCACGCTGGCCATCCGGTTAAAACCGGCATAATTTACGGGTATCGCTTTCTTTTCCTTCCCCCCAAAGAGGCCACTACCGCTCTGCTGGAGCCGGGCGGCGGCAAAAAGGGTGACAACGGAGGTAACTGCGGCTGTAATAATGACTGGAATTGTTCTGTTGCTCATAGTCTGTAGTCTCCTTGATTTTATTGGTCTTGGTACTACAAATTTATTGCCGTTCGATATTAGGAATTTGTTAAAAACAAGGACCGACGGGACAGCATTAGCCAGGGTAGGGCGCGGGCAAGCCACACTCGTCTTCCGGGGTCATTTCCCATTTGCATCCAATCCCCGCTAAAGGCGCCTGGGATGTTGAAAAATAAATGAATTTCACATTTGCATATTTTCACATTTTCACATTAAATCACTACCTTTGCACCTCCAAAATTTAATTTAAATCTTAATTATCTAATAAAAAAACAATGGCAGACTTACGCTTACAGCGCAACTTTGGTATTGCAGCGCACATTGATGCCGGTAAAACCACTACTACAGAACGTATCCTTTACTACACAGGTGTAAACCACAAAATAGGCGAAGTGCACGAAGGTGCCGCAACTATGGACTGGATGGCACAGGAGCAAGAGCGTGGTATTACCATCACTTCGGCTGCTACTACCTGCTTCTGGACATTCCCTACCGTGCAAGGTAAGCCACTGCCGGATGCTAAGAAGTACAAATTCAACATCATCGATACTCCGGGCCACGTGGACTTTACCGTTGAGGTAGAGCGCTCTATGCGTGTACTGGATGGCCTTGTAGCCCTGTTCTCTGCGGTTGACGGCGTTGAGCCCCAGTCGGAAACAGTTTGGCGCCAGGCTAACCGTTACCGTGTACCCCGTATCGGTTTCGTAAACAAAATGGACCGTATCGGCGCTGACTTCCTGATGGTGGTGCAGCAGGTGCGTGATATGCTGGGTGCTAAATCAGTACCCCTGCAATTACCGATAGGTGCTGAAGATAACTTCAAAGGTATCGTGGATCTGATCCGTATGAAATCAATAGTATGGGAAGACGCTACCCAGGGCATGACCTACCAGGAAGGTGAAATTCCGGCTGATATGGTAGACGAAGCCAATCACTGGCGCGCGCAGCTGGTAGAAGCCGTTGCTGAGTACGACGACCAACTGATGGAGAAGTTCTTCGAAGACCCGAACAGCATCTCTGAAGCGGAAATTCACGAAGCGGTGCGTAAAGCAACCATCGACCTGAGCATCATCCCGATGCTGTGTGGTTCCGCTTACAAGAACAAAGGCGTACAGACAGCGCTGGATGCGGTAATCCGTTACCTGCCCAGCCCGGTTGATATAGAGTCTATCAAAGGTACAGACCCTGACAGCGGCGAAGAAATGATCCGTAAGCCAGACGCTAAAGAACCATTTGCCGCCCTGGCGTTCAAGATCATGACCGATCCTTTCGTAGGCCGCCTGGCGTTCTTCCGTGCATACTCCGGCCACCTGGATGCAGGTAGCTATGTACTGAACATGCGTACCGGCAAGAACGAGCGTATCAGCCGTATCATGCAGATGCACGCCAACAAGCAGAATCCTATCGATTTCATCGAAGCCGGTGATATTGGTGCTGCGGTTGGTTTTAAAGATATCAAAACAGGTGATACCCTGTGCGATGAGAAACATCCTATCGTACTGGAGAACATGTTTATACCAGAACCGGTTATCTCTATCGCGGTAGAGCCTAAAACACAGGCTGACGTAGATAAGATGGGTATGGCTATCGCCAAGCTGGTGGAAGAAGATCCTACACTGCGCGTTAAAACCGACGAAGACACAGGACAAACCATCCTTTCCGGTATGGGTGAACTTCACCTGGAAATCATCGTTGACCGTATGCGTCGCGAGTTCAAGGTGGAAATCAACCAGGGTGCTCCCCAGGTGGCTTACAAAGAAGCTTTCGGTGCTAAAGTTGAACACCGTGAGATCTTCAAAAAGCAAACGGGTGGTCGTGGTAAGTTCGCTGATATCCAATTCGAACTCGGCCCTGCTGACGAAGAATTCCTGAAAGAAGGTAAAGGCAACTTCCAGTTCATCAACGATATCTTCGGTGGTTCTATCCCACGTGAATTTATCGCTCCTATCCAGAAAGGTTTCGAAGTATCTATGAGCACCGGCGCACTGGCAGGTTTCCCTGTTGAGAGCATGAGGGTTCGTATCTTCGACGGTTCTTTCCACCAGGTCGATTCAGATGGTATGTCATTCGAGCTTTGCGCTAAGTCTGGCTTCCGTGAGGCTGGTAAGAAAGCAAAGCCCGTTCTGCTGGAACCAATCATGAAAGTGGAAGTAACTACTCCTGACCAGTACATGGGTGACGTAACAGGTGACCTGAACCGTCGTCGCGCTATGCTGGAAGGTATGGATAGCCGTAACAACCTGCAGGTGATAAAAGCTAAAGTGCCACTGAGCGAAATGTTCGGTTACGTTACTCAACTGCGTTCCCTGTCTTCAGGCCGTGCCACTTCTGTAATGGAGTTCAGCCACTATTCTCCTGCTCCGCGCAACATCGAAGAGGAAGTAGTTGCTAAAGCAAAAGGAAAAGTAAAAGCTGACTAATCCTTAGCTGATACTGCAAATAATAAGAACGCCCCCGGATAAACCGGGGGCGTTTTGTTATATTCTGCAATACAATTTCCTGATTTTGGAGTTTTCGGCAGCCTATTGTGTTGTTTCAGATTATACGGTTATTTATTTTACAGGTAATTAAACAACTCTCATGAAACGCTTTCTGAAGATAACGGGTATCGTTGTGGGTGTAATAGTCCTGCTCATAGCGGTGCTCACCGGGTATGCTTACTACAAGATGAAGAGCGTAAAGGATACCCACGACCTGCAGGACAAAGTAGCAGCCGCCTGCAACAAATATATAAAGGAAGGAAAAGCGCCGGGCATATTTGTCGGCATCATACAGGGCGACAGGGTATATATGCACGGCTATGGAGTGATGGATAAGGATTCGAAGATACCGGTGGATAGCACAACCATCTTCGAGATAGGTTCAATTTCCAAAGTCTTTACAGCGGAACTGACCCAACTGCTGGTAGAAAAAGGCGAATTGAATTGGGACGATAACATTATCCGTTATTTGCCCGCTGAAGTAAAATGGAAAGATGATACTACCACACTCAAACACCTGGCCACTCATACTTCAGGTTTTCCCCGCTTGCCGGAAGTGTGGTTCAAAAAACTGGAACAGAACGAATGCGACCCCTATACAGCCTTATCCATCAACGACCTTTTTGCCTACCTGAATGATCCAACGGAGAAGAAGAGGCCATCCCCGGAAAACTTTGACTATTCCAATGTTGGAGCGGGATTATTAGGACACATCCTGGAATGGAAAATGAACCTCAGCTATGAGCAAATGCTGCAGGAGATGATATTGCATCCGCTGGGCATGCTGCATACTTCGGCCATAGGTGCCGACAGTGCTATGTTTGCAACCGGCTATAATGAGCAGGGTAACAAAACCTGCCACTGGAATTTCCCGATACTGTATAGTGCGGGCTCCATCCGTTCTTCAGGCGCTGATATGATGCGCTTCCTGGCAGCGAATATGAAGAATAGCTCACCCCTCAGCGCCAGCTTCACAATGACGCACAAGCAAGCGGTAAAAGAGGCGCCGATAGCGTTAGGTTGGCACATTGATATGCTCAGTGGCATTTTCGCACGTATCGCTAATATCACCTGGCACAACGGCGGTACGGGCGGATTCAGAAGTTACATCGGTTTCGTTCCGGGAAAGGACAGGGGAGTGATAGTTATGGCCAACCAGTCTGATGAGTGTTTTGATGAAATGGCTGTAGATATTATGGTAGATGCGGCAACGGTTTCTTTGAAGTAGAGTTGATTAAGACCTCATGAATTTTACCACTACTATTACAAACACAAATAAGAAAAATATCACCAAACGGATTGCCGGATCACGGTGAGGAATATATCTTGAAGTCCATCCCATATTAGCCGGCATTGCTAAATCATACACGGCAAAGTCTTTTTCTTCAATTAGCATTTCATGCGTGTTCGGATGAGTACTATCAAAAACTACTATCAATGACTGGCCGATGAAGTGCTTGGAATTGCCTTCTTTATAATTGTGTATGCCTCTATCGCTTGTTGTCCCATAATAACTTTTTTCTCCTACCTGGAATTTATATCTGAAAAACCATCCGGGATTTTTGTTATAGTCCAAATCGTAGATACGCGCTGAAGAAATTTTCAGGTTCTTTTTAATTGCAGCAACATCTCTGTTGTGTGCATAATGGCTATAAATTATTATTCCTCCAAATAATAATAAAACAGCGATTATGCTGAATATCTTCCTCCTTCTGACTTTGTTTATTGCCATAGGACAGTATCAATTACCCATTCAACATAAACTCCACCGCAGCATCAGAATGTATCTTGGTTGTATCAAAAGCAGGAATGGATAGGTCGTCCTGGGTAAGCAGTAACGGTATCTCCGTGCAGCCGAGTATCACGCCTTCAGCTCCCTGCGCTGTCAACCCGTCAATTATCTGCAGGTAGCGTGCCTTGGTTTCCGGTTTAATGATGCCTTTGCCCAATTCATCCGTCAGGGTTTTATGTATATAAGCGATGTCGTCGGGGGAGGGTATCAGTGTTTCCAGTCCCTGCTCCTTCAGTTTGTCTTTAATAAAATCCTGCTCCATGGTAAATTTAGTTCCCAGTAGTGCTACTTTCGTTAAGCCTTTTTCTTTGATGGCTGTTGCTGTGGCCGTGCCGATGTGGATGATGGGTATGTTTATGGTCTGTTGCAGACGGTCGGCGAACATATGCATCGTGTTAGCACAGAGTAACAACGCCGCCACACCATCAGCCTCCAGCATCTTAGCTACTTCTTCCAGCCGCTTATAAGTGGCCTCAAAGTCGCCTTTCATCCCATTACTCACAATTTCCTGGTAACTGAAAGAGTAGAGGAGGCATTGCGCGAAATTCAGTTCGCCGAGCTTTGCATTTATTCCTTCGTTGATGTAGCGGTAGTAGTCTACCGTAGATACCCAACTAATGCCGCCTATGAGCCCTAATGTTTTCATTAGGTAATATTAAACAATTCCGTGTAATGGAAATCAGATAAGTGTCTTCAGCTTCTCTACTACGGCATCTACTTCCTCTTTAGTGTTGTGCCTGCAGAAGGAGAAGCGTATCGGCACCATTTGTGCGGACTGCCCGTTGTATATGGCCTTTATTACGTGGCTTACACTGCTGGCACCGCTGGTACAGGCACTGCCTCCGCTCACGCAGATACCGGCGATATCCAGGTTAAAGAGCAGCATATCCGTCTTCTCGTTCATGGGGAACGATACGTTCAGCACGGTATAGAGGCTGTTGCCACGGGTATCGCCGTTGTAGGTAACCCCGCTGAAGTGCTCTTTCAGCCGGTCGGCCATGTATTGTTTCAGTTCATTGATGTAGGTGCTGTCCTGCTCGTAGCGGGCGGTAGCCAGCTCCAGCGCTTTCGCGAAACCCACAATGCCATACAGGTTCTCGGTGCCGGCACGCATGTTGCGCTCCTGCGCGCCACCGGTAAGGTAGGGTTTTATGCTGCCTAGTACGTTCTCGTTCACATAGAGCATGCCCACTCCTTTGGGGCCATGGAATTTATGGCCGGCTCCGTTGATGAAGTGTACATAGGTATTCTTCAGGTCGAACGGGTAGTGGCCTACGGTCTGCACGGTATCACTATGGAAGATAGCATCATACTTCCGGCATAGCTCGCCCACGGCTTTTATATCCATAATGTTGCCTATCTCGTTATTGGCGTGCATCAGGGTTACCAGGGTCTTAGTATTACTGTTCGCCAGTTGTTGCTCCAGGTCGGCCATATCTATGTGGCCCTTGTCCGTCAGCTTTACATAGCTGAGCGTAGCATGGCCGAAGTGCTCCATATGCTCCACGGTATGCAGGGTGGCATGGTGCTCCAGCGGGGAAGTAATGATGTGCTTGCAGCCCAGGTCGCGCACGGCGGCATTAATGGCCGTATTGGTGCTCTCCGTTCCACCGGAAGTAAAGAATATCTCGGCGGGGGTGCAATTCAGGATTTTAGCCACGGTCTTGCGCGCATTCTCTATCGCCAGCTTGGTTTCCCTTCCGTAAGAGTACACCGAAGACGGGTTGCCGAACTTCTCCGTAAGGAAAGGCATCATAGCATCCAGAACTTCAGAATCTAAGGCGGTGGTAGCTGCGTTGTCGAAGTAAATGCGGGACATCTGTATGTGGAAAATTTAGGGAGCAAAATTACTAAAAACTATTGAGTATGAAACGGTAAGTCCACACCATTACCGGGCAGGAGTAGAAAGCAGGCGGTAGAATAGGTAAGGGGCTACGGCTACAAAAGCGGGAATAAGGCTCCACAGCCTGCCCTCCAGTAAGTTGTAGTCGGCCAGCAGCGTGTGTACACTGTTCCCGCGGGCCAACCCGAAGCCAAATTCAAAAGACAGGGTCAATCCTACCCATAGGCCCCCAAGCAATAATGCCTGCCTTGCGGAAGCAGGCGGCAGGTAGCCTACAATATACCTGGTGTACAGGCTGAAGAACAGAATGAGGGTAACGGTAGATATTTGGTGCGCGGCAAGAGCCCCCAGGTATCGTTTATAGCCTAAATCTCTTAGCGCGCCGTTCAGTATGGCTATTACCAGCATGGGAATCCATGCCAGTGCATATTTGATATAGAGCGACATAGCAGATTTGTTTCTGCAAACTTCGGATGCATAAGCAATAGTACATACGTGTGTAGTCACCCACGCCAATGATACAAGTCATAAAAAAGCCGCTCCTCTGGGAGCGGCCTGGTTTATGTTTCATCAGTAAGTATAAATTAGAATGGCACATCATCATCGTTACCGGCGGTTGAGCCCGGCTTCTGGTCCTAATTGAGTTGTAGAGGTTTCTCAAACATATCGGCGTAATAATAGGTGCCATTCTTTCTGAAAATGAAAGCATTTGCTAAACCCGTTATATAGGCAGAATCAGTACCTATGTACTCTATATATGTATGTGTAAGATCTCCGCCGACACGGGAATCGGGTTTATGAACGCGTATTTTAAATAGCCCCAACTTTCTACTAATTGTAGTCTTGTGTCGAAACCCTTTTAAAATTCTATACGTGGTTGAATTGACGTAATATTTATCAAATACCAGTCTATCCTTAGTACGATACATATTGTCACCCGGGAAGGTTACGGATGTTTCTGACATTGTAGCAAGACCGACTAAAAGCCAAGCCAATATTCGTAAGGCATTGAAGGCATTATAAAGTGCTCGTGTGGATTTGTATAGTCGTGCATACCGTGCATGTGGGTATTTTGATATAAATACAAAATCGCAATATGAAAAAAGTGCAACACCGATAATGAAATCAGTATAAAGTCCGATCAAAGAAAAATGAAGGGTATATGAAAGAGCGATATAAGTTATTGATGCCGCTGTCGAAATATAGGCTATCCTCAAAACGGTATTTATCGGAACGGGTTGTTGCCTTAGGATGTCCGTATTGCCACTAATTGCCAGAGCTATCCTCGCGGCTCTATTTTTTTTATGCGATTGGTCAATTGAGGTACGATACCTTTTTCTTATTGCCTTAGCAATAAGAAACGAAAGCATATGCAGCAGATAAAATAAGAATATCAAAAGGGTTGGTTGTTAATAGAGTAAAGTTAATACCTCTCTTGCAATAAAAAGCCGCTCCTCTGGGAGCGGCCTGGTGTATGTTCTATCAGTAAGTATTGCCTAGAAGGGCACATCATCGTCGTTTCCGGCGGTTGAGCCCGGCTTCTTAAAGGGTGGCTGCTGGTCGTCGTCGTCAAAATTATAGTCATTAGCCTTCGACTGCAGCGTTTGGTATCCTCCCTGCACAAACATCTTAGAGCCGCCAAATTCACTCGGGTCGCGTTTGATGCCCGCTTGCGGGTTATCGTTGAACGGGGTAAACCCTGCGCCGAAGTTCCCACCGAAGTTGTCATCCGGCAGGTCTACGAACTTCTGGTATTCTTTTATGAAGCGTACTTTCACGGTATCGGTGCTACCATTACGGTGTTTGGCTATGTGTATATGGGTTTCTCCTTCTATGGTCTGGCCCATTTCATCGTTATTGATGCCGTAGTATTCCGGGCGGTACAGGAACATAACCATATCGGCATCCTGCTCAATCGCACCCGATTCACGAAGGTCACTCAGCTGCGGTACTTTCGACTCTTTGCGCGATTCCACACCCCGGCTCAGCTGCGACAGGGCTATGATGGGTATTTCCAGTTCCTTCGCCAGCGCCTTCAGGTCGCGCGATATTTTAGATACTTCCTGCTCGCGGTTACCGCCATTTACGCTGGCCTGCATCAGTTGCAGGTAATCGATGATGATGAGCTGTATGTCGTGCTTCTGTTTCAGACGGCGGGCTTTTGCGCGCAGCTCAAAGATATTCAGGGCAGCCTGGTCATCCAGGAAGATTGGCGCTGCCGCCAGCTTGGTCATGCGCTGTGTCATCTGTACGAACTCATGCTCCTGCATACGGCCCTTGGTAATGGCATCCATACTCACTTCCGTTACCGCCGCCAGCATCCTTTTTACCAGCTGGCCGGCACCCATTTCCAGCGAGAAGAATGCTACGGGGAAAGGCTTCTGCGCATTCAGCGCCGCATTCATTGCCAGGTTAAGACAGAAGGCGGTTTTACCCACGGCAGGGCGGGCGGCCAGGATGATAAGGTCGGTCTTCTGCCAGCCCGAGGTGAGCTTATCCAGCGGCACGAACGATGATGGAACACCGGTAATGTCGTCCTTTTTGTTTTTGGCTTCCTCTATTTCCTGCACGGTTCTTACCAGTACTTCCTTCAGGCTTTTAAAGTTCTTGCGCAGGTGTTTGTCGGTAATTTCATACAGGTTCGACTCCGCTTTGTCCAGCAGGTCAAATACATCGGTGCTGTCCTCATAGGCATCACCTATCACTTGTCCAGATATACGGATGAGCTCCCGCTGTATGAATTTTTCCATCACAATACGGGCGTGGGCTTCCACGTGCGCACTCGATACCACGCTCATGGTAAGGCGGGTGAGGTAGTAAGCGCCGCCCACTATCTCCAGTTCGCCGCTTTTGCGCAGCTCATCGGTCAGCGTCAGCAGATCCACCGGCATACCTTTGTCAAACAGGCGGCGGATACCGGCATATATTTTCTGGTTGGCATCTACATAAAAGCAGTCAGGGCTTTGTATTATTTCCAGTACCTCGGCCAGCTTGTCTTTTTCCAGCATTATAGCGCCCAGTACCGCTTCTTCCAGTTCAGGGGCTTGGGGTGGCACCTTGCCGTACACCAGGGTGCTTATATCCGGTTTGCGGTTGCGGGTATTTCCAAAGTCTTTTTTAACGTTAACGGCCATTTTTACTTATCAATCAGGTTAAAGTACAGTCTAATCTTTTCTTTCTTTCAGTAGCGCAGACGACGCTCCCTTACCGTTTTTTCACCTGCACAATGCCTGCTGCACAAACAATGGAGCGGGTTTACTAAATATTAACTGAATATTACGGAAAGGTTAACGCGAACTGCTGATGGAACGAATGTATGTGCTGAAAATTGAAGCACAAACGTTTTCCAAGTATATATTTTTGAGCCATCCCCCCACAGTTTATACATGTCTTACTGACAATTATTCTCTCTCACTTTTATTTTATACACAGCAAAGTTCCGTTAAAAACATCAATTCACAGTCTATTCACATTATAATGGGGATAAATCCTTTCAGCGGCGATTTTTTTTAAACGATGCGATTTGCTATAATGATGGGTTATCTTTGAGCAAATTTTGAAGAAATAGATGACCATTTCGTACCAGTGGCTGCTGTCATATCTG
>JAEUVZ010000031.1 GCA_016786665.1 Flavipsychrobacter sp.
GCAACAAATACCCCGGTAGCAAAAGCCACATAAGCCCTCCCATTAAAGCAGCTATCTTCAGCGCGGCCGACGAACGCACGTAGTACTTTCCTTTGTATCGTAATATAATACTGCCTTCCGCCCCCTCCGTACCGGCCGTTCCAGTCTGAGCTATGGCGTCCCGGCCTGCGGCCGACTGAAGCGAGGCAAACCGGAACAACCCTTTTTTATCCTTTCGGATAATAAACTGCACCGCGCCGTTGCATAGATTGCAAACACCGTCAAAAAAAACGACTGGCCCGGAGTAGTTCATTACAGTATATTAAGGGTATGGCGCCGGCCATTATACACACTAAGGATTAGCTTGCTTCCAGGCGTTGTATATAGAGTCGGCCTTGGGTTTCACCTCTATGGAGATACGGCGGTCCAGGTCTTCCGACGATTGTGTCATCAGGTCGCCCAGCCTGATACCTACCAGCGAGTCGATTTTTACCTTTGCATCATTTTCCGTCATGCCTGCCTGCTGCACCGGTGCGCTGCACGAAGCCATCGCCAATACGGCACTTATCGCTATTACTATCCTTTTCATCATATATGTTTGAGAGTGGTGGCAAAATTACCATTTATCCCTCTTCAAAACGAGTGCCAAAGCACAGCCATATGATTTAACATTGATTTTGGTGCCCGCGTGCACAATATTTGCAGGTAATACCGTTAAAAATAAGGATATTTACATACGTATTATGCGCCTACGCCAGTCATATATATTCCCTTTGCTGATAACCCTGTTTTCCCTGCCGCTTTTCAGTGCAGCACAAGACAGGCCCATACTGGTGAGCGCGGTAGTGGAAGGGCGCGATACCATTCCATTCGTTTACCTCGATGAATTTACCTTAATTGACAAGCTGCCTAAGCACCTGGCCAAAAAGCAGGCTGCCTTCAACCGGCTGAAGTATAATGTGTACAAAGTGTACCCCTATGCGGTGATAGCCGCCGACGTGCTGAAAGATGTAGACGCCAATCTCGCCCGCCTGCAGAACGACAAAAAGAAACGCAAAGAATACCTGAAATCGGTAGAACAAGAGCTGAACAAACGCTTTAAAGGCGAACTGGAAAACCTCACTATCAGCCAGGGCCAGGTACTGGTAAAACTCATCAACCGGCAGACAGGCAAGAACTGTTTCCACATCATACAGGAACTCAAAGGCGGCTTTTCGGCCGTGGTATGGCAGTCCGTGGCGTTGCTCTTTAGCAACAGCCTGAAAAAAGAATACGACCCGCAAGGCAGCGACCGGGAGATGGAAATGATTGTGGCCGAGCTGGAATCAGACGCTTACTACCAGTATAAGTACAAGATGCAGCAGGGCCGTTTGCAAACAAAACCCCGCTAGTACACCAGTGTCACATCCCCCTTTAGCAGGTGCTCTTTGCCGTTGCCGGCAGTAGTGTAGCGTACCTGGAAGAAGTACACGCCCAGTTCGGCAGGTGCTCCTTTATACTGGCCGTTCCATTTGTCCATTACATCTTTCCCCTCAAATACCACTTCACCAAAGCGGTTGAAGACCTGGAAATTGAATTTCGATAGCGGGCAGCGGGCAATCACCCCAAGCCGGTCGTTCTTACCGTCGCCGTTCGGGGTAAAAGCCGTAGGCATAAAGAGGCAGTCGTCGCACCGCACCAATTCTACCAGCACGGTATCGCTCAGCAGCCGGCACCCATTATCTACCTGCAAGGTGTAGCTGCCCGACTGCTGTGGTGCTATGCAGCATGTGGTAGCGCCGGTGCTCCACAGGTACGACAAAGCCCCCGGCAACTCCACACCCAGCAGGTGCTGCTCCTCTCGGCACAGCAACCGGTCCGCACCCAGGCCAATGCTGCTGAATCCTTCCTTATTCTTTACTACAAAGCTATCTATGTACAGGTCGCAATCTTTGTAGGCGTTGCATACATAAATGCCTTCCGCCGAAATGTCTATGTCCTGCGTCTGCTGACCGTTGTTCCAGGTATAGCTCAACGCGCCATCCGTACCCGACAATGTGGCCAACCCGGGAAAGCACACCAGCGTGTCGTGCTGCATACTAAAGGTTTGTGAGCCTACCACCCGGAAGGTATCTGCCAGCACCTGGCAGCCCGATATGGCTGTAGAATAATAAACACCCTGCTGGCTAATGGCAATAGTGGCCGTAGTAGCCCCGGTGCTCCAGCTATAGGAACTGGCGCCTGCCGGCGCTGACAACTGCAATACCGGAACATTGGCACAAAGTGATGTATCGTGTGTGGTCATCAGCGTATCGCTGTACAGCTGCACCCGGAAGGTGTCTATCGTCGCGTCGCAGCCCGTAGAGGCTACTCGCCAGTAGGTGCCGGTAGCCGTTACCGATATGGCTGCGGTGGTGGCCCCTGTGCTCCAGGCATAAGAAGTAGCGGTAGCCACCGGCGCCAGTTGCAGGCTGCCGGAGCCGCACAGCGCGGTATCCTGAACCGCATACACCGTATCGCAACTACCGGGAGGTGTTGTCCGCAGCGATACATCATCTATGTGATAATAGCTGTTAAATTCTGTTCCGCCCTGCGGCAGCAGCATGGTCATGGGCGGAACACTTCCTGTATTGAACGTACCCAGCGTCAGGTGGTCTTCCCCACCCGTAGCCGTGTACTGTCCATAGATGCGAACCCATGCGTTCGGATTGTCCAGGAAGGCGGGCGGCTGCGATTGCAACAAGATATGCGGAGAGGTAAGCGGGCTCACCGGCGAGGTGAGTGGCCCTATGGTAAAGCTGGCAGCCAGCGCGTCCATCGCCATGAAGTCGCAATTGGGTTGCAGCATCGGGTGGAACATCGGCCGCACCCAGTAAGAAAGATAATACGTCTGCCCGGCCACCAGCGGCTGGGTCAGTTCACACTCTATGTACTCCCGGTAGTTGGTACCGGGGGTGTTGTTGGTACCAATATTTCCATAGGCTATAATACCTACAAAACCTACCCCACTGTGCGCCGGTATAAATCCCCAGAAGCTGTTGGGCACGTCAATATACTGGTTAGTGGTACAACCGTTGTAGTAATCGGTAGAGGTAGTGAGCGCAGAAAACCAGTCAGTAAGAGTAGGCTGAAATACCTGGGTGAGCGGGCACTGCACCTGGCCCTGGAACGCAGGGCAATTGGTATAGCTCTCAAAGCTGGAGTCAGGCACCAGGTTTTGCGCACCGGCGGTAAAACAAAAAGTAAGGAAAATAGAAGTAAAAAGTAGACGCATTGGCTTAGGCTTGTTCAGTGGTATAGACGAAAGCAGCGCCCAAATGTTAGACCCCCGTATGGCACGAACTGCCGGAAAGGCGGCATTAATTAATCAACAATTAAAACAATCCTTCACCTGATAGTGTTACAGTTACACCCCTAAGGGAAAAGATTTTATATTAACTATTTTAATATTATAACAGGCAGCAGTTAAGTAACTGGCAGAAGCGCTGGTATCCATACCGCTTTTTCAAGTTATTCTCTTAATTTTGCCGCACATTTCGAAAAAAGCAATGGAAGACCTGAAAGTAACGCTCAAACAACAAATTATAGAGGCGCTGAACCTGCAAGGCATGACCCCGGCCGATATAGACGACAACGCCCCCCTTTTTGGCGACGGACTGGGTCTTGACAGCATCGACTCACTGGAGATGATGGTACTGCTGGAGCGCAACTACGGCATTAAGATAGAAGATGCCCGCGAAGGCCGTAAAGTGCTGGAATCGGTACAGTCTATGGCCGAATACATTCAGCAACACCGTAAAATATAAACCAACTGCCTGTGGCGGGTAGGATTGTAGTAAGCGCTATGGGCATCATCTCGGCCCTCGGCAGGGGGGCTGCTGCCCACCTGGAAGCCTTGCGCGTGGGCCAGAGCGGGCTGCGCCTGCCCCGGCACCTGGATACTATCTACGCACAGGAGTACCTGATGGGCGAAGTTCGCCCGGGCAACGATGAACTGTCAGCACTATTAGGTTTGCCCGCCGGCAACAACGGATATACCCGCACTACCCTGCTGGCACTGGTAGCGATGAACGAACTGGTGCAGGCCACCGGCATAGACACCCTGGCACAGGAACCGCTCGCATTTATCAACGCCAATACCGTAGGTGGCATGTGCTCGGTAGAGAACATGTACATGGATTTTATAGCCGGGGATACCCCGGAGGAATACAAGAAATATATAGATACGCTCGACTGTGCCGAAAGCACACTGAACATAGCCAGGTTCTTTGGGCTCAAGCCCTTTATGGCCACTATCAGCACCGCCTGCTCATCTTCTGCCAACGCCCTCATACTGGGTGCCCGCATGATACAGCAGGGGCTGGTAAAGCGGGCTGTCTGCGGTGGCTGCGACTCTCTTAGCCGCTTTACCATTAATGGGTTCGCCTCGCTGAAGAATGTTTCCAAAACAGCCTGCCGCCCTTTCGACCGCGACCGCTCCGGGCTGAACCTCGGCGAGGGCGCCGGTTACCTGCTGCTGGAGCGCGAAGAAGACGCACTGGCCCGTGGCGCGCAAATACTGGCGGTACTCACCGGCTACAGCAACAGCAACGATGCCTACCACCCCACCGCACCATCGCCCGATGGCAGCGCCGCACTCCGCACTATGGAGCGCGCACTGCAAAAGGCCAAACTGGCACCAACCGACATAGACTACATTAACGCGCACGGTACCGCAACAGACTCCAACGACGCGGCTGAAGGAAAGGCGATTGAGCGCCTGTTTGGCGCTGGCGCGGTGTTCAGCTCCACCAAGCCCTTTACCGGCCACACACTGGCTGCGGCCGGCGCTATAGAGGCTATCTTCAGCATATGGGCGCTGCAACACAACACAGTACTCCCTAACCTGAACTTCAACGCCGCCCCCGCCGATGTACTGATACGCCCTGCAACGGCTACTAACCACCGCGAAATGAACCACGTGCTGAGCAACTCGTTCGGCTTTGGCGGCAACAATGTATCACTCATATTCAGCAAGGCATGATGAAGCCCGCATACATACTATCTGCCTCAGCCATATCTCCGCAACACACCTTTGAGCGCGGGCAGTTGCTGCAACCCATCATGAGCAGCAACAATGGCCGCCTGTATGTGGTAGATGCCGACTACCGGCAATACATAAACCCCGTGGCCATACGCCGCATGAGCAAGGTGATAAAAATGGGCATCAGCACCGCTATGAACGCCCTTCAGCAGGCAGGCATCGCCTGCCCCGACGCCATCATCACCGGCACCGGCATGGGCAGTATGCTGGATATGGAACGCTTCCTGAAAGATATGATTCAGCTGGAGGAAGAAGCGCTGAACCCTACTTTCTTTATACAGTCTACCTACAATTCCATCAACGGCTGGATAGCGCTGCAAACCAAATGCAACGGCTACAACCAGACCTTCGTACACAGGGGCCACTCGCTGGAACTCTCGCTGCTGGATGCCCAACTGCTGCTCACCGAAGCGGAAACAACCCAGACCGTGCTGGCGGGCTGTTTTGATGAAATGACTGAAGAATACTTCTTTATAAAAAACAAGATTGGCTACTGGAAGCACGACATACCGGATAGCCGCAACCTGCTGCAGCACAGCGATACCCCCGGTACCATAGGCGGTGAAGGAGCTGCTTTCTTTACGCTCACCAACCAGCCGGCCGGCGCGCTCTGCTCCATACAGGAGATAAAGCTGTACCAGGACGCTGAAACCAGTGAAGTACAAACGGGCATGCTGCAACTGCTGGCCAACCACGGTTTGCAACCCGCGGATATTGACTTGCTGCTCTGTGGCATGAACGGAGATGCCCGGCAGCAGCCCCTGTACCAGATGGCAATGGATGTATTACCCTCTTCCGCTGTGGGCGCATTCAAGCAGCTCACCGGCGAGTACGCCACCGCATCCGGCTTTGCCCTGTGGCTGGCTGCGGAAGTGTTCCGCACGCAGCAGGTGCCCGCTCCCGTGCTGTATAAGGGAACCGCCCCAGCCAGGGTACGCCACATACTGCTGGTGAATCACTACATCACGGGCAACGCCAGCCTGGTACTATTGAGGGGAAACCAGCAGCCATAAAAAATCCCCCGCAAGCAAGGCCCCGGGGGATGAATACATTATCGGTACTATTCCTATTTTACTTTTTTCACCTTTTGAGCTACGGGGCCTTTCGGGCCGGAACCTATTTCAAAAGTCACCCGGTCGCGGTCTTTAATCGGTTCCGTCAGTCCGTTCGCATGCACGAATATATTCTGGCGGGTAACAGAATCGGTAATAAAGCCATATCCTTTCGCATCATTAAAGAACGACACCGTACCGGTGCGTATCAGGTCAGCAGGGTCTTCAGGCAGGCGTGCGGCAGCTCCCAGTTGTATCTGGTCCAGTTCTATTTCTTTCTTCCTCGAGGGGTCTGGTGGTGTATCTGTGATGTTACCATTCTCATCTATGTAAGCCATCATGGAGTCTAACCCCTTACCCTTACTATTGTTCGCTTCGCGCTCTTTTTTGCGCTCCGCTTTCTCTTTCTGGTTTTTCTTTTTTTTCTGCTCTCTGTCCTTTTTGCCCATTGTCTCCTGGCCCATAAATACTAACACACGTTTTTTAGTGAATGGTAAAGTTCGGCTTTTTTAGTGGTATTAGGGGATTTTTTATCATAAACCCCTATAAAGAATGGTTATGATTAAAGATTGTCATAAATTAAACCTAACTTCATTTCTATCAGCTTTCCGCATTTTCTGAAAAACCGTCCCCTCCTATCTTCAGCGCGCGCAAGTCAGGTAATTATTCTAAAAACAAATGGCAGCCATATGAAAAAGACTATATCCATCCCATTTCTCATCAATGGCGAACCCATGCAGATAGCGCTTGAATACGCCATCACACAGCAAAACGACCTCCACATTATATCTTGCTTTGTAAACGGTAAGCACGACAAGCACCGGGTGCAACTGCATAAGTTTGAGCTGCGCACCCAGTGCGAGGATGGTTATTATACGGCTTTATTTGATGAGGATTCCTTCAGCAGAAGCCCGGTAACGCTGGACTTTATGGATAAAGCCTATACTGAGATCATGCAACGGGAGAAAATGGCCATAGCTGTTGCCGCGTCATAGATTAAATAGGCTCCACTTGCTATTCCTGGCCGCTGCTTACCCCCCATATAGTTTGGAACAGCGCTTGTATATCTTGCATAATAGGTTCCGGCAAGCCGCCATTGGCCCGAAAGGATAATTCCGGCTGCCCGGAGTATTCATAGATGGTGAAGTAAGAGTGAATATCCGCAGCGTCGTACATAGAGCTGCCCTGCCGGGTGTTCAGGAAAAAACGATTGTTGCGTTTGCGAATAAGCCGTATGCCTTCTTCAAACTGGTTCTTCCTTTTGTTATATTCTGAATCGTATAAAAACATGGCGAAAATATTAAATTGATGAAAAGAAAAAGCACGCTACAAACAGCGTGCTTTTTAGAATGACTTATATGATGTAGATTAAACAACCTTCACATTAAACGCATTTAAACCTTTTGGGCCATTCTGTACTTCGTAAGACACAACGTCTTTCTCACGGATTTCGTCGATAAGACCTGAAACGTGAACGAAGATGTCGGCGCCGCCATTTGACGGAGTGATAAAACCAAATCCTTTGGTTTCATTGAAAAATTTAACTGTACCTTCTTGCATTAGAATTTGGTATTAATAATTAATAAAGCACGAAGATACGAATAAATATTATAGAAAACGTTAAAATAATTTAGTTTTTCCCATTTTTTTAGACTACCTTCCTTGTGGACTCTCTTTCTTCCCTGAAGAACATCTTCATTCTTTTCCGAAGCGATAGCATTCTCCGTCTATATTTTAATGGGTATTTTTCTCTTGCTGATCATACATTGGTATGCATCGCTTTTCTTTCAATCAGTATTTCACCACCGCTACGCGGCTCACGGTTTATTCACTATGTCGCGCGGATGGGAACGAACGTTCTTCGTAGGGTGCTTCATTACGCAAGGCTCTTCCTACATCAGCGCGCGCACGTACGGCATCATGCACCGCCTGCACCACGCGCATACCGACAAGCCGGAAGACCCCCACTCCCCGGAAAACACCCCCAACTTGTTTGCCATGATGTGGGACACCCGGAATAACTACAAAGACATACACACCGGCAAAACTGAAGTAGCTGAAAAGTACAAGAAAAACCTGCCACAGTGGGACTCATTCGACCGGTTTGCGCACAGCGGCATCACCAAAGCACTCTGGGTAGTATTGTACATTGCACTCTACATGGTGCTGGCTACCGAGTGGTGGCATTTTCTGTTCCTCCCGCTTACCCTGGCCATGGGGGCCTTCCAGGGCGCGGTGGTTAACTGGTGGGCGCACAGGTTTGGCTACGCCAACTTCAAGATGGACAACACCTCCCGCAATATCCTCCCGTTCGATTTGTTCTTTTGGGGAGAGGCCTACCACAACAATCACCACCGCCACCCTTCTTCCCCCAACAACGCACACCGCTGGTTTGAGTGGGATATGGGCTACTTTGCCATGCGCACCCTGCACCGGTTGCAGGTGATACGGCTGGTGAAGGAGTAACAGCAGCACAACAAATAAAAAGGGCCGTATCGTGATAGTCGATACGGCCCTTCGTATATTTTTCCTGTCCCGCTATGCGGGGAACAATTGTGCAGCGTTCGCTTAGAAGCGCTCCAGCCCGTTGAAGAAGAAGTCTCCTTCTATTTTGGCGTTCTCATCGCTGTCAGAACCGTGAACGGCGTTCTCACCTATAGAGGCAGCATACTTCTTGCGGATAGTGCCTTCCTCAGCCTGGGCCGGGTTGGTAGCGCCTATCAGTGTGCGGAAATCGGCAACGGCGTTGTCCTTCTCCAGTATAGCCGCTACTATGGGGCCGCTGCTCATAAATTCAGTCAGCTCTCCGTAGAAGGGGCGCTCTTTGTGTACTTCGTAAAACTTACCGGCCTGGTCAAGGGTAAGGCGGGTATATTTCATAGCTACAATACGGAAACCAGCCGCATTGATCATTTGCAGGATATTACCAATATTACCGGCCTTGGTTGCGTCCGGCTTGATCATCGTGAAAGTGCGATTCGACATAAATTCTAATTAATTTTAATTTACCGCCGCAAAGGTAAGGCATTGCCGCTTACCGTTCCCAAAGCGGAACAATTTTTTTATTTACCTTGCAGCCCGTTTCCCCGCCGGTTGCTGGCGGAAACAATAAAATCGAACTCATAGAATGCGCCCCATAGCCGAAGCCACCCCCTTATTGCAAACACCAAAGAAGATTTTTATCACCACCCACCACAAGCCGGATGGCGATGCCATAGGCAGCATGCTGGCGCTCTACCACTACCTCACCAGCAAAGGCCACAGCGTAACACCGGTTTCGCCGGGGGAACTGCCCGACTTCCTGATGTGGATGCCCGGCGTGGAGCACCTGCTGAACTATGAAGCCGAACCCAAGCTGGCCCTGCAGGCCCTGGCCGATGCGGATATAATCTATTGTGTAGACTTCAACGATTACAGCCGCACCAAGCACCTGACCGAGCAGCTGGCCGCCGCCACCCAACCTAAAATACTGATAGACCACCACCTGATGCCAGCCCCGGTTTGGGACTATGGCACCAGCATACCGGAGAAAAGCAGTACCGCCGAAATGGTGTACGACTACATTAATCAGTGCGGAGATAACAGCTTGATTAATAAAGATATAGCAGAGTGTATCTACACCGGAACCATGACCGATACCGGCTCGTTCCGCTTCGCCATAACCACGGCCGATGTACACGATATGATTGCCGACCTGAAACGCAAAGGACTGGAACACAGCATAGTACACGAGCACATATACGACTCCTGGTCGGAAAGCCGGATGAAGTTCCTGGGATACGTGCTGCTGGAGCGGATGGAAATATTCCCTAAGTACAACACCGGACTCATTACCCTCTCCAAAAAAGAACTGAGACTATTTAACGTGCAGAGCGGCGATACCGAAGGGCTCGTCAACTACCCCCTGAGCATCGCCAATGTGCGCTTTGCCACCCTCATTACCGAGCGCGGCGACGAGGTAAAACTCTCCTTCCGCAGCAAAGGCGACTTCGATGTAAGCTCGTTTGCCCGCGAACATTTTAGCGGCGGGGGCCACTTCAACGCCTCCGGCGGACGGTCAAAAGAATCTTTTAGCGAAACAGTAGCACGATTTAAGAAAATTTTGTCCGATATTCACCCCCGATAAATAATTATATAAACATAACAATGAAAAAAATCAACGTTTCGCTTGTAGTAGCAGCCGCTGCTTTGCTCGGCTTTTCAGCTTGTAAAGAAAAACCAAAGTTCAAAGAACTGGGCGGTGGCCTCCAGTACATGATCGTTAAAGACGCTCCGGGAGACAAAAAGGCTAAATCCGGCGACTTTGTAGAGCTGCACGTGCGTATGAGCATAGACGATAGCCTGATGACCGACAGCAAAAGGGACAACCAGGGTAAACCCTTCGGCCCTATGCCGGTACAGGAGTCGCAAATGAAAGGCGATCTGTGGGATGGTATCAAACTGCTGAGCGTAGGCGATAGCGCTGTATTCCTGGTGTCTATAGACAGCATGATAGCGCAGCAAAAGAAAATGCAGCCGGATGCGCAGGTTCCGCCAATGTTCCAGGGTAAGAAATTCATGAAGTACGAAGTGGTGCTCGTGTCTGTAAAAACCAAAGACGAACTGCAGAAGGAAAACGACGCGAAGAACGCGGGACAGGCAGAAGCCGATGAAAAACTGCTGCAGGAGTACTTTACCAAGAACAACATAACGGCAACTAAAACACCATCGGGCCTCTACTATGTGGTAACGCAGGAAGGTACCGGCGAAACCATTAAAGCCGGCCAGACCGCCGAAATGAAATACATAGGTAAAACCATGGACGGCAAAGTATTTGACGCCAACATGGGCCCTGAAGCCAAACATACCGATGTGCTGCAGGTAAATGTAGGCCAGGGTATGGTTATCCGTGGCTGGGACGAAGGACTGCAACTGCTGAAAAAAGGCAGCAAAGCTACCCTCTACATCCCTTCTACACTGGCTTATGGCGCTAATCCTCCTTCACCCGCTATCCCTGCCAACGCAGTGCTGATATTCGACGTGGAAGTGGCCAACGTAAAATAAATAAAACGTACACAACAACGTGTTTAATAGCAAACTAACAAAGCTTACCCTCATTGCATGCACTCTTGGTGCATGCAATGTTGCGTATGCGCAGAACGGAAACAAAAGAGCGGGCTTCACCTACCTGCCCAACGGGCTCTCTTACCGGATAGTAAAAGACGCACCGGGCGGGCGCAACCCCGTTACCGGAGACCTCCTTCGCGTGGACCTGCGCGGCAGCCTGGACGACAGCCTGCTGGTAGACAGCCGCAAGGATAACGGCGGCAAGGCGATGGAAGTGCCCATGATGGACCCGGCTTACGATGGCGATATCATGACCGGCATCCGCCTGATGACGGCGGGTGACAGTGCGGTGTTTTACCTCTCAGTAGATACCCTGGTGAAGCGCACCTTCCCACAGGGCGGCGAGATACCTGCCGTACTGCAAGGCAAGAAAGAACTGCGCTACGAGGTAACGCTCTATGCGGTAAGCTCGCCCGAAGAAGCGGAAAAAGAACGTGAGGCGGCGGAAATGGTGCAGCTGGCTACCGACGATAAAAAACTGCAGGACTACTTCAGCAAAAACAAACTGAAGCCAAAGAAAACGGCTTCCGGCCTTTACTACCTGGTTACCACAGAGGGAACCGGCGAGACCATTAAATCCGGGCAGACCGCCAGTGTGAAATATATTGGCACGACATTGGATAATAAGGTATTTGACGCGAACATGGGCCCGGAAGCGAAACGCACCGAACCCCTGGAAGTAGCCGTAGGGCAAGGCATGGTAATAAGGGGCTGGGACGAAGGACTGCAACTGCTGAAGAAAGGTACTAAGGCAAAGCTGTTCATCCCTTCACCGCTGGCATACGGCGCTACCGATATGGGCGAGCTGCTGAAGCCGTACTCCATACTCGTGTTTGAAGTAGTAATAGAGGACGTAAAATAAACACCCCCTAAAAGAAAAACACCTTTAACAAACAAATGAAGAAAGTACTTTTTGCAGCGTGCGGCCTGCTGGCCTGCACCGCGGCACAGGCTCAAGACAAAGGTTTTACAATGCTGCCCAGCGGCTTGCAATACAACCTGGTGAAGGACGCACCCGGCGATAAAAAAGCAAAATCGGGCGACTATGTGCTGATGCACCTGCAACGCAAGTCTGCCGATACATTGCTGTTCGATTCCCGCACGCTCAATAACAATGAGCCCGTACCCTACCCCATTGCCAACGTGGCTTTTGCGGGAGACCCGGTGGAAGCGCTGATGATGGTAACCCCCGGCGATAGCATCGTGATACGGGTGCCGGTAGACTCGCTGCGCAAGAACAACATTCAGTACCCATACACCGGGCTTGATATGTACATAAAAGTAGTGGACATAAAGACCAAAACGGAAATGGAAGAAGAGGCTAAAAAGAAAGCCGAAGCCCAGAAAGGAATAGACGACAAACTGATAGCCGACTACCTGAAGAAGAACAAGATAAAAGCAAAGAAAACCGAATCAGGTCTGTACTATTCAATAACCAAACCAGGTGAAGGCGAAGTGATAAAAGCCGGGCAGACAGCGCACGTAATGTATGTGGGCAAGCTGCTGGACGGAACTATCTTTGACGCCAACATGGGTGCCGACGCCAAACACACCGACCCACTGCAGGTACGCGTGGGCCAGGGAATGGTAATAAAAGGCTGGGACGAAGGACTGCTGCTGCTGAAGAAAGGCGAAAAGGCCACCTTCTACATCCCCTCCCCGATGGCATATGGCCCCCAAAGCCCCAGCCCGGCAATACCCGCCAACTCCGTGCTCGTGTTTGATGTAGAGATAACCAATGTGGTTCAATAATAAACATATGATTTGTGTGATGTGGTATTTGCTCCTGGCAAATACCACATTTGCATATAGCCGTGCCGATAGCCTGCGCGGCGGTAATGGCAATGGCCGCAACTGGTGGGACGTACAGAAATATGAGCTGAACATCACCTTCGATACCGCCACCCGCAGCATCAGCGGCACCAACCTCCTCTTTGTAAAGAAGCGGGGCGATTACGACAGCCTGCAGATAGACCTGCAGGAACCCATGATGATAGACAGCGTTATCTGCCGGGGCCGCAAAGTGGAGTTTGTGCGCGAAGGCAACGTGTACTGGCTGCTGAAACCTTTCGTGAACCGCAACCCCAGGGTAACGGAGCAATTTGCCAGCTACGATGCCTTTGTGGTGTACTTCCACGGCAGGCCGCGCGAGGCCGTAAAACCACCCTGGGATGGCGGAGTGATATGGGGACGCGACAGTATGGGCAATGCCTGGCACTCCGTAGCTTGCCAGGGGCTGGGCGCCAGCGTGTGGTGGCCCTGCAAAGACCAGCAGAGCGATGAACCCGACCAGGGCATGAACATAACGCTGAACGCCCCCGCAAAGTTCACCGTTGTAAGTAATGGCCGCCTGCTCACCGGGCCAAAGGAAGAAGCCAATGACACCCGCACCTGGACATGGTCGGTGAAGAATCCTATCAATAGCTACGATGTCAGCTTTTACCTGGGCGACTATATTCATTGGCAAGATACCTTCGCCGGGGAAAAGGGTACGCTCGACCTCTCTTTTTATGCGCTGAGCTACAACCGCGAAAAGGCTGAAAAGCATTTTGCGGTCACGAAAGAAATGCTGCGCTGCTTTGAGCACTGGATGGGCCCCTACCCTTTCTACGAAGACGGCTACAAACTGGTAGAAGCCCCCTTCCTGGGCATGGAGCACCAAAGTGCCATAGCTTACGGAAACCTGTACCAGATGGGGTATATGGGTCGCGACCGCAGCAAGACGGGCGTGGGCATGAGTTTCGATTTTATCATCATCCACGAAAGCGGCCACGAGTGGTACGGAAACAATATCACCGCCGCCGACATAGCCGACAACTGGATACACGAGGGATTCACCACCTACTCCGAAACGCTCTTTGCCGGCTGGATACTGGATAAGGCCAGCGCTTACCGCTATGTAAAGGGCGAGCGCGAGAACATCCTCAACAACATTCCCGTGGTAGCGCCCTACGGTGTACACGGCCATGGCTCGGGTGATATGTACGACAAAGGCGCCAACCTGGTACATATGATACGCGTGCTGATGAACGACGATGAAAAGTTCCGCAGCATGTTGCGCGACATGAACAAAAATTACTATCACGCCATCGTTACAGGTGCCGGGATAGAGGAATTCATTATCAATTACACCGGCCTCCGCCTGGAACCACTCTTCAACCAATATCTCCGCACCACCCAGGTACCGGAGCTGGAGTACCACATCAAAAACGGCCAACTGCACTACCGTTTCAACCATGCGGTGGAGGGTTTTTCGCTGCCTTTGGTAGCTACCGCAGGCAAGGTGCAGCAAACCATCACTGTTACCCCTAAATGGCAGTCGGTAAAATGGCCCCACGGTTATAATATCACCTTCTCCGACGACTTCTATTATTTTGTAAAGCAGTAATCACAGGAAATCCACAAGGCATTACCTACTCCCGGTAATCTCCCCCCTTTTTGCTAGGTTTGTAGGGTGAGTAAGACTGTAAAGAAAGAGGCGTCGGAAACGCCATTGATGAAGCAACACCGGGAGATAAAAGCTAAGTATCCCGATGCCGTGCTGCTGTTTCGCGTAGGTGATTTCTATGAAACATTCGGGGAGGATGCGCTCGTATCGTCCCGTGTATTGGGCATCACCCTCACCAAGCGTTCCAATGGCTCGGCTTCAGCCGTGGAGCTGGCCGGCTTCCCCCACCACGCACTGGAAACCTACCTGCACAAGCTGGTAAAGGCGGGTTACCGCGTAGCCATCTGCGACCAGTTGGAAGACCCCAAAACAGTAAAGGGCATCGTAAAGCGCGGGGTAACTGAATTGGTAACTCCCGGCGTAGCCACCAGCGACAAACTGCTGGAAAATAAAACCAACAACTTCCTGGCGGCGCTTTACCTGGGCGATGAGCACTGCGGTGTCGCCTTCCTGGATGTAACCACGGGCGAATTCTACGCAGCACAGGGAAACATAGAGTATATGGACAAGCTGCTGCAAAGCTTCCAGCCCTCGGAAGTGCTGCTGTCCAAGTCGCAACAGAAAAAATTTAAAGAACATTTCGATACACGCGTTTACACCTTCCACCTCGATGAGTGGGTGTTCCAGGAGCAGTATGCGTACGACCAACTCCTGCAACAATTCCAGACGCAGTCGCTCAAGGGCTTTGGCATCGAGGATATGAAGGCGGCTATTATAGCCTCCGGCGCCACCCTGCACTACCTGAAGGACACCGAGCACTCCAACCTGCAGCACATCAACGCCATACAGCGCATCATAGCCAATGAGTTCCTGTGGATGGACCGTTTCACCATCCGCAACCTGGAACTGGTACACAGCAGCGATGAAAAGGGCCAGAGCCTGCTGATGGCGCTGGACAATACGCATACCCCCATGGGGGCGCGCCTGCTGAAACGCTGGCTGATATTCCCCCTGTTCGACCTGCACAAGATCAACCGCCGGCTGGACCTCGTCAGCCACTTTATACTGGACCAGGACCTGAACCACCAGCTCAGCACCTTTATCAAACAGGTAGGCGACGTAGAACGGCTGGTAGGTAAGATACCCCTGAAGAAAGCCAACCCGCGCGAGATCATGCAGCTGGCGCGCAGCCTGCACTATATGCAGCAGATGCGCGAGCATTGTCAGCAGTCGGCGCACCAGCCGCTCTGCGACCTGGTGCAGGCCTTGCTGCCACACAGCGAGCTGCAGGAGCGCATCAAGTCGGTGCTGGTGGAAGAAGCGCCCGCGCAGGCGCACAAAGGCGGCATGATACGCGAAGGCCTGCACGAAGAGCTGGATAAACTACGCGCCATATCGCGCAACGGGAAAGACTACCTGCTGCAGATACAGCAAACGGAATCGCAACGTACAGGCATCTCCTCGCTGAAGATAGCGTACAACAATGTATTTGGCTATTACCTGGAGGTGACCCACACGCACAAAGACAAAGTGCCGCCGGAGTGGATACGTAAGCAAACGCTGGCGAATGCAGAACGGTACGTAACCCCGGAACTGAAAGAGTACGAAGAAAAAATCCTCGGTGCCGAAGAAAAAATACTGGCGCTGGAAATGGACATGTACCAGCAACTGCTGGCAGCCATAGAGCCCTACATCGCCTCCATACAGGTAAATGCCAACATCATAGCACAGGTAGACTGCCTGCTGTGTTTTGCCTACAACGCCCGCCAGTATGGCTACCATCGCCCGCAGATGCGCGAGGAAGCCGTGCTGGAAATAAAAGCGGGGCGGCACCCGGTAATAGAGCAGCGCCTGCCACCGGGAGAAGCCTACGTAGCGAACGACACGCTGCTGAATAAAGAAGAGCAGCAGATGATCATCCTTACCGGCCCCAACATGTCGGGTAAGTCGGCCCTGCTGCGGCAAACAGCCATTATCACCCTGATGGCGCACATGGGCAGCTTCGTGCCTGCAACCGCGGCGCAGGTGGGCCTCACCGATAAGATTTTTACCCGTGTAGGCGCGTCCGATAACCTGAGTGGCGGGGAGAGTACCTTTATGGTAGAGATGAACGAAACGGCCAGCATCATCAACAACATCAGCGAGCGCAGCCTGGTATTGCTGGATGAGATAGGCCGCGGCACCAGCACCTACGACGGTATATCGCTGGCCTGGTCTATCGTGGAACACCTGCACAATCACCCGGCAAAACCGAAGACGTTGTTCGCCACTCACTACCACGAGCTGAACGAACTGGAAGGGCAGCTTCCCCGGGTAAAGAACTACCACATTACACACAAGGAAACCGGCAACAAGGTTATCTTTCTGCGCAAGCTGGAGCCGGGCGGCAGCAGGCACAGCTTTGGTATACAGGTAGCCCGCATGGCGGGTATGCCGCCGGCCCTGTTACGACGGGCCGATGAGATACTCGCTACGCTGGAGGAAAAACATGCAGGGGCCGGAGGCGCGGGCCGCCAGGTGAAGAAGATAAACCCGCTACCACAGTTTCAGCTCAATATCTTTGATGGGGTGGCCGAAGATCTGCGCCGCGTGCAGCAGGTGCTGGAGGAGATGGACATAAACACCCTGACACCGGTGGAGGCTCTGCTGAAGCTCAATGAACTAAAGAGCATCGTGGAACAATACCGCAAGTAACGGTACGGTTTTTTAAACAATATCGGTACACAGCGTGTTTATCCTGTAAAGTGTTTTTTTATGCCCCGCACATCTTACCTATATATCATGCTCACGGCGCTACTGGTAGTGCTCACCACTGCCTGTATCACGCCCCGAAAGGGGCCCACACGCGTGTATGCGGAAGCCATCTCCAACAACATGACCTTCGATGCGATCATCGTTCCCGGCATCCCGTTCAATAATGGTTCGTGGGACTCGGTAATGAAAGCACGCCTGCTCTGGACATGGGTACTCTACAAAAACGGTGTGGCTAAGAACGTTATTTTTTCGGGCGATGCGGTGTATTCGCCCTACCCGGAGGCGAAAATAATGGGCCTGTACGCCCAAAAGCTGGGCATACCCAAAGAGCATATTTTCTACGATACGCAGGCACGCCACAGCACCGAGAATGTTTATTACTCTTACCTGCTGGCTAAGAAGCAAGGCTTCAAAACACTGGCGCTCGCCACCGACCCCTTCCAGTCATCTATGCTGAAAGGATTTACGAAAAGGCGCTTCGAAACCCCCATCTACCACCTGCCGTTCATCACCGATACGTTGGGAGCCTACAATCACCTTAACCCCGTACTGGATAAAAAAGAGTATGAACCGGTGAAGAAAAAGAACTTCATTTCCATCACCGAAATAGAAGGAATTTTTCGTCGAATGGGTGGCACCCTGGGCTGGCAGATCGATTGGGACAAACACGATGGAAAAAAACTGGAACGACTCTAACAAAAGCGCATAACAAGCAACATCTATATACAGCAACTGCAAGCGCAGCATCTCCGTGCACAGCATGGAAGAACAGCTCCATACCAAAGGGCATGACGCTGGTAGGCGGCGGGGTGGACGAATCGCCCGATGCTTATAAGGATATCTATCCCGTAATGAACGCGGAAAGAAACCTCGTAGACATAATGGGTACCTTTCATCCCAAAATAGTGCGGATGGATGGGCCGGTAAACATTGTCTTCCGCGGCACAGCTTTTTTAGCAGTACATTTAAAAAACAGACTAAAATGGATAGCAAGAACAATAACGACACTGCCGGGCAAAACGGGCAGGAACTTCCGGGATACCCGCACTACCCTGCCGCCGAGGACATCGCCCAGCCGGGAAATAACAATGGTATCATCAGCATAGATGGTGAAGCCCCGGCGGAAGATACCAGCATGCCCAACGAAGATATAACCATGGGCACGGAAGCCGATGTAACCGAGGAAGACCTGGAACTGCTGAGTGCCATAGACGATGGCAGGAGCCGCAACAGCGTTAGGGACATACTGGACGATACCGACGAAGACGGCGAACCGCTGAACGAACGGAACACGGCTTCCGGGCTGGACGTGCCGGGCAGCGAACTGGACGATGAAAATGAACAGATAGGCGAAGAAGACGAGGAGAACAACTACTACAGCCTGGGCAGTGACGCCAACGACTCCCTGGAACAGGGAACCTAGCGCCACCTAAGCTACAAACCACAGGGGCGGCCTTCCGGTCGCCCCTGCTTTTTGTGTTATATTTGCTGCATGAAGAGGCAATGCATGGTATGGGCCTGGATGCTTTTTAGCGGCGCTATTAACGCCACCCCCGCCGACAGCCTGGGAAATGCACTGGCTAAAGCGAAAGCTGATACCCATAAAGTAAACCTGTACATAGAGGCATTCAACCAGTCGAAAAACACGGAGGCGGAAAAAGCGGAAGCATATGCGGCAGCGGGACTGGAACTGGCGGAAAAGCTGAATTTTACCAATGGCGCGCTAACGCTCTATAAAGCTTATGGCTCGTTCCTGGATATACAGGGGAGGTATGGCGAGGCGGAAGGCTACCTGGCAAAAGGCCTGGCACTGGCCAGGGAAAAGAAAGACCAATACCACCTGGGCATACTGGAGCAGGCTATCGGTATACTGGAGTACGACCAGGGCCGGTTTCCGCAGGCGCACGAGCATCTGCTGCGCTCCCTGCGCTACCGGGAAACAATCAATGATGTACGCGGCATTGCCGATGCATCTGTATGGCTGGGCGTGATACAGGAAAAGGGCATGAAGCAATACAACGAAGCCCTGCGCTACTACCGGGGAGCCCTGGCCAGCTACCAAAAAGCCGGCCTGCAGGACCGCATGGGCTACGCTTACAACAACATTGGCAATGTCTACTACACCATCCAGAACTTTGATTCTTCTCTCTACTACTACCTGCGCTCACTAGATATAAAAAAGGAACTGGGTGACCCTTTTGCGCTGGGCTCGGCATACAACAACATAGCCAACGTATACACCGACCTGCAACAGTACCCTACGGCGCTGAAATACTACGATTCGGCGCTGGTGCAGAAAGAACAGGCACAGGACTACGCCGGCATTGCGACCCACTACGTGAACGTAGGACTGGTATATTACCACATGCAGCGCTACGATGAGGCCGAACGTGCCATCAGTATGGGGCTGGAACGCTCCCGCGAAAATGAACTCTCTGAAATAACCCTTACAGCCTACGAAGCGCTGGCGAAAGTGGCCTATGCCAAAGGCGATTACCAGAAAGCGTATCAATACCTGGGCGAGTACACCATGCGCCGGGATACGGCGTTCAGCAAAGAGGCCGCGCAGCAGGTGGCCGATATGCAGGCGAAGTATGAAACGGAAAAGAAAGACCTGGAAATAAGCAAGCGCGACCTGGAGCTAAGCAGAAAGCGCGTGCAGATAGGCATACTCATTGGCTCCATGCTCATGCTGGCGCTGGTGGCCTACCTGCTCTATAACCGCTACAAGCTGAAAAAACAGCGGGAACTGGATGCCGAGCTGGCCACGCAAAGGGAACTGCGCACCAAAGCCATTATAGACGCGGAAGAGAAAGAACGAATACGCATAGCCCGCGAGCTGCACGATGGCGTAGGCCAACAGATATCGGCGGTAAAGATGAACCTGGGCGCCTTTGCCGACAGAATACAGGAAGGGCCGGAAAACCGGGAGCAATACCAGCTGATGCTGGACCTGGTAGATGATGCGGTGAAAGAGGTACGCAGCGTATCGCACAACATGATGCCCAATGCCCTGATACGCTTCGGGCTGGCAAAAGCCGTGCGCGAATTCATTGATAAAATAGCCGCCACCGGCGCGCTGAAAATAGACCTGCAGATAGTAGGGCTGACCAACCGACTGGAAAGCACTACCGAAACAGTGCTCTACCGGGTAATGCAGGAGACGGTGAGCAACATCATAAAGCACGCCGGGGCCAGCCATATAGGCATACAACTGATACGGGATGGTGACAGCCTTACCATGATGATAGAGGACAACGGGAAAGGCTTCGATACCCAACAGATAGCCGGCTTTGAAGGTATTGGCCTTAAAAATATCATCTCCCGGGTAGAATACCTCGATGGCACCGTAGACTTCGACTCCTACCCCGATAAGGGCACTACCGTAATAGTAGAACTCAACCTCAACAAAGAATCATAGTTCGCTAAAAGCACGAACCTTAAAGCGAAGGCTACTGCCGCCCCAACTTACTATGCTGCTTCCCGTACAGGAAATAGATAGCCAGGCCTATAGCCAGCCATACCAGGAACCGCTCCCAGTTGGTAGTGCCCGACTCGCACAGCAGGTAGCTGCAGGAGAGGAAACCGAGCACCGGTATCAGCGAATAATGGTGCAGGAACGAGAACACCGCGGTAACCGCGAACACCAGCGCAAAAAGCAGGTAAGGAACCTTGGTGCGGAGCACCGCCCAGGTAACATTACCGGCATCGTCGGTAAACCGGAAGAAACTTCCATCGCCCAGCATCACGAACAATACGACCGTAAGCACAAAAAGTGCGGGCACTACATACCGGGCATTAACATAAGGTATCTTAAACTTGCTCACTGGTACTACCGCAGGCGTGCCGTGCTCCTCTATCACATCAGCGCCGGGCAGGTGCGCGCCTTTCTTTCGCTGCTGCTGCAGGCGGATGATACCTCCGCACACCAGCACAAAGGCGAAGAGTGTACCCACACTGGTGAGGTCTATTACCATGCTCAGGTTAAGGAACAGGGAGGGGATACCCACCAGCACACCGGTAAGTATAGTAGAGAACGATGGTGTTTTATACTTAGGGTGAATGCGGGAGAAAATCGGCGGCAGCAGGCCGTCTCGGCTCATGCTCATCCAGATACGGGGCTGCCCCAGCTGGAACACCAGCAGCACGCTGGCGGTAGCTATCACCGCGCTCACCGAAATAACGCCCGCCAGCTTATCCATGTTTACCGCATGGAAGACATAGGCCAGCGGGTCGCCCACGTTCAGCTGAGATGAGGGCACCATGCCGGTGAGCACCAGCGCGATAACGATGTATAACACGGTACAGATAATGAGCGAGTTGAACATAGCTTTGGGCAAGTCGCGCTGGGGGTTCTTACATTCCTCGGCAGTGGTAGAGATAGCGTCAAACCCTATGTAGGAGAAAAAAACCGCGGCGGTACCCATCATCACCCCGCTCATGCCCTTGGGCAGAAAGGGCGTCCAGTTCTCCGGTTGCACATAGAAAGCACCGGCAATGATGACCACCGCAATGATGACCATTTTGAATATCACCATAAAATTGGTCGCTTTCCGCGATTCCTTAATACCAATGAAAATGATCCAGGTGATAACTACCGTTATCAGGAATGCCGGTAAATCGCAGATAAACTTCAGGCTGCCCAGCGTGGGCGCGTTGTTCCAGGCGGCTTTGGCGGCCTCGCTTCCCATCTCCTTTGCCGTCCAGTAGTCCATCGTCAGGTAGTCGGGTATGTGTAGCTGCGTTCCCCCTATCTTTATACTATTCACCAGCGAGGTAAAGTAATCGCTCCACGATATGGCCACCGCTATATTACCGATGGCGTACTCCATCAGCAGGTCCCAGCCTATTATCCAGGCAATGACCTCTCCGAAAGCTACATAAGAATAGGTATACGCGCTGCCCGCTACGGGAACCATACTGGCAAACTCGGCATAGCAAAGCGCCGAAAAACCGCAGGCTATAGATACGATAACGAACAGCAGGATGATACCGGGGCCGCCATCATAGGCCGCCTTACCGATAGCCGAGAAGATACCCGCCCCTACAATGGCGGCGATACCCATAAAGGTAAGGTCGCGAACGCCCAGCACCCGGTGCATGCCGGGGGTGCCATGCCCATCGGTGAGGCCCGAGGCCGCTTCTCGCTCTATCTGCGCTACTGTCTTTCTGCGGAAAATATTCTCTGCCATGTTCCTGTCGTTAAAAACATGGTAAGTTTAGCGAATAAAATCAATAGTCGAAAGGCCGGGAAAGAAAAAGAAAGGAAATCACCCCGGCGGGCAACGTACCGGCAATATTATTTTTCATAAATATCTTTTCGGTGACCTACACGTTGCACGTTTACTATGTAAATAGTGTCGTCAATACGGTACACTACCCTATAGTTACCTACTCGTATTCTCCACAGATCCGTTTGCCCACCTTTTAGCTTTTTACAGCCATCGGGCCTTGGATTGTCTGACAAGGAATCAATTTCTGAAGCGATACGCACAACTGTCTTTGGGGCAATGCGCCAAATCCTTGAGCGCCTGCTTTTTAATAGTAATAGCGTACCTCAAAGCATTCCTGACTTCCTTAGTTCATTTTTGGCATCATCCCAGCTTATATCCTCATCCTCTTCCCTGCTTTCAGCAACAATTACGTCCAGGAGGTCTTCTATTTCTTCCTGTCGGGCGATGAGCGTCTTCATATCTATCTGAACCGCTACCCTCCTGTCATTGTCGTCCATCACGAATGTTACTCCTTTCATAGGTAATACGTTTCTACAAATTTAACCAATAAGCATCATATATGCATACCCATGAAATTTTACTGACATCCCTACCTATACAGAAGGCTGCTGTTCTTTGTACCGTGCTACAACTTCGGTGTACAGTTCTTCGTACAGTGGAACGATGTGGTTCTTGTCAAAGGTACGGGCATGGCTCAGCGCGGCTTGCTTAAACCCGCGCAGGCGCTCCTCGGAGCCCAGTATATCTATGGCGTTGCGGGCCATGTCTTCTATATCGCCCACATTGCTGAGGAAGCCGGTTTTTCCATGTTCATTGATTTCAGGAAGGCCACCGGCGTTGGTAGATATTACCGGTACACCGCAGGCCATGGCCTCCAGCGCCGACAGCCCGAAGCTTTCATACTCGGAAGGGAGCACAAACAGGTCGGTGATGCTCAGTATTTCGTCCATCTGCTCCTGCTTGCCCAGGAAACGGATATCGTTACATATGTTCAGCGAGCGGCACAGCTCTTCCGCACCCGGCCGCTCCGGGCCATCGCCTATCATCAGCAGCTTCGAGGGCATTTGCGCGTGTACCTTCTCAAATACCTTTATTACATCGCCCACCCGCTTTACTTTGCGGAAGTTGGAAACATGCACCAGTATCCGTTCATCGTTGGGAGCCAGCATCTTTTTGAAGTGGTTCTTATCGGAATGGCGGAACCGCTTCATATCCACGAAGTTGGTAATTACCTGTATCTCCTTATCTATAGGGAATGAGCGGTATGTTTCGTCTTTCAGGTTTTGCGATACCGCGGTGATAGCGTCCGACTCATTGATGGAAAAAGTGACCACCGGGGAATAAGTATGGTCTTTGCCCACCAGGGTAATATCGGTGCCGTGGAGCGTGGTAATAAAAGGGATGTCCCTGCCCGTCTTTTTCAGTATCTGCCGGGCGAAGTAAGCCGCCGACGCGTGCGGTATGGCATAGTGTACGTGCAGCACGTCCAGGTTATTGTTCAGTATCACGTTCACCATGGTGCTGGCGAGCGCTGTTTCGTAGGGCGGGAAATCGAACAGCGGGTAAGTAGGCACCGCTACCTCGTGATAATAGATATTGGGGTGAAAATGCAGGCGCACCGGCTGCTGGTAAGTGATAAAATGCACCTCGTGGCCTTTTTCAGATAGCGCCATACCCAGCTCCGTAGCCAATACCCCGCTGCCGCCAAAGGTGGGGTAGCAAACAATACCTATTTTCATCTATGTAAATTTCGTCTTTATCGTCAACAATTCCCGGCAAATATCAAACTTAACGGTTACATAAACCTGTAGTCCGCTATCACAAATAACAATACCACATTCGGGCATTGCTATACTACCCGGCAGCTCCCGAGATCAGGTAGGCCAGTACGTCTGCGGACTGCCGCTCATCCAGCTTCGCCTTTTTGGCCATGCGGGGAACGATGCGCTCCCACTGCTTTGCGGTATGCGAGGCCGGCTCGTAGCCCTTGTGGCACTTGGTGCAGGCCCCCGACCATATAGCCTTCCCCGACTCCAGCTGCGCCAGGGGGTACTCCGTCTTAGGGGCGCCGGTAGTGGTGGCCGCTATCCGCGGGGAACAATTGACAAACACCACACCGGAAACAAATAACGCCATAATAACGATTGACTTCTTCATCGGGTAACAAAAATTGACCTGGCAATGTACTGATTATCCGCAGGATATATCACCCGGGGGCGGGTGTATATTATACGGTGCGGGTTTGCTATTTTTATCGGATGAAGAAGTTCACCGCATTCCTTTTTCTGTCGCTTTCCTGGGGAACATCCCGGGCGCAGGACTCCCTGGTCATCCGCAAACTCTCCGACGAGATCATGCTCCGGGGGAAAAGCTACGAGAACTTACGGGTACTCTGCAAAACCATAGGGCACCGGCTGAGCGGATCACCGCAGGCTGACCGCGCCGTGGAATGGGGCGTAACCGCGCTGGAAGCAGCCGGCGCCGACAGGGTGTGGAAGCAACCCGTAATGGTGCCCCACTGGGTGCGGGGAAAAGAGAACCTGCAACTGAAACTGGGCAGCGAGGTGATAGAAGTGCCCGTACTCTCCATAGGCAATACCGAAGGCACACAAGGCAAACCACTGGAAGCGGAAGTAGTGCTGGTGAACACCATAGACGACTTTAACCAACTACCCAAAGACAAAGTGAAGAACAAAATAGTTTTCTTCAACTATCACTTCCGGCACGACATCATCAATACGTTTGAAGGCTACGGAGACTGTGGCCGCTACCGCTGGTCGGCACCCAATGCAGCGGCGGCGGCCGGGGCGGCGGGTGTTATCATCCGCTCGGTATCTACCGGTGAAGATGACTTTCCGCATACCGGCGCCATGCGCTATGCCGACTCCGTGAAGAAAATACCCGCTGTGGCCATTGGCAATAAAAGCGCCGACCTGCTGGCCACCCGCTACCAGGCTGGACAGACCCGCGCTGTAATCACTACCGACTGCACCATGGAAAAAGACATGCCCTCTTACAACGTAATAGGCGAAATACGCGGTTCGCAGTACCCCGACGAGATAATACTGGTGGGTGGCCACCTGGACTCGTGGGATGTAGGCGAAGGCGCGCACGACGACGGAGCGGGCTGCGTGCAGTCGATAGAAGTGTTGCAGGCCTTTAAGGCTACGGGCATACGACCCAAGCGCACCATCCGCGCCGTACTCTTTATGAACGAGGAAAACGGCCTGCGCGGCGGAATGGCCTATGCCGACTCGGCCAAAGTCCGCAAAGAGAACCACATACTGGCCATAGAGACCGATGCGGGGGGCTTCTCGCCCCGGGGCTTCGGGCTGAACATGAGCGAGGCCCGCAAGAAACAACTGCAACGCTACCGCAACCTGTTCCTGCCCTACGGCGTGTACGACTTTGAGGGGGGCGAAGGCGGCGCCGACATCAGCCCGCTAAGCAAAGAGGGGGTACCCACATCGGGCCTGCGCCCCGACTCACAACGCTACTTTGACTACCACCACACCAACGCTGATGTGTTTGAAGCCGTAAACCACAGGGAGCTAAAACTGGGCGCCGTGGCGCTGGCAGCCATGGTGTACCTGGTGAGCGAGTACGGGCTAAAATAACTTTTGTAACGGGGTTCTCCCGGTTAATGGGATTAGCCAGCGCTCCGGAAGATTTATGCAAACACCAAACGAACATAGCCTTTTCAGAAAGTTGCTGAAGAAACCTTCGGCAGTAGTAGCTATGTCTATCATAGGGCTTACCGCTTTGCTTTCGGTATTCGCTTACTTCTTTGCCCCGGACAATACTCCCTATGCCAACCGCATGATAATTGAACTCGGTGCCAAGCCACCGGGATTTAGCAAGCAACTGCTGTTCTTACCTAAGAGCACGGTGCAGGAAAAAGGAAAACTAAGCGAGTGGTTTTCCGGCACGCCGTCCGATTACCTGGTTACCCCGCTGAATGGCTATGCGTTCTCGGGCGGGCAGCTTATCGCCTATCATTATATAGACGAAGAACTCCAGGACACGGTAAGCTACACCCTGAACGAACTGCTGCCCGCTGATAAAAGAGCGCTACCCCTGGCGGAACAGCAGGCATACCTGCAGAAAGAACAACTGGAGACCCGCACCTTCTACCTCGGCACCGACCGCTACGGGCGGGATATCCTATCTCGTTTGCTGGTTGGCTCACGGGTAAGCATCTCCGTAGGATTTGTGGCGGTGCTGCTCTCACTAACTATAGGTATTATACTCGGTTCACTGGCGGGATATTACGGCGGTGTGATAGACAACACCGTGATGTGGGTGATCAATATACTGTGGGCCATCCCTACCCTGCTGCTGGTGTTCGCCATCACGCTCACAATCGGCAAAGGCTTCTGGGAAATATTTATCGCCATAGGCCTTACCATGTGGGTGAGCGCCGCCCGCCTCATTCGCGGGCAGGTACTCGTCCTTCGCGAAATGGAATACATCACCGCTGCCAAAGCGCTGGGCGTAAACGATAGCCGCATCATCTTCCGCCATATACTGCCCAATATCGCGGGCCCGCTGATGGTAATAGCCGCCAGCAACTTTGCCGCCGCCATACTGATAGAGGCAGGCCTCAGCTTCCTGGGCATCGGTGTGCAACCCCCCCAGCCCTCCTGGGGACTGATGATAAAGGAGCACTACAACTTCCTGCTCACCAATCGCCCGCTGCTGGCGCTCATTCCCGGCATCGCCATCATGATGCTGGTCTATGCATTCAATATTCTCGGTAATGCGATGAGGGATGTATTGGATGTGAGAGGGTAGTGGGCAGTGGTAGGCTGCGGTTTCAGAGTCAGTTTGCAGTGGTGCATAATTCATTTCTTTAGCCTATACTTGCCGTTATGAACATTTACGTGGAAACGCAGCGGCTGGTGCTCAGAGAAATAGTACCGGGAGATAGCAAAGCCCTCTTTGCCATGGACTCTGACCCGGAGGTGCATACCTACTTGGGAAATAACCCCATAACAGAACTTCAGCAGGCGGAAAAGGCGATAGCCCACATAAGGCAGCAATATCTTGACAATGGCATCGGACGCTGGGCGGTAATAGAAAGAGCGAGCGGCGAACTGATAGGTTGGGCCGGGCTAAAACTGGTAAAAGAAGTACGGGGCGGCCACGCGGACTACTACGATGTGGGCTACCGCTTTGCCAAGCCCTACTGGGGCCAGGGCTACGCCACCGAATCGGCATTGGCCAGCGTAGCATACGGTTTTAACGTTATGAAGCTGGATGTACTGAATGCAACCGCAGACACCGGCAACCTAGCGTCTATAAAAGTATTACAAAAAGCGGGACTGAAAATAAAGCACGAGTTCAAAGATGAAGATGGTATACCTCACTACTGGTTTGAGCTAAGCAGGGATGAATGGAACACATAGCACCTACCGCTTATAGCATCATTGCAAGACCGCCGCAAAAGGCTTTTTAGTTACATTATCATGGTGGGTAGCCCGAAAAACAAAAACCGCTACCAGCAAGGCTTACAACGCCTAAGCCTGATTTTTAGTTACATTTTACTTACATTCACTTTCACTATACCCTCTCCACAACATCAGTCATTTACAGCATACTTCCGTTCACTTACATCGTAGCAACAGACGACTACATCATACTTACATTATACTTTCATTGACGATAATAAAAATTCGTATGCAACTATCTATAAATAGAGTATGCATTATCGAAAATGCTAAGGTACGCTTTTTCGCAGGTCACAGAGAATAAGGATATCCACAATACAGTTCCCTTACGCCCATCTCGCCCTTTTCCGCTGCGACAGGATTAAATACGTAGCTGCCGCGGCGGCCAGGCCCACTGCCAGCAGGAGCAGGCCGGTATTGTTTCTCTTTTCACGGGGAGGTATGTAGCGCACACCATAGGCATCGGCAACTGCCGGGTCATTCAGGTAGCGCCCTTTCTTGGGTAGCGCTTCTTCGTCAAAGTGTACGGCCAGGTTGGTGAGGCCAATCTCCATTTCCTGGCCGCTCATCGGCTTGCCGTGACCGGACGCCACAATGCGCGGATTCAGGTCGGCCAGGCGGCGCACGGAGTTGCGGGCGGCTTCCCAATCGTACGTAAAATACTTAGGAGGGCCCGATATCTTCTTTGTCTGCTTCATAATAGACATCACGGCTTCGGAGCGGGTGGTTACCAGCGCATCACCCGCTATCAGTACCTTATCCCGTTCCCTGAACAGGCTGATGTGGCCGGGAGCATGCCCCGGTGTATATACATAGCGCCAGCCCGGCAAATAGGGCACACTTTCATCGGGTGGTAATATACGCAGGTGTTCCTCCACATTAATGGCCTTCTTAGGGTACATCCACGACATGGACGACATCAGCCCGCCCCCTACTGAGGGGTCAGGTGGCGGGTAAGCCGAGCGCCCGGTAAGGTAGGGCAGCTCCAGGTAATGGACATAAACGGGCACCTGCCACTCTGCAGCCAGGCGCTTGAGCGAGCCGGTATGGTCGAAGTGGCCATGGGTGAGGACGATGCAGGAAGGCTTGTTGCCCTCACCGAACAGCTCGGCGGCCACCTTGCGGATGCGGGCGCAGGAGGAGCGTAAACCGGTGTCTACCAGTACCCAGGTATCTTCTTCCGGGTTGCGGATGAAGTACATGTTCACGAAAATATCTTTGGTACCCCATACATCGGGTGCTAACTGGAAATAGAGTGACTGCTTTTCCTTGCGGTGCGTGAGCTGTTCTTTCATGATTAAACCCGACAAAAAAGACGTGCCAATACTTTAGTGGGCAGTTTCCAGTAGGCAGTTGGCAGTTTCCGGTTTTTAGATTGTAATTGACGGTAAACAGTTGTTATTAGTCTGCAGTTCATTTTTTGCGGTTCTATTGCTCCCTGCCCGCTGCTATCTGCAAACTATTAACTGGAAACTGTTAACTGGAAACTGTTAACTGGAAACTGTTAACTGGAAACTGAAAACTGAACTAAAAACTAAAAATAAGCGCCGGGACAAAACCGGCGCTCGCATCATTTAACCAAAACAACTACAAACCTGTAAGCCGGATCCTGTGTCCCCGGATGGTCGTCCGGGGCGGCTATCATTTATCTCGGGAGCCGCTTGCGCGTCACCTCTAGCTGCCAACCCATGCACATCGGGCGAACAGCCCTCAATCGTACACCTATTTGGCATTTCAGCGCGTAAGGTTTACCCCTATATCGTGTTACCACGCTATAGCGTAGGCTCTTACCCTACGTTTTCACCCTTATCCCGGTTTATGGCCAGGACGGTTATTTTCTGTGGCACTATCTGTACCCTTTCGGGCCCCGGCAGTTAGCCGGTACGCTGTTCTCCGCTGTCCGGACTTTCCTCACGCATGCTGCCATGCGCGCGATAACCCGGTTTGTAGTCTCTACAAAAATACTGAATATTATACCGTTAAGCGGCCCGCGTTGGTATGAAATTTGTCATTTAACATTTTACACTCATCCATAACATCCACTCTCTAAACAATACACCTTATGAACGCACGTAACACACTATTGGTCATTGCTTTATTATCACTCAGCAGCTGCAGCCGCTACTATTACAAACCCAACGCCGTGAATACCCCACTCTTTACCGACGGCATGCAGGGGCACCTGGCTGTGGCCGGCTCCATAGGCGGGGATGGCGACGACGGCGACCGCACCACCTTTGCCGATGTGCAGGGGTCGTTCTCTCCGGTGAAGCACCTGGGCATCATTGCCAACTACAGTACCTGGAACTACTCCCCCGCCCGCTCTACCGGTACCCCCGCCCGCGCACAGTTGCTGGAAGGCGGACTGGGCGGATACATGCCCATGGGCAAGCGGAAAGTAAAAATGGTGACCGAGCTCTACGCAGGCTACGGCGCAGGGCAGCTAAAAAGCGACGTGGACCTGGACGTGCAGCGGTTCTTTATACAGCCGGCCATAGGTATGCGTTCCCCCTGGGTAGACGCTTCATTCGCCCTGCGCTGGGCTTTTGTGAACTATGCTAACCTGGACGACAACGGGCGCGGATATGCCTACCTGCAACAGCAGCAACTGGTAGATATGTATGGCAACCGCCGCATAGACCAGGGAACATTTACCTTCCTGGAGCCCAGCTTTACGGTAAGGGGCGGGTACAAATTCCTGAAGGTGCAACTACAACTGGTAACGGCAATGCCCGTGTCGGCCATAGCCTGGAACCACGACCCGGTGCGCTTTACGGTAGGGCTGCAATTCAGCGCCGAAAACCTGGCGGATATGATACGCGAAAGCAACCGGAAAGACAACTAGAACAACGATGCCTGCGCCGAGCGGCCCGAGTGCTTCCACTCGTGCTCCAGCAACCACTTCTTGCGGTGGAGGCCGCCGCCGTATCCCGTTAAGCTGCCGTTCTTGCCTATTACCCGGTGGCAGGGTATGATGATGGCGATGCCATTCTCCCCATTGGCACCCGCTACCGCGCGGATGGCTTTTGGGTCGCCCAGGAAGGCCGACTGCTGCTCGTAGGAGCGGGTTTCTCCATATGGGATTTGCAGCAGGCCCTGCCATACCTTCTTCTGGAAATCGGTGCCCAGCAGGTGCAGCGGCACGTCAAATTTCTGGCGCAAGCCGGTAAAATATTCTCCTACCTGCTGCCGGAGCGTATCGATGTGCGGGTGCGGCGCCTCGGTGATGGTGTCGGCACCCAGCCCTTTGGTGATGCGCTTCATGATAGCATCAAGCATGCGCCGGTATTCAAAATCGAACAGGCAGATACCTTCGTCGGTAGCCCCGGCTTTCATACGCCCAACTGGGGTATCTATGTATTGTATGCTGAGGCTCATAAATTTTCAGTTACCAGTTTGCTGATTTCCGCCGCCCGGTTGTATATCATCAGGTGCGATCCCCCTTCTACCCATATATGCGGCTGCACATTAGCCGACTGTATGATTTTATCGCCGGTACCGTGTATGTGCACTATCTTCTCCGTGTACGATTCGCTTTGCCACTTCAGCAAGGCCTGGAGGGCCCACTTTACAAAGCGCGGGTCGGTGTCTTCCAGTATCTCGGTGAGCAATTCCCTTTCATCGGCATTGCCCGCGCCAAACCGGCGCAGCAATATGGTATTGGGCATGGTAAAGAAGGCTGGCGGTACCAGGCGGCTCTTGATGAGCGCTGCCAGCAAACCACCAGTTCCCGGCGCGGCCAGCTCGTTGCGCGTCTTGGCGCTGGAAATGATAAAGGCCCGGTCTATATGCCGCTGCTTCGCAATTTCCACCGCCAGCATGCCACCAAAGGAAACGCCCAGCAAAACGGGGTCTTTCTCCTTTATCCGCTCCGACATCTTCTGCGCGTAGCAAGGCACTTCATCATGTTTGTCGTAAGGCGCCCAGGGCACATGTACCAGCCGGGCACCGGGTATGGACAGGTTTCGGAAGATGCGCTCATCAGCGCCCAGCCCGCTGATGCAGTAGATGTTTTTCATGTCTTTTCAAAATTCTGAAAAAAGTACGTTTTATAACTACTTTCTCTCTTGCAAATATCCTCTAATTAAATTTACGCCATTCTTTAAGTCATCTATCTTTTCTGCAATACACAATAATCGTTCAGTTTCGTCATTAGGAGTAACCTTTTCAGTAAACAGCAATTGATCCAGAACTTCCAGTCCCCATCCACGTACATTTTCATCATTTAAGAATTCCTCGATCCATCTAAAAGAGACTTTATTACAAATATGCTTGATCAACCAAACCGCCTCACTAGCACGCTCGCTGTTTGACTCCTTATAGATCTCATAAGCATACATGCAACCCTTTTCAGAAGATAGCAGCCGAAGACAGTTCATGGCGATTTCCTGGCCGCCCCTACCACTAATGGCATATTCAACTGTATCCTTTACCCATTCATCCCCCAATATCTCCTCAAACGCACGTCTTGCATAATCATTTCCACCTGATTCACAGTTAGGGGATTCTGACCTTATAGATCCTATTTTTATAGCTAGCTCTTTCCAATCAACTTTCATAATGATATTTTATTTCTCCACCTTGTAAATATCCAACACAGGGCTGTTCCCCGAATTGAACCTGTGTACCAACGGATAGTGGAACGAGTCGCGGTAGGCGAACCGGTAATTGGTCACCAGGTAAAAGGGGAAGTCACCCTCGGCTACTTCTACAAAGCGTGTTCGCTGGCTGGCGGGCAGCAGCAGCAGGTTGTCGCTAAGGGGCTTTATGGTTAGCACCCGTATGGGCGTATCGGTAGTGTTGGCGGCCAGCCATTCCAGCCCGTCTTTGTAGGAACAGCCCCAGTACTCCATTTCGTATTTTTTCTTCAGGCTGCCTTCTTTGTGGGAGGCCAGGTTGTTGAAGTACACCTGCTGGTACGGATGCTCTTCGGTAAGGGTGAACGCCATACCGGCCAGTTGCCCCGCCAGGAAGGCCCGCGCCCAGGTGCCCTTCATCCGGACATCGAGCCTGTGCACGCCGTAGGCCATGAGGAGCACCAGCGGGGGGTAAATGAAATAGAGATGCCGCCAATCGTCGTACACCACGGAGTGCAGCACAATAACGGCCAGCACAGGGGCCAGGAACGAACACAGGTACAGCACCAGGTTCCGCTCCGGGGTATTGGCCAGGTAGTCCGCAGGCCTGCGTACCAGGCTCCGCACGAGCGTTGCAACGCCCCAAAGCGCGAAGAAGAGCCACATAAGCGGCGTAGTGATGCCTATCCATACGGGAAGGTAATACCAGGGCAGCGAGGTAGCCTTAATGACCCGCCCCATAAACAGCACCTCTCCCTGCCAGCGGTAATGTGAGAACGACTGGAAGTTGGCGACGAAATGCGTTACCGGGGCCGTCCACAGGTAGGGCCATGAGGCATAGAGCATCAGCACCGCCCCACCGGCATACAGCCCGAAATACCCGAAGTACTTGCCCACGGGCTTCCCCTCCCTCCTCGCCTGCACCAGGTCTATCAACAGGAAAAGGCCTACCATGCCCAGCAGCAGCACACCCATCACCCGGAGGTTGATGGTATAGCCCAGCAACAGGCCGCCCAGCAGAAACCACGATGCGCGCTGCCGCCGGAACATAACGTAGATGGCCAGCAGTGACAGCAGGAAAAAACACAGAAAGGGAATGTCTTTGGTATTGAAGAACGAATGGGCGTAGATGCGCGGGTGGCAGACCAGCACCAGGTAAACCAGGCAGGCCAGCAGCCTGCTGCGGAATAGCTTCCAGGCCAGTATATAGCCCGCCAGCATACACGTGAGGAAGAACAGGTGGGAAACCAGGTGCCGCAGGAGGAACACCTCGCGGGTGTCGGTAAGGTGGAGCGCCCGCTCCAGCATATAGAGCGGCAACTCAAAACCCACGCCGTAGTCTTTGTCTTTAGAAGTAAACAGCTCGTGGCTGCCCTGGAAGACATACTCGTAGCTGATACGGCCAATGTTCCATTGCGAGACCTCGTCCCACGACATGCCATAGTCGGCATAAATGAAAAGCCCCACGGTAACCGCGAGGGCGAACAGGATAATGATGGCGATATGCGAACGAAGGGTGGGCAGCATACAGATACCGGGCAGCTTATAAATGTACTGCATTAAGGGCTGAATACATACAGGTACCCAGTACTACCCTACCGCTTGCCGCGCGGGCGAATGAAGTAAATGGCGAACGAAAGCACAATAACCGCTATGGAGCCGGAAATGAGCTCTTTCTTCCACAACGGGAACTGCATGGCCAGTACCAGCAAAATGATGGAAAAGGATATGGAGAGGTAAAACAGGCGACGTTGCATGCGCGCAAGATAACAAAGGTAAACGAACCCTAAACAGTAGCGGTAGAAAAATGCTTGCGGAAGCTATCGATGATATTGGAGCTGACCATGCGGCGGGCTTCCTCTATCATGTTCTTGAACGCCAGGGAGTGCGAAATACCGTGGCCGATAATCACCGGGCTGTTGATACCCAAGATGGGCGTACCGCCGTAAATCTCGTAGTTGAAATCGTCGAGCAGCGCATCCTGCACATTGCGTTTCTCCCTGAAAATGTGGTAGATAGACTCTGCCATCTTAAGCACCACATTACCCACGAAGCCCTCGCAAACCACCACATCAGCCTTTACACAGAGCACATCGCGGCCCTCTATATTGCCAATAAAATTTATTTGTGCGTTTTCTTTCAGGAGGGGGTAAGTGGCCTGTGCCAGCAGGTTGCCTTTGCCTTCTTCCTCGCCTATATTCAGGAGGCCCACCGTGGGGTTCTCCCGCTTTTCCACCAGCTCCATATAAAGGGAGGCCAGCGTAGCGAACTGAACAAGGTTTTCCGGCTTGCAATCGGCATTGATGCCTACATCCAGCAACAAGTTGAACGTGCCATCCTCGCGGGGAATAGGCGAAGCGATAGTAGGGCGCAGAATGCCCTCAATGGTCTTAACGGTGTACATGGCGCCCACCATCATGGCACCGGTATTACCGGCACTGATAAAGGCATCCATTTTACCCGCCTGCAGCATTCCAAAGCCCATGGCAATGCTGGAGCCCGGCTTCTCTTTCAGGGCTTTGGTAGGATGTTCGTCCATACCAATCACCTCTGAAGCCTGCACCAGGGTAAAGCGGTGCTGGTGGGCATCGAGCATAGAGAGATAGGGCGCGGCTGCGTCCGCATCGCCTATCAGCAACAGGTGTACTGACGGGTCAGCGCCCTGCTCCAAGAATAGCTGAACACCCTTAATGGCTTCGGCGGGAGCGTAGTCACCGCCCATGATGTCAAGCCCTATCTTCATTGCCGGATGAGATTAGTTATTGATTTGGTTCACCCTCAGTAGTAGCAGGAGTTTTGTCTATCACTACACGTCCGCGATAGTACATTTTACCTTCTACCCAGTGAGCACGGTGACGCAGGTGGCTTTCGCCGGTTACAGAGTCAATGCTCCATGTAGCGGCTACTGCTTTGTAGTGCGTACGGCGTTTGGCACCGCGCTGTTGTGAGTGACGTCGTTTCGGATTAGGCATTTTATTTAAATTTTACTTCGATTTACGATTACTTTTTTCTTTTTCTTTCAGTGCTTCCAGGCCTTTCCAGATGTCGTTGGTTTTGTGATCATCTTCGTGAACCTCCAGCTTGTTCAGCAGTTCCAGCGCTTTAGGATTGCAACCCGATACGCCATCTGCGTTGTCGGGATGAACCCGCTGCAGGGGAATGCTCAGGTGTATAAATTCGTAGAGCCAGTTGCTTATATCAATAACGGTTTCGCTTCTTGGTATAAACACAACATCGGCATCGTCGTCTTTATGGTCGGTATCTTCGCCGGTCAGTTTTATCAGCAGGTTGAACTCGTCCCAGAGGCGGAGCTTAAACTCATCTCCGCACCGGTCGCAGGGCATGTTTACCGTACCTCCCACGTCAAACTTCAGCATAAAAAAGCTGGGTTGTTTGTCGAAGGTAACCGTTACCTGTGCGTTAAGCCCGTCGAAAGGCCACTGGCCCAGGTCGTTCATAAAACGGTCATCCAGTTCATACTGAAATGTATGGATGCCTGGTTTTAGCCCCAGCCACGCTATTTCGTACTCACGGTTGTGTTTCATTGCCTCAAAACCTCCTAAAAAACGTGCTTTTGAAAATTCCTGTCAACAATTCTAAAGAACTACCCTATTAAACAGGGGTGCAAAGGTAATATTTTTTCGGGATTACAGCAATTTATTTCTCTTGAGCAAAAATGAATACAATACCTGCTCCACGGGTTCGGAAAGGTCTACCGCTACCCTGTCTACCTGGTATTGGTGGCATTTATCCTCTATCATTTGCTGGTACTCCTTCATCCGGCCCCGGTATTGCTCCCTTACCTGGTGGGGCTGCAGCTTGATGCGCTCCCCGCTTTCCAGGTCTACAAACTCATATGGTCGATTTTCAAATTCAAATTCTACCTCCTGCTTGCCCTCCGTAATATGGAAGAGGATGACCTCGTGCTTGTTGTACCTCAGGTGCTGCAGGGCTGAGAAAAGCTCGTCTATATGCTCCGCATCGTCCATCATATCGCTGAAGACCACCACCAGGGAGCGCTTGTGCATCTGCTCGGCCACCTGGTGCAGGGCCGCCGCGGCATTGGTCGCCTTGTTCTCCGGCTTCAGCTGCAGCATGCGCTCCAGTTCGGAGGTGAGCAGGCGGTAGTGGCTGTGTGCCGACCGGCACTGCGAGAGGTAATATAGCTGCTCATCGAAGAGGGCCAGGGCCGACGCGTCCAGTTGTCTTTTGAGCAATTGCAGCAGGCTGGCAGCTGCCAGTGCCGAAAACTGGAGTTTATTGAGCTTCGTTTCGTCTTGCGGAAAGTGCATGGAGGAGGAAGTATCTACCACCAGGCAGCAGCGCAGGTTGGTTTCTTCCTCAAACTTCTTAACGAACAGCTTACCGGTGCGGCCATATACCCGCCAGTCTATATGCCGGGTGGCATCGCCGGGATTGTAGAGCCGGTGCTCGGCAAACTCTACTGAAAAACCATGAAAGGGGCTTTTGTGCAGGCCTATTATAAAACCCTCCACCACCTGGCGGGCTATCAGTTCCAGTTGCTCGATAAGGGATTGCCGGGTGATCATGGTATAAAGGTAGGCCGAAAGCTCTAATGCTGCTTAATTTTTTGATAATGTCGATATGGGCTATCAAAAAGAATAAAGGTTAATAATAAAACCTTCTCAAACGCCAGGAATCTAGTTTCGGGACGTAAAAATTATCTGCTGAGCTCATACGGGGCTAACTTATCCCATAATTTCTCTCCCGTTTCATATTTAGCACGGGTTTTGCGGTTTTGAAATTTACTATTATCTTCAACCATTCAAAATGAACGGATTCATGAAACGACGCTTAGTAATACCTGCTCTTTTTGTTTGTATGGTAGTGGGTATGAGTTCCTGCGTGCGCGACTATATATGCTATTGCGATGTGAACTACACCGGCTATCCGGGCCTGCCCGACTCGCTGCATAGAACATATGAAATAACCGATAAAAAAGATGCCGCAAAATCCCTTTGCGAGCAACAGACCAAAACATATGAGCTGAATGGCATTAAGACGGAGGAAACCTGCCGCCTGTACTAAGGCGCTTTCTTTTATAGTCTTATAAATAGCCTATTTTTGGTGCCGAATTCAACGACATGACAGAAGAAGCATTCGCGCACGCCTCCCGAAAAATCAGATTTACCGCAAAGAATATCATCGGATTTGTACTGCTGTTGGCACTGGCAGCAGTATTTGGCTATTCGGCCTATACCAAGATCGGCCCGCCCGACTACGCCCAAACCTTTACTTGGACCTTTATAGACATGGGTATCAACAGCCAGCTATGGGCTGGTGTGCTGGCCCGCGTAATGGTGGGGCTGGAAATAATGATAGCCCTGTACCTGCTGGCGCATATATTTCTGCGGTCGGTTACCTACCCGCTTACCATTGGGCTACTGGTCATCTTCTGCATACACCTGGCTATACAGATAGCGCTCTTTGGCAACGATGGTAACTGCGGCTGCTTTGGCGATGCGGTGAGCATGACCCCGCTGGAGGGCATACTGAAGAACGTAATAATGATTGCGGTGGCCGTGGTGCTCTACTTTATCTATCCCGCCAGTCCGTATAAAAAGCCCGAGTGGATACTGGCCCTCACTATAGCCATGGCTTCTATCATAGCGCCTTTTGTGATAGACCCGCTGATGGGCGACACGCCTAAAGTGGTGAAACAGTCCATAAACATGGATGCACTGTATGAGCTGGAGCAGCCCCCGAAAGTGGACCTCCGCAAGGGCAAGCACATAGTGGTGTACATGAGCCTGATGTGCCCCCACTGCCGCAAAGCAGCCAAAAAGCTGGTGATAGTGCAGAAAAACAACCCGGAGATACCTATATACGTGGTGCTGACCGGCGACCAGGAAAACAAGGCGAAGTTCTTTAGCGATACAAAAGCTTACAGCCTGCCCTATGTATTCCTGGAAGACCAGGCCGCCTTCCGCGCTATGGCGGGCGATGGCGTGCCGGCCATATATTTCATTAACAATAGCGTGATAGAGCGGGATGCCAACTACTTTCAGCTGGACCCGCAGTATATGAAGGAATGGCTGGGTAATTAGGGGTTAGGTTGTGTATGTTGTGAACAGACGGATAGGTTTTGTAGGCATTAAAGAAGTTTAAAAATCATGGCGGACGATATAGAAATAGACGAGGAACTGTGGGATGATGAAGGGGAAGAGGATTCTTCTGCCGAAGGGGAAGCTGTACGCGAAGAGCGGGTGCGCTTTACCGTAGACAAGCGGCAGGAACCGGTGCGCATAGATAAGTTTATAATGGCGCGCCTGGAAAATGCTACCCGCAACAAGGTGCAGCAGGCGCTGGAAGACGGCAACATCATCGTAAACGGGGGTATCGTGAAGTCGAACTACAAAATACGGCCGGGTGATGACATCATTATATACGAAACCCGCCGGCCGGAAAGCACTGAAGTAATACCGGAAGAACTACCCCTGAACATAATATACGAAGACGACCACCTGCTGATTATAAACAAAGTAGCCGGTATGGTAGTGCATCCGGGCTGCGGCAACTACAGCGGCACGCTGGTAAATGGCCTGGCCCACTACCTGAAAGTAGAGGATATAGAAAACGCCGAACTGCCCCGCGTGGGCCTGGTGCACCGCATAGACAAGAATACCAGCGGGCTGCTGCTGATAGCCAAAACCCCGGCGGCCATGGCCGACCTGGCAGCGCAGTTTAAAAAACACACCGTACACCGCCGCTACATAGCACTGGTATGGGGCAACCTGGAAGAGGACGAGGGCACCATAGAAGCCCATATAGGCCGCAACCTCCGCTTCCGCAAAATAATGGACGCCTTCCCCGACGGGGAACATGGAAAGGAAGCCATCACCCACTACAAGGTGCTGGAGCGCTTTAACTACGTAACCCTTACCGAGATGCGGCTGGAAACCGGGCGCACCCACCAGATACGCGTACACATGAAGCACATAGGGCACCCCCTCTTTAACGACGAGACCTATGGCGGCGGACATATAGTAAAGGGCACCGTATTCACCAAGTACAAGCAGTTTGTAGAAAATTGCTTTAAGATGCTGCCCCGCCACGCCCTGCACGCTAAGGAGCTGGGCTTCCGGCACCCGGCAACAAAAGAACAAATGAAGTTTACCTCAGAGCTGCCCGAAGATATGCAGCAGGTGATAGAGCGCTGGCGCACCTACACCGGCGGAATGACCCGGCAACTGCGCAACAAACTGGACAACCTCGGCAGTTAACCACACATGTTAAAATATGCGCAATATAGCGCCGGGGCTGTTCCATATTGGGCTGAAACCCCTATATTTGCAATAGTTGATTCTTAAAAATTTAGAAAAATGTCTATACTGAACATTAATCCCCAGTTACTTCTTTCTATGCCAAGTGGTGGTGAATGGCTTTGGGTCATTCTGGTGGTGATCATATTCTTTGGCGGAAAGAAAATACCGGAGCTTGCGCGCGGTATTGGTAAAGGCATTCGCGAATTCAACGACGCAAAAGACGGCATCAAGAACGAAATTGAGGCCGGCATGAAGGAGGAGAAGAAACCCTAAGCTCCTCTACCCCCGTTTCCGCTACCGGCGGAAATTCTTACTTTTATTTGTCATTTGCACTGAGAAAAGCTTCCCTGTGGGGTTGCATGTTTTCACCGCTTTAAAAACGAACTGAAACTATGCAATATAAAGGCCTGTTCATCGCATTCCTGTCACTCTATGCTACTGCCGCTTCGGCGCAGAAGTACCAGGAGTTTACCATGAATACCGGGAAACGCGTGATAAAGACCGATACAGTAGCTAGTTCCGGAAGGACGGAACGCCCGCTGCTGGCCGACAATCGCCAGCCGGCCGCCCCTAAGCACAGCGGTAAATACAAGCCCGTGCCCCTTGCCGGCCACAAATCTTACTTCGGCGACAAGAACGATTACATGATGGGCTACTGCCGCCAGTACCTGGGCGCCCATACCCAGACCCTGAGTGTGGTGCGCCAGCGCAGCGAAACGCACTTTCCCCTGATAGACAATATACTTACCCAGCACCAGATACCAAAAGAACTGAAGTACCTCTCGGTTATCGAGTCGGCGCTGAACAACAAAGCGGTATCACCCGTAGGTGCCGTAGGGCCCTGGCAGTTTATGGAAGTTACCGGCCGCGAAATGGGCCTGACCATCAACGGAAAAAGGGACGACCGTACCGATTGGTACAAGTCAACCAACGCCGCTGTTAAATACCTGAACATACTGTATAGCAAGCTGAACGACTGGCTGCTGGTGGTAGCCGCCTACAACAGCGGCCCCACCCCGGTAGAGCGCGCCATAGCCATTACCGGCAGCCGCAACTTCTGGGACATAAAGCAATACCTGCCCCGCGAAACACAGGGCCACGTAATGGCCTTTGTAGCTACCGCCACCATATTCGAGTGCCTGAGCAAGTACATAAACATAGGCGTGGTACCCGATGACTTTAAGTTTAACGAAGACCCCTTTGCGGTACAGGCGCCTCCTTCTACCGCTAAAAAAGGCACGGCCAACCAGCAAACGCCGATAGTGCCCCAAAAGCCGGTGTTCACAAAGGAAGAGCTGCAAAACATGGCCATCGTGCGCATCTCCAAGCCGCTGAGCTTTGAAATAGTCGCAGATGAACTGGGCATTGATAAAAAACAGATACTGGATAAGTGGAACCCGGATTATGAATTATTCATATACAATACCTACCCTACCGATTACTACAGCCTGCGGATACCCAAAGAGAACCTGGACCAGTTCATACAGAAGAAGGAAACGATGGAGAAGCGTTCCAAGCTGTTTTTCGACCAATTTTCCATGTAAGGAAAACATGTAGAAAAAATTTGCAGAAAATAAAATAAGCCTTACCTTTGCAGTCCTTTAAAAGAGTTAAGTAAGAAAATGGCAAATCATAAAGCAACCAAGAAAGATGTCCGTCAGAGTGCAAAACGCCGTGACCGTAACCGTTACTACGGTAAAACGACCCGTAATGCCATGCGCAAGCTGTTAGCTTTGACTGATAAAGCAGCTGCAACTGAGGAACTTCCTAAAGTTATCTCTATGATAGACAAGCTGGCTAAGCGTAACGTAATACACAAGAACAAAGCAAGCAACCTGAAATCAGGCCTGGTAAAGCGCATCAACGCTGTTACTGCTTAATTATAACCACATTATTTAGGGTGAAGGCTGTCTGTATAGGCAGCCTTTCTTTTTTTGCCTTGCTACCACAGGCTTAGCAGGCGCACGGCCACCCGGCGGTTCAGGGCTTCATCGGCCGGAGTACGCTCCGGGTGTACGAACGGGCGCGACGTGCCATACCCCACAGCGCTCAGCCGCTTTCTGTCCACTCCGTGGCTGGCCAGGTAACCCATTACATAATAGGCCCGTTCGGCGGACATTCGCAGCACCTCGGTGCTGTCGTTGCCGGGCAGCGGGCAACAGACATGCCCTTCTATCCGCACTGTTACCATGCTATACTCTTTCAGGAACTCCACCACCTTATCCAGCTCGTCGTAGGAGGCCGCCGCTTCCGGCAGGGTTCTGTCGGGCCATATCAATGTCTTTCCCATCTCAAAGTGTACATGGTCCAGCGTCACTATATCATTCACCTTCAGCGTATCTACCCGGAAAAGCGAACTGTAGTCAGGGAATACCGTACCGGGCTTATACGCTATTATCAGTACTTTCCGGTCGGCGGCGCTACCCTCCTTTGCCTGCTCACTGCGCACAATGGCCCCTCTGCCGGCGCATACGCGTATATCTTCCTTCTGTAGCCCCTGGGCTGCCAGGCATGCCTTAACGCCTTCTGCACGCCGCTGAGAGAGCACCTGGTTGGTACTGTCATCGCCCAGCTGGTCGGCATAGCCCAGCACATAGATGCGCTGGCCGTGCACCAACTTATGTTCCTTAATCAGCTGACGAATGACTTGCTTCGATGAACTGGTAACCTCCGCCGCACCCAGTGAAAAATACACCGAAAAGGTATCGGCCTGGGCCGTGGCCGTAAGGGTGCCGGTAAGGCAGAGTAACAGGAGCAGCAGGTACTTCATGATAGTAAAGGCCAGGTACTAAAGATACGAAAGGCAGGCCACACCTGCCCGGCGAAATAAGAGCATAGATACAGTCTACCGGGCAATACCGGGCTTTCTGCTAATTTTGCACCCATGAAGTTGCATATACTGGCGATAGCCGTTCATCCCGACGATATAGAATTAAGCGCGGCGGGCACGCTGATAAAACATGCCCGTATGGGCCAGCAGGTGGGCATTGTAGACCTGACACAAGGGGAACTGGGCACCAGGGGCAGCGCGGAACTGCGGCTGGAAGAAGCCGCGGAAGCGGCCCGCATCATGGGCATTGCCGTGCGGGAAAACGCCGGTATGGCCGATGGCTTTTTCCGGAACGACGAGGAGCACCAGCGGAAACTGGTACACTACATACGCAAATACCAGCCCGATATAGTGATTGCCAATGCCCTGGCCGACAGGCACCCTGATCATGGCCGGGCAGGCAGGCTGATAGCCGACGCCTGTTTCCTGGCAGGGCTGAGGAAGGTGGAAACCACGGACGATGGCGGCAACAGCCAGGCAGCGTGGCGCCCCAAAAGGGTATTCCATATGATACAGGACCGCTTTGCCGAACCCGCACTGGTAGTGGACATAACAGACACCTTTGACACGAAGATAGAAAGCATGAAGGCGTACAAAAGCCAGTTTCACGACCCCAACTCTAATGAACCGATGACCTACATTGCTTCCCAGGATTTTTTTGAGGGCATTAAGGCCCGGGCGTTGCTGCTGGGTAAGCGTATAGGTGTGCGGTATGGCGAAGGCTTCCTGTGCGAGAACGTACCCGGCGTAAGCGACCTGGATAAGCTGGTGTACCCGGAGATTGCCTGATTTCAGTAGCGGTGCGTAGCGGCATTTCCGTGGCGGCGGGCGGCCGGATTCAGTAATAGAGCACATGGCTGAGACTCGTGAGCAAGTGCAGCAGCAAAACACTGTTGCGTAGCAAATCCGGTAACTTTACCGGCTGTAAACCGCCTACAGGCGGGCTTTTACAGTAGAAGTGTGGATATTTCTCAGAAAAAACGGGCTTTTTTACAGAAATAATTTTGCTGTTCCACAAAAAACAGCGACCTTTGCAGTCCTAAATTTTATAAGACATGGCACGTGTTTGTCAGGTAACTGGTAAAAAGCCCATAACTGGTCATAAGGTATCATTCTCTAACAAGAAAGCGAAGCGCCGTTTTCTGCCTAACCTGCAGACAAAGCGTTTCTTCCTGGTAGAAGAAGACCGTTGGGTAACATTGAAAGTATCGGCTGATGCTATCCGTACTATCAATAAGAATGGCCTGCTGTCCGTAGTGAAAGAACTTCGCGCGAAAGGTCAGAAAATCTAACTAATTAATAAAAGCATTAAAGTCCTTATACAATGGCTAAGAAAGGAAATCGTGTTCAGGTAATACTGGAATGTACGGAGCACAAAAACAGCGGGCTTCCGGGCACCAGCCGGTATATTACTACCAAGAACAAGAAAAATACACCCGAGCGCATCGAGCTGAAGAAATTCAACCCGATCATGAAGCGTGTAACGGTTCACAAAGAAATTAAGTAAACTAGCAGGTAGTCTGTAGTAGAAAGTACAAAGTCGTGAGTAGAAAAATATTCTTCGGCTTACACTTAGTAAATAACGACTAAATACTCAAAAAAAATGGCAAAAGCAGCTAAAACGGCGATAAAGAAAGACCCTAAGCAGGCAGCAGAAGCAAAGAACTATACAAAAGTTATCAAAGCTGTGCGTAGTCCTAAGTCGGGTGCTTATACCTTTAAGGAAGTAATCATCCACAAGGATAAAGTAAAAGATTTCCTGGCTGAAAAATAATTTGACAGCCCCTCATAAACTAAGACTTGTAGACATCCTATAAGACTTATAAGCTTATTTTCACATAAGGCCATTCGCTCACTACGGATGGTCTTTTTCGTGCCCGTACCCCACTACGCTTATTTGCAGGCATATAAATATGTTAAAACGCTTGAATATCAATCAGATTACCTAATTTCGCATCCTAATCGTAACTCAAAAAAACTAAAATGAAAAAAGTAATACTCGCCCTGGGCATATTGGTAGCAGGCACCGCTACCCTCTCATTAGTCTCTTGCGATAAACTAAAAAAAGAGGCCCTCAAAAACCTCAACTACGATCTTACATTCCAAACCGCTGAAACACAATTCACGGTTTCGCCGCAATCTAATACGGGAACTTACTTTGATGCAGCTTCCGCCAGCGAAACCCTGGACCTGGATAAATTCATAAAAGACAACACGGCCAATCAACTGGGCATAGACAATATCAAGTCGGCTAAAATAAAGTCGTGTACACTGACCATCCTGAACCCGGATGCCGGCAACAACTTTCAGAACTTCAGCATGGCGCAGGTGAAGCTGAACGCTACCGGCCAGCCACAACTGGAACTGAAGATTGAGAACAATCCCGACACCTATGCAGAATCACTGACGCTGCCGGTAGACGCCAGCAAAGACATACTCCCATACCTGAAGGCCGGCAACTGGAACTATATGATCGGCGGAACGCTCCGCACGGCTACTACCAAAGACCTGACCATAAAGGTGCGCTTTGCAGTAGATATAAATGTAGGCAGCTAATAGTACAGCTACTACCAGCTATCTAAAACAAGAAGCTCCCGAATTGGGAGCTTCTTGTTTTAGGAGCGGTTATAGTTCATACTTAACGTATACGACGGAAACCCGTCTTCAAAAAACCATACAGCAGGTACATCCATACACCAAAGAGGCCGGTCACCATCCAGGCATCAATATTGCGCATAGGGTGAAGAATGTGGTCGGCTATGCCCGACAACAATGCAAAAGGCTGCGCCACCACATCCCAACTGTTCCAACGCTCGTAGCGGCCCAGGTAGATACCGTAGCCGCAGAGCAGCATGGCCGCTACTATGAACAGGTGCCTGCGCTTTCCACTACCCCTTTGCCGAAGCCATTGCTCGGTATTGTATAGCGAGAGAAAACCCGCAATGAGCCCATTTACCGCGGCGGAAAAGAGCAGGAGCAGGTCGGCCCAATAGGGTACTTTCTCGCGCTCCCGCAGATGAAACAAGTCGGTAACCATATACATGGCATTAGGAAAAAACAGGAGCCACAGCGCCGCATACAGCCAGGCTACCCTGCCCCGCGCCGCCGGCAAGAGATAACTGAACCACAGCGGCACGATGGCCAGGAAGGTATTCCAGGGGATGAAGGCAAAAGTATGTGTCCCGGTCATGATCATCCGTATACCTACCAGGAAAAAGGTAAACAGTATAGAAAAGAATAAATGCTGGTACCTGCTGAAAAATTGCATTAGCTGATGATTTTTTGATTTTTATAAAAAGAATACGATAATACCTATGGCCAGGCTGGCTACCGATGCCAGCAGCACCACACCGGCGGCTATATCTTTCACAATGCCTACCGCGCGATTGTATTGCCCGCCGCAATAGAGATCGCAGAAGAGCTCTATACAGGTATTGAATCCTTCCGCCAGCCACACCATAGCTATGGCGAATACAATAGCCAGCCATTCCGTCTTGCTGAGCCCGGTAAGGACGGCGGCCGCCAGCACCACTATAGTGGCCGCCAGGTGCAGGCGGGTATTCGGTTCCCGCTTCAGCAGGAGCCTCCACCCATTAAGCGCGTAGCCAATGCTGGCCAGGCGGCCGCTGATAGTTACTGAATTGTTTGGTTTCATAATGCTGTTTGTTTATCCGGCTGCGGTCGGGTGATGCCATACCAGTCTACCCGGCGGGAGTAGTACATGATGATAGCGACAATAACGAACAACCCGATGCTGCCGAAGAGTAAAGAATAGTCTTGCAACTGTATGAGGATAAAGATGTAGCCATAGAGCCCGCTGAGAGCGAGTGTAAAACCCAGCGCTATCTTCAGCTTCCGGAATATGCTCCAGGTGTACAAGCCTATCAGCGATACTGTAGCGGTAGCGGCAATGGCATAGGCGGGATTGAAGCCCGTGTATTCTGATATAGACAGCAACAGCGAGTAGAAGATGCAAAGCGCCATACCTACCAGTATGTACTGCAGGGGGTGTACCTCCTTTTTCTGCAACAGCTCCAGGAAAAAGAAAATGGTGAAGGTGAGGGCGATGAACAGTATCGCGTACTTTACCGACCGGCTGGTTTTAGCGTATCCATCCGTGGGTTGTATAAGCTTTACGCCAAAGGAAGACTGCCCGATTTCGTAAGTGGCGCTTTCCTTCCATGCCTGCGGGTAGCTGCGCGATACCTGCAGCACCTTCCAATAGGCGGAAAAGCCATTGTCAGTTATCTCCGGTGTCTGCACCGGCAGGTACTGGCCATCAAAGGCGGGGTCTTTCCAGGCGGAGGATAATTTTACCTCAGTTGTTTTGCCCACGGGGGTGAAATACAAATGCCCCGAGCCCTTCAGCTTTATGCTGATGGAAAACGTATTAGTTCCCTGCGCCAGGGCCAGCGGCACACTCAGCCCGCCGGAAACGACTTTGTTATCGGGCATGCCTGCCTCAAATATCTTTTGCGCACCGCTCCAGTTCAGCGTCACTTCTTCTTCCAGCCCGCGGGCATCGTTAAGGCCCATTACCAGGTGGCAATCGTTCCACATTATCTGCGCCGGGTCTATTTGCAGTAACTCAGCGGGAAAGGCTCCGAACGTACCTTCCATCAGCACAGCAGAGCGATAAAGCGTAACGCTGTACAGGCTGCGGTGGCGCACCTCCGGCAGTAACTTGCCGTTAATGGACAGATGCTCGGGCAACAGATATGCCTGGCGCACGGTTTCGTAGGTCTTCCCCTCCGTGGTGGTAACCGTTTTATAAGGCACTATCAGCACAGGGCCCTGCAAGGTTTGTGCGCTGGCCCATTTGCTGCTTATCTCCTCTATTACCTGCGCCTGCCGCTGCTCGCGCTCCGATACCAGGCCGAGCAGCAAGGCCGTTGGTATCAGCATGATAAGGATGAGAAAACCGGTAAGGAATCCCTTTATCAGTACCCGGTGGCGGTCCCAGAAATTGGCTACTTCATTTGTGATGCTCATAATCGATTGTTTGTTTCCTTCCCCGCAGGCGGGAGTGGGATGATTATATGTTGTTGGTTAATTGTAGTTGTTGCTGAACAGAGCGTAATGACAGCGGTACCAGGTCGAACCACTCCACCCCGTTCATTGATGGAGTGGCCTTTCCCCGGCGGTAAGCTTGAGCGAAAAGCCGGTAATGCTCGGGCATAAAGAGCGCACCGAACGTAACGGTTATCAGTACGGGGAACGATACATGGCCATTGCCCAGCATAAAGTATTGCAGGCACACCTCCCCTTCCTCCGTAGATGGATAGCCCATGAGTACGTGCTTGATATCATGTTTCTCATAGTATCTCAACAGGTGCAGGTCGTTTCCACGCAGGAACAAAGCCAGCTCACGTCCCAGTGTTCCTTCAGGAAGCGCCTGCAACTGCGGCATATTATACGGGAATTCCTTAGGCTTGCGGATAACCAGCAGTACGGGCAGCGCTACCCGGTGGGTGAGCCAAACCAGTGTTCGTTCGCGGAATTTCTTAAGTTTAGTTATCATAGTTCAGTCTCTGTTTTAGGTGAAACGTGGCGTTGGGCATAGGTATAGATATCGCTTCGCCAGAAGACGATAGAAAATATCGCCGCTAATACCGGTAGCACGATGAAGAGGCTATTGCTGGCCAGCGTTTCTCCCGATAGGCTTTTCGCTATGACGGCAATGGTGGCCAGCGAAGCGGCCACTGCAGTAACTGCGCCTACCAGGCAACTGGATACCGTAATCCAGATTTTATCAGTCGCACGGTCGGAAGTTATTGTCCAGAACAGGTAGAGAACCGGTATGCCCAGCAGGCTGGCGGGAAAACTGAACATTGCTACCAGGATAGCCCCCGCAATTTCACCGGTGAAAAGGTAGAAACTCGCATGCAGCACATAAGCTGTAAACCAGGTTTTGAGAATTGTCATTTTTTTCGTGTTTTATTTTGGCGATGTTGATTAGTGCTGTTGATGAAATCATTATCCTGCTTTCTTCTTAGAGGCTAGATGCCGGGCGTGTATCGATGTGGTGATAGCAGATGTAATAAGTGCAGTGACGTAAAAACTGCCGGTCAGATACTCGTCAATAAAAAGGCCAAACGCCAGCCACATGCAGGCAATGATGATAAAGGCTACCGCAAGGAATGTGAGGGGAAACACCCACTTGTTACCAATATGGCCCAGGCAGGCACGCAGGTATATGTGGTCTATCACCAGTATTCCCGGCAAGCCGAACAAAGCGGTGGAGATAGTAAAGAACACCGCAAACCCCGCCAGCTCCGCTATTGTCTCTATGCGGTTGTTCGTAAAGAGAGTAACCGCTATAAATACCACCGAGAACACCAGGAACGAGGTACACCACATCTTTACCCCTACTGTTTCTATCGTTTTTTGTTTCATTGACATCCAACTTTTAAAAAGCACTTTTAATTACAAAGTGAATTGGGTAAAAAAACACTAGTTCAATCCCTTAATAATTTTTTCCAGGGCTGCGAGGTGCGCCCGGAAGGCCTTGCTCCCTTTCTCGGTGATGGAGTAAAGCGTATTTGTCTTGCGCCCTATGAACCCTTTCTGCACTTTTATGTATTTGTTCTCTTCCAGTGTTTTTAAGTGTGTGGCCAGGTTGCCATCGGTTACATCTATCAGCGACTTCAGGTCATTAAAGTTCAGGTGCTCGTTCACAATGAGCGCACTCATGATACCGATGCGTATCCGGCTGTCAAAAATTTTATTCAGGTGTTCTATAGGGTTCATTCTTCCGTCCGCCTGTTGTCGTATTTGTTCCACATAAAAATGCCGTATAGAATGTGCAAGCCGCCAAAGCCTGTCGCCCAGAAGTAAAGCCCCCACCCCGGCATCAGCAGGTTGGTAGCCCCCAGGAACACCTGCAGCACGCCCAGGTATTTAATGTCCGATAGCGTGTATTTGCTGCCGTTTATAAGGGCCAGACCGTAAAACACCAGGCAGGCCGGCGCTACATACTCCACATCATTCTTCGCCAGGAAGACCAGCGAGAACAAGCCCCCCGCCGCCAATGGTATCGCCATCTGCAACACCAGCTGCCGGGTGGCGTTATTCCACATGGGGCGGCCGTCAGCTTTGGCTTTGCGGGCCGTAAAAAAGTAGCCTCCCACCAGCGCTACTGCCAGCACGCCCAGCGCCAGCCACACATAGGGCTGGTAGTTGGTGGCAGTGTAGCCGGCCCCCTCCGTTATCCATCCATAAGCCACCGCCGCACCGGCCAGCGCCGCTGCGCCAGCCCATACGCCGCTCCACCCGCTGAGGGAAATAAACCTTGCGGAGCGATCCATAATGGTATGTATCTCACGAAGGGTTTCGAGCGAAGATTGTTTGTCGTGGGTCTGCATAGAAAGCACTTTGAATTACAAAGTAACGGAAGATATTTCTCAATATTGTATTCCAAAGCTGATTTTTTTACAGCGGCTGAAACTTCTGCTGTTTATTACTTTTTAATTAAAACATCTTATATTTGATAATACTATTAATATACACCTTTAAAACCTTCTAAGAATGGCACGGCCACTTACATTGCTGCTTACCCTGCTGCTGGGCATGGCAGCGTCCTCTACCCTGCTGGCGCAGCATTATTTCCCCCCTGTAGAATGGAGCCGCTGCTACGGCAGCTCCGAAAATGAAGAGGCGATTGACATACAAACCACTACCGATGGCGGTTTCCTGGTGCTGGGCAAAAGCGCGGCCACGGATGGAGACCTCATAAACGCGCCCTTCGGTAGCAAAACATGGCTGTTCCGGCTCAATGCGGATGGAGACCTGGTATGGCAAAGATATTTTCTGAATGGAGGCGCCCCCGGTAACCTGGTAGTGACCAATGACGGCGGGTGCATATTGGGCGGTAGACAGTTTACCAAACTGGACGCAAATGGAAGCATAGAATGGCAGAAGCCCTATCCCTCGAAGTATGTACTGCAAACGCTGGACGGTGGTTATGCCCTGCAGAGTACTAATACCTTTTACCAAAATTCGCTGGTCATCATTACGAAGCTAAACGAGGTGGGAGATATGGTATGGAGTGCAAACGTAGCGGGTACGGATTCCTTCTGGAGAAGCTACCAGGTCAATACCCGGTTTATAGAAGCGGCAGACAGTAGTATACTGGTGAGTGGCGGTGAAAGAGAGGTGGAAATTCCGGAGTCTTATTTCACCTGGATGGCGAAAATTCGTCCTGACGGCACTCAAACTAAGAAGAACATGTATCGCTTTGCCGAATTCAGGGTAGACCCGGTAGGTAAATACATCGGGACGGTAAACAGCATCACCCCCAGGCTGATAAGATGCGACTCTACACTCTTCTGGAACAATCCTATCCACTTTACGGTAACAGGTGACCTGGAGCTGAATATGGATGCGACGACTGTAGTGTGCGGATGGAAAGCTGCAGGCCACGACAGCCTGAGTAATGGCACCATTACCAAAAGGCACAAAGACGGCGACAGCCTGGTAGCCGTGATGCACGGAGGTAGCAGGAACGATAAATTTACCAGGATCGCACTAACGCTTGACACCGGCTATATAGCCCTGGGGCTCACCAATTCCAACGACGGCGATGTTACCGGCAACCATGGTAAGTTCGATATATGGGTGGTGAAGTTCAGGCAGGATACTTCCGTACACCCGCTGCCACCGCCGGTAATCACTTCGGTAAACGAAGTAGCCGCTATAGACAACATCACAGTCTACCCCAACCCTACGCAGGGACAGGTGCACATTAATCTCCCCGCTGGCTACCACGACGCTACCCTCACGGTACGCAACATAACCGGCCAGTTACTGCAAACACGCACAGCCGGGGACAGGCACACTACCCTCTCCCTGGCTGGCCAACCTCAAGGTATCTACTTCCTGGAGGTAAAAAAGAACGCACAACGAAAAACATTCCGCATCGTACTCAATTAACGGACTATGAAAAAACTGACGCTATTCATTACCGGATTTTTTTGCTGCGGCGCCACATGGGGCCAGGGATACTTTCCCGGAATAGAATGGGCGCGCTGCTACGGCAGCTCTGAAAACGAAGATGCCGTAGACATTAAACAAACATTCGACGGAGGTTACATAGTGCTGGGCAAAAGCGCGGCCACGGACGGAGACCTCATAAACGCGCCTTTCGGTAACAAGACATGGATATTCAAGCTGGATGTTGCAGGCGACATTGAATGGCAGCAATACTTAGTGAATGTTACTTCCGCGAAAAACATCGTTCAGACTACCGACAGCGGGTATATAATAAGTGGTAGCTTACTGACCAAACTAACCCCAAACGGACAGATTGACTGGCAATACAACCACCCCCAGCTCATCTGTAATACAGGTGTATGACGGGAACTATGTGACGCTACACCACAGCAGCAGGACGGTTACCAAAATAGATCCGCAACTGAATGTAATGTGGCAATACCAACATGTAATCACGGATTGGTTTACCAATTACTATCCCCAAGGCGACATTATTGAAACCAGGGACAGCGGGCTTGTTGTTGCCGGCTATATACGCTTTGGAGAGCAACCGGTAATGCCTGCTTCGTGGTTGGTAAAGATCGACAAAGACGGCGTGTTAGAGGTAGAAAAATCCAACGAGGTATTCTTCATATATCATTGTATAAAACCCACCCTGGATGGAAAGTATATTATTTTGGGAACCATGAACCCAATCACGGAAGCGCGCACCAACCGGTTGATAAAAAGCGATTCCTTCCAAATATGGGAGACGGACATCACACATACAACCCTTGATGTGTCCTGCAATCTTGACTCCACCTTTGTATTGTGCGGCCCAACAGGATTCGACACCCTGGCAGATGCCTATATATCAAAACGGGAGAAAGACGGACAGCTCTCTGTGATTAGTCAATTCGGTGGTAGTTCCTACGATAATTTTGTAAAAATAGTGCCGACTGCGGATACCGGCTATATAGCCCTGGGGCTCACCAACTCCAACGACGGCGATGCTACCGGCAACCACGGTAAGTTCGATATATGGGTAGTGAAGTTCAGGCAGGATACTTCCGTACACCCGCTACCCCCGCCGGTAGTCACTTCGGTAAACGAAGTAGCCGCTATAGACAACATCACAGTCTACCCCAACCCCACACAGGGACAGGTGCGGGTAACACTGCCACCAGCGTGTGCAAGCGTACAGGCAGCGGTCTACAATATGGTGGGGCAGCCACTGAGCCTGCCTGCTGCCCGTGCCGGCGATCAACTGCTTATCGACCTCTCCTTACAGCCCGCCGGAATGTACCAACTGGAACTGATGATTGGCCACGAACGCAAAAGCTACCGGGTACTGCTATTGCCATAGTGCCGGGGCAACCGTTTTTAGAATGTAACTAATCACTAACTTAGCGCCCTTAATACACGGGTATAGCATGAAGGTATTTATAGCTGGCGCATCGGGCCTGGTAGGCGGCAATTGCAGGAAGCACTTTACAGAACAGGGATGGGACGTGAAAGGTTCTTATTTCTCTTACCCTACTCCCGGCACCGTATTCTTCGATACCCTGCAGCCTGCTAACCCCGATAACTTCGACCTCGTAGCCTGGCAGCCCGATGTAATCGTCCACTGCGGCGCCCTCACCCATGTAGACCATTGCGAAACACATCCCGAAGAAAGCTATACCCAGACAGTGCAAAGCACCATTAACTTGCTGGCACTGGCACAACAATGCAAGGCGCGCTTCGTCTACATTTCCACCGACTACGTGTTTGACGGTAAAACCGGGCCGTACACCGAAGAGGCAGCAGTAAACCCCATCAGCGTATATGGCCGCCACAAGCTGGAAGCGGAAACGCTATCGCTCAGCGCCGCGGGCACGCTGGTACTACGCGTGACCAATGTGTACGGAAACGAAGCACGCGGGAAAAATTTTGTAGCGCGCATAGCCGACCAATGCCGCAACCAACAGAAGCTGACTTTAAAACTTCCCTACGACCAGTTCGCCTCACCCACCAACGCCTGGGATATAGCACGCGCTATGTTTGTATTGCTGCGCGATAACAAAAGCGGTATCTACCACATAGGCGGCACCGACTACATGAACCGTGTAGAACTGGCTTTGCGTGTATTGAAACATTTTCCCGGCGCGGAATACGAATTGATACCTGTCAGCACGGAGGCGTTGCAACAACCCGCCGCGCGTCCGCTAAGAGGTGGATTTGTGCGCATGAAGTTTTCCGCACAGTATCCTGAATTCCTTTTCAACAACGTAGACGATTACCTGGCCGGCAGCTAACTACGTTGCCGCTAACTGTTTACCACAAAAAAATAGAGGAGAGAAAAAAAGAACCGTCCCCAACTGTGTTAGGGACGGTAGGACTGTACTTACTAACCCATCGTAAGACTAACAAATATCTATAAAAGCTTTGGGATATTAAAATATATTTTTCCCCAATACATATGCTATACACAGCTACGAGAGGTGTTTTAACCGTCCGTTAATACTACCTACGCCCTACTACCAGCTCACATCCCAATCCCAATAACCTAAATTGGCCGACAAAATACAATAAATCAGTCATTTTGTCTTTTCAAAATAAATAAACACGCCATTATGGCGTAAATATTGCAACGGTACAGCGTTTGCATCTACCCTCTCGTAATCAGGAATTAAAAACTTTAAAACAATTACAACTATGTACAGCACTAAAAACAACGGAATGATGACCCGCACTATTGGCGGACTGATGGATGAAATGTTTAACGGCGGATGGAACAACCTGCTCCACACCGACGTTAGCAAAGACAGGATGAACGTACCGGTAAACATCCGCGAAACGGATGCCGCCTACACCATGCAGGTGATAGCACCGGGACTGAAGAAAGAAGACTTCAAAATACAACTGGACAAGAATGTACTGAATGTATCCTTTGAGCACAAGGAAGAGAACAAAGAAGAAAAAGAAGGCAATGTGCTCCGCAGCGAGTATAGCTTCCGCTCATTTAAAAGGAGCTTTACCCTGAACGACAAGATTGACAATGCCGGCATCGCCGCCCGCTACACCGATGGTGTGCTGGAAGTAACGCTGCCGAAGAAAGAAAACGTAAGCCCCGCTACCCAGGAAATTACCATAGCGTAAGGCGAAGCGTGACGAGGATTTTTTTTGAGCGTGAGATAGACAGACAATGTGCGATGGATGTGTGTAGGTGTGTTTGAAAAAGATAAGGCGGGTTTTCCCGCCTTTATCTTTTAGTATCGTCTGCCGGTAGCGGCTATGGGTATATTAATACATCAGCGCCAGGCTGTCGGCCATGTCGTGGTGCATCCGGAATGTATCGGCATAGTAACGGCTGTGCATTTTTATGGTGGCGTTGTTGCCTTCCTGCTGGTGCTGGTTATATACCGCCAGCAGATTGCGCTGGTCTTGCAGCGCATTGTGTACAAAGGCCGAATCCAGCGTCCAGCCGGTCAGGCTCTCCATCCCCGTGCGGATGGCCTGGTGTGTTTCATCTACTGTATTGGGCACGGGTATGCCTTTGCCCTTTGCGTTTATTATCAGTTGGGTATAAGCGCGGTCGCTGGTTACCAGCAGGTTTTCCGCCAGCTTTGCCACCAGGCTGTCGTTGGTGCGGTCATATACGTAGCGGCCCAGCTCCATATTAGCTACATAGAGCTTACCCGCCTTCTGGGCCAGGTCCAGGTCGGCCTGGTTCACGGCGTCCAGTCCGCTGTTCGTTGTATCCTTCGTGCACGAGGCCAGCAGCACCACCGCGGCTGTCGCTATCTGCATCCATGTCTTCATATTCTTTCTTTTTCGCTCGCTGTTAGCGTATGTACCCCAATATCTTCAGCATGCTTTGCGGCGTTTGCTCTTTGGCATACAGCCAGTCTTCCAGCACCCCGTCTTTGTTATACTCCACCACCACGTGCTTGGGAGAGGGGATCATACAGTGCTTTATGCCGCCATAGCCCGCCAGTTGGTCCTGGTAGGCGCCCGTGTGGAAGAAGCCTATATATAAAGGCTCCGCTCCTTTCTCCCGGTCCAGCTTCGGCAGAAACACGGCATTGATATGCTCTTCGGAGGTATAAAAGTCGTGACTATCGCAGGTGAGGCCGCCCAGGTGTACCTCCTGGTATTCCTTGTTCCATTTATTGATGGGCAGCATGAGGAACTTCTCCCCTATACCCCAGGTATCGGGCAGCGTGGTAATGAAAGAGCTATCTATCATATACCATATCTCCCGGTCGTTCTGCATCTTATCGTCCAGCACGCTGTAGATTACCGCGCCCGACTCCCCTACTGTGAACGAGCCGAACTCGGTATAGATATCCGGCACGTCTACTTTATTACGTTTGCATACCTTCTTTATGGTAGAGACTATCTCGTTCACCATATAGTTGTAGTCGTAGTCAAAGCCCAGCGAGTGCTTTATAGGGAAGCCGCCGCCTATGTTCAGGCCGGTCAGCTCAGGGCATATCTTCTTCAGTTGGCAGTAGAGCGTCAGCATTTTATTCAGCTCGCTCCAGTAGTACACATCATCCTTTATGCCTTTGTTCATAAAGAAGTGCAGCATCTTCAGGTTGAATTTCTTATTGCCCTTTATGTTGTCTATATAAAACTCCAGCACATCGCGGCTGCGGATACCCAGGCGCGAGGTATAAAAATCGAACGTAGGCTCTTCCTCAGCCGCTATACGGATGCCGATATTCACCGGGTCCTTCGCCCGTATCGATTTCTTGTAGTCCTCAAACTCGGCCTTGTTATCCAGTATCGGGTACACGTTTTTAAACCCGTCATTTATCAGCCGGGCTATATTGCGGGTATAGGTCTTTGTCTTAAACCCATTGCAGATAATAACGGTATCCTTATTAATCTTCCGGCGCTTGTACAGCTGCTTGATGATTTCTATATCGTAGGCGAAAGACGTTTCTATGTGCACACCGTGCTTCAGCGCCTCCTCTACTATAAAGGAAAAGTGTGAGCTCTTGGTGCAATAGCAGTAAAAGTACCGCCCATCGTAGCGGTGCTTCTTTATAGCGTCGTTGAACATCTTTTTAGCCTTGTTCACCTGCTGGCCTATTTTGGGCAGGTAGGTAAGCTTAAAAGGGGTGCCGTACTTATCTATAAGGCGCTTAATATCCAATCCGTTGAATTGCAGATATGTATCCTGAACTTCAAAACCCTCTTGCGGAAATCCGAAGGTTTGTTTTACGAGCTCGCTGTAAGTGTTGTCCATTTAAAAGGCCGACAGAAGTGGTAAAAGATTTTTGAGTGAACAAATGTAATTATTTGATTTGATGCATGCCGATATTTTTAGGTAAACATTTATTAAAATCCTGAAATCTTTTATTCTAGTTTTGCCCTCCAACGGAATGAAAAAGGCGCTTTTGCAGATACACCTCGCCGTGGTACTCTGGGGATTTACCGGGGTGCTCGGCAGGGCCATACATATGGACTATGCCGTGCTGGTGTGGTACCGCATGGCGCTCACGGCCATCTTTATGGCCGTAATACTCTGCTACCGCCGCCAGTGGGTGCGCATCCCCGCCCGCGACCTGGGGAACCTGGCCCTCATTGGCTGCCTCATGGCCCTCCACTGGGTAGCCTTCTACGGCTCCATTAAGCTGGCCAACGCCTCCATAGCCCTCATCTGCCTTTCCACCGCCAGTATCTTCACCTCCCTGCTGGACCCCTTTGTGAACAAAGGCAAGCACGACCTGGGCGAGCTTTTCATCGGCTTCCTGGCGCTGCTGGGGGTCTACTTTATTTACCAATCGCAGCAGGCCTTCAGTATCGGCATCATCTTCGGGGTTATCTCGGCCATACTCAGCTCCATCTTTACCATGCTGAACAAGCGCATGGCCAATAGCTACCCTGCCCGTACCATGGTCTTTTACGAGATGGCTACCGGCTTCCTGATGATCACCCTGCTGCTGCCCTTCTACCTGGCGGCCTTCCCGGGCACCGGCCTCTGGCCCAACCAGGGCAGCATCGCCGGACTCTTTACCGGTACCCACTCCCTGGCCGGCCACAACGACTGGATATGGCTCATCATCCTCGCGCTCTGCTGCACCGTATGGGCCCAATCGCTGGCGCTCAACGCCCTGAAGTACATATCCTCCTTTACCGCCACCCTCAGCGTGAACCTGGAACCCATCTACGGCATGGCCCTCGCCTTCCTTTTCTTCAACGAGAACAAGGAACTCACCCCCGGCTTCTACGGCGGCATGGCCCTCATCTGCTTTTCTGTAGTGCTGCAGACAGTACGGGTACTCCGGTTTAAGGCCGGGTATGTGAAGGAAAGAGGCGGGATTGGGGAATAAGCCTCACCCCGGCCTGCGGCCACCCCTCCTAAAAAACTGGAGGGGAACCAAATAAACTATATACAAAAGAAAAGCACTTCGATAAAAACTCTCCTCCTGTTCTTAGGAGGAGTACCCTTGCGCAGCTTGGGGGTAGGTGGTCAGCACAGCGAACCTATCAGAACCAAACAACCCAAAACACACCCACCACACAGCTCTCCTCCTGTTCTTAGGAGGAGTCCCCTTGCGCAGCTTGGGGGAGGTGGTCAGCACAGCGAACCTATCAAAACCAAACAACCCCAAAACACACCCACCACCCAGTTCCCCTCCTGTTTTTAGGAGGGGATGCCGGTAAAAAAGCGAAGCCATTTTTTACCGGCTGGGGTGGTCAGCACAGCGAACTTATCAGAACCAACCGGGCTACTTCCACCCAGCTCTCCTCCTGTTCTTAGGAGGAGTACCCTTGCGCAGCTTGGGGGAGGTGGTCAGCACAGCACACTTATCAGAACCAAACAAGCCCAAAACACACCCACCACCCAGTTCCCCTCCTGTTTTTAGGAGGGGACGCCGGTAAAAAAGCGAAGCCATTTTTTACCGGCTGGGGTGGTCAGCACAGCACACCTATCAGAAGCAAACGGGCAAAAACACACCCACCACCCAGCTCTCCTCCTGTTCTTAGGAGGAGTACCCTTGCGCAGCTTGGGGGAGGTGGTCAGCACAGCGAGCTTATCAGAACCAAACAACCCAACATACACCCACCACCCAGTTCCCCTCCTGTTTTTAGGAGGGGATGCCGGTAAAAAAGCGAAGCCATTTTTTACCGGCTGGGGTGGTCAGCACAGCGAACTTATCAGAACCAAACACCCCCATAACCGCCACTGTCAGGCTGAGCGGTAGCCGAAGCCTTGATGAACAGCGTTCTTCCCGCTGAAGGGCCCGGTGTCAAACGGGAGGTAGATAAAACAGTCGAAAGACGGGGTGGGTGTGGAAGTAGCTTACTTAGCTCATTCGCCGTGCCGACCACCCCGGCCTGCGGCCACCCCTCCTAAAAACAGGAGGGGAACCAATTAAACTACCTTCAAAAAAAAAGACTTATTCTAAAAAGCTCCCCTCCTGTTCTTAGGAGGAGTCCCCTTGCGCAGCTTGGGGGAGGTGGTCAGCACAGCACACTTATCAGAACCAAACAAGCCCAAAACACACCCAC
>JAEUVZ010000066.1 GCA_016786665.1 Flavipsychrobacter sp.
AGATGAAGATACCGAAGAGGCCCGGCAGGCTTACAGCAAACCGCTGGAAGTGATAGAAGGCCCACTGATGGATGGGATGAATGTAGTGGGCGACCTCTTTGGCAGTGGAAAAATGTTTCTGCCGCAGGTAGTGAAGAGTGCGCGGGTAATGAAGAAAAGCGTGGCCTACCTGTTCCCCTTTATAGAGGCCGAAAAAGAAGAGCGGAGACTAGCGCACGAAAAAGCAGGTACGGTGAATGCAGAACAGGCAGGAGCGCCGAAAATACTTCTGGCCACCGTGAAGGGTGACGTGCACGATATAGGAAAGAATATAGTAGGCGTGGTACTGGGTTGCAATGGTTATGATATAATAGACCTGGGCGTAATGGTGCCCGCCGATAAGATACTGGAAACAGCCATAAAGGAGAAGGTAGACATGGTAGGCCTCAGTGGCCTGATAACCCCATCGCTGGACGAAATGGTGCACGTAGCCCGGGAAATGAAACGCCGTGGTATGAAGCAGCCCCTGCTGATAGGTGGCGCTACTACATCGCGCATGCACACCGCGGTAAAAATAGCCCCGCAGTATGATGAGGGTGTAGTGTACGTGCTGGACGCAAGCCGCAGTGTAACCGTGGCAACCAACCTGCTGAGCAAAGAACAGAAACAACCCTTCCTGGAATCGATAAGCAGTGAGTACAAGCAACTGCGGGAAGAGTTTGAGAATAAGAAAGTGGTAAAAGAATACCTGCCCCTGGCAGAGGCGCAGGCCAATGGCGTGAAAGTTGACTGGGTGAACCATACCCCGTACAAACCATCGTTTACCGGCACGCGCGCCTTCCCCGATTACGACCTGGAAGAAATACGCCGGTATATAGACTGGGGCCCATTCTTTATTGCCTGGGAAATGAGGGGCAAGTACCCCGCTATATTGCAGGATGAGCACGTAGGCGCGGAAGCAACTAAGCTGTACGAGGATGCCAATGCGCTGCTGGACAAAATAATAGCAGAGCGGTGGCTGACCGCAAAGGGTGCTATAGGTTTCTGGGAAACCCGGAGAATAGGCGCCGATACCATTACCCTGCTGGGTGACAGCGGCCAGGAATTGGTGAAGCTGGAGTTTCTGCGGCAGCAGATAAAGAAAGCAGCCGGGCAGCCTAACTTCTCGCTGGCCGATTTTGTGAAGCCCGACAGCGAAGACTACATGGGCGCCTTTGCGGTAAGCATACACGGTATAGAACCCCACCTGCAACGCTTTGCCGCTGAGCACGATGACTACAGCAAGATAATGCTGCAAGCCATAGCCGACCGCCTGGCCGAGGCCTTTGCCGAGGTGCTGCACCTGCGCACCCGTAAGGAGTTTTGGGGATACGCGGTAAATGAAACCCTTAGCACGGAGGAACTGGTGAAGGAAACGTACCAGGGTATTCGTCCGGCACCGGGCTACCCGGCCTGCCCCGACCATACCGAGAAGTACAAGCTTTTTGATTTGCTGGACGCAGGCAACAGCGCGGGCATTACGCTCACGGAATCGCTGGCTATGTACCCTGCGGCATCCGTTTGCGGCTGGTACTTCAGTCACCCGCAAAGCGTCTATTTCGGTATCAATAAAATAATGGCCGACCAACTGGATGATTACACAGCCAGGAAAGGCATGGATAAGGAAGAGGTGAAAAAATGGTTGTCCCCAATCTTAGATTTTTAGTAAAATGAATGATATAAATACAACCGGGAAAGCGTCGCCCGCCAGTGGTACGCGGTCAAAGCCATTGCGTTTTTTGGCGCAGTTGGTTTCATATGTGTTTCACCCGGTGTTTATGCCGGCGGCGATGACCTTTGTTTTATACCATCTTACCCGCCAGACCAGTTTTGCCGGCATAGAGCCGGGCATGTTTTACCGCTGGCTGGCGATGATAGCCCTCAATACCGTTTTCTTTCCGCTGTTTACCGTATTGCTGCTGAAGGGGCTGGGCTTTATCAAAAGCATCTACATGAGCGACCCCAAAGACCGCATCATACCCTTAATAGGCTGCATGATCTTTTACTTTTGGGCCAACCATGTGTTCAGCAACAGCGACGAAGTGCCGGTACTGCTGCATACGCTTACGCTGGGTAGCTTTTGGGGAATTATCCTCCTGTTCCTGGTGAGTATTTTTTACAAGGTAAGCATGCATACTACCGCCGCGGGAGGTATGCTGGGCATCATGCTCGTGCTGCTGTTTACCTGTCCGGTAAATATGGTCGTTCCGTTCTTTGTGGCGGTAGTGATTGCCGGCGTTATCGGTACCGCCCGCATGCTGCTGGGCGCCCACCGCATATGGGAGGTGTGGCTTGGCTACTTCCTGGGCATCGCCGTGCAGATAGGCGCTTATCTCTACCTTCGGTAACCTGGTTCCCGGGCGAGGGGTTGTTGAGGCTGTTTTAAATTGACTTTCATCATCGCTTTGAAGTAATCCAGCCTTTCCACGACGGCAACGGACGGGTAGGCAGGCTTATTATGCTTAAAGAGTGTCTTGCAAACAATACCGTACCATTTATTATTGAAGATGACCTGAAGCTGTTCTACTACCTGGGATTGCGGGAATGGACGTGCGTAAAGGAGTATCTACTGGCCACCTGTCTTACTGCGCAGGACAATTATAAGTCTGTGCTGAAGTATTTCGAGATAGAGGCGCAATAGACGCTCTTGCGAAAAGCCACCCACCTTTGGGATTACCAGAACCCCCTAAAACAAAAAAGCCTCACATTTCTGTGAAGCTTCTTGCGGACTGGACGGGACTCGAACCCGCGACCTCCGCCGTGACAGGGCGGCATTCTAACCAACTGAACTACCAATCCAATACGTTCAATTATATATAAAAAGAGCTAATTGTTATCTTTTCCGGCAACCGTTCTGTAACTGTTGGGGCTGCAAAGATAAACGCATTTTTCTAAATTCTGCAAATGTTCTTTTAAAAAAATTCAAACCGTTACTTTTGTAGCCTCAATTGTACTTTATGCAGTTCCTGGATTTTGAAAAGCCTATTGAAGAATTATACGCACAAATAAACAAACTCAAAGATATGTCTGCCAAAAACCAGCAGGTAGATGTAAGCGGCAGTATCCGTGAGTTGGAAGAAGCAATAGAAAAGACCCGCACCACCATATACAGCAACCTGACGCCCTGGCAGCGGGTGCAGCTCAGCCGCCACCCGGAGCGCCCATATACGCTTTACTACATAGAAAAAATATTTTCCGGCTTTACAGAACTATATGGCGACCGACAGGTAAAAGACGACAAAGCTATGGTGGGCGGTATGGCCAAGCTGGGGGATATGCCGGTAATGGTGATAGGCCAGCAAAAAGGTATAAATACCAAAATGCGCCAGATGCGCAACTTTGGTATGGCCAACCCAGAAGGCTACCGCAAAGCCCTGCGCCTGATGAAACTGGCCGAAAAGTTTAACCATCCCATCGTTACCCTCATTGATACCCCGGGCGCTTATCCCGGACTGGAAGCAGAAGAGCGCGGACAGGGCGAAGCGATAGCCCGCAACCTCTTTGAGATGGTGAACCTGAAAGTGCCCGTTATCTGCATTATTATAGGCGAAGGTGCATCGGGTGGCGCGCTCGGGATAGGTATAGGCGATAAAGTGGTGATGCTGGAAAATACCTGGTACACCGTTATCTCTCCGGAGTCGTGCTCCTCTATCCTCTGGCGCAGCTGGAACTACAAGGAGCAGGCCGCCGAGCAACTGAAGCTGACCTCCGAAGACATGAAAGGCTTTGGGCTGGTAGATGACGTGTTGCCGGAGCCGGTAGGGGGCGCACATGCCAACCCGGAACAAATGGCGGAAACCATCAAAAAATACCTGCTGGATACATTGCCAGTGCTGGAAAAGAAAGGAGCGGAAAAACGCATAGAAGAGCGCATTGAGAAATTCTCGGGTATGGGCTTTTATGATGAAGTGTAGACTCGATACGTGACGTTGATGCTTTTTTGATTTGACTTTTGATTTTGAATTTTATGTCTCAGATATTTAGGGGTACAGGTGTGGCGTTGGTAACGCCTTTTAACGCAGACGGTTCAATTGATTTCCCTTCATTGGAGAAGCTGGTGAACCATGTGATAGATAATGGGGTCAATTACCTGGTGGCGCTGGGTACTACCGCGGAAACGCCTACGCTTTCGGCGGAGGAGAAGAAGGAAGTGCTGGCTGCCGTTATAAAGTACGGCAATAAGCGTGTGCCGGTGGTATGCGGCATTGGCAGCAACAATACTGCTGAAGTGATACATGCGCTCCAAACCTACGACCTCTCCGGCGTGGATGGTATCCTTTCTGTGGTGCCCTACTACAACAAGCCTACCCAGGAAGGTATCTATCAGCATTTCAAAGCCATAGCTGCTGCAACCGATAAGCCCATTATACTTTACAACGTTCCCGGCCGTACGGTAACCAACATGCTCCCGGCCACTACACTGCGGCTGGCAAAAGAATTTAAGAACATCGTTGCCATAAAAGAAGCGGTGGGGCAAATGCCCCAGTGCATGGAACTGGTGCAGGGCAAGCCCGAAGGCTTTGCTATCCTCTCCGGTGATGATGACCTGGTGCTGCCCCAGCTGGCGCTGGGTATGGACGGGGTTATCTCCGTTGCCGCCAACTGCTTCACCAAAGATTTTACGGATATGGTGAACAGCGGCCTCAACGGCGACTTCGATACTGCACGTAAGCTGCATTACAAACTGCTGAAAGGCATTGGCCTTCTCTTTACTGAAGGTAATCCTCCGGGGGTGAAATATGTGCTAAGCCAAATGGGCATCTGCGGGAATAACTTCCGCTTGCCTGTGGTGGCGGTGAGTGAAGGGACGGAGGGGAAGATACGGGAGTATCTGAAAAATCTTTAGTCTTATGGAACAATACTTGTCTTGATGACCATTCATCTACCATAAGATCACCGGAAAGAAAATAGATAACTACAATAGCCAGCCATGTACTATCATGCTATCAGAGAAAGAAACCACCCGCATCAGCAAATTCCTTAGCCTGGTGTTGAGGCACAAGCCGGAAACTATAGGTATTGCCCTGGATGATAATGGCTGGACCGATGTGGCTATACTTCTGAACAAAATGAGTGAGAGCGGCACACCGATTAGCATGGATGTTCTTCGGCATATAGTTGACACAAATCCTAAAAAGCGATTTGCATTCAGCGATACATGTGATAGGATAAGGGCGAACCAGGGGCACTCGGTAGATATCGAATTGGGATACCAAACGCAGTTGCCGCCTGAAATACTATTTCATGGTACAGGCGCGAATTCCGTTGAAGCCATTCTATCATCGGGATTACAAAAAATGCAGCGGCATCATGTTCATCTAAGTACAGATATTGATACTGCTAAGAATGTCGGACAGCGCCATGGCAAGCCCGCGATCTTCAAAGTATTAGCTGAGCAGATGTATAAAGACGGATTTGCTTTTTATATGTCTGACAATGGTGTATGGCTAACTGGCGAAGTGCCTGCAAAATACCTGGAACTGACCTAAATCGTATGAATAGATAGTCGGCCAGTTGGGGCAATATGTCATCCAACAACAAGATGGTTTTCCCCCGGTGCAATCTACCACTCAGCATCTTTCGCTATAGCTTGTTCGATAGCTGAAAGCATTTTTTTGAAGCCATCATCGACATCCTCCAAGATTTTCATTCGGGTTTTCTTAGTTGTGACCAGACCTTTATAATCTCCTAAACTCTTT
>JAEUVZ010000016.1 GCA_016786665.1 Flavipsychrobacter sp.
TACGTTAGCGTTCTCGGCTATCGTCAGGTTGTACTGGCCCAGTTGTATGTAGCCGGCGTACAGGTTCAGGTTACCGGTCACCATTACGTTGCCCAGGAAGGTCTTTACAGAGCCTCCCAGTACTTCCAGTTCTTTATACACTACTCCCGGGGCGTTCTGAGGACCGTTACCGGAAAGTATCAGCTTACCGGCATCGGCGTCAAACTGGCCGAGGTTGATGACATCGGTCTTCACCTCCAGCGCGTTACCGCTGCCTATGATCTCTACGCTGGAGCCAGGATAGATAAGTAACCGGCGGCAGATAGCTGTCGGGATATCTACTTCCGGCTGGAACGGAGCCGACGGAGTGATATTCACATTTGTTGCTGCCGTAGGCAGTATGCCGCAGCTCCAGTTGCCGGGTGTAGACCATTTGGTATCTACTACGCCTATCCAGTTGTTCTGCGTATTCTCCGTTAATGTAATGGGCGAAGAACTTACGGCAGGTGGACAGACACCCGCCACGTTGAGCTGATAAACATTACCGCCCAGGCCGGTAATATCACTGATTTGGAGCGTAGGCGTGTTGGCGCCGCTGTAGACACCACCGTTCTGTATAGGCGCGCCATTTTCGGTCCATTGGTATACCAGGGCCGTACCGGTAACATTCACAGAGAACACCGCGTTGGAACCCGCACAAGTGTTCACGTTACCTGACTGGCTGAGTATTACGGGATTGTAGTTCACCACCACATTGCTGGAGCCGGTTATATCTGTCTGATAAGCCGAACAGTTGTTGCCGTCTGTTACAGACACTATCGTGTAGTTAGCCGTCGTATTCGGTGTAAGCGTCAGCATGTAAGGAGTAGTCACTACGTTGTTCACGGTAGTACTGTTGGTGCCATTAAAGTAGCTGAAGCTCCAGGGAGCAGTACCGGTAAGCGTTACCAGCAGATTGGTGCTGTTTCCGTTACAGATAACATCGTTGTTCTGTATGTTGGCGGTAGGACGCGGATTTACCGTTACGGTCAATGCACTACCCAGGTCTTGCAGATAAGCCACACAGTTAGCATCGGTCAGCGAGGTAACGCTGTAAGTAGTCGTGTTAGACGGGTTGATACTGATATTGTAGCTGCTGGTCATGATGTTGGTATAGCTGGTGTACGCAGTACCATCAAACACATCAAAATTAAATGGAGGAGTTCCGGTAAGGGTAACATTCAGATTCTGCATGGTGCCATCGCAAATGGTAGACTGCGGAACCGCGAGCGTAGCCGTAGGACGAGGGTTGACTGTAATAGTAGCAGAGCCGGTCAGGTCGTTGGACACCGAGGTACACAACGCATCTACCATACCCGTAAGCGTGTAGGTAGTAGTGGTATTAGGCGTAACAGCTATTGCAAAAGAAGTATTGGTAGATGTTTCCGTGTATGTAGCGGAGCCATCCGTATACGTTATTGTCCATGGAGCGGCGCCCTGGCCTACATTGACCATGAGGTAGGCCGTAAGGCCATCGCAAATGGTAGTGGTGCCGGAGATAGAAGCTGTAGGACGAGGATTAACCACTGCGGTATCGGTGACATTGTAGAGTGCTTTACAACCCTGCGTACTGATAACCGTATCGAGGTAGTACACCGTAGTAGCGGACAACGGAGCAGAGGTATAAGTAACCGTACCTGCACCATCGAGCGCGAGCACTACGGGGTTGCTGTCTTCGCGGAACTTAACCGTGGCACCGGGAGTACCGGTGAAGGTTACTACTGCGGCCTGGCCATCGCACAGCGTATCGGTTGCGCTCATAGTAGCTGCAGGCAGCGGATTGATAGTAGTGCTTACCGTAGCGCTACCGGCACACCCTGTAGTAACATCGCTTACATTTACGGTGAACGTAGTAGGCGTAGTATTGTTGGATGCTACCGGATTGATGATAGTAGAATCATTCAGATTGGCTGCGGGCGACCAGAGGTAATTGTATGCCGCCCTGGCAAAACGGTATCCTTCCGGTGCAGCAGCTTGTATCTGCCAGGTACCTAAGTTCCTGTTGGTAGGTACTACGGCCGCGGTACCATTAGCATCTTCTATACCCAGTGTACGGGAATAAGTAGTACCCGTATTGCGTGTTTCCGCTACCAGCACATCAATCACATTAGACGTTTCGTAGAGAATAACCTGTCCCTTATTGTTTGAGCTGGTGGGTAACGAATAGTCCTTTACATCGTTGTAATAAATCACAAAACGCCGGTTAGGAGCAATGCCTTCGGTACTGTAGGTAACCGTACCACCATTGTTCAGGTTCATATCGTGCCAGAAAAGAGATATTAGATTATTAGGAGCCGTAGAATTGGGCAGATTCTGCGCGCTCAGGGAAGTCATGCTGGTAGTAGAAAAACCTACATAGCCGTTCGTACCGATATAAACAGTGGAATAGTCGGTACCATAATAGTTAAACTGGAAAGGAATCGCTACCGTAGCATAGCCATCATCGTTGCTGGTGAAGCTGGCGGTTTGCGGACTAGTGAGCGTATGTAATGCAGGATTGATATAGTACCAATTATATGACGTACCCTGTGCCGGCCCGGCCAATTGTGTGCTGGATCCAGAGCAGATAGCGGATGGTGTCGCCGTTGCGGTGAGGCCGGAAAGTGCTGGTGCGACATTCACCGGAGCCGCAGCTGTTGCGGTACATCCACCCAAGGTAGCTGTAACTACATAATTGGTATTGCTGGTAGGTGACGCTGTAACAGTAGCGCCGGTAGTGGAACTTAAACCTGTACCCGGCGACCACGAATAGGAAGTACCAGTACCTGATGCCGTTAGAGATACGCTGCCTGTTCCGCAAATGAAAGCATTCTGCGGACTTACTGATACCGTAGGATTAGGATTGATAGTGATAGTAACCGGAGTAGTATTTGCCGAAAGTCCGGAAAAACTACAGCCCACCACACATCGTACCATTGTAGTAGTAGTAATAGCACTGGTAGGAGTATAAGAACTGCTGGTAGCACCAGTATAACTGGTCCATGTAGTACCACCATTAGTGGAATATTGCCACTGATAGGTAATACCGTTGGCCAGCGTGGTACCAGAAAGACCGAAAGAGGGTGTGCCTGAAGCACAGAAAGTAGTACCGCCGGTAACCGTTACGGTGCCCGCAGTAGGAGTTCCCGAGCAATTTGTCCCTCCGACCAGATTAACAAAAAAATCTTCACACTCACCATAACTCAAATTTGTACACGCCGCCGTATTTGCAGGCGTGGACGCATAGCTACAACGGACGCGCATTCTCCTGTTAGTACCTGCGGTAGCTGTTGTGGGTATCAGGAATGTGCCAGACCCGCTGGTCGTTGACGCATTAGCAACCAAACGCTCGCTTGCATCGAATACACCGTTGTTATCCAGATCTATCCAAAGCGACAAGCCTTGCGACCAAGTACCCGTAGTGTAAGCATAGGTGTAGGACGTACCTAAATTGAATGAAAATACAGGTGTTGTGTTAAACCTGTAATTGTTTGTCTGACCATTACATCCCGCCATATTGGGAATCGAGGTTCCGGCAATAGTAAGCGAATTAATAAAGTCACCTGACGAACATGCGTACGTGTAGGTTGGCTGCTGCGTAACCGGACACTGCGCCAGCGCATTAAGCCCCCATAGCGCAGCAGTAATTAATAGATAGATTTTCCTCATGGCGTACCCTTGTTTTTTATTAAATAATAATTTTAACAAAATTTGACTTTTCAATAACAGTAAATTAACTATTACCGTAAGTTAAATTTAAACAAGAGTTTTTTTATCTCCAAGAAATATTTATTAAGTATGCACACGTAAACGGCTGATAATACGGAAACCCTTTACCCATCGGTCAAAGAAAATTTTCGCATATACGACAAAAACACCGATGATTTCCCGGTGCCTTTAAGCATAAAACCTATAAACTACTGATTAATAGTACATTAAGAGATGTGGTGACTATCCATGAAGCGTTCGGCCCGCTGTATATCGGAAGGTACATCGATGCCCACCCCCATGTGGGTGGTCAGTACCATGCGAAGCGGGATTCCGTGCTCCAGGAAGCGGAGGCATTCTATCTTTTCTGCGGCCTCGAGGGGAGTGACTGGCCAGGAAGTAAAACTCATTAGCGCCGCCTTGCGGAAAGCATAGACCCCTATATGCTGGTGATAGCTGATGCGCACATCGGTACTGCGCGGGAAAGGGATGACACTCCGCGAAAAGCAAATAGAGTTACCATTCAGCGCACAAGTCACTTTTACTATGTTGGGGTCATTTACCAGTTGGGGGTCCGTTATCTCGCGGCAAAGCGATGCCACCTGTACCTGCGCGCCATCGTCGCCCTTAAACGCCTCCAGCAGTGCGGCAAGCGGCTCGCGGCTGGTGAAGGGCTCGTCGCCCTGCACGTTTACAAATACATCGGCTTCCAGTGTGGCGGCCACTTCCGCTATACGGTCGGTGCCGCTTTCGTAGATATGCATGCTCTTCACCGCCTTTCCGCCATGCTTCCGCACCTCGGCTATCAGCTCGTCACTATCCGCCACTACAATTACTTCGCTAAACAGCCCCGTGGCTACTGCTGCCTCGTAAGTGCGGCGCAGCACTGTTTTGCCGCGAAGATCGGCCAGTAACTTCCGGGGGAAGCGGGATGCTTCCAGGCGTGCGGGAATGAGTGCGATTGCCTTCATGCGGTCAGCGTTTTTTAAGCACGGCCAGGAGCAGCAACAGCCAGCCTACAATGAAACAAACACCGCCCACCGGCGTGATGATACCGACTCCACCCAATCCAACTTCGCCTTTCATCTTGAGCATGGTGAGCGCATAGAGCGACCCGCTGAACAGCAACACCCCCAACAGGAAGAATGTAGCGGACAGCTTTACCTGGCGTACCGGAATGAACTGGAACAGGATACCGGAGGCTATGAGTGCGAACGCGTGATAAAACTGGTATTGTACCCCCTTATCGAACGTGTTCAACTGTTCGGGTGTTAAATGTGGTTTCAGGCTGTGCGCGCCGAAGGCACCAATGACCACGGCAAGCCCTGCCAACAAAATTCCCGAGGTTAAGGCCGGTTTGTGCATGAGGAAACTATATTTTCGAATTTACTGACGGTTATACTATCAATATCAAAGATATAGTCTGCCTGTGTAAAAAAAGGATTTCTTTGCCGGTAGAGTTCTTCGAGCGCGGCATTTATGTCTTTGCCCTCCAGCAAAGGCCTGCGTGTAGCACTGTTGGAAAGTCGCTGGATGAGCGCTGCGGTACTGGCCCTGAGGTAAACGGTGCAGCCCGCATCCTTCATGTGCTGCAGGTTATTTAAAAATACAGGCGTTCCCCCGCCACAGGAAACTACCTGGTTGCGTTCCTTTCGACTAATGACTTCCAGGAGCGCTTTGTGTTCTTCTTCCCTAAACGTATCCTCACCATGCTTATCGAAAAAATCGCCGAGCGACATACCTACTTTTTCTTCAAGATATACATCAAGGTCTACAAAAGGTAAACCATACGCCGTAGCCAGCGAACTGGCCCAGTATGATTTTCCCGCCCCCGGCATTCCTATAAAAAATATCATCGCCTACAATTTGCCATTCAAAAATTTCCAGAGCATTAATAATGCCATCTGGGCTGCCATCTCCTTATTGACCGCGCGATCGTAATGAAACCGGAAACGCTTGGTCTTCACTTCTTCTTTTCCTGCTACTGCCATCCAGACCGTCCCTACCGGGTTGTCTTCACTTTCCTCTCCGCCGGGGCTTAATATTCCGGTAACCGATACCGCGTAGTCCACGTCTAAAATACGTAACGCTTCGGTGGCCATTTTTGTTGCTACCTTTTCGCTGATGGCTGTTTCCGCAGCCAATACTTCCGGGCTCACACCCAGTAAGCTCATCTTTACCCGGTTGCTGTAGGTAACCAGGCTTCCCTTAAAGTAAGTGCCAGAGCCGGGCACCTGCGTTAGCAGATGGCCGAGGTATCCGCCCGTGCAGCTTTCCGCAAAACCCACCGTTGCATTCCTGCTAACCAAAACCTTGCCTACAATGTGCTGCATTGGTATATCCTCGGTGGCGACCACGATGTTTTCCAGCCGCTCTACCAGTTTACTTTCAGCGGCCTGCACACTACGGGTAAGTTCTGCCTCATCGGTACCCATCGTGCTCAACCTGAGCCGTACTATACCGGGTGATGGAAGGTAGGCGAGGCGTATAGCCGCCGGAAGGCTTTCTTCAATATCCTTAATGCGCTCTGCTACAATACTCTCGCCCTCTCCCGCCGTGATGATGGTGCGGTGCAAAATGGTATTGCCCGAGAAAAGCGCCTTCACGCGGGGCAGCACCTCCTGCTCCATAATGCCCATCATCTCGAAGGGAACACCGGGCAGCGATATTACGACCGCACCGTCTTTTTCCAGCCACATGCCCGGTGCCGTCCCTACCCTGTTGAACAGTACCGTGCAACCTTCCGGTACTTCGGCCTGCCTGAGGTTTACCGCCTGTATGGGCCTGTTGCGCCGGGTGAACAACTCCTTTACGTGCGCCAGTACTTCATCGTTTACCACAGACCTGCAATTGAAATACTCGTAGAGGAACGGCTTGGTAATATCATCGGCCGTAGGCCCCAGCCCACCGGTAAGTATTACCAAGCGGCTGTGTTTCAACTCTTCGTCCAAAGCGGCCTTAATGTCTTCCTTCACATCGCCTACGGCAATCCTTTTCACCACTGGTATACCGATGCCATTAAGCTGGCGCGCTATCCACGCGGAATTAGTATCAATCACCTGGCCGATGAGCAATTCATCGCCTATCGTTATCAACGATGCTTTAATATCAGTCATTTGTGTTGTTTGCGAAATATGATTCCAAGCGGTGCTTGAGTTCGTGCGGCATGTCTACCTTTTTCTTCAGCACCGGGTCGTAGAAAACAAGCGTTGTAACCCCTTTGTTCAGCAGCTCTCCCTTCTCATTGTAGAGCTCTGAATGAAATTTTATTCTGGGGCCATCAGGCAGTTCTTTCAGTATAGTCTTTACGGTTACAAGGTCGTCGTAAAGGGCGGGCCTGAAATACTGGGCGTTCAGCTCCACCACGGGCATCATGATGCCCATTTCTTCCAACTGGCGGTAAGTAAACCCCAGCTCGCGTATGGCTTCAGCACGGCCTACCTCGTAGTACAGCGCATAAAAACCGTAATACAGGTATCCCATCTGGTCGGTTTCGCCGTAGCGAACCCTTATGTGTGTAGTAGCTGCGTACATAGCGATCAAATTTTATGCGCATCGCGCACCACGTTCGACGCATTGGCCTGGGCGGTACACGTCATGGTTAAATCGTTGATACAGACATGCGCCGGCAGCGCCGCGCAGTAGGCCACCGCATCGGCTATGTCTTCCGCATGCAGGGGCTCAAATCCGGCATAGACTGCTTTCGCGCGGCCTTCATCGCCTTTGAAACGTACCAGCGAAAACTCTGTTTCCGCCAAACCTGGATTGATGGCTGTTACCTTAATGCCATACGGAAGCAAATCAATCCTCATGGCCTGGTTGAGCGCGTCTACCGCAAACTTGGTAGCGCAGTAAACATTGCCGTTCTTATAAACCTGCTTGCCGGCTGTAGATCCAATATTGAAAATGTGCCCGCTTTGCTGTTCCTTCATTATAGGCGCTACCTGGCGGGTAATGTATAGTAACCCTTTCAGGTTAGTATCTATCATTGCCTCCCAGTCGTCTACATCACCTTCCTCTATTGAGGAGAGACCCGCAGCCAGGCCGGCGTTATTCACCAAAATATCCACCCTGTCTATCTTGGTTTTCAATTCCGCTATGGCCGCTTCTACCTGCGCCCGGTCGCGGATATCGAAGTTTGCGGTAATGACCCGTACCCCGCTCACCTGCTCCAATTCGTCTTTTACCTGTTGTAAGCGTTCCAAACGGCGGCCCGTGATGCAAACGGTATTGCCGCCTGTAGCAAATCGCCTGGCAATGGCCAATCCAAAACCGGACGTGGCGCCTGTAATGATAACTGTTTTACCCATCTGTCTGTGTCTTTACGGGCCTAAAGATACTTCTATCACCCTTGCAGACAAATAAAAAAGGATACGTGTGTGCGTATCCTTTTCCCTGACTTATTTTTTCTTACTACCTGACGAGTATTACATCGCCTTTAGCTGTTTGCGGCTGGCCGAATCGGTCGACCATTTTCAGCATATAGAAGTAGGTGCCTATATCGGCTTTGTTGCCATTAAATGTGCCGTCCCAGCCCTGTGAGAAATCTTTAGACTCCCATACCATCTGCCCGTAGCGGTTGAATACCCGGAAATAGTCGACCGAGCGATAGCCTACCGCGCGCGGCCGGAACACATCGTTGTTGCCATCGCCATTGGGCGAGAAGGCTGAGGGCACGAAATAAGAAGATTGCCCCACCACCCGCACTGTTATGGAATCGTCGCCCACGCAGTTGTTCTGGCTGGTGATGTTAACATTGTAGCTGAAAGTACCGGTATCCGGGTAGCGGCCAATGGGATTGTAAATATTGGTATAGTCGAGGTAGGTGCCCGGAGACCAGACGTAGGTAACCCCACCCGATGCAGCGAAATTGATGTATTCACCTTTTACAATTATGGTGTCATTGCCGGCATAGGGCTTAAACCGCTCAATATCCAATTCCTTAACCGTGGTATCGCGGCAACCGTAACCATTGCCTGAGAACAATGTTACCCGGTACAGCCCCCCTTCGGGATAGCGGTGCACGGGGTTTTGCTCCCCTGAAAACTGGCTGTCGCCAAAATCCCACGACCAAAAATTTATGGGGTCGTATGTAGACGTAGACAAGTCGGTGAACTGAATGTCTGAATTAGGACAACGAAGCCCGGTTATTTCGAAATCGCCATCGAAGTTGGGGTATATCTTAACGATACGCTCAATGCTATCGGGGCAGGTGGTTCCCTTATTTACCAATAGCTTTACGATGTATGTTCCTGTATCAGGATACGTAAATGTGGGCTCAAACTCGGTAGAGGTTGCACCATTTACACCGAAATCCCAATGATAGTCGAATCCGCCGACACTGGTATTCTTAAACAGTACCGTCCGGTCGCGGCAATTTACGATGTAGGTATTTGGAAACTCAGAGAAAAGCGGGGTATTAGCCACTACCGCCTTAGAGCAATCGGTAACCACGAACTGGAACTCGCGGGTGACGGTATTTATCTTCACGCCATTGCGCCACTCACTAACGCAAACGGAAACCACATACCTACCCAAGAGTGTGGGCGTTCCGGATATTTTCCCGGTCCTGGAGTCTATCTGGATAGTAGGTGAACCCCGCATGGGATTGGCCGCCGTAAAGGGTGGTGCATAAGCAACGGGGAAAAACGGAGGTGGCGCAGGGTCGGGCTTCGCATCATCGGGAGCACCGCCGCGGTAAGCCTGGCAAAACTCATAAGAGAGCGAATCGCCATCTACATCGTATGCGGAGTGGTCGTATACCAGGGGGGTATTAATGCATATTATCTGCGGCGGGTAATTCTTAAACACCGCGCTGTTATTCTGCGTAGCGGTGTTCTGCGGCGGTATTACCGCGAAGTAGGTAGCCCCTGTGTTTCCAGGCTGATTGATATTGAGCACGGAAGCATTGCGGCAACAACGCTGGTAAACAATGATATACCCGCGGTTGCTGGGGGGGAAGGGATACGTCTTTGTAAAACGCCTCCGCTTCAGGCAGACATCCGGCGCCCTATTGATGCACGAGTTGCTGAAGTTAGCGGGCACATCTATACTGCTGGTGTTGATACCACCAATGGTATCGAGCGATATATATGCCTGCTTGGTACCATCGTTGTAAAATACCCCCAGCAAGGCCGGCACATCCTGGTCAATAGCTGACTGCTGGCCATCCTTACAATCCTGGTAAATATCTATCACTACCCGGTAGTTGTTGTTACCCAGGTACACATACGTAATCTCACCCCCTACAATATGTGAGGCCCGGGCCGTAACAGCCAAAAGCAGTAGCGCCAATATTGTGGAATAAAGCTTACGCATAGCGAGAAATTAATTGTTGTAACAATACTGAACAAAGTCACTTAAGTCCCTGGCTAATGAAGAGGGTTGCTCAATCATACTCATATGCCCTGTATTGCTATATAACGATACAAAGTTACGACTTGCCATCCTACTTTGCGCCAAGGCCACTTCTGCAGGTACCAGGGCATCCTCCTTACCAATAATGAACTGTACAGGGAATGTCGCCTTTTCCAGCAGATCAGTCCGGTCTGGACGGTTCATCATTGCTTCGTAAAATGCCACCATACTATCCGCCTCAAGTTCCATGCCCCTTTTCACCTGTTCTTCTATAACAGACGGATGCGCCTCCCGGAATGTTGGTGCGAACAGGTTGGGAATCATCTGTTTAATAAACGGTTCTTTCCCGCCTTTTGTTATAAGCGCGATGGATTTGCGCCGGGTTTCCTTCTTGTCATCGTTATCGGCGGAGGCGGTAGAATGTACTAATGCGAGCCCCGCCAGCATATCGGGGTAGCGGTCGGCAAAGGCAAGCGCCACATAGCCACCCATAGAATGCCCGGCAATAACCGCCCGGCTAAGGCCTACATTTTCTAATAACATTTTAATCCCATCAGCCATATCTTCCATAGAGGCACCGGCGGTGCCGAGCGTGCTGTTGCCTGTACCGGGCAAATCGGGGACTATTACAGTAAAGTCATTCTCCAGCAGCGGCACTACCCTGCCCCATAGCCCCCCGTTCTCAGGAAAGCCGTGAATCAATACCAGTGCGGGGCCCTGGCCGGATTTCCGGTAGGCCAGCTGTGGGAATTTATCGGTTTTTATGATTGTCATTGTCGGGCTTTGTTTATAGCTGTACTGCGCTTATAAATCGTGCCATATATAAAGACGAGCGAAAGCAGCACGGGCCCCAGTTCCAGGAGCGGCAAGCCCTGAACTTTCAGGAGGTGGAGCACCAGCGACAGTAACAGCAGCGCAATAGCTATAATGGCGTATTTGCCTGCCCCCCTGGGCCGCCGGAAAGCGAGCAGTAGATTGGTGGGCAGCGCCCAGAGTACATTGTAGTTGTTCTGGCAACTCTGGTGGTCGGTGCCCAGCCACATGAAAACAAAGAATAGCCCCAGGAAACCGCTAATGAACAATAGCAAAGATGACATTACCCTGCCCAATGGACGCAGCGCCGGTATGGTAAGGCCCAATATGGTGAGCAGGGCCATGAGCGATGTTACCAGCAAGGGCTGATTGAGGGTGCCCTCGGCCTCGTGGGAGCCGTCCTTCAAGAGCACCACGGGAGCCGCAATAGCGCGCCCACCCAATGTAGCACCGGCGATGCCATCGCGGAGATAATCCGGGAGAAACATGACGTCTTCATTGGCCATTATGGCGTCTATAGGGCTGCCCAGCGCCAGGTCGATGCCGAAACGCTCCCAATGCTTGTTGCGCAGGTAATGGTCTATCATTTGGCGGAAGGTGATTTTGGAGCCGTTTGCCAGTACCTGTCCAAAACGGAACTCACCCCGCCCCAGCGCATCGGGGAATACATCGCGTACCCGAGTGGCGCAATTATCGAACAGGAAATCGTACTTGTACTCGCGGTTAGACGGCAGGGCATTGTTCTGCAGAAATTCGTAAATCTCCCGCTTCTTATCGCCGGGAAGGATTAGTACCTGTTCTTCTACCTTACGGCTCTCCTCTATATATGTACCTATGAAAGACGGGTAGCTCTCGTAAGACAAGTAATACATTAGCTTCCCGCGGACAAACTTAGGATAGAAATCTTCTCCAAAACTGAAGGTGCCGTAATTGTAGGCGACATCTACCCCCCGGACGCTATCTATCACCCGAATAGCAGTATGCCCAAAAGACGCATACAATTCATCGCCCACCCCACAGGTAATCAGGCTCACCCGCAGGTGGCTGGAATCCTGGAGCCGGGTAACCATTGCTATCTCTGACTTTGCGGCAAAAAACGACAGGAAGACACACAGGAAAAGCGATAAATACTTTCTAATCATAGCGGAAAAATAAGAAAAGGCTACCTGAAATCAGGCAGCCTTGCAAATATATTAACTGAAAAATTACTCGTTGGATGAACCGGAGAAAGCAGCGCCCAGGTATTCGCGATTGAGGCGGGCAATGTTCTCGATAGAGATGCCTTTCGGACATTCGGCCTCACAAGCACCGATGTTGGTGCAGCTACCGAACCCTTCCTTATCCATCTGGAGCACCATATTAGTGGCGCGTATCTTCCGCTCAGGGTCGCCCTGGGGCAACAGTGCCAGGTGCGACACCTTAGCCGATACGAACAGCATAGCCGAAGCATTGGGGCAAGCGGCGGCACAGGCACCACAACCAATGCAGGCAGCGGCGGCGAAAGCTTCATCGGCCTTTTGCTTCTCAATAGGAAGCGCGTTGGCATCTACCGCGTTACCTGTATTGACAGATACGTAACCACCGGCCTGTATGATGCGATCGAACGAAGTACGGTCAACCACGAGGTCTTTAATCACCGGGAAAGCGTTGGCTCTCCAGGGTTCTACCACGATGGTATCGCCATCCTTGTACTGACGCATGTGCAGCTGGCAGGTAGTTGTTTCGTGCCAGGGACCGTGCGCGCGGCCGTTGATGTGCATGCTGCACATACCACAGATGCCCTCGCGGCAATCGTGGTCGAAAGCAACAGGTTCTTTACCCTCCGCTATCAGCTGCTCGTTCAGAACGTCGAACATTTCGAGGAAAGACATTTCAGAAGAAATATTCTTTACCTGGTAGGTTTCGAAACGGCCTTTGTCGTTGTTGTTCTTTTGTTTCCACACCTTTAAGGTGAGATTCATATGGTAATGTTCCATGCGGAATATTTTTCTAATTAATGACTAACTACTATTTGTAAGAACGTGCTGAAGGATGAACCACATCATAGATGAGGTCTTCCTTGTGCAGTTCAAACTGGCTGTCGCCTTTGTATTCCCATGCAGCAACGTACATGTATTTGTCATCCTGGCGAAGCGCTTCCCCTTCTTCGGTCTGGTACTCCTCGCGGAAGTGACCGCCGCAGCTTTCGTTGCGGTTCAGGGCATCGAGGCACATCAGCTCACCCAGCTCCAGGAAGTCGGCCACGCGGCCTGCTTTGTCCAGCTCGGGGTTGAACTCATTAATGTCTCCCGGGATGAATACGTTGCTCCAGAATTCTTTACGTAATTGCTGTATCTCCGTGATTGCCTGTTTCAGACCTGCTTCATTACGCGCCATACCGCACTTATCCCACATTATCTTGCCGAGGCGCTTGTGGAAGCTCTCTACACTTTCCTTGCCCTTGATGCTCATCAGCTTGTTGATGCGGTCGTTCACTTCCTTCTCCGCCGCTACGAATGCAGGGTGATCGGTAGGAATGGCTTTGGTACGGATATCGTCCGCCAGGTAATTACCCAGTGTGTATGGTATTACGAAGTATCCATCGGCCAGGCCCTGCATGAGCGCCGAGGCACCCAGGCGGTTAGCACCGTGGTCAGAGAAGTTGGCTTCACCCAGTGCATACAGGCCGGGAACGGTTGTCATCAGCTCGTAGTCTACCCAGATACCGCCCATAGTGTAGTGCACAGCGGGGTAAATGCGCATCGGCACTTCGTAAGGATTCTCCCCGGTTATCTTCGCATACATATCGAAGAGGTTACCGTATTTTTCCTTCACTACATCTTTACCTAACTGTATAATTGTTTCTTTGCTGGCGTTAGCAATGCCTTGCTTGCCCACTTCTATTTTGCCATAACGCTCTATAGCCGCGGCGTAGTCCAGGTAAACGGCCATTTTAGAAGCGCCCACACCATAACCGGCATCGCAACGCTCTTTAGCTGCGCGGCTGGCTACGTCTCTGGGAACAAGGTTACCAAAGGCAGGATACCTGCGCTCCAGGTAGTAGTCGCGTTCTTCTTCAGGTATGTCGCCCGGTTTGCGGGTATCGTTCTGCTTTTTAGGAACCCAGATACGGCCATCGTTACGCAATGATTCTGACATCAATGTCAGCTTCGACTGGTGATCGCCACTTACGGGGATACATGTAGGGTGAATCTGCGTGAAGCACGGATTGCCGAAGAAAGCGCCCTTCTTGTGCGCCTTCCATGCGGCGGTCACATTGCTGCCCATGGCATTGGTAGAAAGGTAGAAGACGTTTCCGTAACCGCCGGTACAAAGAAGTACCGCATGGCCAAAGAACCGCTCCAGTTCGCCTGTCACCAGGTTGCGGGCGATGATGCCGCGCGCTTTGCCGTCCACAATAACCAGTTCCAGCATTTCGTGGCGGGAGTACTGGGTAACATTACCGAGGGCTACCTGGCGCTCCAGCGCCTGGTAAGCGCCTATCAGCAACTGCTGGCCTGTTTGGCCCGCAGCGTAGAAAGTACGTTGTACCTGTGTACCACCAAAGGAACGGTTGCTGAGCAATCCACCATATTCGCGGGCGAAAGGAACGCCCTGCGCCACGCATTGGTCTATAATATTAGCACTCACTTCTGCCAGGCGATGAACGTTCCCCTCACGGGCGCGGTAGTCGCCACCCTTTACCGTATCGTAAAAGAGGCGGTAGGTGCTGTCGCCATCGTTCTGGTAGTTCTTAGCGGCGTTGATACCGCCCTGCGCAGCGATAGAGTGCGCACGGCGCGGACTATCCTGGAAGCAGAATGTTTTTACTTTATACCCCAGTTCGCCCAAAGCCGCCGCCGCCGATGCACCTGCGAGGCCGGTACCAATAACGAGTATTTCGAGCTGGCGCTTGTTGGCCGGGTTTACCAGCTTACAGGTAGATTTGTATTTCTCCCATTTTTCCGCGAGCTCTCCGGCAGGTATTTTTGAATTAAGTGGCATATTATCAGTTGCTAAAAATCGTAATTAAATAATTAGTCTATCCAGTGGAAATAAAACGCTAAGGGCATTAAGGCAAACACCAGCGGCACTATGATAGCGAACGCAATGCCAATACCGTTAATGAGGTACTTGTAGCGGTGTGTAGCCAGGCCAAGTGTCTGGAACGAGCTCCAAAAGCCGTGAACCAGGTGCCAGGAAAGCGTGATGCAACCAATGATGTACACTATTACTACCCAGCCATACTGGAACTCATCCTTCATCAAATGATAGAGGGGAAGCTCTCCGTTACCAGATATCTGTGAGGCGCGGTTGGGAATCCAGAACTTAGCGGTGTGAATCACCAGGAATATCAACAGCAGGGAGCCGAGGACACCCATAGAACGGCGATACCAGGCGCTGGTCTGGTTGCCGGCGGACACCGTGTAGCGTACGGAGCGCTTGCTGCGGTTGCTCAGCCAGAGATTGAGGCCCTGGATAATGTGCAGCAGCAAAAAAGCCGTCAACCCTATCTCTACAGTGCGGATGATAAAATTAGTACCCATAAAGTGGGCTGCTTCCTCAAACTTATGACCGCCATCGTTCCAGAAAATCTGGGCGTTGATGTAGCAGTGCACTACCAGGAATAGGATGAGGAAAATTCCGGTCAGGCTCATCTGGAGCTTTTTACCGATGGATGTGCTAAAGACTTGTTTCCAGTTCATACGGGATACCGCTTGTGTAATTTATTTGTAAAATCTCCGCAAAGATACTGCGATGAGGGCAAAAATCATAACCATTTATCCATCCTTGCCTCGGCTTAACACATGAAATACACATATGCAAAACGCCTATAAAGCGCGTTATCGCCTGCGTAGCGCAGTATTAGAATAACAGGACTAAGCTGAATTTTGTTCGGTAAAAAGTTCCGGTAGCTGAGCGGCAGGCTATCATTAGCCCTCGCCCAGGCGCAGCATCTGGTTATCAATCACCTGGAATACGTGCTGTGGCTGGAATGTTCTCCAGTTGGGGTTCTCCATCAGCTTCACGTAATTGTCTATATGAGAGCGTTCAAAATCGTAGCGGGTTTGCTCGGGCATATTGAGCGCTACTATCCAACCGCCATCGTCTTTTATATCGTCGTACCACTCTTCGTAGTAATCCCGGTCGCCACTGTGGAAATTCAGTACATTCTCGGTTATGAGAATGAATTTATTTATGCCTTTGGGTATCATTTCGTCAATGATGGACCGCTTCAGCTGCATGATGTCGTTTTCCACCGCATCGTTCCACTCGCCAATCATTTCAATAATGACATAGTTAAAATCGTAGTCGGCAAAGATTATTTTGAGATATAATGTCCGGGAGCCAAACTCATCCCACTGGGGGTGGATGTAGTAATTATACACCGTATTGGAAAATTCAAATTCGCTGTATTCCTTACCAAAGAACGGCGACTGTTCGTCTTCTTCGGCCATATACAGGTGCCGCCAATTGTAAAATGGTTCTATCTCGTGCATCTCCTACCCGCTCCCGTCTTAATTAATTCACCTTAGTGTCCCCAAATTTCTCCTGCCATGCGAGCGCGCCCCCTTCCAGGTTCTTCAGCCTGCTGAAACCCATTTGCTCCAGGAACATGCATGCCTGCATACTCCTTTTACCGGAGCGGCAGTGTACTATTATTTCCTCTTCTTTGAGATCTTCTATGTCATCTACCTGCATGGCCATTACCTGGCCAAGCGGAATGAGCTTAGCGCCCATGTTGTATTCCTGGTACTCGTCTGGTTCGCGTACGTCAATCACATTTAGCTTTTCGCCGGCATCCAGGCGGCTCTTCAGTTCTTCAACGGTAATATTTTCCATTATTGCTTTATGAGTTTTTGTGGTGCGCTGTATACCCCACCCGATTCCATGCGTATAAAATACATACCCGGCAACAGCGCCGAAACATCTATAGACTTATCCGCAGGAAGCACACCACGCATCAGCTGGCGCCCCTGCATGTCTACAATAGTAAAAGACACAGGCTTATCGCTATTGCTCCTGCAGACTACCTTGTCTACCGCGGGATTGGGGTATAAAGTGAAATGAGGGGCAGCAGCAGCGGTAGCAGCCGGTTCCATACCGGTATTAAATACCGTCTGCCCTACCATAGGGCGTATCATTATAGCGCCGGAAACAGTAGACTCGTTCCAGGTGCCATCTACATTGTAGTATGCATGATTGCCCTGTATCCTGTTCACATCCAGGCCAAAATAAAGGCTATCGCTTCCGCTGAGGGCAGGCTGTATGGTCGCAATGTAGAACGTGCCCGCACCCAGGTTTACCGGGCTGGTAATCTGGTAAGTGTAGTAGTTGTTCACTTCCAGGTACTGCGGATACATGAGGTCTTGCTGGTACACCAGTTCATCTGCTATTTCTCCATTCACGCCCTGCAGCTTTTTGTAAACAGCTATGGAAAACTCCTTGTAACTGCCGGTAGGTACCTGCCGGCCAAAATAGATGGCTACCCCCTGCAATACATCGGGCTCATTGAGGTGGTGCTCAATGGCTATCTTACCGGGCAGGCTGGGGAACATGTTGAGGTAATAGCTTTTTTCGGCAGTACCATCATCGTAAGCGAGGTAATTGTCAAAAATCTGCTGTTTCACAACGGTGTCGTTGTTCTTATGGTCGGTGCCGGAAACTGACTGTATGTAGAATTTGTTTTCGAAAACCACCTTGTCCTGAACATTGGTTGGAACAGGTACATTATTGGCGTAGGTAGGCTGAGCAATACCCTGGTGTACAAAAGGACTGATGGAGGCATTGCTAGCCCCATTGCTGAACAACGGTGTTCCGCTTTGTATTTCGCGGGCGGTAAAGAAGTAATTGACCGACTGATTAAAGTTGTAACCATTACGGATAGTATCGGTTATCTGCGCCGACAATTCCCCTCCCGGATTTACCATAAAATGCCGGTAAGGCATGTAGGTATAATCGTTCAGCATATAGCCGGGGTCTGAAGTGAATGCTACATCATCTACCGCTGTATCTATGCTGGTACGGTTAATGTCCATGCGAATATAGTCGAGGTTCCAGACATCGTCGTTGGTATTGATAGAAGCCTTGTTGACAAAACGGAACTGGAAATTGGCATGGAAATAGTCGGGGTCCAATACCGGAACCATCACTTGGCGGAACGGGGCCAGTACGTTGCCCTCCCGCGCCCAGACCTTGACCCAGGTACCGTTGCCCTTTTTAAAGAACAAAAGCAGAGAGTCGGCCGTTTCGGGTGCAAAGCCCATGCCCTGCGGCTGCACAAAGAAGCTGAGATACAGGCTATCGGACGGCTGATGCGCCGATATGTCCATGGGTTTCAGTGTCAGGCTGTCGGCGTATACCAGCGCAAATGTGTTGATGGTGTCGTAAGGTACGCCGTACTGGCTCAGCGCATCGAAGGTGGCCACTCCCCTGCTGATGGGCTGAACGCACATGGTATTATTAACGTAAACCTCGTAATCGGCCCATATAGTGGAATCAGGATAGGGACTATAGCCGGTAAAATCCTCGAACAGCGGCAGTGTTAGTGCGGTGCTCTTAGCCAGGTTGCCGGCAGCCGAACGTCCTTTCAGCACCGGGTTGTAATTCACCGGGGCCGTCGCTTCCTGCGCATACCCGCTGAAAGCCAACAGGGATAATAATATTATATGGAAAATTACTGTTCTCATGTCCTCATATACTTATGGTGCAGGGGCCGGGGGCGGCATGGCCGACCGGCGATTGGCCTCCAGTTCCTCGGGAGACACCTGCTGTTTCAGGAATATAGTGACCATGTCTCCTTCCTTTATCCTGTTAGGTGCGTCCAGTTCATTTATAGGGCGTGGCTCCTGCTTGTAGACCATCGCCATGGCAGAGTCGGTAATAGTACCTTCCCAAACCAATATAGGCTGCAGCCCGCTGCCCGAGAGGTACTCCATCGCTTCGGGGTACACATAACCCAGCACATCAGGAACGCTGATGGCCACGTTAGTAAGGCCATCGCCTATCACCAGGCTGATGCGGCTACCCTGCGGTACCAACTGGCCGGGACGGATAGTGATGCCCTTATATAATTGTTCCAAAATCGCGCCTTTAGCAATATCGGGTTTGTAGGAGGTATCGCCCAGCGCCAATTTGTTATTCTTCAGTATCATCTCGGCGCTCCTGAATGACAGGCCTACCAGGTTGGGCATAGGGGTAGATGGTGGGTCTTTCTTATTGATGGTAAGAAAAACGGTGCGGCCCTTCTTCACTACCGAATTGATATCGGGTATCTGCGAGAGCACTACGAACGGCTTTTGTTTGGGCTCGTAGGCTGAATCCACCACCACTTCAAAGTCCATATCCTCTAGTGTTTTTTGGGCCTCGGCCAGGGTGCGCTTGGTAACATTGGGCACTTTTACCTCTTTACCGTGCCGGGTGATGAAGCCCAGCGAAATAAAGAACAGTATATATAACACAACCGCCACTGCGAATACCAGCAACAGGTTGAACCAAAAAGTCTTTTTTATTTCAGTGTTCATGTTCAATACAAAAACAAAATACTAAATTCTACACAAGTGCCGCATGAGTTTGCAGGCAGTCTTCAATCAACAAACCATAGAAGTCCTTCAGCGTCTGCCCCGATGCCCTTACCTGCTGCGGAACAATACTGTTCTCACTCTGGCCCGGCATGGTATTCACCTCCAGGAAAAACAACTTGCCGGAGGCTCTCTCCAGGATGAAGTCCATACGCACTACGCCCCGGCAATTCAGGTGGCGGTAGAGGGTCATCGCCTTAGATTCCAACAATTCCCGGGTGCTGTCATCAATCTGCGCAGGTGTTACCTCGTTGGTGACACCCGGTGTATATTTGGCCTCGTAGTCAAAAAATTCATTTTTGCTCAATATCTCAGTGGCGGGCAGCGCATGAAGGCGGCCCTGTACCTTATACACACCAATGGTCAGTTCCCTGCCCTCAATGAACTCTTCTATAAGCACCTCATTATCTTCCCGGAACGCCTTTTCTATTGCGGGAAGCAGCTCTTCTACCATCTTCACTTTACTTACCCCAAGGCTGGACCCACTTTCGTTGGGCTTAACGAATACCGGCATCCTGAGCTGCTCCAGTATGTTGCCTACCGAGTAAGATTCGTTCTTTATCAGCCGCACGGAGTTGGCGATGCCTACTACGTTCATGTCCTTCACCACCTTGTTGCAATAACTCTTATTGAACGTAAGCGCGGAAACGATGGAATTGCAGGTAGTGTACGGTATCTGCAGCATATCGAGGTAGCCCTGTATGCGGCCATCCTCACCCGGCGTGCCATGTATGGCAATAAACACCACATCGAACACAACCTTAACCCCATCTATATGGAGCGTAAAATCATTTTTGTCAACGGCTACCTTTTCTCCTGCGGGCGTTTCGTGCCACCACCCCTCTCGTGTAACAATAATCTTATACACGTTGTAGAGGGTAGCGTCCAGGTTTTTTTCAATAGTATCCGCTGTTTTTATAGAGATAACATATTCGCCGGAATACCCGCCGGCCAATAAAGCTATATTTTTCTTCATGTATAGTGTACTATATTATATTATGCAGCCAAAGGTAATAGAAAAACGCAGTATGCCCCTCTAAAGTATGCCCGGTAGCTATACGCTTCCTTATTTTTTTGTTATTTATACCTGCTATCCCAGGAACTGCCGAATCATGAATGCTAGTGCCGGCAAATTTATCTGCTCTATGGGGTGCGGTGTGTTGGGCAACATACCCATAGCCGCGCCGGGCAGCGAGCGGTACACCGCTACGGTCTCCTCAAGCGTCACCATTTTGTCCCTGTCGCCCAGCAGCAGGAGGCACCGGGCCTGAATGCTGCTGTAATCTTCCGGTTTTAACGTGTTGTCGCGGCCCAGGCTGTGCAGCATATCCACTGTTTTGCGAAGCAGGCGCTTCCAGTCTTTGCCCTCGTGCCGCTGCTGCAGTGCCTGCGCAAAAGCGGGAACTTTTGCCTCCAGTTTATCCGCGTCCAGCATTTTGGCCTCACTGGCCGCTATGGGCTCATCCCAGTGAAACTTGCTAGCCAACGTTACCAGGGAATCCACTTTTTCCGGATGGTGCTTTGCCAGGTACAGCGCCACATATCCGCCCATGCTGTAGCCAAAGAAAGAAGCCCTCTCCATACCTTTTGTTTCCATATATGCGATCACATCGCGGGCAAAGAGCGCTATGGAGAAATCGTCTTCGTTATCCGGCATTTTGCCGTGCCCGGAAAAATCGATGGTATGAACATTATACTGATCGTTGAGCGCAGAAGAGATTGGCTCCAACTGGTCGGCGGCACCAATGGCCCCATGTAACAGAATTAACGGCTGCATGGCATGAAGATAGGGTAAAAAAGAAAAAGGCCCTGCGGGAGGACCTTTCGTTTTGGCTAAATGATGCAAATGTCTTGCACCTGCAACGCGGCAAAGAAATAAAATAATACCGGAAAAAGAAAAACTATAGTGTTCATTAACATGCTTTTGTGAGTAACCCAGTACCTATTTAAAAAACAATAACTTTATGATACAACCGATAGACAGAATGAGGAAAACCTTGCTGACCATAGCCGCGATGTGCTGCCTGGGTACCGTTTACTCCTGCAACTACCACCCCGCGAAAAAACAGAAAAAGCAGGAACTGCCGGATATAAAGCTACCTCCGGGCTTCCATATCAGCTACTTTGCCCGTGATGTAAGCGGGGCGCGCTCCCTTACGCTCGGGGACAAAGGGACGGTATTTGCCGGAAACCGGGAAGGCAGCGACGTATACGCCCTGGTAGACGAAGACCACGACGGCGTGGCGGATAAAAGATATGTAGTAGCCAAAGGACTGGAAACGCCCAATGGCGTTGCCTACCACAACGGCGCGCTATACATAGCCGAGATAAGCCGCATATGGCGACTGGACGATATTGAGAACAACCTCTCCCACCCTCCCCGGCCGGTGCTGGTGTACGACCAGCTACCCAAAGAAAAACATCATGGCTGGAAGTACATAGCGTTTGGGCCGGATGGCATGCTGTACATACCTGTGGGCGCCCCCTGCAATAACTGCAATGACGCCCAATACGACCAGCGCTTCGCATCTATTTGCCGAATGAAACCGGACGGGACAGGATTTGAAGTATTTGCGCACGGTGTAAGAAACACAGTAGGATTTGACTGGCACCCACAAACAAAGGAACTGTGGTTTACCGAAAACGGGCGAGACCAGATGGGCGACGACATACCCGCAGATGAACTAAATAAAGCACCGCAAAAAGGCATGCACTTCGGCTACCCGTTCTGCCACCAGGGAGATATCACTGACCCCGAATTTGGCAAGAATGACTTCTGCGAAAACTATACGCCGCCGGTAGCCAAACTGGGCCCGCACGTAGCCGCGCTAGGCATGAAATTCTACACCGGCAACATGTTCCCTACCGCCTACAAGGATGCCATATTTATAGCGGAGCATGGCTCGTGGAACCGCAGCGAACGCATAGGATACCGCATAACGCTGGTGCGCCAAACAGGGGGGAAACCCGTGTATGAAGTATTTGCTGAAGGATGGCTGAAAGATAAAAAAGCCTGGGGCAGGCCGGTGGATGTATTGCAACTGAAAGACGGTTCTCTACTGGTATCGGATGACATGGCAAATGCGGTGTACCGAATAAGCTACCAAAAAGACTAAGCTGCAAAAACCTTTACTGTAAAGGGTTTCAAAAAACTGGCATCATTATTGGTTTTATTTTGGCAAGCGAGTGATTCTACCGTATCTTAACACGCTCCCGCACTTACAGGTACCTGCTCCGGAACTGTTAATGAAAGTAAAAAGAACACCGCCCGATAGAAAACAATATGATGTCAACAATAAAATTTAAGACGATGAGAAGCCTTTTGAAATGGATGTCGGGGACACTAGCTATTGTGCTACTGCTGGCACTGCCTGTAACTAAAGTACAGGCGCAGTATTATGACGATGACTACGTTTCTTACCAGACGTTCTACGATGATCTGTCGCCACACGGGCAGTGGGTATTTGACCCGCAATATGGTAACGTATGGGTACCGGATGTAGGAAACGACTTCCGCCCTTACTACACCAACGGCCACTGGGCTATGACGGACTATGGTAATACCTGGGTATCTAATTACTCGTGGGGCTGGGCTCCGTTTCACTATGGCCGATGGACCTACAACCCCTTCTACGGGTGGGTGTGGATACCCGGTAACACGTGGGGGCCGGCATGGGTAAGCTGGCGCTGGGGTGGCGGCCAGTGCGGATGGGCACCTATGGGGCCCGGCATTAATATTAATGTCTCCATAGGCAACTATAACTGCCCCAACGACTGGTGGGTATTTGTAGGCCCGCAGCACCTGTATCAACGCAACTTCCACAACTACTGGAGGGGACCAAGGTATAATACCACCTTTATTAACCAGACTACTATCATTAACAATACCTACAACAACACCTACGTGTATGGCCCCCGCGCCCGCCAGATAGAAGAAGTAACTCACCAAAGGGTAAATGTGCACCGCATAGCCGGTGGTGGCAGAGGCGCCTCACAGGTGCGTGGCAACACCGTCAATATGTATCGCCCGCAGATACGCGGAAACGCCAGCGAAGGACGACCTACCAATGTAGTACGCGCCCCGCGCAATGTAGGCGAGATGCAGGGAGGAGTGCGCAATGAGCGCCCTGAGTTTAAAACTATGGTAAGCCGTGGTGAAGTGCGCCCGGTAAATGGCAACAATCCACGCAATGGTGGCGGACGTGAGCAACGATTTGACGGCGCAGGCCGGAACGAGGTGAGGCCCGGCGGCGGACGTGAACAAGGCTTTGACCGCCCCCGCGGTGACGAGATGAGGAACGGCAATACCGAACGCGGCAACCCTGGCAACAGGCAGATGGTACGCCCCGACCGGCAGCCATTGCCCACGCAGGAACGCCCCGAACAGCGCCCGCAGCAGGTAGACAGGCCTTATCGCCCCGACCGCTCGCAGATGCAGCCAGGGCGCCCTGACCAACGCCCGCAGCAAACAAACCGGCCACAACGCATGGAGCGTCCGCAGCAGCAGCGCATAGAACGCCCGCAACAGGTAGACCGGCCACAACGTGTAGAGCGTCCGCAGCAAATGGAACGCCAGCAAATGCAACAGCGTCCGCAGCAACAACGTATGGAACGTCCGCAAATGCAACAGCGCCCGCAACAGTCCCCCCAGCGTATGGAACGCCAGCAAATGCAACCACGCCCACAGCAGGCCCCGCGCCCGCAACCGCAGCAACAACGCATGGAGCGTGGCGGCGGTTCGCAACAAAGCCGCCCAAGTGGAATGGAGCGCGGCGGCAGAAGGTAACGGCCCGGAATGGCATAAGGGATAAACAACAGGCTGGCTCGAATGAGCCAGCCTGTTTTGTTACGAAGCAAATCAGCCCGTGATAGTCGAAAAAAACGTTTACTTTACCCCACCAATGCAGTTACTCAAGAATCGCAACAATGCCGTATATGCTTTTTTTGTTTCCGTTATCCTGGCGGCGGGTTTCTTTTTACGCCTATACGCACTACCCTCCTATCCCTTACCCATAAACCAGGATGAACTTTCCAACATTTACGATGGATACAGTATTGCGGAAACAGGCGCAGACAGGTGGGGGAACGAATACCCGCTCACCCTTCGGGGATTTGGGAATGGAGACTATCGCCCGTCGCTGTATGCCTGGCTTTGTGCCGCCAGCATCAAGGTATTAGGCCCTACCGTACTTGCCGGCCGGCTGCCCGCGGCCCTGCTGGGCTGCCTCTCTTTGCTGCTGCTCTTCGGTGTAGCCCGCAAAATCGGCGGTAGGCAATATGCTATCCTTGCCCTTTTGCTTGCCGCGCTCATGCCGTGGCATATACTTTATTCCCGTATGGCTCATGAAGGATTGGCATTCCCCGCTTTCTTTTTTATCCTGAGCTGTTACCTGTGGATAGTGACAACAGAAAAACCGGGGAACCTGGTATACCTGTCACTACTGGGCTTATCCCTGGGTATGGGAACCAGTACCTGCCATGCCGGCAAACTACTATTCTTCCTTTTTTCCATTTTAGTTGTAGTTCACCTGTTCATTTTGCGGAAGGCCACACTAAAGTCATTAAGTGTGCTGGGCGTTATGCTGCTTGCCGGTGCGCTTCCGCAGGTCATAACACTGGCGACCAATAACCATCAGTTTATGTCGAGGGCAAGTAATACGGTATTGCCCGGATCGCTCACCTACGGCTATATCAATAATCTTTTTGATGCGCTATATTCCAACTTTTCGCCACACTTCCTTTTTTTCAGCTATGGCGAGTACAACAAGCACACTGTTGGGCGCTTGCTAAATGTGGAATGCCTCTTCTTTTATATCGGGCTATTCTACTTTTACCGGCAGCATAAAAGCACTGCTCCTATCAATCCGGCCTGGCTGCTGGCACTGCTTTTTGTAGCTATTTTTCCCGCGGCCCTTACTGACGACAACCCGCATTCCATACGGGCATCTTGTCTTACTGTACTACTGCCGTTGTTTTCCGCAACGGGAATTATACTAGTGAAAGACAGCATATCCAACCTGTCAGTCAAGAAGATTTATTACGTTGCGACTCTGGCAGCTATCATTATAAATGGCGCCTATTTCGTTAAGAAGTACCCGGTATATGCCCCCAGCGTATTAGCCAGGCACCAAAACGAACTTGTAAATCTTGCGAAGAAGATTGATGGCCTAAAAGAGCAATACCATAATATATACATTCAAGACGTGGGAAATCAGCCTTACATATACATTGCCTTCTACTGCCACATCAAGCCTCAGGCGTTTCAAAATGGCTATAAGGATTATGAAGAGAACGCCTTTGATGGCAACTGGGATCATTTCAGGCAAATCGGAAAATTTCATTTTGTACAGCCGGATACGATAAATAAAATGCTGACGTCAACCGGTCGGGAAAAAAACTTATTCGTTATCCCCACCCCGTATCACCATTTACAATTGCTGGATAGCGTGTGGGTGGAAGATAAAATGTTTTATTTTACAAGTATACAGCCGTAGTAATTAGCAAGCCCGGCCATATATAGCACAACTATTCGTATGTATTTATAATTAATCCAACTATTCGCGATTTACCTGTGTCTATAAATAGTATGTTAACAGGAAAGTTTTTTACGAAAATGTTAACACATTATCTTATATTGCATTATCTTAACGTCGAAACTACCAAATAAGAAAAATGAAAAGATTATTACCATTAGTGTTAACACTGGTTGTTAGCCTGTTTTCGTTGGGCGCGAGCGCGCAATGGGTACCGATAACTAACCTTACTGGTACTACTCAGAACTACGGTGGCGTGAATGTGACCGTAACAAGTGTAAACGGTATCACCGGTGGTGGTTGTGGCGGCCTTTACTGGATCGCTGCTACCAATGCATCGTACACCTTTACCTTCTCTACTCCTGTAGCAGGTGTATGGATAGTGGTGGATGCGATAAACACGGGCGAGATGATCGAGTTCATTATTGACGGGCAGTTCTTCCCTATTACAAACTGTAATCTTGACCCAACGCCTTTTGTGAACAACTGTAGCGTTAACAACTGTAACATTGTTAACGGCCAGTTCGTGAACAACACTACCGGCTGGGTGTGTGGCGGTATCATGACCTTCTATGGTCCTATCACCACGTTCACCATTAACCAGCCCGTGGGTGGTAGCGGTACCACCTTCAATATATCGTTTGCTCCTATGGGCAGCAATATAGGTGGTGCAGGGTCTGTAACGGCAGGCAGCAACAGCCCGGTTTGCGTAGGCAATGCGCTGAACCTGACCTCTTCTGCAACATCAAACAACTCATGGACAGGCCCTAACGGTTTTACTTCTACACTGCAAAACCCAACCATTAACCCGGTAACACTTGCCGATGCAGGTGACTACATAGTGGTGCACAATGGCCCTTGCGGTGTGGTGACCGATACGGTTACTGTAGTGGTAGGACAGCCTCCTGTTATCACAGGTACTGCTTTCACTGACCCTACTACCTGTAGTGGTTCTGATGGTTCTATCACGCTTTCCGGCCTGGTACCCAACCTGGGCTACACCGTAACGTATACACTGGGTGGTACTCCCTACACACTGAATGTAGTAGCTAATGCGAACGGCGACCTGGTAATTAATGGCCTCACACAAGGCACTTACACGAATGTATCGGTGATAAGTGGTAGCTGCCCTCCGGTAAATGTGGGCAATATCTCTCTTACCGACCCACCAATACCGGCCGCACCTGTAGCTACCAGCAACAGCCCGGTATGCGAAGGCGGTACCATTACCTTCTCCGCTAATACAGTACCCAATGGCACTTTCGACTGGAACGGGCCTTTAGGCTTCGTATCTACCCAGCAGAACCCCATAATCACCAATGCTCAACTTTCTTATGCGGGTAACTACAACGTAACGGTGACTGTCGCCAACTGCGTATCGCCCGCTACCGTGGTTCCGGTAACAATCACTCCATTACCTCCGCCACCGGTAACAGCGCCTATAGAATACTGCCAGTATGAT
>JAEUVZ010000039.1 GCA_016786665.1 Flavipsychrobacter sp.
GCTTTTGCTACCGGGGTATTTGTTGCCCGTATTTATCCGGGATGGCGTTTACCGGTATATAGCGCGTAACCGCTATAAATGGTTTGGGCGCCGGGAAGAGTGCATGGTACCCACCCCGGAACTGAAAGCGCGTTTCCTGGCCGATTAATTTTACCGTCTTATTTACAGGCGGTAGCTTAATTTTGATATTATGAATAAAGTATGGAGCCTGTTATGGGCAGTAGCTGTATGTTTTTCCACAGGTGCATGGGCGCAGGAGGTGAATTATACGCCTTACGAGAAATTTGACGCGCGTAACGATGATTTTTCCGTAGTGGGAAGAACCGGCGACCGCCTGTATACCTACCATACATTTGAGAAGGAGCATTACCTGGATGCCTACAACGATAATATGGATAAGGTAGCCACCGTGGTGCTCGATTTCTTTCCTGCCAAGATATACGAAACCCGTTTTATAGCCACACCGCGCCAGATCATTGTGCTGTACCAGGCCGTAAGCGGCAACGCCGTGATACAATATGCCGCGGCGCTGGACGAAAGGGGCCTGCTGAAGAACAAGCCGGTGAAGCTGGGCGAAGTGAAAACCGGGCTGCTGGGGCCAACCAAAGATTATTTCAGTTCTGCTGTATCGGAAGATAAAAAGAAAGTGCTCATCTACTCGCTGAAAGCGAAAGGGGACAATGTATCGCTCACCGGTAAGCTGATAGATGAGGACCTGAAAATAGAGCGTAACGTGACCCTGAGCGCGCAAGGAGGCAACAACGTGGGGCACGGCGAAGTATTGCTGGCCAATAACGGGAACATCTACCTGCCCATTTTTACGCCGATAGGGCAGCGGAACTATACCGATGAACTAGCCCTGCTATGCGCCGAAGACGATACGGCCACGCATACCGTGAAAAGCGTAAAAAAACTGCTGCCCCTGCGCGACCGCTATGCGTCCCGTGTGTATATTAAAATAGATAACGTGAATGGCAGGGTGTACCTGGGCGGGTTCTATTCAGAAAAGAAGAATGGCAATTTTGACGGAGTGCTTTACGCTTACTACAACATGGGCGACCGCGAATGGCAAAGCCAGCGGATGATACCCTTTGACGCACAGATAGCCGGGGCTACCGGTGAGCGCAATACGGCCAGGGCTTTCAACGACTTTAATATAAAGCAGCTAATTATAAAGAACGATGGCGGGTTTGTAATGGTATCGGAAGAAAGCTATGTGACCAACCGAAGCACTTTTTCACCCGGGTTTGGCTACTACTCGTGGTACTATCCCTCTATGGGGCAGAACATAAGGGAGTATTACTTTAATGATATACTGGCGCTTTCGTATAACTGGGAGGGGCAGCGGGACTGGTTCTCGTTCGTTCGCAAGCAGCAATACTCCCAGGAAGACGGCGGAAGGTTCTCCTCTTATGCGTTCCTGAACTCCGGGGCGACACTGGGCTTCCTGTTCAACGACTACGATGTGAAAAACTCGCGCATACAACTGGCCACGGTGGATGAAAGCGGAAAATCGGACATGCGTTCGTTTACCGCGGAGGGGAATGACAATCCTGACTGGCTGCCCCGCTATGGCAAGCAGGTATCGGCCCGCGAAATTGTGGTTCCCTGCTTTCGCAAAAAGCAGATTTGCTTTGCCAAAGTTGTATTTTAGCCCCAAAAACCAGTAAGTGCTGCATCTATTCCGGAACAAGAGTCCGTATACAGTTCTGATACTACTTATTGTAGCGCTCCTGCTTAAATCGGGCGTACTGGCGCATCCGCAGGCTCCGGCGAGGCTGGACGGTTACTTCCTGTACAATGCTGTTATTGGCCTGCTGAACGTGGTGGTGAGGGGTAATGCGTTCTTCTATACCTTCCTGGCGGTCATCATGCTTTTCCTCCAGGCGTTGTATATCAATGCTATTACTACCCGGCACCGCTTATCGCTCCGGCCTACTTATTTCCCGGCGCTGGCCTACATACTGTTTACTTCTATCCATCCTGCATTCAATTATTTTGGCGTTCCCGTTTTGGTTAACTGGTGTATGCTGATAGGGATGGATATATGGCTGGGTTTTAACCATAGCGTTAATCCCAGGAAGAACCTGTTTAATGCGGCTTTTGCCGTATCGCTGGCGGCGGTACTGCACTTTGCGGGGGTGGGCTACCTGGCGGTGTTCCTCGGTGCCTTGCTGCTTTTACGCCCCTACAATACGGGGGAACTGATAGTGGCGGGGATGGGGTACCTGACACCGCTCTATTTTTCGGCAGGCATTTTGTTTATAGTGGATATGTTGCCGGAACTGGCGCGCTGGCCTAACCTGGATTTTACAATTATGCGCCGTGTAGATGCACCCGTTTACCTGGGTATAGCCCTGGGTGGCGCCGCTATACTGGTAGCCAGTGGGGTATATGCCATGCAGCAGTACCTGCCCAAAGCTACCATATACGTGCGGCGGGGATGGATGACGATATTGTTTTATTTAATAATGTCGGTGCTGGTGGCGGCGCTGGGCGATGTGCAGGTAAATAATGCGTGGTTATTCACAATACCGGCATTGAGCATGTTTATTGCGCAGGGCTTTATGCTGGAAAAAAGTAAATGGTTTAGTAATTTTATCTTTTATTTCTCAATAATTCTTGTTCTTGCCTGCCAATGGGCAGTTAATAAATAGCATAATAATGAAGTTTGGTGTAATAGTATTTCCGGGTTCCAATTGCGACCGAGACATGATCAACGCATTGCAACACGACCTGCAGCAGGAAGTGATCACGCTCTGGCACAAGGATAAAGACCTGGGTATGTTCTCTAAGGAAGACTGTATCGTATTGCCCGGGGGATTCTCGTATGGGGATTACCTGCGCTGTGGTGCGGTAGCTCGTTTCAGCCCCATCATGGAGCAGGTAGTGAAGTTTGCCAACGATGGCGGAAAGGTGTTGGGTGTGTGCAACGGGTTCCAGATACTGTGCGAGTCGGGTTTGCTGCCGGGCGCGCTGCTGCTGAACGATCACCAGAAATTTGTGTGCAAGAATGTGTACATAAAGAGCGAAGGCTCTATGAACCTGGTGGGCAGACACATAGGTGAGCATGCCCTGAAGATACCTGTAGCACACGGAGAAGGCCGCTACTACGCCGATGCCGCTACTATGGAAAAAATTAATGAGAACAACCAGGTGGTGTTCCGTTATTGCGATGAGAACGGGGAAATTCATATCAATTCCAATCCCAACGGAGCTATTAATAATATAGCGGGCATCTGCAACGAAGGGCGTAATGTGTATGGTATGATGCCACACCCGGAGCGCGCCTGTAGCGAGGTACTCCAGAACATAGATGGCAAGGCGATATTGGAAGCCTTTACCCGAATGAATTAGTATATCATCAAAGCAGGCGTATATGAGATGGAAGATTGGGGTTCTGCTGATGGCATGGATCGTTCCGGTGGTATCGTTTGGCCAGGAGCAGCAGAAGATAGAAGACCCCGCTCACTGGAGCTATGAAGCTAAGAAGGTGAACGGAGATGAGTATGAACTGACCTTTAAGCTGAAGCTGGATGAGGGCTGGCATATATGGTCGCTTAATCCCGGTGGGGATGGTTACGAGATAGTGCCTTCGTTTACTTTCGACAAAGGGGTAACCGTGAAGAGCAAACTGGCGGAGGTAGGCTATGCCAAAACGGTGGAAATGGATGGTGTAGAGAATAAAGTGACTTACCTATCTGGGAACGTGCTGTATCAGCAGGTAGTGGCGGTAAAAGGGAAGGGAAAGGTTAGCGGCGAGCACGAGTACCAGGTATGTAATGATAATCTGTGCCTGCCGCCCAAGAAGGTGAGGTTTGAGATAGATTTGACACCCTAGCCCCCTAAATGGTTTGGAGGGGCGTTTTGAGAGTGGTGTTGGTATATGGGTGAGCCTTTAGTGAAAGGCTTTCTTTTTTAACAAAGGTTTGCATATGAGGTTAATAAAAATGGCTGTCTTGTTTGCTGGAATGCTAGGCGCGCAGGTGGCAGGTGCGCAAATAGTGAAAGAACCAGCTGAATGGACTGTGGAAACGAAAAAGACAGGGGCTGACAGCTATGATATTATCTTTCACCTGAAGCTGAAAACGGGCTGGCATATTTACTCGTTGACACCAGGAGGGGATGGCTCGCTGATAGCTCCCAGCTTTAAGCTGGATAATAGCACGGGTGTAAAACTGAATGGTGCCGTAAGTGAGAAAGGAAAGATGGTGAAAAAGAAGATGGAGGGGATAAAAGGCGTGGTGAATTATTACTCGGGTACAGTGGACTATACCCAGCCAGTAACCGCCACGGGCACACCACGTGTAACGGGTAGCTACCGCTACCAGGTGTGTACTGATGAAATGTGCCTGCCGCCAAAAACAAAAAAGTTTGATGTTATTTTGAAATAAGTTCTATCGCCACTATTCATTAATTGTAAGTACCATAAAGAAATTGCTTATGAAAGTGCTGCGTAATGCACTCGTCGTTATCCTGGGTTTATTGTTTTCTTTCAGCGCTACCGCGCAGATGGTAGAGGACCCCACCACTTGGTCATTTGAGGCCAAGAAGACAGGAGACAATAAGTATGATGTAATTGTACACCTGAAGCTGAAAGAGCATTGGCACATCTGGTCGTTCGATCCGAAGGGTGATGGCCTGCAGGTTCCACCCGAAATTAAGCTTAATAAAGACCCAAAGGTGAAGCCGGAGGGGAAGGTGAAGGAGAAGGGAGACCTGATATCGAAAGAGATAGATGGCGTGGATGGTATAGTCAACTATTTTGAAAATAAGGTAGACTATGTGCAGAAGATAAGTGTAACGGGGAATGTAAAAATTACGGGCAGCTACCGTTACCAGGTGTGCAATGAGAGTATGTGCCTGCCGCCTAAAACGAAAAAATTCAGTGTAGAGATAACAGATGCGGTAGAAACTGCGGCAGCCGCTGACAGTACCCAAAAGGACAGTAGCCTGCTGGCGGCAGGAAGTGTTGGTGATTCAGGACAAACCGGGAACGGTGGGGCTGGTATAGCCGCAGCGGACAGTAATAAGAAATTGCCAGGGGATAACGCGAAATCGGCAGAAGGAGAGGAGGGGGCCGGGGAAAAGTTGTCGTTGATATGGTTGTTCCTGCTGTCGTTGGGAGGTGGTTTCCTGGCCGTACTGACCCCTTGTGTGTATTCTATGATACCCATAACGGTGAGCTTTTTTACCAAGCGCAGCAAAACTCGGGAGGAAGGAATCAGGAACGCTATCTATTATGCGCTTTCAATTATTATCATTTTTACGGTATTGGGTATGGCTATATCGGCCATATTTGGTGTCAATGCACTGAACAACTTATCTACCAACTGGATAGCGAACCTGGTATTCTTTGCTTTATTTATGATTTTTGGTATTTCTTTCCTGGGGGCGTTTGAAATTACCTTACCTACTTCCTGGACCAATAAGACGGACTCTAAAGCAAACACCAAAAGCTTTGGCGGTATTTTTTTTATGGCCCTGACGCTTGTTATTGTTTCGTTCTCCTGCACGGGCCCGATAGTTGGTGGCCTGCTGGTAGAGGCGTCTAAGAATGGCATGGTAGGCCCCGCATTGGGTATGTTTGGCTTTTCGCTGGGGCTGGCGTTACCCTTTGCTCTTTTTGCCGTATTCCCTGGTTTGCTGAATAAGATGGCATCCTCCGGGGGCTGGCTGAACCAGGTAAAGGTGACGCTTGGCTTTATAGAAATTGCCCTCGCTTTGAAGTTTCTCTCTAATGCAGACCTCGCCAAGCACTGGCGCCTCCTGGATAGGGAGGTGTTTATCTCGCTCTGGATAGTTTTGTTTGTGTTGCTTGGATTGTATCTGCTGGGCAAGCTGAAGCTATCGCACGACGACGCCAATGTAAAGAACGTGTATGGACAGGAGTATGTGTCTATCTTCAAATTGTTCCTGGCAATAGGCTGTTTTTCGTTTTCGGTGTATATGGTTCCGGGGCTCTGGGGAGCACCACTGAATGCCATCAGCGCTTTTGTGCCGCCCATGGGAACGCAGGACTTTGTGATGGGTAGTGGCGGCACTGGTGGGGGGCACGGAGGCAACGGCGGCCCCGCCCCCGTGAAGTATGTAAACCAGCTGAAGATATACGAACCGGAGATAGCTGTTAAGAATGGGTTGGTCAGCTATTATGACTACGACGAAGCGATAGCGGCTTCCAAAGCGCTGAAGAAGCCTATTATGCTGGACTTTACCGGTATTAACTGTGTCAATTGCCGGAAGATGGAAGCCCAGGTATGGTCTAACCCCGAAGTAATGAAGCGACTGACACAGGATTTTGTGGTAGCCTCTCTGTACTGCGACTATGATGACGAGGATTTGCCGAAAAGCGAGCAGTACTTCTCGAAAGTGCTGGGTGCCGATGTAGTAACTGTAGGTGATAAGAACGAAGCGCTGCAGGCTGAGAAATTTAATTCAAATTCGCAACCCTTTTATTTTTATATAGATGCCAATGGCAACAAACTGGCAGATAAGGGCTACGGTTATGACCCCAATGTACAAAAGTTCATTAAGCACCTGGATGCAGTGAAAGCGAAGTATAAGGAGTTAAATCCGTAGTGCTTTTTGTGTAGCTAATGTGGATATGATTATTTATCTGCCTGAACAAATGTTCCTAATTTGTTCTTTGTTTACATCGCTTTAAATCGGTTGAAATTATGGAACAGAGAAACGGTTCTTTTTTGTTTTACCAGGGCAAAGAAGGGAACATAAACGTGCAGGTAGTGGTAGGTGACGAAACCGTTTGGACTACCCAGAAAGGCATGGCTGAAATATTTAATGTGGAAGCCTCTGCGGTGAGCAAACACATTAATAATATATATCAAGAGGCAGAGCTGGCAAGGGATCGAACTATTTCCAAAATGGAACTAGTTCAAAAAGAGGGCAACCGGGAAGTAAAAAGAGCCGTGGATTTTTACAACCTGGACATGATCATTGCAGTGGGTTACCGCGTGAATTCTTACCAGGCAACACAGTTCAGAATATGGGCCAATAAAATATTGAAAGAATACCTTATAAAAGGGTTTTCGATTGACGATGAACGGCTAAAACAGGCAAAGCAACTCTTTGGTAAGGATTACTTTGATGAACTGCTGGAGCGTATCCGTGAGATACGGGCTTCTGAAAGGAGATTTTACCAGAAGATCACCGATATATATGCGCTGAGTGTTGACTACGACAAAAGCGCACCTATTACCCGGAAGTTCTTCGCCGGTGTGCAGAACAAGCTGGAGTACGCCATTACCAAACAGACGGCGGCGGAAATTATCATGGACAGGGCCGATGCGAAAAAACCACACATGGGCCTGCAAACCTGGAGGAATTCTCCCGATGGGAAAATATTGAAATTGGACGTGACTGTTGCCAAAAACTACCTGAACGAAGCCGAAATAAAAGAGCTGAATGTGGTGGTGAATATGTACCTGGACTATGCGGAGCTACAAGCCAAGCGGCAGGTGGTAATGAAGATGAGTGATTGGGTAGGGAAATTGGACGCTTTCCTGCAGTTTAATGAGTACAGCATTTTGCCCGACGCGGGAAAGATAGAAAAGGCTGTGGCTGATGCTTTTGCAGAGAAACAGTATGAGGAATTCAGGGTGGAGCAGGATAGGGAGTATTTGTCGGACTTCGATAAGCTGTGGCAAAGCCGGCTGGAAGAAATAACCGTAGCCTACCGGACGCTTAGCGGTAAAGGCGCGCTGAACCAGCCATAAAGGCAAAATAAGAGTATCTTGCCTCCCGAAATATAACTGGCTTTTAGGATAAAAACCTGACGCATATGATAAAGCATGTAACCATCATGCTCACGCCGGAACAAGCGGCCGATGAGCGAAGCATTAAGAGATTTCTTTCGCTGGAGGTAGACATACCGGTAAAACGTGTTACTGGTTTTAACATCATTAAGCGCTCTATAGACGCACGGGCCAGGCAGCCACGTATACAGATACAAGCAGAACTATTTATAGATGAACCAGTACGGGAGAAAGTTCCTTTTGACCCGGAACTGAAGAATGTGAGCAATGCGCCTCACGTGGTGATAGTGGGGGCGGGGCCTGCAGGGATATTTGCCGCCCTGAGATTAATAGTGCTGGGTTATAAACCTATTATACTGGAACGTGGTAAGGATGTGCGGAGCCGCCGTAGAGACCTGGCGGCAATGAATAAGGAAGGTGTTGTAAATCCTGAATCGAATTATTGTTTCGGGGAAGGGGGGGCGGGAACCTACAGTGACGGTAAACTGTACACGCGTTCTACCAAGAGAGGGAATGTGCAGCGGATATTGCAATTGTTCCATCACTTTGGCGCGGAAGAGAACATACTGGTAGAAGCGCATCCGCATATTGGTACCAATAAGTTGCCGCACATCATTACTGCGATGCGTGATGCCATCATAGCGTGTGGTGGCGAGGTGCGCTTCGATACCAAGCTGACCGATATTTTACTGGATGGCGACCAGGTAAAAGGTGTACGGGCCGCCGATGGTACGGTGATAGATTGCAAACAAGTGATACTGGCAACGGGCCACTCCGCGAGAGATATATTTGAGTTGCTGGACAGGAAGAAAATAGAGATAGAGTGCAAGCCCTTTGCGCTGGGTGTGCGTATAGAGCACCCGCAAATATTAATAGACCAGGCGCAATATCACTGTAATGTGCGCGACCCGTATCTGCCTCCGGCGAGTTATTCATTGGTGGCGCAGGAATACGGAAGAGGTGTGTTCTCGTTCTGCATGTGCCCGGGCGGAATCATTGCCCCTGCGGCAACGAGCCCTGGTGAAGTGGTGGTAAACGGATGGTCGCCCAGCAAGCGGAATAACCCCTATGCCAACTCCGGCACCGTGGTAGCCGTGGATGAAAAGGATTTTGCCAGGTATGGTTTTACAGGTGCACTGGCAGGTATGTATTTCCAGCAGATGGTGGAGCAGAAGGCCTTTGAAGCGGGAGGGGGAAAACTGGTAGCACCGGCGCAACGTATGGTAGACTTTACGCAAGACAAACTGTCGCAGTCGCTGCCGGATTGCTCGTACCTGCCGGGAGTGGATAGTGTGCTGATAAAAGATGTGTTGCCGAAGGAAGTGAACATGGCGCTAAAACAGGCCGTGGCAGACTTTGGCAAGAAGATGAAAGGGTACTTTACCAACGATGCGATACTGGTAGCTACCGAATCGAGAACCAGCTCGCCGGTGCGTATACCCCGGGATAAGGAGACCTTGCAACATACCCAGATAAAGGGATTGTATCCCTGTGCGGAGGGGGCGGGTTACGCCGGCGGTATTGTGTCAGCGGCGATAGACGGGGAGCGGTGTGCGGAAGCAGTTGTTCAGTTGGCGCTTGGTAATTAGCTGTTGTTTGTTGATAGCCAGAGGCTACCGAAAGGGATAGCCCCCTGCCGTACCTTATTCTTCCGGGTCTCCCAGCACCTCTGCCACACGCCCTATTTGTCCATCTTCCAGCCTTACTTTTATTCCTCTTGAGTGGTATGGCGCTGAGGTGAGCAGGTCTTTAACAATTCCTGTAGTCCGCTTCCCGCTGCGCTGGTCTTTTTTGAGTATTATCTCTACTTCCAGCCCCGGGTATATATCTGCCCTGTTATTACCGTTCATGGCGCTAAGATAAATCAATAAAGGCGACCGTTATGACCGCCTTTACTACGTTTCATACGCTACTATGCTTTCAGGAACGAAGAGTACATCCATACGAGCTTTTCCTGTTCCCGTATGTAGTCGCTCATCAGTGCATTGGTACCTTCATCATCGGCTTCGCCGGCCATGCGGAGTACCTCGCGTTCCAGCTCCAGCAGTACGCCAAATCCCCGAACCACATGCTGTACGCAGGCCGTTCCGTCCGACTCATTGGTTATTTCCTTTATTTGAGATTCCCGCACATAATCGGTGAATGTATGGAGTGGGGTATAGTCTAGTGTAAGGATGCGCTCGGCAATCTCATCCACTTTCAGCAGGGCGTTATTGTACAGTTCCTCAAACTTCAGGTGCAGTTCAAAGAATTTGTCGCCTTTTATGTTCCAGTGGAAGCCACGCGTGTTTATGTAGAACAACTGGTAGTTGGCCAGCAGGACATTTAATTTTTCAGCAAGTTGCTGTGCTTGTTTGGGGTCGAGCCCGATCGGATTTTTTTGAGACATATAGCTTTGGTGTTTTTTAGGACAATGGTGTAAAAATAAGTGCCACCACAGCCTGCCGGCTATAAAATTAACTAATGACAACCCTGCAAAATGTGATGTTGGTCACTATATGCGTGAAGGGTACAGGCTCTTAGGAACAATACGGGGATAAAAATGTGAAAAAAAGCGTGCTTACACCTTTGTTTTTTATATATTTGACTAACGCCCTTCGTTTTAAAGCCGTCTATTATAGCGTCATGAAGATAAAACTACTCCTTTTTATACCACTGCTGTTTTGCTTTGCTGCCGTGCGGGCGCAGTATACCCAGGTCAATCACCCAACGGGGACAGTGAATTACGGTGGTACCAACGTTACCGTTACCGCCAATGGCACGGGAGCCCTGATATATGGCAACTGGTGCGGTGCCGGTGACTACTGGATTGGCGCCAACTCACAGGCCGGTGGCTTCACGTACGATTTTCAGCCGGGTGTTACCGGGGTGCGGTTTGAATTTACCGCTATGAATTTCGATGAAGTATTATCTGTATCTGTCAACGGCCAGCCTTATGTATTGGGCGATTGCAACCTGACTGATTTTCCCGGTACCTGCGGTACCTACAATACCGTTGTAACAAACGGAAACGTGACCTGCCCTGTGGATGTTTCCAGCGGCGCTAATGGTACTATTACGGTTTGCGGCAACATTACCAGCATTACGCTTTCCAACATTGCCGCCGGTAACGGTAGTGTTTTCAGCACCTATTTTACCACCAGCACCTGCGACCTAGGCGGCGGCGGCTCTGTAACCGCCGGCAGCAACGGCCCGCTCTGCCAGGGAGAAGACCTGAACCTGACTGCCACCTCTGGTGGGCTTACTTATAGCTGGACGGGGCCAAACGGGTTTACCTCCAATCAGCAGAACCCCACCATTACCGGTGTTACCGCTGGCATGTCCGGCGACTACATAGTTACTTCTTCTGGTGCCTGCGGAACCGCCAGCGATACGATTACGGTACAGGTTACTCCCGGCCCTGTTATAGGTAGCATGGGCAGCAATAGCCCGGTGTGCGAAGGACAGACCCTGTCGCTTACTACCGGGGCTGTAACGGGAGCGGTATATAACTGGAGTGGCCCCAATGGTTTCGTGTCTGGCATGCAACTGCCTACTATACCCAACGTAACCCTGGCGGCTGCCGGCGATTATTACTTAACAGTTTCGGTGAACAACTGCGTGTCCGACCCGGATACCATTACCGTTTCTATTGAACCATTACCAGCCTTGCCGGTAGTAGCTGATGTTAACTATTGTGAAGGGGACGTAGCTGTTCCGCTTACCGCACAGGGTACTAACCTTACCTGGTACTATGTGCCTACCGGCGGCACGCCTATACCCGGTGGCGCGCCCACACCCAATACATCTACTGCGGGTACCATAACGTATTATGTATCCTCTACCGGTCCTGGCCCTACCAACTGCGAGGGGCCCCGTGCCCCGCTTACGGTTACGGTGTACACGCACCCTAACCCACCGCAGATAGCATACAAGAACTCCTATTGCGCCAACGAAACCTTTGAGCCATTTGTTGTGGTGAGTGGACAAAATGTATTGTACTATACGCAAGCTACCGGCGGCGTAGGCGACCCTACGGCACCCGTAGTAGACCCGGCTATACCGGGTACCTACCAGTGGTTTGCATCGCAAACGGTGAATGGCTGCGAAAGTGACCGCCTGCCTATTAATATCATCGTGCATCCGTTCATACAGGCCTCGTTTACCTACGATATCTTGTGGGGCTGCGCCGAAGATTCAGTGCAGTTCACCAATACTTCTACGGGAGCCTTTGGCTATACCTGGAGCTTTGGCGACGGCCAGTCGGAAACGACTACCAGCCCGCTGCATGTGTACGAAGACCAGGATGTGTACACGGTCCGCCTCATCAGCACGGCGCCTTACTGCCGCGATACGGTAGAAGAAGTCATAGACCTGAAC
>JAEUVZ010000068.1 GCA_016786665.1 Flavipsychrobacter sp.
AATATACAAATGAGAGCGTAATTTATGAATAGTATAATTTAAGTTCTCCGCCTGTAAGCGTCCCGTTAATTCGTAGTTTTTAAAGTTAGTATTATCTCTAATTTTAAATCTGCGAACTTTGAGGAAGATTATATGCTTGGGCTGCTGAGGATGGATTCGACTTTTTCTTTTCGCTTCCGGGTGCAGCCCTTCGTTTTAATGGTGGATTTAAGTTGCGCTGAGGCTAAACTTAAACCAGTTGGGGGTAGTCGAAGGGTTGCTTAGTAATGATGAATAAGCTCTATGAATAGCATCCAAAACCTCTCTCAGCGTCAGACGCTAACTCTCAGCAGGGCTTCGGCTACCGCTCAGCCTGACAAGGGGTGGCAAGGTTTCGGTTACTCCCGAAAAACTTCGGCTACCGCTCAGCCTGACAGGTTTTGGGGTTCTTCAATCGCCTGCGCTGCTAGCTCTCAAGAGAGATCTCCCTTCGCTCGAGATGACGGTTTGGGGGATGGGGCTGGCCTTCATTGTCGCCCTGAGCCGTAGTCGAAGGGTTGCTTAGTAATGATGAATAAGCTCTATGATAGCATCCAAAACCTCCCTCAGCGTCAGACGCTAACTCTCAGCAGGGCTTCGGCTACCGCTCAGCCTGACAGGGGTGACGAGGTTTCGGTTACTCCCGAAAAACTTCGGCTACCGCTCAGCCTGATAGGGGTGGCAAGGTTTCGGTTACTCCCGAAAAGCTTCGGCTACCGCTCAGCCTGACAAGGAGGGGTTCTTCTATCGTCTGCGCCGCTACCTCTCAAGAGATCTCTCCCCTGCGGTCGAGATGACGGTTTGGGGGATGGGGCTGAGGGTGATATTGGGGGTTGCGTTTAGAATAGGGGTAGTTGTCCCTTTTGTATGCGGCGGAAGTCTTTGGTGTTCCAGGTCATTTCTTTTTCGTTGAGGTGGTATTTGCGGCAGTATAGTTTGAACTGGGTGCGTATGAGCTCGGCTATTTTGCCATCGCCTACCATGCGGTTGCCCCAGCGGCTGTCGTTCACTTTGCCTCCGTGGCAACTGCATATGAGGTTCCAGACTTTTTCGGCCCTGTCGGGGAAGGCTTTGTGCAGCCAGTCGTGGAAGATGGGCCCTATGGCGCCGTTGAGCCTTACTACGGTGTATCCCGCCCACTGAGCCCCCGCGGCCGATGCCGCCTGCAGCACATCGTGCATGTGGTTGTCGTTCAGGCCGGGAATGATGGGGGCGTTCATAATACCGGTAGGCACGCCCGCTTTCGATAGGGTTTCCACCACCTTCAGGCGTGAGCGGTAGGATGCGGTGCGGGGTTCCAGCCGCTGGCGCAGGTCCTCGTCCAGCGAGGTGATGGAACTGAATACCCGCACCAGGTTCATCCCCGCCAGTTCGGTGAGCAGGTCCAGGTCGCGCAATACCAGTGCGTTCTTGGTAATGATGCCTACCGGGTGCCGGAACTCGAGGCATATTTCCAGCATTCTGCGGGTTATCTTCATTTTGCGCTCTATGGGCTGGTAGCAGTCGGTATTACCGGAAAGGGCGATGGGCACCGGCTCGTAGTTTTTATTCCCGAAGAACTTGCGGAGCAGTTCCGGTGCGTTCTGCTTTACGACTATGCGGCTTTCAAAATCTACCCCCGCGCTGTAGCCCCAGTACTCGTGCGAGTTGCGTGCGTAGCAATAGATGCAGCCGTGCTCGCATCCCTGGTAGGGGTTGGCGCTGAACGACATGCCTACATCGGGGCTTTCTACCTTGTTCACTATCGTGCGGCTGTCGTCGTATATGTATTCGGTTTTGCGGTTTTCTTCCTCCCAGTCGTCTATGGCTTCCGGGTGCTCCTGCACATACTCTCCTGCCAGGAATTTGTTTTTGGGATTGTACTGGGCACCCCTCCCCTTGCTGAACCGTTCGTTCGCCTGCTGATTGATCATAGTGTAGTGTCGTTTAATGTCTTTTATTTTTTGCCGAAGCGCTCTTCCAGCAGGTAACCATTAAAGTGGCCTCCCTGCCCGCCGGGGCCTCCGTCGTAGAGGTCTTTTACCGAGCCGAAGCCAATGGCATCGCGCATTACATCGGGGGCTACGGCCTCGCTGCCCCGCCGCACCGATGTGCTGCCGAAGCGGTCTTTGATGTTGTAGATGGCCTTGCGCACTATATCCTTCCGCATGCGGTTGTCGAAGAGGCTGTACTGCATCACGTTGGCCCTTATAAAGCTCCTAATGGTAACGCCCATGCTCTGGCACTGGCTGGTGAACATGGCGGGCAGCCGCCACTGCTGCATGTGCTCGCTCATGCGCTGCTGTATGTAGCCGCGCAGCTCCATCCCATCCTGCACGGGCTGGGCAAAGCGGATGTGGGTTTCCCACTGGGTGCCATCGAGGTAGCGGATGTAGCAGGTAGCCTCCCGGCAGAACACGCCCTGCTTTACCATGCGCATTTCCATCTTCATGCACAGCGAAACGAACAAGGCCTCCAGCAGTGTGGGCGACATCCGCTGCTCGCGCGATATGGTACGCATGGCGCTCATGGTGCGGAAGTCGCTGGAGTAGAGGTCTACCTCGCCAAAGTTGAGCCGGGAGTGCCAGTAGTTGCCCACTACCCCACCAAAAGCCTTTCGCAGCAGTTCGGGCGAGCTATGGCGCATTTCCAGCGGCGACTGGATGCCAATCAGGCGCAGCCGTCGCTCGTTGCCATTGGCTATTCCCGGCAGGTCTTTCAGGGATAGCTTTTGCAGGTGCCCGTCTATGTTGCCGGGTGTTATCTGCAGCAGGCCGTCGCGCTTGGCTATTTCGGTGCCCAGCTTGGCCAGGAAGGCGTTGGGCGCTATGCCTATGGAGCATTTTACAAACTCCCCCAGTTCCCGGCGCATATCGTCCTTTATCTTCCGGGCCAGGGCTTCTACGTCTTTGTACACCAGCCGGTAAGAGGTAAGGTTCAGCACGGCCTCGTCTATGCTGCGGGGTATTATATCATCGCAGTAGGCCCCCAGTATCTTCAGTATGGCCACGTGGTAGCGCCGGTAGATGTAGGGGCGCGCATTAACGGGTATAAAGGAGGGGCATAACTGGTACACCTCCGGCAGGCGCATGCCGGTCTTTACGCCCAGGTTTTTGGCCTCCACGCTGGGAGCGATAACGCAGGCATTGGGGCTGATGAAAGGCACTACCCCCATGGGCTTCCCTCTCAGCTCGGGTATCTCCTGCTGCTCGCAACTGGCGAAGTAGCTGTTCATGTCTACATACATCACCAGCTTTTGGGCATCTGCTGCTATGTTGTTCTTCCGGTAGTGCATTCTGATGCACTAAAATTAGGAGGAGTGGCCGGCAGAACGGTAAAAATGTGGATAAGATGCGGTAATATCAGCGCTTGCGCTGCACCTGCTGAAACGCATCGCGCAGGGCCTGGTTGCGGGTGGCGGAGTCTGGCGGCAACTGGCGGTAAATGCGCTCAAAGATATCGGCGTAGGTATTGTAGCGCTCCTGGAGCACATTGTACCGGAGCATCATTTTACCGTAGACGGTATCGGGTGTTTTCTTCAGGGATTCTATATAGCCCTGGGCGTAGATGGTGTCTTTGCCTTTCAGCTGTATGTGGTCGGCGCCCAGGGGGAACCGTGTAGATACGGTATGGTGCAGGTACGAGAGGCTATCGCTAATGGTTCCCATCTCCGTCACTACCTTGCCTATCATATCATAATTTTCGGCGGTAGTGTGCGAGAGGCAGCCCCCGGCAGCGATGAGGGCGACAAAGACAAGTTTTTTCATTTCCGCAAAAGTACACATAATGGTGGCTCAGGCAACCTTTACGAAATCGGATATATGAGTGCGTGCGTAGTGGGCAATGGCCTTTACGGTTTCATCGTTTTGCCGGCTGAACTGTTCATCGAGCAGCTCAAATTCCTTCAGCTCATCATATAGTTTGGCGAATTCCTCCGTGGTAGTGGGCTTATCCAGCAGTTCGCGGTTGAGCACATATACCTTCAGCGCGTCGTCTATGGTCTGCGCGGTGGCGGTGGCCCCGGCTTTGTTCAGCCACTCGGGCATGGGGGGCAGTATGCCTATATAACCGTTCTGTATAAACTGTATAAAGCCGCCCTGCAATACCTGCATGCGCACGTAGTCGTATGATATGAGCAACTGCTGCCCTTCGGACAGCTGGTCTACAAAGGTGAAGTCTTGCCGTGCGTATAGTTCGGCGTGGATGGGCTCTGCGAGGAACTCCAATAACGCTTCATCTCCGGCGGATAATTTCTCTTCCAGTTCGTCCTGGGTTACGGGGGGTAAAAAACTGCTGCTCATAAACCTGTGTTCCTATAGATTTGCAAAAGTAAGATGAAAGCGATAAAAGATAACTTTTCCGCTGGTTCGGCCAACTACGCGGCTTTCCGGCCGGAGTCGCCCCGGGAGCTGTACGATTTCCTGCTGAAGGAAGCAGGCACCTTTGGCACCGCCTGGGATGCCGGTACCGGCAGCGGGCAGGCCGCGGCTGTACTGGCAGCACACTTCCCGAGGGTATACGCCACCGACGTGAGCGCGGAACAACTGGCCCATGCCGTGCAGCACCCACGCATCACCTACCGCCAGGAGCGGGCGGAACAATCTTCCCTGCTGCCGGAAAGCGTAGACCTGGTAACGGTAGCCCAGGCGTTTCACTGGTTTGATTTCGGGGCTTTCTTCGCGGAGGTAACGAGAGTAACCCGGCCGGGAGCACTGCTGGCCGTGTGGACCTACAGCCTGCTGCGGGTAGACGGCGGTGTAATAGACGAGCTGCTAAAGAACTTTTACCAGCATACGGTAGGGCCTTACTGGGACGCCGAGCGCCGCCATGTAGACCAGGGCTACCGGGACATAACCGTTCCTTTTCCTGAAATAGAGACGCCGGTGTTCCATATACAGGGACGGTGGACGCAGGCGGAGTTGCTGGGGTACCTCCGCACGTGGTCGGCAGTAAAGCACTACCAGCTGAGCGAAGGGGAAGACCCGGTAACGGCACTGGCAGAAAAGCTGCAAAGCTATTGGCCGCAAACAGCAGCCAGGGATATAGATTTCCCGGTATTGATGCGGCTTTTCCGGGTAAAATAGCCACTGCCCAAAGCATTATTTTCCCTTGCGGATTACATTTACTAATTTTCGCCCATGAATAAGAAGGAACGTTCCCCGGTTTACTACAGTGAGTACCTGCAACTGGATAAAATATTGAACGCACAGTCGCCGGAAAGCGCCAAAGAAGGCATAAAAGCCGATGACGAAATGTTATTCATTATTATTCACCAGGCATATGAGCTGTGGTTCAAGCAGATACTGCACGAGCTGGGAATAGTAAGAGAAATATTTAAGCAAGAGAACATACACGAAAACGAGCCGGACATATACAATTCGGTACACCGGCTGAAACGTGTGTGCCGCATACTGGATGTAGCGGTGAACCAGATGGCGGTGCTGGAAACAATGACCCCGCTGGACTTTCTTGATTTCCGCGACCTGCTGCGCCCTGCATCGGGGTTCCAGAGCATCCAGTTCAAACTGATAGAGGCTACCCTGGGGCTGGCGTACGACCAACGCCACGGCAAGGGCTACTACCTGTCGCAGCTGAACCAGTCGGACATAGACATGGTAAAGAAAGCGGAAGCGGAAGAATCGCTGATAGTGCTCATCAACCGCTGGCTGGAGCGCATGCCGTTCATCAAGAACAAATCCTATTGGGATGAGGTGACGGAAGACAGTGAATTCTGGGCGGCCTACCGCAAGGCATACATCGACAGCCTTTCGGAAGGGGAACAAGGTAATGTAAAACTATTCGACACCCTGTTTACAGATGGGGAGAGCTACCCTAAAGAGCGCCGCTTCAGCGCCGACTCTAACCGGAACGCGCTGTTCATCATGCTCTACCGCGATCACCCGCTGCTGCACCTCCCCTATGAGCTGCTGAGCACGCTGCTGGAAATAGACGAACTGCTCTCCATGTGGCGCCACCGCCATATACACATGGTGCAGCGCACCATAGGCAAGCGCGTGGGCACCGGTGGCAGCAGCGGCGCAGAATACCTTCGGTCGGCGGCGGATACACACTATGTATTTAAAGAACTGGCGGAGCTGACCTCGTTCCTGCTGCCGCGGCACTCACTGCCCAAGCTGCCCCAACTTCTCATCAGCGACCTGGGCTTTAAGCAATAACAGAACATGCCGGCTGCCATAGAGATAACAGACCTACACAAAACATATAAAGGCGCGCTGGTTCCCGCGCTGGACGGGCTATCGCTGCAAGTGCAGCCCAACCAGGTAGTGGGCCTGCTGGGGCCGAACGGCGCGGGTAAAACCACCTCCATCAACGTGCTGTGCGGGCTGGTGTGGCCCGACAAAGGCACCGCCCGCATACACGGAAAGGACTGCGTGGCTGATGCGCTGGCGATTAAAAAAATGCTGGGTGTGGTACCCCAGCAGATAGCCCTGTTCTCTAACCTGACTGCCCTGGAAAACTTCTACTACATAGGCCGGCTTTACGGGCTGGGCGATAAAGAGATAAAGGCACGCGCAGGGCACCTGCTGGAGCGCCTGGGGCTGGAAAAACACGCCGGTAAACGGGTAGGAAGATACAGCGGGGGTATGAAACGCAGGGCCAACATCATAGCATCGCTGCTGCACCAGCCCGAGGTAATAATACTGGACGAACCCACCGCTGGCGTGGACGTGCAATCGCGGGCGATGATACTGAGCTTCCTGAAAGAGTACCGCGCGCAGGGAAAGACCATCCTCTACACCTCTCACCTGCTGGAAGAAGCCGAGCAGCTTTGCGATGAAGTAGTGATAATAGACGAAGGAAAATTTATAGTGAGCGGGCAGCCCAACGAACTGGTGCAAAAAACACCGGGCTGCCGCCGCCTGGAGGACGTGTTCCTCCACTATACCGGGCACTCCGTAAGAGACTAAGCCGCACAGACAAATGTACTAAGTAACCGCAGTAGCGGAATGAGCATATGAAAAAGATAGTAGCCACCATCATAAAAGAATGGATACTCCTCCGCCGCGACCTGGGGGGGCTGATGCTGCTGCTGATAATGCCCGCCGTGCTCATCATGGTAATGGCCATGGTGCAGGACGCCCCCTTTAAAGACTACCAGCAGATACGGTTTGAGCTGCTGCTGGCCGATAATGACGGCGGCATGCTGGCCGAAGAAATAAAGAAAGGACTGCGTAACAGCAGAAACTTTCAACTGGTGGATAGCCTGGAGGGAAAGCCGCTGACCGAGGAAAAACTGAAAACCCTGCTGGAAAATGGCACCTATACCGTGGGCATAGTGATACCCTCAGGCGCTACGGCCGAAATAGTGAATTCGGCGAATAGTGTAGCTAATAACATATCGCAAAAGCTGGGGCTGGGTGGCACGCTGCCCACCCGTGAGCCCCGGAACAATATGGATGTGGCGCTGTACTTTGACCCGGTATCGAAACCTACCTTCCGAACGTCGATTCGCTTTGCGCTGGATAAGTACATTACCGCCTCCGGCAGTAAAATGCTGGTAGAACGCATTACCCGGCTGAGCAAAATAGCCGACGATACCGCCGCCAGCCAGCAAGACGTAGCCCGGCTCTTCCAGGGTATAGGCATACGGGAGGCGGAACTAAACCCGAAGGACACCGATATGCGCCATATCAACTCGGTGCAGCACAACGTGCCGGCATGGGCTATATTCGGTATGTTCTTCATCATCATACCACTGGCCGGGCAACTCATACGTGAGCGCGACGAACGGAGCGCCCTGCGGGTACTGCTGATACCTAACGCCCACCGCATGGTATCGGTAGGGAAAATCTCCTTTTACACGCTTATCTGCACGGTGCAGTTTTACATCATGTTCGCTATAGGCTATTGGGCCATGCCCGGCCTGGGGCTTCCCTCCATCTACCTGGGCCAGCACCCTATGGTGTTGCTGCCCGTGGCGCTGGCCATTGGCTTTGCGGCCACCTCTTACGGGTACTTTGTGGGTACGGTGTTCAAGACGGCCAACCAGGCGTTGTCTTTCGGCTCTATATCGGTGGTGATACTGTCGGCTATGGGTGGTATCTGGGTGCCGGTGGAATTGCTCTCCCCGGTAATGCAAAAGATATCGTTGCTATCGCCGCTGCACTGGGCGCTTGATGCCGTACACCAGGTCATTCTTCGCGACCGGGGCATTGAGGCCGTATTGCCCAATCTTGCGGTGCTCTGGGCTTTCGGGTTTGCGCTGTGGTGTATCGCTATCTTCCGGAACAACGCCCGTTCTCAATCCATACAATAGAACAAGCCCCCATCGGCAGACGGGGGCTTGCAGGTATCGGTAAGCAACGTGATTAGTTGCTGCTGTTCATTGGTTTGCTTTGGAGGCCGGTTTGCTCACCCAGTTGCTGGTACTTAACATACTGGTCGGCAGTGAGTATCTCTTTGTATTTACGCTCTTTATGGCCCAGGATGGTTTTAGAACGCTCGGGGCTGGCTGCAGCGCCGGCATCGCGGATGTGACCCATTTGTGTTTCCACGTGCAGATTCACTTCCTGTATTTTTACCTTTTGGTCGGTAGAAAGCTTCAGTGCTTTTACCAGCCGGTCGGTTTCAGCCTGTGCCTTCTTCTCGGCCATAGAGGTGCCCGATGTGATAGACTGGCTATTGGCCTGGCTAGACATAGAAGTCTTTGACTGCGCGAAAGAAACGGTAGAAGCACCGGCAAATATGAGCGTGGCAATAATGAGTTTTTTCATTTTATCCTGTTTATTTAAATTAGTAAGACAGTATTTTTTGTAATAAAGTTGGTACTCTGCTTACAAATATACTTTTTTATCCATTATAAAGATCAGATTTGACGTAAATTTTGTCCGGTCTACCACCTGCAGGTGTAAATCGTTGGCAGCGGCGAACTCCTCTATGAACGCCCGGCTGATGAAATGCAGTTCGTTTTGTATCTTATTGAATTTCATCAACTTAGTAGACCATATTTCCGTCCGTTCGGTACCCTTGTGGCGCTCCTTCAGTTCTGAGACACCATCGCGGATAATGAGTTTACCCCCATCCTTCAGCGCTGCCAGGCATTTATCCAGCAGGGCCCGCTGCTGAGCGGGGAGCAGGTAGTGCAGCACATCGCTGATAATAATACCATCGCAGGGCTCCAGTTCATATTGGGTTACGTCCGCATATTCAAAATTCACGCCCTCGCCCCGCAGGAAGTTGTTCTGTGCGGTTTCTATCTTTTCCTCGTCGTAGTCTACCCCTGTAAAGCGGCGCCCTTCAGCGGACCAGTGCAGCATATACGTCATGAAGCCGTAGCCACAGCCGAGGTCGTAAAAACGGCCCTCCCGGGGCAGCATATCGTGAAACTGCTCATAGTACCCTTCCAGCCGCGCCTTTATACGGCAGTACCACTCCAGCGAGGGGCCTTTGTAAGTATAGCTGCGCACCAGTTGCTCTTTAAAGTACCTGGGTGTCTCGTTGCGGGCTTTCAGGGTTTGGAACTCGCCCCGGAACCAGCGACCTATCTTCCTGGCCCGCTCGCTGTACCCGGTGCCCCAGGATGTATCGGCAGCGGTAATGCGTGGATATACATATACCGAAGGATAGCCATCCTTCAGCAGCCAGTCGCCCTTCTGCATGCTATACCGCACCCCGTGTAGCACCAGGGGCACTACATCCAGGTTTAGCTGCTCGGCAATGTAGAACGCCCCTTTGTGAAAGCGCTTGATGTTGTCGTCGTACGAACGGGTACCCTCTGGAAATATGACTACGGAGTATCCCCGGTTGGTGAGCTGGCGCAGGGGCTCTATGCTGTCTTCCGCACCGTCGGCTACCGGATAATACTCGGCCATACGCACCACCGCGCCAAATACGGGCGACTTCCATACCCATCTATTAGTGAGCAATACCAGCCGCGGGTGCAGCATGGTAGTGACCAGTATATCCAGAAACGAGCTGTGATTGGCAATGTACACAGCCGGGCGTGTGAACTCCTCGCCGGAGGGATTGTGTACCTTCTTGGACAGGTTGCCCATTATGTACATCATGCTCCAGGTGTAGCGGCTTATCCATATATGGAAGTAGTATTTGCCCCGCTCCTTACCGAAAGGCCACAGGCGGGTAAACAGCACCCCCAGGACGGTAAGCACCATAGAGCCGGTAAAGAAATAAGCAAAGGCGAATACCGATATACAGAAGCTGCGCAGGGTAAAGGGTTGAAAACCCTTGTCGGCTCGGTTCTGAATAAACCAGTTGAACAACATGGGTTGCAGCGTCTGCGAAATGAACAACACGCACAGCAGCCCGGTAACAGAAGTGAACGCTATGGAGCGGAGGGCAGGATGCTTTGCCAGCAATAAAACACCCAGCCCTATGATGACTGTAACGACTGAAACATATACCGCTCCCCTCACCGACTGGAGCTTATCCTTGCCGGTGCGGTACTTTTCTACCAGCCCGTCCATGGTGAAGATGCTGTAATCATCGCCCAGGCCAAATATGAGCGTGGAGATAATAATGTTGACAATATTGAATTTCAGGCCCAGCAATGCCATCATGCCCAGTATCCAAATCCACGAGATGACCATGGGCAGAAACGACATGGTAGCCAGTTCTATCCGTCCATAGCCTATCAGCAGCGCAAAGAACACAATGAGGGAACACACCAGCGCTATCTGGTTGAAGTCGTCGTTCAGTATCTCTACCAGTTGCAGGGCTCCCTGCTGCCGGTCGGTCACTATTACGCCCTGCTCGCCGGAAAGAGCGGTAAACACTTCGGCGCGATGCTCCTGCGGCACCTTCAGCGCGGCGATGGCCTTACTGCCATCTTTAGAGAAGCCATTGGGGAACAAAGAGCCGAGCACGGCGGTTGACCCGGCATCCAGCATTTGCGGGGGTTCCTTCAGCAGTTGCTCAAAGCTGCCAAAGGCCGCGGTATTGAAGCCCGTGGCGGCGGCCAACCGGTTGACATGACCCAGTAATGTATCTACCTTGCCGGCCGACCAGTATTGCTGCCAGCGGGCTATGCGCTCGCGCTGCTGCCCCACCGATGGCAATAAATGAACGGGCGAGGAAATGCTGCGTACCCATCCTTTCTGCTGCAGGCTGTTCATCTTTGCCTGCAGCGACTCTAACCTGCGGAGAGACGATTCCTTATCGGTGCCACCCGCCACTACAAATACGGAGCTGAGTGCAAACGCATTGGCCTCGCTTACTTCCTTCTGCGCCTTTTCCAGGCGGGGAGAAAGATAGTTCAGCTTCATGAGGTCGCTATCGAACTCTACCCGGAAACTGAAGTACAGCATTACGGGCGTGAGCAGAAAAATACCCAGCACCAGCCACTTGTTCCGTTCGGGTCGCCAGCGGGCGATTTTGTCGAATACCGTAGGTTTCATTTCCTCGTGCTGCACGCCCAGCGGCAGGTGCGGCAAGAAGATAAGCGTACAGAGCGCGGCCCCTACCAGGCTGCCCGCCGCAAAAAGGCCCAGGTCCTGAACGATAGGGGTCTGCACAAAACGCAGGGAGAGAAATGCCGCCACGGTAGTGAAGCTGCCAATGGTGAGCGGCTGCACGAGCTCTCGTATCGTATCGCGCACATTACGCGCGTGGCGCAGGTGCGATAGGAAGTGAATGGAAAAATCGATAGCGATACCCAGTATCAGCGCACCGGCCCCCAGGGCCATAATGGATACAGACCCCTGCACCAGGTACACGATACCCAGCCCCATGGCCGCTCCATACACTACGGGAACAAGCAACAGCAGGGGCGTGCGCTTCCGGCGGAAATAATAATAGGTAAGCGCCAGCAGTAATACAATAGTGAGGCCCAGGGTAAGTATCGTGTCGGTACGCATTTGCACCGCGTTGCCTGCCGCCACTGCCGGGCCACCGAAGTATGTGAGGTGTACGCCGGGGTTCCCCTGCTCAAAGGCATCTACCAGTTCATCCAGCTGTGCGAAGAACTCACTGTTCTTACCCGTTTCGCCCGCGGGGTATGCCGGCGTAAGGAAGAACGTGAGGCGTTTTTGCCCATTGCTGAACAGGTAGCCATCGTACGACTCAAATCCCGGGTCGAACTGCAACTGCTTTAGCTTAACCCAAACCAGGCCCGAAATACCCACGGGGTCCTGCGCCACTACCCGCTTCATAACCATACCCGCGGGCGAAAGCAGCAGGTTCCGGTTGTTTTCCAGGGTGGTGCGAATACGCTCCGGCCGCACCAGGGTATCTATGCGCCGGTAATCTTCTTCCGTTAAGAAAAGAGGCAGGTAGCGGCTGAATATATCCACCAGGGCTTCCTCGTACCCACCGCTGGCCTGTGTATTGATGGTATCTATATACGCGGCACATTTCTGCTGCAACTGCCCGGTAAAAGAGCCCGCCGCACGGATAACGCTGTCGGGGTCGGCCTGGGTAGTATCGCGGAGCGACACCAGGAAAATGATTTGCTCTCCCGAGCGGGTGTTGTTCACCACCTCGTTCATGGCCTTTATGGCCTTGCTATCGGGCAGCATGGTACTGATGTCTTCCTTCAGGGTAATGCGCGAGGCGAGGAATGCCCACAGCCCGAGGCTAAGCAGGAACACCGCATAGAAAATACCTTTACGGCGCTGGAAGTAGTCGTAAATACCTACAAAGAAAGTCTGGAGCATCGGGGCAATGCGAAAATTGACTGCAAAAATAGCTTTTCTACGGAGCTATTATTCAAAGTCCTTGTATAAAAGGTACTTTTTACGCACTTTCCGGAAGGCTGCCAGGTCGTTCTGCCAGGTAGCGCGTATCTGCTCTTCGCTCATTCCGCTTTGTATCTGCCGGCGCAGCTCGGTAGTACCGGCCAGTTTCTCAAAGAAATTATTGTTGTTGAAAAACTTGTTTTTGTCGGGGAACCACTGGTAGGCCTGTATCAGCCAGCTGAGGTTGAAGCGGTCGCCGTTCTTTTCCAGCGCGCCCTTATCCGTTTCGGCAATCAGTACCCCAAAGCACTTTTTGCCTTCATACATGGGTTTGGAAGCCCCTGTGGTACTTTCCGGCGTAAAGCTGTGGCTGGCCTCACCGCTCAGCTCCGGGTGGCCCCATTGCTGGAAGGGCCTGTCCGTTCCCCGGCCCACGCTTATAGCCGTGCCCTCAAAGAGACACAGCGACGGGTAGAGGTATATGGCAGCCATTGTCTTCAGGTTGGGCGATGGCGCTACGGGCAGCGCGTACTTCCGGGTATGGTCGTAGTGGGCGCATTCTATCACGGTGAGCTTCAGCTTGTCGGCACCCTTTACCCACTGCTCCCCTTTCAGCATACGGGCGTACTCGCCCGCCGTCATGCCATACACCACGGGTACGGGCTGCATCCCCACAAAAGAGCGCAACTGCCTATCCAGCACCGGGCCATCTACATAGTGCCCGTTGGGGTTGGGTCGGTCCAGCACCATCAGTTCTTTTCCGGTAGCGGCACAGGCCTCCATTATGTATTCAAGCGAGGATATATATGTATAAAAGCGCGCGCCCACATCCTGCAAGTCGTAGATAAATACATCTACGTCCTTCAGTTGCTCGTTCCGGGGCCGCTTGGTTTCGCCGTAGAGCGAAATAATGGGCAGGCCGCTTTTTTTGTCGGTACTGTTGCCCACATGCGCCCCGGCATCGGCGCTGCCCCTAAAGCCGTGCTCGGGCACAAAAACCTTTACCACCTTCACCTTCCGCTCCAGCAAGGCGTCCAGCAGGTGGCCTTCGCCCACTATGGAAGTCTGGTTTACCAGCAGGGCCACACGTTTGCCCTTCAGGCGGGGCAGGTAATCTTCCATGCGCTCGGCACCCGTAACGATGGCCGCATTCTTTTCCGGCTTCTTTTTATACACCGGCTGTGCCTGCACGGGCACACCGCTCAGCAATAACACCAGCAGCCCTAAACTTGCTAACCAAACACCCATAGCTATCCGCAAATTTTTCATAAAGATAATTCCACTGGTTTTATATTATTCACTTAACTTGCGGTAAATCTGAATTATTAAAAAAAACCGCATGGCACAAGTAAAATCAGGCGACAAGGTTCGCGTTCACTATCACGGAAAACTCACTAACGGCTCCACATTCGACAGCTCTGAAGGACGCGACCCGCTGGAATTTACCGTAGGCACCGGACAGGTGATCAAAGGATTTGATGATGCACTGGTAGATATGAACGTAGGCGACAAAAAGACCGTAAACATACCAGTAGACCAGGCTTATGGCCAGCGCAGCGACGAAATGATGATGGAATATCCACTATCTGAGTTTCCTGCTGATATGAAGGCGGAAGTAGGCATGGAACTGCACATGAGCGACAATGCGGGCAATGTGTTCCCGGTAGTTATCACTGAAGTGAAAACGGAAAGTGTAGTGCTGGATGCCAACCACCCCCTTGCCGGTGAAGACCTGGTATTTGAAATTGAGTTGGTTTCAATAGGCTAATTCCGCTTCGTTCCCGGATAGGGACATAGACAAAATACTACTATTAAATGCCGGGTGTGAAGCCCGGCATTTTGTTATTGAAGCCCTAAGTACCGGGCGCTTCCCATCTTATCCACGGTGGTGAATTGTTTTTTGTTTTCGCATCCCGTTTGCTTTCTTATATTTGCTTAAACCGATTTAATTCATGTCGTTATTGTCATTGCTATTGCAGGTAGATTCAGCCGCACAGGTTGCCGCCGCAGCCACCCCGCCACAACCGGAAAAGATCTCATTGCTCGGCCTCCTGATGGAGGGAGGTGTACTGATGATACCCCTGCTTTTGTGCTCTATTATATTAGTATATGTGTTTGTTGAACGCCTGATGGTGATTCGCAAAGCCTCTAAGCTGGACCCCATGTTCATGGCGCGCATCCGCGAGCAGGTAACTACGGGCAACCTGCAAGGAGCCAAATCGCTCTCTAAAGGAGTAGACAACCCCACCGCCCGCATGATAGAGCGTGGCCTCAACCGCATAGGCAAACCCATAGACCACATTGAGAAATCGATGGAAAGCGTGGGCAAGCTGGAGGTGTATAAGATGGAGAAAAACATCACCATCCTCTCTACCCTGGCGGGCATAGCGCCTATGTTTGGGTTCCTGGGTACTATTGCGGGTATGATCATCCTGTTCTTCAACGTGCAGCACCAGGGCTTTGAGCTGAACGCGATAGCCGGTGGTATCTATACCAAGATGGTCACTTCGGCGGTGGGCCTTATCATCGGCCTGCTGGCCTATGTAGCGCACAACTACCTGAACGCGCAGATAAACAAGAATGTAAACAAGATGGAAGCCGCCTCGGTGGAGTTCCTGGATATATTACAAGAACCGGCACGCTAAAACCTTGTAGCTTATGAACTTGAGAAAACGTGCCATGGGAAGCCCGGAAACGCACACCAGCGCGCTGAACGACATACTGTTCATCCTGCTGCTGTTCTTCCTCATCGTTTCTACACTGGCCAACCCCAATGTGATAAAGGTGTTTGTGCCCAAGGCGCAGAACAATACCAAAGCCAAACAAACCGTAGTGGTTTCTATCAATAAAGACAACCAGTTCTTTGTAGGTACCAAACCCGTTTCGCCCGACTCGCTCCAGGTAACGATAGAGCGAATGGTAGCTAAATCGGACGATGCGGAGCCTACCGTAGTGGTGAATGGTGACTCGGTCTCTACCATCGCCAATTTCGCGGTAGTGCTGCGGGCCACCCACGCACTAAAACTAAAAACGGTGCTGGCGGTAGATAAACTAAAATAATCCACAAAAAGCGGCAACTGGTTTGCCGCTTTTTTATTTTTGTCCAAACCATACGGATATCAGTACGCCTGTTTCCATATTAGATAGTCCCATAGAGTACCTGAAGGGCGTTGGCCCGCAGCGGGGCGAACTACTGCGAAAGGAGTTGCAGATAGCCACCTTCGGCGACCTGCTCCACCACTACCCTTACCGCTACTTTGACCGGACACAACTGAACAAAATAGCCGACGTGCAGCCCGGCACCAACGATTACGTGCAGATAGCCGGCACCCTTGTAAATATATATGAAGAAGGCGCAGGACACAAAAGCCGCCTGGTAGCCACCCTGTACGACGATACGGGAAAAATAGAGCTGGTATGGTTCCAGGGGGCTAAATGGCTGAAGAAGACACTAAAAGAAAACGAGCGCTACGTTATTTTCGGCCGCCCGGCGGAGTTTAACGGGTATGTAAACATCCCCCACCCGGAAATAGAACCCCTGAGCGCACTGGCCATGGCCGGCGGGATGCAACCGATGTACCCCACCACCGAAAAGCTAAGGGCCAAAGGTATCACCAACCGCTCCTTTGCCAAAATAACCCAGGCGCTGTTTGAAAAGGTATCGCAGGGCGATGTGCCGGAAGTACTGCCGGCGCACCTGCTGAGCGAGTACCGGCTCTGCAGCCGTTACCATGCCCTGCGCTGGGTGCACTTTCCCGATAACAACGAGCACATGCAACTGGCGCGCCACCGCCTGAAGTGGGAGGAACTGTTCGCCTCGCAAATACTGATAGCGCGCGTGCGCCTGCAACATACCATACAGCCCGGCTACATATTTGAAAAAGTAGGCGACTACTTTAACCTGTTCTATAAGAACCACCTGCCCTTTGAGCTCACCGGCGCGCAAAAGCGGGTGCTGAAGGAGATACGCCACGATACCGCTACGGGGAAACAAATGAACCGGCTGGTGCAGGGCGATGTGGGCAGCGGAAAAACCATTGTGGCCGTCATGTCGATGCTGCTGGCCATGGATAACGGCTTCCAGGCCTGTATGATGGCGCCCACGGAAATACTGGCGCAACAGCACTACCAGAGTATCTCCCGGCTGATGGAAGAAATGCAGATACCCGTGCGGCTGCTAACGGGCTCGGTGAAAGGGAAAGAACGCAAAGAGATACTGGCGGCGCTGGCCGATGGCACGCTGCCGCTGGTGGTAGGCACGCATGCCCTGATAGAAGACAGCGTACTGTTTAACAACCTTGGCCTTGCCGTGATAGACGAGCAACACCGCTTTGGCGTGGGCCAGCGGGCGCGCCTGTGGAACAAAAACGAAAAAGCCCCGCACGTGCTGGTAATGACGGCTACGCCGATACCGCGTACCCTGGCCATGACCCTATACGGCGACCTGGACGTGTCGGTAATAGATGAATTGCCGCCGGGGCGTAAAGAGATAAAGACCGTACACCGAAACGAAATGCACCGCGCCCGGGTGATGCACTTTATCCGCAGCGAAATAGACAAGGGACGCCAGGCCTACATCGTGTACCCGCTCATAGAGGAATCGGAAAAGCTGGACTACGAAAGCCTGATGGCGGGATTTGAGCAGGTGAAGGTGTTCTTCCCCGAAGACAAGTATAACATAGCCATGGTACACGGCCGGCAAGACGCCCCGCTGCGCGAGCGCAACATGCAGCGCTTTATAAAAGGCGAAGCGCACATACTGGTAGCGACGACGGTAATAGAAGTAGGCGTGAATGTGCCCAACGCTTCGGTAATGCTGATAGAAAGCGCGGAACGTTTCGGGCTATCGCAACTGCACCAGTTGCGGGGGCGCGTGGGCCGTGGCGCGGAGCAATCGTTCTGCATTTTGCTTACGGGTTCCAAAGTATCGGAAGAGAGCCGGCAGCGCATGCAGATAATGGTATCTACCGCCAACGGGTTTGTGATAGCCGAGCAAGACCTGGCGATGCGTGGCCCCGGCGACCTGTATGGTACGCGACAGAGCGGCACGATAAAATTAAAGATTGCCGATATAGTAATGGATGTGGCGATACTGGAGCAGACACGCGCCGCCGCACAAAAGATAGTAGAACAAGACCCGGGACTCACCCACCCCGCCCACCAGCCGCTGAAGAACATCCTACTGGCGCAGACCCACCAGAATAACTGGAGTAAGATCAGCTAGTGTTTTTGCGGGGTGATAATCTTTGATGTAGCTTCAACAAGGGTTAGGGTATTCACCGTAATGATTCGGGCACAGGCGCTCAACCTGGCAGGGGCATATCTTATCCACAAAAAAACCATTTCTAAACCTTGTTTAAGATATTTGAAAAAACATGAACTTAGTGCATAATGTTTCACAACTACTATGTATACATATTGAAGTGTAAGGATGATTCTTTTTATGTTGGCGTAACCAACAACATGGAGCGTCGCTTAATGGAACATGATACAGGGCTCAACACACGATGTTATACCTACAGCAAAAGGCCCGTAGCGCTCATGTATGTGGAGCACACAACAAGTATTCATGCTGCTGTAGCTCGCGAAAACAGATAAAGGGTTGGTCGAGAAAGAAGAAAAAAGCGTTGATAGAAGATAATATTAGTAAGCTAGAACAGTACTCAGGCTGCATCAATAATACTTGTTTAAAAAAATGGTATTAATTGTTATAATGAATGTCAGCCTGAGCGGTAGCCGAAGGCTTGATGAAATTTAGTGACGAACGCTTGATAGCGCTACCGGTCAAAGTCACTCTATTCAACTTGCGATGTACCCTCAACAAGGCTTCGGCTACCGCTCAGCCTGACAATAATTGCCGGGTGAGCCGCTCCCTTAGCGTTCGTACTTCTGTAATGGGCTACCGGGTTCTTTCAGGAAGTGTTTGTACACCAGTTTATCGGCCAGGGCGGGAAAGAGTTTGTTCATCCAGACGGTGAGCTTCCCCTGCCCGGTCATTACAATGGTGCGCTTGCGGGCGGCCATAGCATCCTTTATTATCCGTGCGCACTCTTCGGCGCTCATCAGCTTGCCTTCTTCCAGCGGGGTATCGCCCTGTGCGGAGCCGTCGGCCGAGCGGGCAACATTGCGGATATTGGAAGCGGTGAAGCCGGGGCAAACCCACATGACGTGCGTACCCGTATGCAGCATTTCCGTCCGCAAGCCTTCCAGGAAGCCATGCATGGCAAACTTGGAAGCGGAATACCCCGTGCGCGCGGGCAGTCCCCGGTAACCGGCTATGGAGGATACACCTACTATAATGCCCTTGTTCTGCATTATAGATGGCAGGGCATACTTGGTGCAATACACCGTCCCCCAAAAGTTGATGTCCATCAACTCCTTCAGCACGGAGAGGTCCAGCTCGTCGAAGAGGGCGCGCATACTGGTGCCCGCATTGTTTATCAGTACATCTATCCGACCCCAGTGGGCAATAGTGCCTTCCACAAAAGCTTTGCAGTCCTGTTCGTTACTCACGTCGGCGCTTACCAGGTAAAGCCGCGTGCTGTCCAGTCCGCTGAATGCCTCCCGGAGCCGGGGCAGGTTGCGCGCACAGGCAGCCACCTTTGCACCGCTGTTCAGGAAGACGGCAGCCAGGGCCTGGCCAATGCCGGAAGAGGCCCCGGTGATAGCCACTACTTTATCTTGAAATGAGTACATGCGGAGAATTGAGGTGCAAAGGTAACCCACTCCCGGCAAAGGTGCAGCATAGGGGGCGCACTTAAATAGATTATGCACAGGGTGTTAATAAAGGAAATCGCTTTTTAGGTACGATGTTTTTAATTTTCAATGACGATACTTCCGGATAGTTTCCCGGAACGGGCAAAGGGTTGTGGCTCAATTATTGCAATAGCTGGTATAGAAGCTCTTTATAAAACTAAAATAGCTGAATGGCCCGGAGAATATAAACAGTAAGGCTGCACGATACAGTCATGTTTTTATAACATAGCCGTAACACGGAACCGCCCTGTTTCTTCGTAATTTCAGAATTAATAACTCTAAAAAAGGAGGAACTTTGACAGAAGCGATCATTAACCTGGAAACTGTTAATCCCATTGAATTTTTCGGGATAAACAATAACAAATTCGACATTTTAAAGCGAAAGTTCCCACTCCTTAAAATTCTATCGCGCGGCTCGCAGATAAAGCTATCGGGGCAGGCGGAAGAGGTAGCCAACGCCCAGACCAAAATAGGGCACGTGGTAAAATACCTGGAGCGCAACGGCCACCTGTCGGAAAGCTACTTTGCGCAGATACTGGGCGATGAAGAGACCGGCGAAACGGTAACGGAAGAACAAGGCGGCAACGACATTCTGGTGTTCGGGCCCAATGGCAAGGTTATCCGCGCCAAAACCCAGAACCAGAAACTGCTGGCCAGCGTGTCGGAAAAGAACGATATTATCTTCGCGCTCGGCCCGGCCGGTACGGGTAAAACGTACACAGCGGTAGCCCTGGCGGTCCGCGCCCTGAAGAACAAGGCGGTACGGAAGATCATCCTCACCCGCCCGGCGGTGGAAGCCGGAGAAAGCCTCGGTTTCCTGCCCGGTGACCTGAAAGAAAAGATTGACCCCTACCTGCGCCCGCTCTACGACGCACTGGACGATATGCTGCCCAGCGATAAGCTGAACTACTATATGGCCAACCGTATAATAGAGATCGCTCCCCTCGCCTACATGCGCGGGCGTACGCTGGACAATTCGTTCATAATACTGGATGAAGCGCAGAATACAACCGACCTGCAACTGAAAATGTTCCTGACGCGTATCGGCCCATCGGCTAAGGCTATCATCACCGGCGATATGAGCCAGATAGACCTGCCGAAAAACCAACGGTCGGGCCTGGTAAAAGCTACGAGGATACTGAAAAACATTGACGGTATCGCCCATATACAACTGGACGAGTCGGATGTAGTGCGTCACCGCCTGGTGAAATCCATCATCCGTGCCTACGATAAAGAGCAGGAACATGAAGATGCCCTAGAGGAAAAGCGAATGAAAGAACGTACGGAGATGTACGCCAAGAATAGAGAAAATTACGAAAAGGGGCAATAGCCCCTTTTCGTTTAAACACTTCTGCACAATTTGCCGTCTTTGCGCGGCGCGAAACTTCCTGAAGCTGAACTTTGGCACTCTGATGGCCGCGCCAAAGCAATCTCACCACTCGTTCTTGCCACAAAATATCTTAGACAATGACTTGCAGGTCTGTGCATGTCACACGTTATGTATATTTGTACATGCTCCATCTCCTCCGCATCACTTCTACCAACGAAGACTACATCAAGCTGGTATCCGAACTGGATAAAGACCTGGCCATCCGCGATGGCAATGATGCACCCTTCTTTGCCCAATACAATAAGAGCGACGATATAAAGCACGTAGTAGTTGCCTATATGGATAATATACCGGTAGGTTCCGGTGCCATCAAGCACTATGCGGACGGGGTTATAGAGGTAAAGAGAATGTACGTGCCTCCGGCACACCGCGGCAATGGCATCGCCTCTACCGTGCTACGGGAACTGGAAGCCTGGGCCCGGGAACTGGGCTACCACAAAGCCATACTGGAAACCGGCAAAAAGATGGTAGAGGCCATCCGGGTATATGAGAAGAACGGCTACACTGTTATACCCAACTATGGTCCCTATGCAGGGGTAGATGCCAGTATTTGCTTTGAGAAGGTGTTGTAGTGGTTGTCGCTGGTTAACAATAATAAAATTATTAGACATATAAAACGGATGATAAATTTCGCACCTGGGTTGTTCGAGTGAAATGACAGAGTATTATAGGTGACTTAAAAATTCCTAAAATGACTATCATCCTTTTCTTCGGTTCAATATCTCTTTCACTAGCAGTATTGTTATTAATGCTGAAATTGCACCGAAGAAAAACACCAGAGCAAATACCCACATCTGAACAGCAAATACATAGCTCAGATAGCTCATATGAAACCTCTTCGCTAGTTCAATCAAAAAAAGCAATATTCCTCCAATACCTGCCAGCCAAGTTCCCCAAATCAAAAGGTTCTCTTTTCTCTTTTCGCTTTCTACGTCACTAATTTTCTTAATCTCTTGTTTCTTATATCCGGTTCTACTAAATAGTATACCTTCAAGTGTAACTCTACATGTACTATCGAATAGTTCTATAAACCCATCTTCTTTTAACTTTGATAGCATTTGCTGCCTATAAGACTCCAAATATTCTACATGCATTGTCGGGTGAATTTCTTTTACCCTTATCCAAGCATTTTCTATCCCGATACCCTGTATTGCATGTATGGACAAAAAGTTCAGCATCCAATCAAGTCTTATCAATTGATCTTGCTCTTGAAGCCAGTCTTTGGCGTAATTCCGAAAACTTCCAGCTCTTTTCAATTCTTTACCTGTGTCTGTTAACTCCAGTAACAGACTATTATATTGCTGGAGGTCTTCAACGAAATTCGGAGGTACATCATTTGTAGCAAACTCTTTCTGTAACAGAAAATCCGTTATTTCAATAGATGCCGCTTGTACTTCAGAGTTAATGTCTGGTAGAATAATATCAGGACTGCCCTCTAAAAAATTCTGTAATAAATCTGATATCCTAAATTCATCCTCATCTGGAATATACATTAGGATTTTATCAAGATAGCCAAGCTGTTCAAGTGTCATCATAGTAATAATTTACCACTAATATAATATCCTGAATGCGAAACTTAAAGGTAACCATATGAGAAAGCCCCCGTTACAGTAAACTTTTATTATATTTGAATTGTGAAAGATGAATTAGATAAATACTTGGACGAGCAATTTGGTTGGTTATTTGACCTAGATAATCAAATACTTCTTGCAGCTACTGAACTGCGTACGTCACACCATGATTTTATTACTGCTAATACTAAACATACAGTGGTGAATCAAGGCATGATAGATGCTTGTGAAATAAGTCTGCACAGATTATCTGAATTAGGCTTAATAGATGCTAATACAGATGGATTCAAGCTTATCAAAGAAGGTATTTTGCTAAAGGCTAAACTTCCTAAAGAATATGTAAATAGGCCATTCGATTATTATCTAAACAGATTAAAAGATGACGAAGAAGCAAATCGTAAGCAAAACTGGAAACAAAGAAATTGGCTATTGCTAACGATGCTAGGATTTATTGCAGGATTTCTGGCTAATTACTTATTAGCTCATCTAACAAATGACGAAAAACAAACTGACAGAATAGAAACCCACCAACAAACATTCCCAAAAATCGATAGTCCTAAACTGTCCACCACACCTTCCCTAACCAAGAACCCCGATACCACTTGGAAAACCTACGATACATCAACAGTTAAACTATAGAATAAACAATCAGGCTCACCCAATTGCTCCCACCCACCCTTTTAATGGAAGTTTGAACCTGTTCCATAATCTCATTATAATAAGCATCTTCGGCTGTACTGCCTATATCGTTCGGAGTCCATCCAATCAGCTTCATATATAAGAAAAAATATCCCACCCCGCATAGGGGTATCCGTTCTTTGGGTTGTCTTACTCCTAAAGCAGCCTTTGGAAGAAGCTATTATCTTTGCCGCCAAACATCTGCCGTTGCGAATGGAAGCGAGTAAATCAACCATTAATCCTACTGCGGTAGACCGTGACCTGGCCTTTGAGCAGGCATTCAGGGAGCATTTTAAAGCGCTCCATGCGTATGCGTTCACCATTATAAAAGATGGAGATGATGCCGAAGAAATAGTGCAGAATGTGTTTGTAAAGCTGTGGGAACGCCGGGAGCAACTGGGGCAAATCGACTCCCTGAAAGCCTACCTGTACCGCGCCACCTACAACGACAGCCTCAACTACCTGAAGCACAACAAGGTAAAGGCGGCCTACGAAACCTACGCGAAAGCTACGGGCAGCGACCGGAACGACCCGGTAGACACGCTGAGCACCCGAGAGCTGCAGGCAAAGATAGACAAGGCCCTGAACGAACTGCCCGAGCAGTGCCGCACCATCTTCCAGATGAGCCGCTTTGAAGAATTGAAGTACCGGGAAATAGCAGACCAACTGGGCCTGTCGGTAAAAACAATAGAAAATCAAATGGGGAAAGCGTTGAAAGTGTTGCGGGAGAAGCTGGCGGATTGCCTGCCCCTATTGTTCCTTTTTATATTCTTAACCCACAAATAGAACAGCATGAACTCGAATTTTAGCAATGTACAGGAAGACCTGCTGGTGAAGTATTTGTTGGGGGAAGCCACAGATGCGGAACGCCGGGAAGTGAGCGAATGGATAGAAGCCAGCGCGGAGAACCAGCAATACTATGAGCACTTCGCGCTCATCTGGAACGAAAGCAAGAAGATAGAGGCCGCCAGCGAAATAAATATAGACGACGCCTGGAACCGCTTCCGGGCACGGACGGGGCAAACCGAACAGCAGGAGGATAACAGCGGGAGTACCAAAATAATTCCGCTCAGCTCACGAATGAGCTGGATAAGGGCCGCCGCCGTGCTGGTGGTAGTGGTAGGCGCCGGGTGGATGGCGTACCACATGGCCTGGAACAACCCCGCCCAACTAATGGCGGTGAACTCGGGCAACTCGGTACTGACCGATACCCTGCCCGATGGCTCTATCGTAACCCTGAATAAAAACTCTTCCATCGCCTACAACAGCAAACCGGATGGCGGCATACGCCAGGTGAAGCTGGAAGGGGAAGCCTTCTTCAACGTAGCGCCTGACAAGGAACACCCGTTTGTGATAGAAGTGAACGGCAGCAAAGTAACCGTAGTAGGCACCTCCTTCAACATAAAGAGCACGGCGGAAAAAACAGAAGTAGTGGTAGAGACCGGGATAGTGGACGTAGAAAAGAAAAACAATAAGGTAACCCTACGCCCTAACCAAAAAGCAACCGTGTTTGCCGATAAGGACAACCCGGTAAAAGAAAGCGCGGATGATGAACTTTACAATTATTACAAAACCAAAGAATTTGTGTGCCGCAAAACCCCGCTATCGCGCCTGGTAGAGGTACTGAACGAAGCATTTGGGGTGAACATTGTTATCAGTAATCCCCGGCTGAACGGTGTGCGTATCAGCACTACATTCAGCTACAACGACGGTCTACAGGAAGCGCTGCGAGTGGTAGAAATCAACACCGACGCCACCATACAACAAAGCGGAAACAGCATAACCCTGCAATAACCATCCATGAATTCCCGAACGGCCAGAACAATACTATTCTTCTTTGCGGCATTCCTGGTAGGCCTATCAGCGAATGCCCAAAGCCTGCTGAACAAACAGGTAACCATAACAGCCAATAAAGAAAAGCTGGGTACGGTACTGAAAAAAATAGAAAAACAAGGAGGCTTTTATTTCTCCTATACCGGCAATATCGTAAACCCGGATAGCCTGGTGAGCATCAGCATACAGAACAGGACGGTACGCCAAACCCTGGATGTATTGTTTGAGGGCAGGCTGGAGTATGAAGAAACGGAGAAACACATAATACTGAAGCGGGGAGCCCAGCAGGTATGGTACGCCAGCGGCTATGTATACGATAAAAACACCGGCGAGAAACTGAGCTACGCCAGTGTGTACGAACGCCGCCAACTGGTCTCTACCATGACCAATGAGCAGGGCTACTACCGCCTGAAGCTGAAAGACCGCAGCCAGCCCGCACAAATCAGCATCAGCAAGAGCTGGTATATAGATACCACTATCACCGTGCGCCCGGAAGGAGCGCACGAACTGAACGTGAGCATCCTGCCGCGGGAAAATAACCTGGACACCATTATCGTTACGCCCGACGTGGACGGCTCATGGCTGAGCAAGCTGTTCGTATCCTCGCGCCAGCGGATGGGCAGTATCAACATGTCAAAGTTCTTTGTAAACATGCCGGTGCAGGCATCCTTTACCCCAGGCCTCGGCACACACGGAAAAATGAGCGGGCAGGTGGTGAATAAATTCTCCTTCAATGTAGTGGGCGGCTATACGGCCGGAACCAACGGCGCGGAAATAGGCCTGCTGTTCAACATTAACAAGAAGGACGCAAAATATACCCAGGTGGCCGGTGCCTTTAACATGGTAGGCGGCAATGTGTACGGTACACAGATAGGCGGACTCTACAACCAGGTGATGGACTCGGTAGAAGGCGTACAGATAAGCGGCGGCGCCAATAATGTAAAAGGCCCGGTAAAGGGCATACAGATAGGCGGCATATACAACAACACCCGAAAGAATATACACGGCACGCAAATAAGTGGCGGGCTGAACATCATTCAGCGCGATGTGCAGGGCGGGCAGGTAGGCGGCTTTGGCAACTATGCGCAGGACAGCGTGACGGGAACCCAGGTTTCCGGCTTTGGCAACTATTCCGGCGGCACTACCAACGGCGTACAGGTAACCGGCTTTGGTAACTACTCCCGCGGCAATGTAGACGGGGGCCAGGTATCGGCGGGTATCAACATAGCGGGTGAGGAAATGAATGGCGCGCAGATAGGCGGCCTGTTCAACTACGCCCGGCGCATGAACGGGTTCCAGCTCGGATTCTTTAACTACGCCGATACTTCCACGGGCTTCAGCTTTGGCTTCCTGAACATCGTGCGGAAGGGCTATCATAAAGCCAGCATATCGGCCAATGAAGTGTTTAATACCAATGCCGCCTTCAAAACAGGCAATTCGCGGTACTACAGCGTTCTGTTCCTCAGCGCCAACCTGGGCAACCAGCAGGCTTATTCCTACGGCTACGGCATAGGCACCGAAATAAAACTGGCAAAGCGCCTGGCGCTATCGCCTGAGCTATCGGCGCACTACCTGTATATGGGAGGGGGCGCCTGGGATATCAACATCCTCAACCGGGCGACGCTTAACCTGCAATACAAATGTACCGGCTGGTTAACCGTTTTCGCCGGTCCCGCCTACTCTATCTACTATACCGACCAGCAAACCTTCTTCAAAGACTACAAAAGCCACCCGGCGCCTGCGGGCTACAAAATAGATGTGCACAACGCCCATACCACCGGCTGGATAGGCTGGAGTGCGGGCATAAATCTCTTCTAAAAAAATTACCGGCGGGGATAGGGGTAAAGTGCCGTTTCGTTGTCCTATATAAAATGGACAATAATAGTATGACAGCACGAATACTCAGCCTGGCCCTGGCTGCCAGCCTCATCACCGGCACCGCCCAGGCCCAGGAAGAGCCACAGGAACAGAAACGCCAAAAGACGGTCAATATCGGCCTGGTGTACCCCATCAGCACAACGGGACTGAACGCCCCTAATACCATCAACTACTTTTCCACCAATGCTATTGGCGGTATCTCCTACGACGAACGCTCGTTCTGCGCCTCGGGCGTTACCAATATAGTGAAGCACAATGCCAACGGGGTGATCGCGGCCGGATTTTCCAACCACATCTCCAACGATGCCAGCGGCTTGCAGGCTGCCGGCTTTATGAATACGGTGAACGGCAACAGCCAGGGGGTACAGGCGGCAGGATTCGGCAACTACAGCGGCAGCATTAAAGGCGTGCAGATGGGTGGTTTTATCAATATCACCCGCGGGCAGGTGAAAGGGCTGCAGGCCGCGGGATTCGCTAACCTGGCTTCCGACGCCGATGTACAGCTCAGCGGCTTCCTGAACAGGACGCATACCACCAATACCCAGTTCGGGGGCTTCATTAATGTAGCCAAACACGTACACGGGGCCCAGGTATCGGGCTTCATCAACGTGGCAGAAAAGGTAGATGGCGTACAACTGGCAGGATTCATAAACATAGCCGACAGTTGCGACTATCCCATCGGGCTCATCAACATAATGCGGAAAGGAGAAATGAACCTGGGCGTATCGATAGACGAAAGCCAAACGGCGATAGTAGCGTTCCGCTCGGGCGGTAAAAAACTCTATGGTATACTGGGTGCCGGTATCAACCTGCAGCAGGCCTCCATAGGCACCGACGGCGCCTGGCCCTTCTACGCACTGGAGGGTGGCCTGGGAGCGCACATCAATATCAGCAGGCATTTCCGGGTGAACCTGGAAGGTGTGGTCACCACTATATCCGATTTCTATGTAGGCTACTACATGCGCACATCGCTGCGGGTGATGCCATCACTTACCCTGGCGCAGCACGTAGAACTGTTCGCCGGACCGACCATTAACATGGAAGAAAGCTCCGTGAACGGTGGCTTTGGCTTACGCAGCAACTACACCTGGGGCAACAACTTCTGGAGCAGCCTCCGCGGGCTGTATATAGGAGCCGTAGGAGGTATTTCGTATAAATTCTAAAAAAATCGCCCCGCTGCATAGGGGTAAGGGGCCGCCACGTTGTCCCATACAGGTAACCAAACACATTATTCAATTATTTTCAATTAACACCAGATGAAACGTATTGTAACATTTTCAGCGATCGTATTAAGTACAGCAGTATTATTCGGCTCCTGCCGCAAGAACTCCATGGTAGGCCGCGGCTCCGTAGAGTCGGAAACCCGCACACTTTCCTCATTTACCTCCATAGAGGCCAATGGCAGCACGGATATAGAAATCTATGCATCTAACACCAATAAAGTCATCGTAACGGGTTACGGCAACCTGATACCCATTTATGAGACCGAAGTACACGGAAAAACCCTTCACCTGGAATTTAAAGAAGGCTACTGGAACATCCGCAACAACAACATTAAGGTGACCGTATATACCACCGACATGAACGCTATTCACCTGAATGGTTCCGGGAATGTGAACATACATGAAGACATGAACGCACACTCTATGGAAGTAGACGTGAACGGTTCCGGTAACATCTATATAGATAACAACAAGTTCGACAACTTCGATTGCAAGATAAATGGTTCCGGTAATGTGAAGGCACGGGCCGCGGAATGCGATGATGTATATGCGAAAATATCCGGCTCCGGCGATATAGAAATAACCGTCAACGATTTACTGGACGCCCGGATATCCGGCTCCGGCGATATAGACTACTGGGGTTCGCCAGAAGTGGTGAACACAGACGTTTCCGGCTCCGGGAAAGTCACCAAACGTAACTAAGCCTTACCGGTACTGATACCCTCCGCACAACGGAGGGTATTTTTTTTGAGAATCGCGATAGGGGTAACGTGCGGATAAGTTGTCCTACTGCAAACACACTAACATGGCTTTACGCATACCTGCACTCACGCTCTGCGCTACCCTGCTGCTATCGCAGCAAAGTAAGGCACAGCAGCACACCGACACCACCCAAACCACCGTCCCCCATCAACTGAAACAAAATGTACATGGCCGCGTGCTGGATGCCGCATCGCAGCAGCCGCTTCCCGGCACCGTGGTGGTGCTCGTATCCGACAACACCATTAATACCACCACCGATGCGCAAGGTTACTTTACGCTGCGCGGGGTACCGCTGGGGCGCCAGTCGTTCCTGTTCCTGTATACGGGCTTCGAGAAGTACACCGCTTTCGAGGTGCCGGTCATCACGGGAAAGCAGCCCGAACTGAACGTATCGCTGAACGAAAGCCTGGAAGAACTGGGCGAAGTGACCATAGTAGCCGAAAAGGACAAGATAAAACCGATGAACGAATTTGCGACGGTGAGCGCGCGTTCCTTCTCCGTAGAAGAGACCAGGCGATACGCTGCCTCTATAGCCGACCCGGCCCGTATGGTGATGAACTTCCCCGGCGTATCGAACAGCGGCGATATGGACAACAGCATAGTAGTACGCGGTAACTCGCCCAAGGGGGTATTGTGGCGGCTGGAAGGAATAGAGATACCCAACCCCAATCACCTGAGCGGACTGGGCGCTTCCGGAGGCGCTATCAGTATGCTGAACGCCAATACACTGGGCAACTGCGACTTTTATACCGGCGCTTTCGCCCCGGAAATCGGTAACGCCTTGTCGGGCGCTTTCGATATCAACTTCCGCAATGGTAATACCGAGCGCTATGAACATACGGTGCAGGTGGGCACCATGGGTGTGGAAGTAGCCACCGAAGGGCCTTTCCAGAAAGGAAAAAAAGCATCGTACCTGCTCAACTACCGCTACTCTACCCTGGCGCTGCTGGAAAAATTCATCACTATAGGCAGCGGCGCGATGCCCAACTACCAGGACATGGCCTTTAAGGTAAACCTGCCAGCGGGCAAAGCCGGCACCTTCAGCCTGTTCGGGTTGGGTGGTTACAACCGCATTCTGCAGCAGGCGGAAGCCGACAGCAGCAAATGGGATGAGGTGAACAATAATATATCCTTCAATAGCAATACCCGCATGGGTGTAGCCGGTATAGCACACCAATACTTCCTGGGGCCGAACGCCTACATCAAGACGGTACTGTCGGGTTCGCACATGCGCTCGCTGCAGGAAGCCGACACCCTGAATCCCGGTGATGGTTACCGCCGCAACCCGATAGAGCATACGGCTTTTATCAATAATGCCTACCGCGCTTCCGTGTTCTTCAATCAAAAACTCAACGCCCGCCATACGTTCCGGACCGGCGTAATAGCACAACAACTCTCTTACGATTTTAACTCCCGCTATTACAATGGCAGCGAGCAGCAATGGAAAAACATCATCAGCAGCGATGGGAATACACAGTTCTACCAGGCGTACCTACAGTGGAAGGCACGCCTGACCGACAAACTGACACTGGTAGGCGGTGCGCATGGCTCGTACCTGGCCCTGAACGGGAAGTACAGCATAGAGCCGCGCGCATCGCTGGGCTACCAGCTAAAGAGCAGCCGTATAACGCTGGCCGCAGGCATGCACAGCAAGCCCGAACATATTTCTACCTACATGTTTCAGAATACGGCACAGGGTACGCCCAATAGCACACCCAACAAAAACCTGGACCTTCTCCGCGCCTTTCACGGAGTGGCAGGCTACGACGTAACCGTACTGAAAAAGCTGCGGGTAAAAGCAGAAGCCTACTACCAGCACCTCTACAACATACCCGTGGAGCAAGACCCGGCCAGTGGCTTCTCCATAATGAACGCTGAGAATATCTATTCGCTGCTGGAGCTGAACAAGCCACTGGTGAGCAGGGGCACCGGCGATAACTACGGTGTGGATGTGAGCCTGGAGCGCCCCTTCAGCAATGGGTATTACCTCCTGGCTTCCGGCTCTTTGTTCAGCGCCACTTATACCACTTACAGCGGAGAACGCTACAACAGCCGCTACAACCGCGGCCACCAGCTAAACCTGATAGGCGGAAAAGAATTTAAACTGAATGCGAAAGGCCGGAGTATCCTTGGGCTGAACGGGAAACTACTCTACAGCGGCGGCCTCCGGGAATCGCCGATAGACGGGGCTGCATCTGTGCAGCAGCGGAGACAGGTATTGGTAGCCGGACGCTACTTTACCAGCCGGGGCCCCGACTATTTCCGCGCCGATATCAGCGCCTACTACAAGATGAACCGCAAGTCGGCAACCCATACGCTGCAGTTGGATATACAAAACGTCACCAACCGGCAGAATTACTTTTTATCCTACTTCGATAGCGGCAGCGGAACGATAAAAACAGTGAACCAGTTAGGAATAATACCAACGATCAGTTACAGAATTGATTTTCATTGGTAATGTGTGATCCCCTGTTTTTACAGGGGATTTTCATTTCTTCCACATTCAGAACAGCGAGGCCTGCGACAGCCTGGCCCCGGGAACAACAGTGCTACCCGTACCGCTGATGTGGTAAACGGCCGACTCACTGTACCGGGAAGCGACCACCACCTGCGTATTTCCCGCGTGGGGAGCAAACAGATCGCTCACCAGCTGCGGGTCGTTATTATCGCGCGACAAGTGCGAAAGGAACAAATGACTCATAAACTCCGGGCGGTGCGCACAGAAGAGTTCCAGCGCCTGCCGGTTGGAAAGGTGGCCATGCCCTCCGCGGATGCGGTTCTTAAGGTGGTAGGGATAGCGGCCGTTTTCCAGCATCGCCTCATCATAGTTGGCCTCCAGGAAACAAGCGTGGCACTTGCGGAAGAACTCGATGACCTGCGCGCAGTGTATACCGATATCTGTAAACACCCCAACATGCGTGCCGCTGTGCGATACTACAAAACTATGGGGGTCTATGGCATCGTGAAACTTGGGAAAAGCGGTAACCGTAACATCGCCGATAAGCACCGGCTCCGCAGGCGAATAGTAACGGACCAGTGAGCCGTCTACTTTTACATATCGCTGCATTTTCTCCGTTAGGTAAACAGGGAGGCCAAACCTGCGGGATAGTACATCCACCCCCTTAATATGGTCGCCATGCTCGTGCGATATAAAAATGGCCTTTACTTTCTGCATGGATAAGCCTATGCGGCGCATGCGCTTCTCTACCTCCCGGCACGATATACCTGCATCTACCAGCACGGCATCGGTATCGTTGCCGATGTAATAGCAATTTCCGTTGCTACCCGAGTTGATAGAAGCCACCTGTAACGACATGCTGCAAAAATAACCCCTGGAGGGATTGAAACAGCGTACTCAGCAAGGTTTGTGGATATTATTGCAGGTGTATGTCATACAGGCGACGCTTCATCTCTTCGATACCCGACATATAATCTTTTTTTGCTGCACCAATAATGATATCCCGGTGCGGATTTAACCGGGACGCATACTTATCCGACCACAGGCCGATGTTTATGAGCACAGGCAGGAGGTCTATGCCTTTTTCGGTGAGGCTGTACACAATTCTTTGTTTGTGTTCTTTGTCCTTGCGCTTGCGAATGATCTTCTGTCTTTCCAGCAAGGACAGCCTGTCGGCCAGCACGGTGGTGGAAATACCTTCATCAGACGCCAGGAACTCGTTGTAGTAACGCTTACCAAAGAACATGAGATCGCGGATAATAAGCAGCGTCCACTTATCACCAAATATTTCCAGCCCATAGTTCAAAGGACAATCGGACCTCATATAACTAAAATCAATACCACTTGCAAATATAAAGTGGTTTGTCGTACTTTTACACTCCCGATACAAAAAAGAACAAATGAAAAGAGTAGTAATAACCGGCATGGGTGTTATCAGCCCTTTGGGAAACGATGTAGCCACCTTCTGGAACCACCTGAAAGCGGGGAAAAGCAGCACGGGAAAAATCACCCGCTTTGATGCCAGCCAGTTCCGTACACAGATAGCCAGCGAGGTGAAGGACTTTCAGCCCGAAACGTTCCTGGATAAAGCAGAGATAAAACGCACCGACTTATTTACCCAATATGCATTGGCCGCCGCCAAACAAGCCATAGAAGACTCCCGGCTGGACATACCCGCAATGGACCCGTTTGATATAGGCGTGATATGGGGTTCCGGGCAGGGCGGCCAGGGAACATTTGAAGAACAGGTGATAGAATATGCCACGGGCGATTTCAAGCCGCGCTTCAGCCCCTTCTTCGTTCCTAAGATGATCGTTAATATGGCATCGGGAATGATATCGCTGAAGTATGGCCTCATGGGCATTAACTATACTACCGTATCGGCCTGCTCTACCTCCAACACGGCCATTATGGACGCCCTTAACTATATACGCTGGGGCAAGGCCAAAGTAATAGTGACCGGCGGATCGGAAGCGCCTATCACACCGGCATCAGTTGGTGGGTTCAGCGCTATGAAAGCAATGTCTACGCAGAACGAGCACCCGGAAACAGCTTGTCGCCCGTTTGATGTAAAGAGAGACGGCTTTATCATGGGCGAAGGTGCGGGAGCGCTGGTACTGGAAGAATACGAGCACGCAGTTGCCCGCGGCGCTACCATATATGCCGAGGTAGCGGGCGCGGCGATGACAGCAGACGCCTATCACATGACGGCTACGCACCCGGAAGGCCTGGGCGCCTCCCATGCCATGAAATCAGCGCTGAAAGATGCCGGGCTGGAAGCTACCGATGTAGACTACCTGAACGCACACGCCACTTCCACACCCGTGGGTGACATCAGCGAAATAAAGGCCATTACCAATGTATTTGGCGCTGACCCGAAGCATCTGCATGTAAGCGCTACCAAATCGATGACGGGGCACCTGCTGGGCGCGGCCGGCGCGGTGGAGGCCATCGCTTCGGTAATGACCATTCGTGATTCCATCATTCCTCC
>JAEUVZ010000032.1 GCA_016786665.1 Flavipsychrobacter sp.
GCTGCATGGCGCTCGACTCCGTAACCATTTCCGAACCAACAGCGCTGACCGCAACGCATACGCAGGCAGATGTAAGCTGCAATGGTGGTGCCGATGGCTCAGCCACGTTTGTAGTTACCGGTGGAGGAGTACCGCCTTACAGCTACAACTGGCAGCCGGTGGCGGGTACTGATACCACACTTGCGAACCTGGCGGCTGGCGCCTATACCGCTACAGCTACCGACAACAGTGGTTGCACCATCAGCCATGTATTTACGATTGCGCAGCCCACCTACCAGTTGTGGACGGGTGCCGCTGACAGTTTCTGGTCTAATCCTGCCAACTGGCAGTGCGGCACGCTGCCCGATATCAACACCGATGTATTTATTCCGCTTTCTGCGGTGCAGATGCCGGTGATAGATATTACTACAGCGCAGGCCAATAACGTTTTCATCAATTCCGGTGCGGCGCTCCGGTTTACCGGTACGGGCAACCGCCTGGAGGTGCAGGGCGATATCACCAACCTGGGTACTTTCGTGAGCCTCAACGGTACCCTCCGTCTCAGTGGCTCCTCTTACCAGAGCATACCGGGCGGCACCTATGCAGGCATAGAGTTGGCGGGAGCGGGCGTCAAGCAGTCGCTTACCAGCCTGCTGCTTACCAGCCACCTGCAGGCGAATGGCGGCTACCTGCAACTGAATAACAACAACATTACCCTGGCCCCGGGCGCTACTGCTGCGGGAGGCAGTGCAGCATCGTTCGTGTACCTGAACGGCAGCGGCCGTATGACGGTGCAGGGAGTTGGCATGGGTGGTACTACCGGCCAGGTGCTCTTCCCCGTGGGTAATCAACCCGGCGTGTACACCCCGGCAGCCATACAGAACGGCGGCACCGCCGATAACTTTACCGTAAATGTAATAGATGGCATATACCCGGACTACAACGGAGAGACCCCGGTGGGCGCTCCGCTCTGGGGATTCTCCGTGGCTAAGACCTGGTTCATTACCGAGGCGGTAAACGGAGGGTCTGATGCTACGGTATGGCTCTCGTGGCCGCTCTCTGAGGAGTTGCCCGGCTTTAATAATAGCCTTTGCGACGTGTCGCACTACAATACTACTACCGGAAACTGGGAGGCGGGTACTATCGGCCAGGCTACAGGCACCACCGCGCTGTTTACCCACAGCCGGCAGAATGTTACTTCGTTTTCCCCCTTCGGCCTGGGTACTGATTCTCAGCCGCTGGCGCAGTGCGATGTGCACCTGGTTGCCGCATACAACCCGGGTAGTGAAGCAGTAGTACTGAACTGGAACGCTACCTGCGACCGCAATGTAGAGCGCTACGTAGCGGAACGCTCTGCAGACGGCATCCGGTTCACCGAAGCCGGCACGAAGCCCGCGGGAGCGGAGCAATACAGCTTCAGCGATGCGGAGGCCATCCGCCAGCCAGAGAAAAACCTGTACTACCGCCTCCGTCTTCACCGCAACAATGGAGATGTGCTGCACACCAATATCGCGAAAGTTACCCTGCCGGGCAATGTTGTTACCGGCAGCGGACTGGTGGTGTACCCCAACCCGGTTGCAGGCAATGTAGCCTACATCAGCATAGCCGATAACAGGCTGGCTACCGATGCGGATGTGGTACTAACCGATATTACTGGTAGAGAAGCCCTGCGGCAACACTTTGCAGCCGGCAGCTACGCCCCCCGCAGAATGGAGCTCTCCACGGCAGCCTTACCTGCTGGTGTCTACCACCTGGTGCTGAAGCAGGCAGGAGCGGTGCAGCGGGCGGCCACCTTTACGAAAGAGTAAACAAATCGCTTGTAAGAAATGCAGGAAAGGGTTGCCGTACAGGCAGCCCTTTACTATGTCCGGCACTGGCTGAAATGTGGTGAAATCATTAAATGTTGGGGCAAACCATCGAAAAAACCGATATATATATTCTACTTTTGTGGGCGTCCTATCCTGTGCTAATGCTCTTTTTTTCATAGTACTACACAAAGATGATTTAGTTTATGGGTATTAATACTGCCGGGATAACAGCCCGGGCGAAGTATGTGCTGCGGATGGCTTGCCTGGTAATTATGCTGCTGGCACCTGCTGCGGTAAAGGCGACACACATTTACGGTGCCGATATGTACTATACCCACGTCTCGGGCAATACCTATACCATTACGCTGGTCATCTATGGCGATTGTTCCGGTTCCGCATTCCAGAGCCTGGTGAACGCCTACCCCGAGGTGGATATCTATAACAACAACACGCTGGTGACTACCATCAACCTGGCCGCGCAGCAGCCCTTTAACGGGGTAGAGGTCACACCCGTTTGTCCGGCGCAGGTAAACCAAACCACCTGCACCAATATTAATAACCCCATACCCGGTGTGAAGAAGTTTGTCTACTCGGCCAACTATACCGTGCCCGGTGTATCTACCAACTGGCGCTTTCACTTCAACAGTACCCTTACCAATATAAACAGCGCGGGGCGCAGCACTACACTTACTAACATTCAGAATCCCGGCAGTACCTGGATAGGACTGGAGGCTACGCTGAACAATACCGGCGGCCCCAATTCTTCTCCCGTATATACCACCATACCCACGCCGTTCTTTTGCATTAACGTAGCCGCCAACTACAACCCCGGCTGCGTAGACCCCAATACCGATAACCTGGTATTCTCGCTGGTAGACGGCCTTGATGAGAACATCGGTGGCCTGGTCACCTATATCAATCCGTACACTGCCGTCAACCCGCTGGCCGCAACCGGCTATAGCTTCAATACCACCAACGGGCAGATGAGTTTTACGCCCAACCTGGTGCAGCGTTCGCTGGTAGTGGGCCGGGTAGAGGAATGGAAGAATGGAGTGATGGTAGGTACCAGTATGCGCGAGATGACCTTCGTGGTGCTGAATAACTGCAACAACAATCCGCCTATCGGGGGCATCTCCAACTCATCCGGAGGCGTTATCGTTAACTCCACCACCTTCAATGTATGCCAGTCAGCGGGCGCATTCACGTTCAACATCAATCCCACCGACCAGAACGGCAACAACATCACCATGACGGCCAACGGATTGCCCGGCGGCGCTACATTTATCATTACGGGCAATAATACTTCCGCGCCTATTGGGGTGTTTTCGTGGAATGTAACCAATGTTGCTCCCGGCGCTTATACCTTCTACATCACTTACCTGGACAATGGATGTCCGCTCGCCAGCACGCAGACTATAGCGTACACTATCAATGTGCTGCCTACCCCTGCTTTTACCATTGCCATGGTATCACCGGCTACCTGTGTAAAGAAGGCGGTGTTCCAGGTAATTCCGGTGGGCAACGTGGGCACCTGGCAGGAAAAAGTGTTGCAGGGTACCACCACCGTGCATACTATCAGCAACATCACCGGCACCCTTACCGACAGCCTGGCGCCCGGCACCTATACCATCCGCATGACGAATGCCAGCAACTGCAGTAAAGATACCATCATTACCATTCCACCTCCGCCTGCTATTATCCCGCTGTTATCGCTGGTGCAGCCCACCTGCCCGGGCATCAACAACGGGAGCATTACCGTTACGGGTACCAATGGCGGACCTCCCTATACCTACGCGCTCGGCTCGGGGCCTTACAGCACGGTTAATGTGTTCAGCAACCTGGGTGCAGGCACGTATGTGGTGCATGTAAAGGATTCGAACCTGTGCGTTAAAGACACTACGGTAACCCTAACGCCAGCCAGCCAGGTATTGCTGAATGTGGGCATAGACCGGCCCACCTGCAATGGGCTGGCCGATGGCATCATATCCGTATCGGCATACAACAATACAGGTCCTTACCAATACGCGCTGGGTACCGGTCCCTGGGGAAGCAGCGGAGTATTCAGCAACCTGGCTGCCGGAACCTACACCATACATGTGCAGAGCGGGGTGGGCTGCCTGAAAGATACCACTATCACGCTCACCGATTCGGTACAGGTGCATGCTGTCATACCGCTGACGCCTATCCTTTGCCATGGCAACACCACGGGGGTGATAACGGTAAACGGCAACTCCGGAATGGGGCCGGTCTACACCTACGCTTTAGGAACCGGGCCCTTCAGTACCAACAATGTATTTTCCGGCCTCGGGGCGGGTACCTATACGGTACATGTGCACGATAACGCCGGCTGCTACCTCGATACCCTGGTAACCCTTACCCAACCGGCGGTACTGAATGCCACTGCGTCCCAGGTAAACGTAGCCTGCCATGGGGCTAATACCGGCAGTATCACCATTACCGCTACGGGAGGTGTAACGCCGTATACCTATGCTAATGGTACCGGGCCTTATACCGGCAGTAATATATTCCCCAACCTGGCAGCCGGAACCTACACTATACATACCCAAGATGCCAACGGCTGTATAAAGGATGTGACCGTAACACTTACCCAGCCGGCGCCTATAGTACTGGACAGCGTGAAACTTACCCAGCCCGCCTGCTACGGCGGCAACAGCGGGGTAGCGGTGATATACGCCCACGGAGGTACGCCCGGGCTGATGTATGCCATAGATGCCAATCCCTATGGGGTGAGCAATACCATAAACGGGGTAGCGGCGGGCGTACACGTGCTGCATGTGCGCGATGCCAATAATTGTATAAAGGATACCACCGTTACGCTGCAGCAGCCTACCCAGGTAGTACCGGCGGCAGCCGTAGTAAAGTCTACCTGCGCCACGTTGCAGAACGGCCAGGTAACGCTCAGCGCATCGGGCGGTACACCTGGCTATACCTATGCCGTGGGCACCGGGCCGTACACCACCAATGCTGTGTTCAGCCCGCTGGCTTCTGGTACCTATACCTTTCATATACGCGATGCCAACAACTGCATAAAAGATACCATCATTACCGTACTTGATTCGCTCAATCCTGTGGGCCAGGTAACCATTACGGAACCGCTGTGCCATGGTGGCGGCGACGGAGCCATAACGGTGGTAGGTTCCGGCGGTACCAACCCCTTTACCTATGCGATAGGTACCGGCGGATACAGCCCGGTCAATATGTTCGATAGCCTTTTGGCTGGCAACTACATCCTGCACATACAGGATGCCAACGGTTGCATTAAAGATACTACCGTGCTGCTGACCCAGCCCGCCGCGCTGGCGGCCACACTGGCCGTTACCCAGCCCTCTTGTTTCGGGTTCACCGATGGCAGCATTACCGTAACGGTTGCCGGGGGCACACCCGCTTACGGGTATGCGCTGAACGGCGGAACGTACTCACCCGGCAATACATTTGGTAGCCTGGCCACGGGAGTGGACACCATCCATATAATAGATGCCAATGGCTGCCGGCGGGATACCATTGTGGCCATAGCCCAGCCGGCACTGCTGGTGTTCTCTCAGCTGGACATAACCGATGTAAAATGCTTTGGTGAAAATTCAGGACAGGTATTGGTAACGGTGTCCGGTGGTACACCGGCCTATACCTACGCCTGGGATGCCAACGCCTTCCAGCCCTCATCGCTGCTCACCGGTATGGGGGTAGGTACCCACGCTATACATGTAGTAGATGCCAACGGCTGCACTATAGATACCGGCGTCAGCATCAGCCAGCCGCCACCGCTGTACTTCGCCGGGGCTGATATTATCAATCCTACCTGCGAGGGGTACACCGACGGCTCCGTAGCGCTCGCCGCTACGGGAGGCACCAGTCCTTACCAGTTCGCCAGTGGCAACGGTAGCTTTGGAGCCTCACCCAATTTCGGCCAGCTGGGCGAGGGCATGTATGTCTTTTATGTGCAGGATGCCAATGGCTGCCTGCACGATACCAGCGTCGCCCTGGTAGGCTATCCGCATATAATTATTGAGGAGCACCAGGTGACCCCGGCTTCCTGCTTCGGATACCAGGATGGCAGTGTGCAGGTAATGGCTTCCGGCGGCAACCAGCCCTTTGTGTATGCCATGGGTGGCGGCGTGCCGGGTTCGTCTGCCTTCTTCAGCGGCCTCTATGCCGGTACATACCAGGTAACCATTACCGACAGCACCGGCTGCAACAAGCAGACGCCGGTAACCGTTCCGCAGCCCGACTCGCTCCGGGTAGAAATGAAAGTGACCAACAATGATTGCGAGGGCTACAACAACAATGGGGTAGTGGTGGCCAATGTAAGCGGCGGCACGGCTCCTTACTACTATGCCTGGAGCTATGACAATGCCGGTACGCAGGCTATTACGCACCTGGAGAATGGTGAATATTCCGTGGTGGTAAAAGATACCAATAACTGCACCGCCGAAGCCCTCGCTGCCGTAGTGTACGACAACTGCTGCAAGCCGTTTCTGCCTAATGCCTTTACACCCAATGCTGACGGTAAGAACGATCGCTTCCGGGTAGTTTTTAAAGGAGATATGGAGCTGATAGAGTTCTCCATCTACAACAGGTATGGCCAGTTAGTGTACACATCCGACGACATCGGGCATGGCTGGGATGGCACCTTCCGGGGAAAGCTCTGCGATGTAGGCACCTATATGTATTATGTGCGGTTCATCTGTGGAAACAAGGGTACGGAGAAGAAAATAATAAAAGGAGACGTAACGCTCATCCGCTAGTTTATTGTTGAGGTTATGTTAAATTAAACAAAAGTACATACTAATGTTTTGAAGCGTAGCTATCTTGCGGCGCACTTTGAGAAAGTGTATTACCTGCTTAGGTGATTTTTTTATAGAGGAGATAATAATGGGTATTTATCCACAATAGTAGAATTTGTAATGAAATTGTCATTGCATCACACTACCTTTGCCGCGCCCATATTTAAAAAAAATATTTTTTATCAGTTATTCCAATCAATTATTATGAAGCGAAACCGTTTACTATTGTTAGTTATGGTACTATTTAGCTCGCTGGCCGCCCAGGCTCAGTGTGGTAAATATTACGTACAGGATATGGATCCCTGGAGTTCCACGTCCAATCAACAGGCAATGGACCAGGTGTTTGGCACGGGAGCATGGACCCAGGCTAACTATTCTACGTCCGTAGCCACTGTCTTTTCACCTTCCAACTGCTTTGTGGTTCTGGAGGGAAGTGACAATAATCCTGCCCTGACTTCCTACATCACGAATAACCAGGCTGTCATCGAAAACTGGGTAGCCGCTGGTGGCCGCTTATTCATTAATTCAGCACCCAACACTGGCAGCACTGTAGGCCCTATGTTTGGTGGTGTGAGCATTGTTTATCCTGATTTCAGTGGCACGGGATCAGCACCTAATACTTCCCACCCTATATTCCTGGGGCCCAACACCCCTACCGCTACTAGTTGGACTGGTGGTTCTTATTGCCATGCCAACGTCACGGGTACTGGTCTTACTTCTATAATGGATGGGGACCCGGGTAAGATGGGCTTAGGATACAAATTATGGGGCAGCGGCGTAGTCTTTTTTGGTGGAATGACTCAACCCCAGTTTTGGAGTCCACAACCGGAAAGCTATAATATGTGGAATAACATTTTCCACCACGTATGGAACTTCACCCTGACTGATATCACTGCCTCTATAGGTGCCAGTACTTATTGCGGTGGGGCTACCGACAACGTAACCTATACTTCGACTGGTGTTACGTTCAACACAGGCAACGTTTTCTCTGTAGAGCTGAGTGATGCCGCGGGCAGCTTCTCTACTCCTACTACTATAGGTACCTTAAGCAGCACATCTGCCAGCGGTTCTATTGCGGTTACTATCCCTACAGGTATAGGTGGCACCGGCTACCGCATCCGCGTAGTTTCCAGCAACACTGCGTACACAGGTTCTAATAACGGCTCCAATATCGCTATCTCCAATGTTTCAGTGGTAAGCAACTCCCAAACCAACGTATTATGTAACGGCGGTACTGGTTCTGCCAGTGTTACAGCGGGCAACGGTACAGGTTCCTACACCTATGCATGGTCTCCCTCAGGTGGTACCGCTTCCAGCGCTACCGGCCTTTCTGCGGGTAACTATACGGTGACCGTTACCGATGCGAACGCTACCAGCTGTACAGCTACACAGGCATTCACTATTACAGAGCCTGCAGTGCTGACACTCACTCCTTCTTCTACCAACGAAACTCCTTGTAACAACTCTAATAACGGTACTGCTTCCGTAACTATGACGGGCGGTACGGCTCCTTACACATATAGCTGGTCTACCGGCGCTACTACTTCCGGTATCACCGGCCTGGTAGCGGGTTCTTATACCGTGAATGTTACTGATAATAACCTTTGCGCAGCCAGCCACACTTTCACCATCACCGAACCTACTGTTATCACCGGTATACCTTCGCAAACCAATGTGAGCTGCAATGGCGGTTCCAATGGTACGGCTACTGTTATAGCGCAGGGCGGCGGTTCTCCTTTCTATGCATATAGCTGGGCCCCAACGGGCGGAACAGGTACTACTGCTTCCGGCCTCAGCGCGGGTAACTACACGGTAACCATCACCAACGGTTTTGGTTGCACCGGCACGCAGACGTACACTATTACAGAGCCTACGGCTATCTCTATCGCTCCATCGCAAACCAACGTATTGTGTAATGGCGCTTCTACCGGTACGGCTACGGCTACTGTTACCGGTGGTTCAGGTTTCTACAGCTACTCCTGGGCTCCTACCGGTGGTACCGGTTCTACAGCCCTTAACCTGGCTGCAGGTACTTATACGGTAAGCGTTACAGACTTCAACTTCTGCTCTGCTTCACAGACGTACACTATTACACAACCTACCGCGCTCACACTTACTTCCGGTGGCCAGACCAACATCACCTGCAATGGTGGTAACAATGGTTCTGCTACCGTTTCTGTTTCCGGCGGTACGGGTGCGTACACTTACTCCTGGTCGCCCAACGGCGGTACTGCTGCTACAGCCAACAACCTGACTGCCGGCATGTACACCGTAACGGTTACAGATGCCAATAACTGCCAGGGTACTCTTACCTACAACATTACCCAGCCTGCTGCTATGGCGGCTACCGGTTCGCAAACCAACGTAAGCTGTTTCGGCGGCGCTAACGGTTCTGCTACTGTAGCGGCCACTGGTGGTACGCTTCCGTACACTTACTCCTGGGCTCCGTCAGGTGGCACCGCGGCTACGGCCAACGGTCTTTCTGCCGGCAACTACACCGTAACCGTGTCAGACTTCAACGGCTGTTCTGTTACGCACACGTATACTATTACACAGCCTTCGCAAATCTCTACACTGGGTGTGCAGACCAACGTGAGCTGCTTTGGCGGCGCTAACGGTTCTGCTACCGTACTGGCTACAGGCGGTACAGGCGCGTACACATACTCATGGGCTCCTGCCGGTGGTACCGGTACTACTGCCAATGGCCTCGCTGCCGGTACTTATACCGTTACCGTTACCGATGCTAACCTGTGTACGGCTACACGCACCTACAACATTACCGAGCCGGCGCAAATGCTGACCAACGCTACCGTTACCAATGTTTCTTGCTTCGGCCTGGGCAATGGTTCTATCACTACGGCTATGAGCGGTGGTGTTGCTCCTTACTCTTACTACTGGACTCCGAACGGACAAACTGCTGCTTCTATCAGCAACCTGGTTCCCGGTAGCTACGCGGTAATTGTGACCGATGCGAACGCATGTAACATTACTCAGAACTTTACCATCACACAGCCTACCGTTCTTACCGCTTCAGGTACCCAAACCAACGTGAGCTGCTTTGGTGGCGCTAACGGTACCGCTACCGCTATACCTGCCGGTGGTACTGCTCCTTACAGTTACTCATGGGCTCCAACAGGTGGCACTGCTGCTACTGCTACGGGCTTAACCGCGGGTAACTATACAGCTACCGTTACCGACTTCAACGGTTGTACTACTACACAGACATATACTATTACCGAGCCCACGCAGCTGGTTTCCGTTCCTTCACAGGTTAACGTATCGTGCAACAGTGGTTCTGATGGTTCTGCTAGCGTAGCGGTGTCCGGTGGTGTAGCTCCTTACACGTATGTATGGGCTCCTACAGGCGGTACTGCTGCTACAGCCAGCAACCTGGTATCTGCCGTTTATACCGTTACCATTACCGACTTCAATGGTTGTACACTGGTTAACACGTTCAACATTTCTCAGCCTACTTATCTCTCTACTACCGGCACACAGGTAAACGTAAGCTGCAACGGCGCTGCCGATGCTTCTGCTACCGTAATACCTGCAGGTGGTACCCCGGGCTATACGTATAGCTGGGCTCCTACAGGTGGTACCGCTGCTACAGCGTCTAACCTGGTACCGGGTACATATACCGTTACCGTTACCGACGCTAATGGCTGTACTGCTATCCGCACGTACAACGTCACTGAGCCTGCCGTACTGGTATCTTCCGGTGCGCAGAGCAACGTACTGTGTAATGGTGGCGCCAGCGGCGCGGCTTCTATCACAGCTGTAGGCGGCACGCTTCCTTATTCTTACGACTGGCAGCCCGGCGGCATGAACACACCTTCTGTTACCGGCCTGGTAGCGGGTACTTATACCGCTACTGTTACCGATGCTAATGGTTGTATCACCGCACAGACATATACTATCAGCGAACCTACGGCTATCACATACCAGGCTTCCCAGTCTAATGTATTGTGTAACGGCGGCGCTTCCGGTACAGCAACTATCGCTGTGGCTGGTGGTGTAGCTCCTTACACGTACAACTGGCTGCCTACAGGTGGTACTGCGGCTACTGAAACCGGCCTTACTGCCGGAACCTATACGGTAAACGTTACCGACGACAACGGATGTATGGTATCGGAAGTGTACACCATTACTGAACCAGCGACGCTTACTGTATTTGCTACGGCCAACAGCCCTGTATGCAGCGGCCAGGATCTGAACCTGACGGGAACAGTGGCCGGTGGTACCGCTCCTTACAGCATGTCTTGGTATGGCCCTAACAACTATAGCTCATCTATGGCTATATCTACTATTTCCAACGTACAGGTAGCGGCGGCAGGTACTTATACCTTCTCCGTAACCGACAACAATGGTTGCGTATCTTCAGCGCTTACCGCCGTAGCGGTAAACGAAACACCGCAGGTTACCACACAGCCTCAGCCTGTTACGGCCTGCTTCGGTACTTCAGCTAGCTTCAGCGTTACGGCTATCGGTACCGGTATCTCTTACCAGTGGCGCGCCAACGGTGCTAACATCCCTAATACAGGTGTGTACTCCGGCGCTAATACCAATACGCTGAATATCTCTGATGTAACCGGCCTCAACGGTATCGTGTACGATGTGATTGTATCGGGCGTTTGTACTCCTGATACCAGCATTGGCGTAACACTTACCGCTCCTTCATTCAATACATGGACTGGTACGGTAGATACGGCATGGTCTAATGCGGCTAACTGGCAGTGTGGTATAGTACCTACACTGGTTACCGATGCCATCATCCCTGCTTCTGCTCCTAAAATGCCACTGGTAGATATACCCGGTGCGCAGGCCAACAGTGTAACAATTAACTCCGGCGCTTCCCTGGCCTTTGTAGGTACAGGTAACGAACTGGAAATAGTAGCTGACATCACCAACCTGGGTACATTCAACCCTTCTCTGGGTGCAGTGAAGCTTTCCGGTACAGGTGCACAGTCTATTCCTGGTGGAACTTATGCTGAACTGGAGCTGGCAGGTAGCGGTGTAAAAACCACAACCGGCAATATAGCTATCACAGGTGCCCTGTTACTGAATGGAGGTTACCTGCAGCTGGGTGCCAACAACCTGACACTGACGGCTACAGGTGGTGTATCTGGTGGTGACGCTTCTTCGTTCGTAGTTACCAACGGTACGGGTGTGTTCATCGCACAGGGCCTGGGTAACGGCGGTATCATAATGCCGGTTACGTTCCCTGTGGGTACTACTCCGGGCATCTATACTCCGGCTTCTATCCTGAACAGTGGTACTATCGACAACTTCAGCGTTCGCGTTATAGAGAATGTGTACTCTGACTATGTGAACGAAGTACCGGTAGGTGGTGCGCTGTCTTCTAACTCTGTTAAGAAGACCTGGTTCATCAACGAAGCGGTAGATGGTGGTTCTAACGCGGTAGTGTCTCTGTCATGGCCACTGAGCGAAGAGCTTCCCGGCTTCAACAACAGCCTGAGCGACGTATCGCACTACATTGAGGATTCCAGCAACTGGAGCTCCGGCCCGGTTAGCCAGGCTACAGGTACAACTACCCTGTTTACGCAGAGCCGTCCTAACGTTACTTCTTTCTCTCCGTTCGGACTGGGTACGCAGAACAACCCGCTCAGCGTGAGCGCGGTTACCCTGGCTGGCGTGTACAATGTAGCTACACGTGCCGTAGACCTCACATGGGATAAGAGCAACGACAAAGACGTAATAGCTTACTCCGTTGAGCGCTCGCTGAATGGAACCAGCTACAAGGCTATCGGCAACAGGTACGCTGGCGAAGATACCTACACGCTTTCTGACGTAGATGCGATGAGCCTCGGTACCAAGCAACTGTACTACCGTGTACGGGTGCTGAGCAACGATGGCTATGTATATTCTAATACCGTGAAAGTAGACCTGGGAACCATGCTCGTTACTCATGGCATGACACTGTATCCAAATCCTGTTGCCGGCAGCGAACTGTTCGTGAGCCTGACCAACAACGCACTGGCTACCGATATGGAAGTATCAGTAGTAGACATGCTGGGTAAGGAAGTGTCTAAAGCACACTACGAGGCAGGTTCTTACAACCCGGCTGCTATACCGGTGAATGTATCCGACCTGGCACAAGGTCTGTACACCATCCGCGTAAAACAAGCAGGTACATCTGCTCAAATGGCTAAGTTTACCAAGAAGTAAGCTCCGGTCATATATCATATCACTGTCCCCGCGATTCCTTATCGCGGGGACAGTTTTTTTTAGGCTGGGCGGGTTTTCGTTTTGTTGCCGCCATCCGCTATCTTAGTATTCCTTGTTGTATTATGAAAGAGACATCACCCGCACCGCAGCAGTTTTCCATATTCAGGTTTATCCCCATACGGCTGGCGCCCTGGCTGATGGCCATACTGGCGTGTATTATATATATCAATTCGCTGCCCAACCAGTATGCCCTGGACGATATACTGGTACTGAGCGAGAACAAGTATGTGCAGCGGGGCTTTGCCGGCATACCCAAAATATTATCCTCCGATATGTTTGCCAGCTACTACGAGGACTACGGGGTAGAGCAGATGCTTTCCGGGGGAAGGTACCGCCCGCTGGCCCAGGTCACATTTGCCATAGAGCACCAGTTTTTCGGTTTGTCCCCGGCGGTGAGCCATACGGTCAATATGTTGCTTTATGGTGTGCTCGCCTTTGTGATGTTTTCCGTGTTGCTCCGTTCGTTTCGCCTCAATGCCGACCTGGTTTTTATCACCACGCTCCTCTTTGCGGTGCATCCCGTGCACACCGAAGTAGTGGCCAACATAAAGAGCCGGGATGAAATTTTTTCGCTGATGTTCCTGCTGCTCAGTTTCCGGTACTTCTTCAATTATGTAGATACCGGCAGGAAGGTGCAGCTCCTGTTTGCGGCGCTGGTACTTTTCCTGGCCTTCCTGGCCAAGGAGTATGCTTACGGCTTGCTCGTGCTGCTGCCCCTGGCTATATATATATACCGGCAACAATATAGCAGCGGGCGGCTGTTTACCTCGCTGCTGGTTTTTGCAGGGGTGGCCGCCTTGTGTACGGGCATCCGTATTTCGGTGGTGGGTATGTCGATACAGGAACAAAATGATGTATTAAACAATCCCTACCTGCATGCCTCGGCCGATGAAGCCCTGGCCACCAAGATATTCGTTCTCAGCAAATACCTCCTGCTCCTGCTGTTCCCGCACCCGCTTTCTTCCGACTACTCCTATCCGCAAATCGCTTTTCTCGATTTTTCCAGTCCGCTGGTGTGGTTGTCAATGGGGCTGTATGCCGCCATTGCTGCGTATGGTATCTATGCCTGCTACCAGCGCAAGTTCATGGGTTTTGCCATTATGGCCTACCTCATTTTCCTCTTTCCCGTCTCCAACTTGCTGATAGATATAGGGGCTACCATGGGCGAGCGCCTGCTCTTTCATGCGTCTTTCGGCTTCTGCCTGGCTGCGGGTTACCTGCTGGTACGCGCCCATGAGCGGTTTTCGCTGCCCCCGGCGGCAATTGTAGCCCCGGTGCTGCTCATAGCAGCCCTCGGTTCGGCCAAAACCATCAGCCGGAACCCGGATTGGTACGATACGGATACGCTCTTCCTGAAAGATGTGCAGACTGTACCTAAAAGCGTGATAGCTAATAACAACGCCGCTGACGCAGTAATTAAAAAGGCGGATAAAGAGAAGGACCCGGCAAAGAGGGCGGAACTGCTGGAAAAAGGCCGCCTCTACGCCCGGCGGGCGATAGAGCCATATCCTGAGTTCTGTAATGCATTGATAAACATGGGCCTGGTAGAGCATCTTTCGGGCCGGAACGACAGCGCCATGAAGCACTGGCTACTGGCGAAAAAGTCGCTGCCGCAGTCGCCTCACTTTCCCCGCCTGGCGGAGTTCTTCTTTAACAAGGGCATGAGCGAAGGCACGAACGACCTGCCGCAGTCTGTACAATATTTCAAAATGGCTATCGGGCTCGATAGCTTTAAGTCCAATTACTGGTCTAATATGGGCGGGGCCTACTTCACCATGCAGCGGTACGACAGCGCATTGTATAGCTGGCAGACCGCCCTGCGCATCAATCCGCAGGATGTGGAGGCGCAGAGGGGGTACAACGCACTCACCCAGCCACAGCCGGCTAAGTAGTGCCGGGCTCTATATCGTGTTGTTCTCCTGTACTACGTGGTCCACATAGGCGCTCACCAGGCTGTTAAACTCTGTTTCCTTTCCAAACAGGATAGATACCGTAATGGGCAACACCACCACGGGGATATTCCATTCCCTGATTTTATCAAGGTGGAGGTGTAACCGCGCAGCATCTTTTTCAGTGGTAACGATAACTTTTCCGGGCACGTCCCAGTTGTTGTAGGCGCTCTTTATCTCTTCCAGGTCGCTGGTCACAAAGTAGTGGTGATCCGGGTAGGAGAGTGTATGCACCTCCCTCGCCAGGCCTTTCACATAGTTTTCCATTGGGCCCGGCCGGGCTATCCCAGTTACCAGTATCGCATTGGTTCCCTCGAGGCTCGCAGGTGCCCCACCATCAAATTCATAGGGCTCCCCATATTGGATGGTGCTGAAGAAAACGTGCTGATGGGATTGTTTTTTTAATTGATTTTCAATCTTTTGTGCTTCTTCTATCAATAGGTTTGGTGGGCACTTGGAAACGACGATGATATCGGCGCGCTTATACGAGCTGCGGCCCTCTCTCAGGGTGCCGAAGGGTAGAATATGGTCTTTATAGTATGGTTTATGGTAATCGGTAATGAGTATATTCAGCCCTGCTTTTACAGAACGGTGCTGGTAGGCGTCGTCCAGCAGTATCACATCGGTTTCCGGTTTGCGCTGCAATAGCTGCGGTATTCCCGTCATGCGTTCTTCTGCTACGGTCACTATAGCCTCCGGAAACTTCAGGAAGTATTGCATCGGCTCGTCGCCTATGCGATAGGCATTGGTGTCTTTTTCTGCCAGCAGGAAGCCGCTGGTGTTCCGTTTGTAGCCCCGGCTCATGGTCGCTACAATGTACTTCTGCTGCAGCAGGCGGATAAGGTACTCTACATGGGGAGTCTTCCCGGTTCCCCCCACCGACAGGTTGCCCACCGATATTACAGGCGGGGCAAACTTTACCGAGTTCGACATCCCGGAGTCATACATTTTGTTTCGTATCCATACTATGGCTCCGTAAACCAGCGCCAGCGGGTAGAGGAGGAGCCGGAGTACCGAGAATATCCTGTAAAAAACACTTTTGTTATCGTTGCTCATATCAGTCCGGCGTGGTGTAGTGCGTATTCTAATATCTTTTCCTGGGGGTGGAAGGGTTTTACCTGGTTGAGTTTCAGGTATTCTATACCAGCCAGTACAAGCAGGGCTTTGTCGGCAGGTATATCCTGTTCCTGCTTCAGATAGCTGAAGGTTCCGGCTTCCAGCAGGCAAGACTCTGGCATCAATCCAATCAATTCACTTCCAATTAGTTGTACTCCTTCTTCTAAAGCTATCGCTTTACATGTTTCCCACGCTTGTAGGGGAGATGTTACCCGGTAGTCCAGCAGATTCATTGATACCTGGGCGCAGTCAAAGTCTGAAGTGTACCAGCCGATCGCCCGGGTTCTCGGCAGAAGTCCGGGTATTTTAACTGATTGGTTTTCAGTTATTTCGGTAGTCCCACTTGTACGTAGTCGTTTAGCGATACGGTCGGCTTTTTGGGCATCCTGGGTGTCTATGGAGATGTTGAAAGCGACCAGTATGTCCCGGGCGCCTATTATGGTGGCTCCCGTCTTTGGGTTAAAGTCTTTTGGGCCGAAATCGGGTGCCCAATCGGGCATTTTTATCTTTTCGGCGAAGCCTTCGTACTGTCCTTTGCGAATAGAAGGCAGGGCCTTACGGTGGTGCTGCGAGGCGGAATGTTCGTAAAGGTATATTGGTATATTTAATTGATTTCCAATTTTTTGAGATAGTTTAGTTGAACAGTCTATTGCATCATTTATGGTCATATTATACAGCGGCACTAAGGGGCAAACGTCAGTAGCGCCTATACGGGGATGTATCCCGCCTTGTTGGGTCATGTCTATCAGTTCGGCAGCACAGGCTATTGCCCGGTAGGCGGCTTCAACTACTGCTTCAGGTGAGCCGGCAAAAGTCATTACAGTACGATTGGCCGCCGGGCTGGCATCAATGTGGAGCAGGGCGGCACCATCTACCGACCGGATGGCTTCGGCTATAGCATTTATTTTTTGCTCATCTCTCCCTTCGCTGAAGTTGGGGATGCATTCTAAAATTGGCTCGGTCATTGATGTAAAGGTATGAAATGTATAGCGCTGCAAAGCGGCATCCCAAACCATAAGCTCATCAACTTTCCAAAATCAGGCATCACGAAATATGATGAACGGTGTAACTTTATGGCTTCGTTGCCGATATACTAACGATAGTAAAATAAAATTGAAATAAAATCTATATGAAGAAACAACTACTCGCCGCACTTTTATTGCCGGTCACTGCACTGGCACAACCCACGCTCAGTCATGTGGAAAACTACACCATCGGTACTACATTACGATTTATTAATTGCGACCCTGCTGCCGCTGGCCCCGCAGGCGCTAACCAAACCTGGAATTTTGGGAACCTGTCTTCCCTGAACGATACGGCAACAGTATGGGTGATAGCTCCGCCTACTACCAACAATCCGTTCCCGGGTGCCGAGTTTGTGCTGCAGGACGATGACAGCAGTTACCTCTACTACGACACCAGCGCCACGGAGATAAACATGATTGGCTTAGTAGATTCGTCAACATCCAATTTTGGCAATATGGGCTACAGCAACCCGATGCTGATCATTCCCAGGCCATTCACCTACATGGACAATGCGGCCGATAGCTTTTACAACCAGGGCACTTTCCTCGGTTTCAGCTTTACCGGTGCCGGCGGCACTATGATGGAAGCCGATGCTTACGGAACCCTGCAACTGCCGCACGATACATTTACAAATGTATTACGTATTAAAACCTATACAGAAGAAGAAGACATGATTACGGGGCTGGGTATGCTCAATACCCGTATTGCGTCGTACACCTGGTATATTGATAGCATACCGGGCGCACTGCTGCGCATCGACTCTATGAAGTTTACCGGGGCGTACAACGACAGCTCTGTAGATGTGCAGTATTATTATAATGCACAGCCTACGGGACTGGGCGAAGTAAAGGCTCATAAGCTCCAGGCTGCTGCGGGTATTACGGGAAACGAACTGGTATTGTCAGCTTCTTTTGAGCAGGGCCGCCAATACGAAGCCGCCGTATATAGCCTCAATGGCCAAAAGGTGTACAGCACAGCATTCCCCGGGGCATCCGGTACGCAGCGGCTGACTATGGGCAGCGACCTGGCTGCCGGTACATATATAATTACCCTGCGCAGGAAGGGCGATTTCCGGTCGCAGGTAGTAATGAAAGTAGTAAAGCCATAAAGCGCTGCTACAACAACAGAACACGGGCAAAGTTGCGGGTATCCCCCGCAACTTTCTTATTTTACGTACCTGATATGAACTGGTTGAAAGCGCCCATAGTGCTGCAAGGTGTCCGCGTAAGGCTGGAGCCCCTGGCATCTTCGCATTTCCCCGCCCTGGTGGAAATAGGGAAGAATAAGAATATATGGACACACCTGCCGGTAGACGGAAGCGATGGCACCCTGCTGGAGCAGGAGTTGAAAAGCGCCCTTGTTCGTAAAGCATCGGGGGAGGAATACCCGTTCGCTATTATAGATGTTCAAAGCGGTAATGCGATAGGAAGCACCCGCTTCTATAATATATACCCCGAACACCGGAAACTGGAAATAGGCTGGACCTGGTATCATCCCGGCTGGTGGGGTAAGGGGCATAATATAGAGTGCAAATACCTGCTGCTGCGCTATTGCTTTGAGGAGATGGCCGCCAACCGGGTACAGCTGCAGACCAGCGAGGAGAACCTCCGGAGCCGTGCGGCGATACTAAAGATAGGGGCAACGTTTGAGGGGATTTTGCGTAAAGAACGCATCCGCCCCAACGGTACTACCCGCAATTCCGCCATCTTTAGCATTATAGATGATGAATGGCCCCAGGTGAAAGCAATGCTGGAGGCCCGGATTGCCGGCTGAATAGTATAATAAGAAAGGAGCGGCATCCCGCTCCTTTCCGTTATTGTCCGGTTACTACTTAGTTGTTCGTTTCCCGGTTCTCTTCCTTGTTCTTCTCATTCAGCATGTCCATCAGTTTCAGGCCCATTAGTCCGTTCAGCGAGCCATCGGTACCGTTGCTGCCATTAATGATAATGTCAGGTATTATCTTTATTTCGTTCTTACCTATCTCTTCGGTTATCTTGTAGCGGGTAAAGTTATCGCCGCCCATCGCCTTCACCTGCAGTTCGTAAGCCTCCGCTGTCGATTTACCGATGGCGAGTATCTTCTCCGCTTCGGCATTACCCGTTTTTGATATCATCTCTGCTTCGGCCTCCGCGTTCATCTTGGTAGCGGCTGCCTGGGCGCCTGCCCGCAGCTTCGTGGCTTCGGCCTCCGCGTTTGCCCGCATTTTGGTGGCTTCCGCTTCGGCGTTCACTTGTAGCTTCAGGCTGGTAGCGTCACCCTCGGCCTTCTTTACGGTGGCGTCGGCGGTGCGCTGCGATATTTCTACGCTCTGCTGGGCTTTCACTATTTCCTTTTGCATGTCGGCAATAGCCGTTTCGCGTTCTACGCCCTGGCGCTTTTCCTGCGCCATTCGCTGGGTTTCGTACGTCTTTTCTTCTTCCTGCGCTATTTTACGGTCGGTCAGCGTCTTCATCAGCGCTTCCGGCGGAACGATGTCGCCTATCAGGGTGTCTACCGCGTTCACGTTATACTCTTCCAGCACGTGGCGGATGTGCTCGCGGGCCGACTCCTGGCGCTCCTTACGCGTAGTGAGGAACGATATCACATCACTATCCTGCGCCGAGTTCCGGAAATAGTTACCAATAGTAGGCTCCAGTACCTGCGATACCAGGTTGGTCATGCTACCGAACCGTGCTATAACCTTAGGCGCCTCGTTGGCGGGAACGTGAATGATCTGCGCCACGTCGAGGTTGAACGGGAAGCCGTCCCGCGAACGAACGGTGATAGTAGACAGGTTCTTATCCAGGTCGTGCGACTCGCTGCGGGCGTTCGCCCAGTTCAGCACCAGGTTAGTGGTCGGCACCAGTTCTACCTTCATGGTATAACTGTTTACGGGATATTTACCGGGGCCCAGTGGCTCCATCCATACACCGCGCTCGCCCTTGGTCACTATATTGCCGTGCTTAAAGGTATCGCCTGTTACGTCTTTGCCATCCTCTCCTATATACGATATCACTACGCCTACATGGCCTATAGGCACGTCGGTCATAGGTATCTGTTCTACCTGCACCGCCCAGGGGTTTATGTAGTAGGAGCCCGCCAGTATCACCTGTGGCTGCAGGCCGCGGTTACCGCCGCTGTTCATAAAGGTATCTATGTCCTGGAAGTTGTTGTGGCCGTCTATATACTTACCGGCTATCTGTCCTATCTTAATAGGGTCACCATCCAGGGTGGTTACTATGCCCACCATGTTTTCCTGTACTATTACCTGGTCGGTAATGGCTACTTCAAAAAGGTAGGTATTGATACGGTACGATCCCGCGGTGATGTACGCCGTTTGCCGGCCACGCTGTCCGCCACTTTCCAGGAAGCGGAAAGCATCCTGGAAGTTGTCGCTCTCTACCCGGCGCGCCAGTATGCGCCCGGTGGGTATTTCGGCTCCGTCTTTAGAAAGCACCAGGCCTATTTTTCCTTCCGGAATCACGGTAAAGGCTACCATGTCTACACTATACTGCCAGGGCCACATAAACCAGTACAGGCCGGGAGCCAGCGTACGGGCCTGGAAGCCCGCCTCTCCCTTGGTGGCAATAATACGCCCGTCCGGCAGTTCGCGGTTGGCCCCGAACAGCACGAATTTTTTGGTGACCAGCCCTATCTTGTCTTCGGGCACTATCACCATACCGAATATCACCCGCAGGATGATTTTGTACAATACCAGCGATAAAACTAATACAGCTACCCACCAGTAGCTGGCAATCATGTCAGGAAATGTCATGTGTTTAAAAAGTTAATTGGTTAAATAATGAAATAGTGAGGGTAGGGCAGAGCCAGCCCAGGGGGCGTAGAATGGTGACAGAGGGGTGAAGCCGCTGCTAGAGACAGAAGGATGGTGGATGAACCATCTTCTTGTGGTTGGTCATTGTCTCACCTATATAATACAGGAAAGAAGTTACTGCCTCTGCGCGGGGAGCGAAGAAGGTAGCAGTACAAAAGGGTATGGTTACGTTGCTAGCCGCCATCGGAGACTGAATGATTTAGATATGCAAAAATAGGGAATACTTACAAATCCTAAAAATATTTCGGTGAACGGCGGTTGCAGGTAGGTAAATGAAGCCTGTAAGTTAGCCGTGCTGTGTTTTCTGAAAAGAGGAAAGGCAGTACCCTAAAATCTATCCCGGCAAATCATCGAAATCAGCGGAATCGTGGTTACTTTTGCGCCGATGTCAGACAATAACCGGTACAATCAGCGGGGCGTATCTGCCCAAAAGGAAGATGTGCATAAAGCCATCGCCAAACTGGACAAGGGCCTTTTCCCCAATGCGTTCTGCAAGATATACCCCGACTATTGGGGCGGCGATGACCAGTACTGCAACCTGATGCATGCCGATGGCGCAGGTACCAAGTCCATCCTTGCTTACATGTACTGGAAGGAAACGGGCGATATGAGTGTGTGGAAAGGCATCGCTATCGATTCTATAGTAATGAACACCGACGACCTGCTGTGTGTAGGCGCTACGGGCCCTTTTACCTATTCTTCCACCATCGGGCGGAACAAGCACCTCATTCCCGGCGAGGTGATATCGGAACTGATAAACGGAACTCAATCCTACTTCGACCGTATGGCGGAGTATGGCATAGATATAAAGCTGATGGGTGGCGAAACCGCCGATGTGGGCGATGTGGTGCGCACCGTGATAGTGGACGGCACCATGGCCTGCCGCATGCGCCGCGATAAACTGGTGACCACCGAAAAGATGCAGCCCGGAGACGTGGTAGTATCGCTGGCCAGCTACGGGCAGGCCACCTACGAGGACGAGTACAACAGCGGCATGGGCAGCAATGGCCTCACCAGCGCCCGCCACGAGCTGCTGAAAAAAGAATACGCCACAAAATACCCCGAGAGCGTAGACCCCAATCTGCCCGATGCCGTGGTGTACAATGGCAGCTTTGGCCTTACCGATGCCGCCGCCGGTACCCCGCTTGATATAGGCAAGCTGATACTATCGCCCACCCGCACCTATGCGCCGGTGGTGCTGAAGGTGCTGGAGCAGCATTTTGATAAGATACACGGTATTATACACTGCAGTGGGGGTGGCCAGAGCAAGTGCCTGCACTACCTGCCCGCGCCGCTGCGCGTGGTGAAAAATAACCTGCTGCCCATACCGCCACTGTTCCAGCTGATACAAACCTCCGCCGGTACCGACTGGAAGGAAATGTACCAGGTATTCAATATGGGGCAGCGCCTGGAGTTCTTTACCGATAAGGAAACAGCGGAAGACATTATCGCCATAGCTAAAGGTTTTGGGATAGACGCGCAGGTAAGCGGCTACGTAGAAGCGGCCCCGGCCAAAGAGGTGGTTATAGAAACTTCATACGGCACTTTTTCGTATAAATAACAGGAATGAGGAACTTTGGCACTAAAAATGCTATAAAAACGTTAATAACCAAACCAATCAACACCTAAACAATTTATATGCAACTTAAAGCGATCTTATTAGCTGCTTTTGCCTTTGTTTCTCTTTCTGCCGCCGCGCAGGATAAAATATACAAGCGCAATGGCGAAGTGATAGATGGTAAAGTGAAAGAGGTTAATACCCGCAACATATCCTACAAACGTTCCGACAACCCCGATGGCCCCGACTATGTGGTAGGCCGCAACGAGGTGGAAAAGATAAAATACCAGAACGGACTGGAAGATTATATCTCCGGCAGCCGAGAAACTACTACTTCGCGCAAGCCGGGCAAGAAGATAGAATACGGCAGCAACGTAGTGACCGTGGCATTGGTAAACCTGAATGATGAAGGTTTTGGCTTTGGTGCCGCTTACGAGCGCGCCCTGGACAAGAAGGGGATACTCAGCTTCTACCTGCCGGTGAATGTGGCACTGGGTGGCCTGGGCAACTATACATCGTCTACTTCCGGCACTACCAGTTCTTTCAACAGGGCCATATGGCAGATAATGCCGGGTATCAAGTTTTACCCTACCGGCAGCAAGGGGAAGGTTCGCTATGCGGTAGGCCCACAGCTCTCTTACGAAACCGGCTACAAAGAAGAGTGGCAAACCATTTACGATCCGCAGACCTTTATGTCGTACCAGCGTTACGATAAGCTGGATGTACGCAAACTGGGCATACTGGTGAATAACTCGCTGAACATGAGCCCCAATGAGCACATGATCATAGGGCTGGACCTGGGCCTGGGCTTCACGTACATGAATAAGAAAGAAGACGCTTCCAGCGGTGTTATGCGCGAGTGGGGTACACGCCAGTTGGCGCAATTCAACTTCCGCATCGGTTACCGTTTTTAATACGCCCTATCCATTCTATCACCATAAGATGATCGTCCTCTCCCGCATCGTGGAGGGGACGATTTATTTTAGCGTGGACTATTTTCAAAAAGCGGGAAATTTTTTTGCTATGCATTCAGGGTAGGGTGCCGGTTTTAAGGCCAGTCTTTTAATTCCTGTCGTTCCGCTCAGCAAGGAGTGAGATTTTTTTGTGTTTATTGCTCTACTAATAAAGCGGATTCGCAACCATATTAAACACGGAATAGATGCCCACGCGTGTTCCCGGTGCAGGTACCCGGTTGAAATGCCCGTTCATCTTTACGTAGATAACATCGGATAAAAAGTAGTTTTTCAGGTTCTCCTCGCTGCACGTAAGGGCAATGCTATCCGATGCCGCCGGCGGGCCATAATGATAGGCTGCTAAGAATTCCGGCTGCCCCGGTGCCGATATATATACGCGGACGGTATCAAAGAAGTCTACCGTTTCTCCCACAGGTGCCAGCACCTTTACCGATAATTGCGCCAGCCGCACATAACGTATCATGTCAGCCCGGGTGTGGTACTGCGCCATATATTCCTGCGAGTTCGTCTGCAAGGCGATGGGCCCGATGGTGCCGCTAAAGCCGCCGAAAGGAATGGGCACCCCCTCGTCATAAAATACAGGCAGGGTCACTTCTGTGCTGTACGGTATATTGATATCAATATTCGCCAGGTCGCGTATTTTCCGGCAGGCGCTCATCGGCAGGACCAGCAGGAGGCATAATAACAGGATTAACCGCTTCATGTTCATTCCTTTAGTTATATAATCACATAATACCGCGCCACCAATCGCCAAATAATAGCTAAATTTGCACCCTTTATGTCGGGTAAGACTGTTGCATTTCATACACTGGGTTGTAAACTCAACTATTCAGAGACCTCCACGCTGAGCCGTCAACTGGAGGCCGATGGCTTCGCCAAACGCGAGTTTGACGAACTGGCCGACGTGTACGTCATCAACACCTGCTCGGTAACAGAGAACGCCGACAAGGAATGCCGCCAGATAGTGCGCCGTATACAGCGCCGCGCACCGGAGTCGCTGGTGGTTATTACCGGTTGCTACGCCCAGCTAAAACCTAAGGAGATAGCCGCGATAGAGGGGGTGGACCTGGTACTGGGCGCCGCCGAGAAATTCAATCTCTCCCGCCACCTGGCCGAGCTTTCTAAAGGCGACAGCGCCAAAATATGCTCCTGCGATATTGAAGAAGTAGAAGGATTTAACAGCTCTTACTCCATCAACGACCGCACCCGCACCTTCCTGAAAGTGCAGGACGGTTGCGACTACAACTGCGCTTTCTGCACCATACCCCTGGCCCGTGGCCACAGCCGCAGCGATAGTATAACCGGTGTGCTGCGGAACGTGAACGAACTGGCCGCCTCCGGCACTAAGGAGATTGTGCTCACCGGCATTAACCTGGGCGACTTTGGTAAAGGAAATGAGGGTGGAAAAAAGCGGGAAGAGTCATTCTACGAACTAGTGCAGGAACTGGATAAGGCAGAAGGCATAGAGCGCTTCCGTATCTCTTCCATAGAGCCCAACCTGCTTACCGACGAGATAATAGAATTTGTGGCAGCTTCTAAAAAGTTTATGCCGCACTTCCATATACCCCTGCAAAGTGGCAGCAATAAAATACTGGGGGCTATGCGCCGCCGTTACCAGCGTGAACTGTATGCCGAACGCGTAGCGAAAATAAAACAGCTCATGCCGCATTGCTGTATAGGGGTAGATGTGATAGTAGGTTTCCCCACGGAAAGTGATGACGATTTTAAAGATACCTTTGACTTCCTGCACGGGCTGGATGTATCTTACTTTCACGTATTCACCTACTCTGAGCGGGCCAATACCCTGGCGATAGATATGAAGCCTGTAGTGCCCGTAAACATCCGCCATGAGCGGAACAAGGCACTCCGCAATCTTTCTTACCAGAAGATGCAATACTTCACCGCCCAACACACCGGCCAAACCCGCAAAGTCCTCTTCGAGTCCGCCGAGAAGAACGGCATGATGGACGGCTACACCGACAACTACATCAAAGTAACCACTCCATTCCGCCCCGAATGGGTGAACGAGTTGGTGGAATGGAAACTAGGGTAGTGCCCAACTATAAGGGGTGGTGAACACCCAATGCAAACAAAATACGCTATCCAAACACTCCCCTCCTTCCTTCGACTGCGGTTCAGGATGACAGGGGGAGATGAAAAGTAAATTTTTCCCGGTCTTTTTTTGCTGAATGCGCCGTGGGCGCGGGTTTTGGATTTTCAAAAGTAAATCCAGCTACCAGAAAGGTAAATCCAGCTACCAGCAAAGGTGCATTTTGGGTTAAGAAAAGTAAATTTTACTACGTGAAAGGTGAATTTTACTTCGTGTAATTTCCATTTTTTGTTTTGTATCCCACCCGCTGGTTAGCGGGTGGTGTAGGGTGAAAGAAGCTGGTGGCGTGGGTGTTGGGTCGCCCCGACCCCCCTGAAGGGGGCTTTTCTTGGTTTGTGTATGTGTTGGCTGGGCAAATGGGCAAGAACGTGGGGTGAGGTTTCTTCGCTGCGCTCGCAAGGACGGTTGGGTAAGGATGATTGGTGTAGGGTCGCCCCTAATCCCCTAAAGTGGGCTTTTCTTGGTTTGTGTATGTGTGTTGGCTGGGCAAGAACGTGGTTTGCAGGTGTTATTGTCCTATGATTACGGGAGACTTATATGGATTCTCGCAGTGACAGCCTAAGGAATTCGTTTAGTGCTTGCTGCCGTGTTTTTACAAATTTACGGAGTTGGCGGAAGTTGGGGTGAATAACATATCCACATAGAAACGTGACAAACGCTGTTCCGGTGGCATCTTTGTAGCAAACGAGGGCGAGGTGAGAATTAAAATGAACAAACCATTACCAGCAAGGTGATAGCCCCTGTTTTCAATGAATTGTTGGGGTGGCTTTAATGGTTGATGTCGTAGTGTTTTTTAGTAAACTCGCCCCTCCTTTGCATTGGCACATGCTTTGCATTATCTTTCGTGCATCAACCGGTATAGGATATGAAACTCAGGCTGTTTTTTTCTACATTACTGTTCAGCATACTCGCCGTGGCCGCTTCCGCGCAGAAGGCGAAGCCTGGCACCGCGTATGCGCAGATAACCAGCGCCACCATGCGCACCGAACCACGGCCCGGCAGCGACCCGGAAGTGTTCTACAACTTTAATACTACCTGGAAAAGCTCCGCCAAACCGGAAGCTATATTCTTCCGCGGCCAGGAAGCCTGGGCCAACTGCGTAGTGATAAAAGACGGGAAAGACATCTCCCCCGAGCTGATAAAGAAAGGAAACAAGGTGTCGTTCAAAACCATCAGCGGCGGCCGCTTCGCCATACCCAAAGAGCTGGATGGCATTAAGGCGCCGGCGCTCTTCTTCCAGGTAAAGGGCAAGTGGTACTACCTGCCCGTACGCAACATCAAAAAAATGAATACCCGCTAGCGGTTAAGCGCTCACCAGTTCGCGCGCGTTTTCCAGCGCCGCCTCGCTGGGCTGCTCCCCGCCTATCATGCGGGCAATGGCTACTATGCGCTCCTCGGGCTTTAATACCTTTATACGGGTAGTAATGCGCTGGCCGCCAGCCGCATCTTTGTACACATAAAAGTGGCAGGCCCCTTTGGCCGCTACCTGCGGCTGGTGGGTGATGCACAGCACCTGGTGATAGGTAGCCAGCCCGCTCAGCAGGATGCCTACCTGGCGCGCCGCCTCGCCCGATATGCCCGTGTCTACTTCGTCAAATATCAGCGTGGGCAGGTGCATCGCCTTGGCCGTCAGCGATTTTACGCACAGCATTATCCGGCTCATTTCCCCGCCTGACGCGGCCTTGTGTATCGGCAGGAACTGGCCGCTTTTATTGGCGTCCAGCAGGAACGATACTTCGTCCATACCCGTAGGCAGGGGTGTGGCGGCCCGCCCCGCCACCACCCGGAACTCCGCGTTGGGCATGCCCACCAGGGCCAGCAGCCCGGTCACCTGCCTGGCTATCTGCGGGGCTACTTTCTGCCGTGTAGCGGTGAGCGCCTCGCCAGCCTTCAGCAGGGCGGCCTGCAGGGCGGCCTGTTCTTTTTCCAGCTGCACTATCGCGTCGCCAAGGTTCAGGCTGGCTTTCAGCCCTTCTTCCAGTTCGTCTTTCAGTTGCAGCAGTTCGTTGGTGGTCGTTACTCCGTGCTTCTTCAGCAGCTTGTATCCGGTGTCCAGTTTTTCCTGTAGTTGCTGCATCAGTGCGGGGTCCAGGCTCACTTTCCCTTCCAGGCTGTCCAGTTCGCCGGCTATATCTTTTAGTTCCGCCCATGCCGAAGCCAGGCGTTGCTGCAAGGCCGCCGCATCGGGCAGCACGTCGGTTATGGTTTGCAGCTGTTGGTTCAGGCGCTTCAGTTCATTCACCATGGGCTGCTCGCCCTCTTCCATCGCATAGCGGCTGCTTTGCAGCACCTGTAGTATGCGCTCGGCATGGCTCATCTGTTTCAGTTGCGCCTCGGCGTTCTCTATATCGTTTTCGGCCAGGCCGGCGGCCAGCAGTTCGTCGTACAGGTATTGTTTGTAGTCAGCTTCCTTTTGCCACAGCGCCTGTTGCTCCCTGTTCTTGTCCAGCTCGCGCGTGGTGCGCTTGTAGTCGGCGTACAGCCGGGTGTACTCCCCGCGCGCTTTCCCGTTCTGCGCCACCGCGTCCAGCACATCCATCTGGAAATGGTCGTCTTTCAGCGCCAGGTGGTCAAACTGCTGGTGCAGGTCTACCAGCAGCGAGGTAAGTCGGTTCAGCGTAGCCAGGTTCACGGGTGTATCGTTCACGAACGCCCGCGATTTACCCGCGGCGCTTATCTCCCGGCGTATGATGCACTGGGCTTCATCGTCCAGCTCTTCCTCTTTCAGCGCCTGCCGGAAGGCCTCATGGCCGCTCACCTCAAAGTAGCCCTCCACCACGCATTTTTCTTCCTTGTTTATCAGCACGCCGGTATCGGCGCGCTCGCCCAGTATTAGCGAGAGCGCCCCCAGTATAATGCTCTTACCAGCACCTGTTTCGCCCGTTACGGTGTTGAGCCCCGCGTCAGGACTTATCTCCAGGTGGTCTATGATAGCGTAGTTCCGTACAATTAACTTCTGAAGCATAATCAGTTACACAAAAATAGAGAGAATAACCACGTGCGGATAAAAATGGGGATAAGTGCCCTGCACGCACCCGCTGGCCCCCGTGCTAGAAGTAGCGCTTCACCAGCCGCAGATTGTGGGTACGCTTGCGGTGCAATACGCTTATAATGCCCCCCTGGTCTATCTTATCTATCACCACGCAGCCACCGGCGTCGGTAGCGTGTATTATGGTGTGGTCATTCAGCAACAGGCCCACATGGGTAATTTTGCCCTCGGCGTTGTCAAAAAAAGCCAGGTCGCCGGCATGGGTATGCTGCAGAAAGTCGACGGTTTCGCCGAGCTCTGCCTGCTGGCTGGCATCGCGGGGTATGGCTTTGCCGCACAGCTTATAGGCCATCTGCGTCAGCCCCGAGCAGTCTATACCGGTTATGGTGCGCCCGCCCCATACATAGGGGGCGTGCAGGTAGTGCAGCGCTGCGGCCTTTATGGTGTCTTTGGTCAGCTCCAGTGCGGGGTAGTCCAGTTTCTTGCCTTTGTAGCGGCCCTGTTCGTTGCCCACAGTTAGCTTTCCGCCCTTCAGGGGATACAGGTCGGCACCCATGGGCAGCCACATCTCGCTCTGCGGAAACACGAGTTTATCGCCGTTGCGGGCCACCAGGTGCCTGGGGGCCTTATTATACGCTTTCCGGCTCACTACGGTCAGCTGCGAGAGCTTGCTCCAGCCTTCGTAGCCATCCCACTCGGCTTTCACCCGCGCCCAATCCTTATCGTTTATTTCTAATATCTCCGCACGCTCCCCAAACAGTAGCTCGGTTACCTGCTCCGAGCGGTGGCTCGGCTCCAGGCGCACCGGGCTGCGCGAGCTGTTGCAGTAGGCAAAGGACAATACCATTGTTGTTATTTACGGCCCTAAATTTAGGCTAGTTTCAAAGCACTGCAAATCACCGCGCCGATTATTTACCCCCATATTTATCCAGCCTCCATACCTCCCGATTACCGAAATCTTTTATTAACTTGCGCGCTAGACATATAAACATCACATTAAAAACATTGTGATACTATTTATTTAATTGATAAAGATCTCAACATATCATGAACGATACTATCCTTGTCGCCATCGTTGCGGTGGTGGCTATATTAATAGGCATATTCCTGGGTAAAGCCATTTTCTCTAAAAACACCCGAAAACAGGTAGAAGAAGCAGAAGAACAAGCAAAAAAACTGGTAGAAGACGCTAAAACACACGCAGAAACCCTTAAAGACAAAAAACTATTAGAAGCGAAAGAGCACTTTTTACAGCTTAAAAGCCAGCACGAGAAAGACGTACTGCAGCGTACCCAGAAGATAAGCGAAGCCGAAGCGCGCCTGAAACAGCAACAGCAGGGCCTGAACGATAAAAATTCCGCACTCCAGAAGCAAATTCAGGAGAATGAGAACCAAAAGCAGAACCTGGAGCGCCAGCTGGAGGTAGTGAACATTAAGCGCACCGAACTGGAAAAACACCAGGAAGAGCACATCAAGCGCCTGGAAAAGGTGTCTAATCTTTCTGCCGAGGAAGCCAAAGCCGAACTGGTGGAAGCCGTGAAGGAAGAAGCCCGTACCCGTGCCATGGCGCATGTGAAGGAGATAATGGAAGAGGCGAAGATAAACGCCACTAAGGAAGCCAAGAAAATAGTAATACAGTCCATACAGCGTACCGCTGCCGAGCATACCATTGAGAACGCCATTACCGTGTTCAACCTGGAAAGCGACGAAATAAAAGGCCAGATAATTGGCCGCGAGGGCCGCAATATCCGCGCCCTGGAGGCAGCGACAGGTGTAGACCTGGTTATAGACGATACCCCGGAAGCCATTGTACTCAGTTGTTTTGATCCGCTGCGCCGCGAGGTGGCACGCCTCTCGCTGCAGCGCCTGGTTCAGGACGGACGCATACACCCCGCCCGCATTGAAGAGGTGGTGGAAAAGACCAAAAAGCAACTGGAAGAGCAGGTAATGGAAATAGGCGAGCGCACCATTATAGAACTGGGCATACACGGCCTGCACAAAGACCTGGTGCGCATGGTGGGCAAAATGCGGTTCCGCTCATCTTACGGGCAGAACCTGCTGATGCACTCTAAAGAAACCGCCAACCTCTGCGGCATTATGGCGGCGGAACTGGGCCTGGGCCAAAAGGTAGTGAAGCTGGCCAAGCGTGCGGGGCTGCTGCACGATATAGGCAAAGTGCCCGATGAAGAAACCGAACTGAGCCACGCACTGCTGGGCGCCAAGCTGGCAGAGAAGTGCGGCGAACACCCCGCTATCGTTAATGCCATAGGCGCGCACCACGATGAAATGGAGATGACCTATATTATCTCTCCGCTGATACAGGCCTGCGATGCCATTAGCGGCGCACGCCCCGGTGCCCGTCGCGAAATGATGCAAAGCTACCTGCAGCGCATTAAAGACCTGGAGAACCTCGCCCTTGCCTACACCGGTGTAGAAAAAGCATATGCGATACAGGCAGGCCGCGAACTGCGCGTAATAGTGGAAGCCGAAAAAGTAAGCGATGCCGACAGCGATCGTCTCAGCTTCGAGATAGCCGACAAAATTCAAAAAGAAATGCAGTACCCCGGCCAGATAAAAGTGACCGTTATCCGCGAACTCCGCGCCGTGAACATTGCCCGATAATACTAACAAAAACATCCCCCAATCCCGCACACACCGTGCGGGATTTTTTTTGTAGCATCTGCACGGCGCACAAACGTCAGTACGCGTCACATGACCAGGTTATTTCCTCGCCGGGGTTTCTCCCTGTGGGTGGAGTGGGGGGGGCAAACCCACAGTTGGGGCCGCGCCCGCTCTCCGCTTATGGCACGTTTTCTTTGTACCCACTATAAACAATCACTATTGCCGCGCTTGACACCATTGTGCTAGCTTTGCAATACTAAACACCAGCCATTATGAGCAGGAGAAGGATAGTAATTCTGGGGGCGGGATTTGCGGGCTTGCAGCTAGCCAGGAGGATAAAGGATTCCGGGTGCGATATTACCCTTATCGACCAATACAACTTCCACCAGTTTCAGCCACTGTTCTACCAGGTAGCAACCGCCCGCCTGGAGCCCAGTTCCATCTCTTTTCCGCTGCGTAAGGTATTTCAGCGTCGCAAAAACATACACGTGCGCATAGCCAGGGTACTGCGTGTAGATACCCTGCAGAACAAAGTGGTGACCACCGAAGGTGATTTTAGCTACGATAAGCTGGTGATAGCCACCGGCTGCACGTCCAACTATTTCGGCAATAAGGAAATAGAGCGCCATGCCTTCCCCATGAAGTCTACCACTGAAGCCATTGCACTACGCAACCGCATACTGCTCAACTTTGAGGATGCGCTCAGCGCTACCGGCGACGACCTGGATGCCATAATGAATATAGTGATAGTAGGAGGTGGCCCCACCGGTGTGGAACTGGCCGGCTCGCTTGCCGAAATGAAAAAGAACATCCTACCGCGCGACTATCCTGACATGGATTTCTCGCATCTGCGCGTGTACCTGGTGGAAGGGCAGGCCAATACACTCGCCAATATGAGCGAAGCTTCCAAACGGAAGTCGCAGGAATACCTGGAGCGCCTGGGGGTGCAGCTGATGCTGCAAACCTTTGTTCAGTCATACGATGGTGATACCATCACGTTCAAAGACGGAAGGCAGTTGCGGTCGCGCACGCTTATATGGGCTGCGGGCGTAATGGGCAATGTACCCGAAGGCATACCCACCGAAACTCTCGTGCACGGCAACCGGATAAAAGTAGACCGCTACAACAAGGTTGCAGGATTGGAAAATGTATATGCCATAGGCGATGTATGCTATATGGAAACACCCAGGTATCCGCAAGGCCATCCACAACTGGCCAATGTGGCCATCAACCAGGGGAAGAACCTCGCCCGGAACTTCCGCTCAGAGCTGAATGGGCAAGCGCTACACCCCTACGAGTACAAAGACCCCGGCAGCATGGCCACGGTAGGGAAACGAAAAGCAGTGGTGGATCTGCCATCGTTCAGCTTCCAGGGTTTCTTTGCGTGGCTGGTATGGATGTTCCTGCACCTGATGCTGATACTCAGTGTTAAGAACAAGCTCATTATCTTCATCAACTGGGCCATCAGCTACACTACCAACGATACCACCCTGCGCCTGATACTGTTGCCCACCCGCAAGCAACTGGAAATGGCATTTGAAGAGGCAGGCCTACCGGGAAAGCAGCCTCTGCAGGAAGGCAAGTCGCTGATGGGCGATTAAAATCACAGAATTCATATCCACATTTAGATGGACAAATCACAATTATTAAGTATTTTTACGTCGAACTACTAAAACCCCGCATGGGGCGTAGGTAGTGGTCTAAAATATTGCCGCCGGAGAATCTGGCGGCAATATTTATTTAGGGTAAAATACAACCCCATACTCATTTTTATAAGATGCTTTCAAATTAAATATGGGTTTTAGAATTGCGAGCAGGCTTAATAAATCCTCTTCGGCTAATACGTTCTTAATTCTCTTCCCCCATTCAATTTTCGGGTTACATAACCTTGTTTTACAGTAAAGTTGCATTATAAATGCAAGTAAGTCGGCAGCTTGAATGAAATAAGAGTCTTTTGAGTTTTTTGATAACGGATCTTCAATAAGCTTCTTAATGTCTTTTCTAATTGGCGTACCATCCAACATAGACGGTACGTAATTTATTTTTTGAATCATTCTCGTAGTTCGGCGCATCGCTGCAACTCTCCCTTCATCGGTAATAATCATAAACCTTGCATCATCTCCCATTACGGTTAAATCATTTTCTATTCTTTGAACGCTGTAAGTAAGCGCTTTTTCTAACACCTCATACTCAGGTCGGTTAATCCCTCTTTTATTAATGCAGACAGTAACCAATTTAAAATTTAGAGTTGCTAATCCCCGGCAGTAATCGAACAGCATCTCTTTCCTTTGCTGAGGGGTAAAAAGTCCGTGATACGGATTCTTGTCTGTAATGAACTCTTTGGTATGAAACTCCTGGCTGACATTAAGGCCATACTTCGCCTTAAGCATTTTTCTTATCCCGTGCATCCCCTCATAGTTCCGCTTCCAGTTACTTTCGTGCATATAAAGATTTGCCAGCACAAACAGCTCAGAGGACATTTGCGGATACCCATCATCTCCGGACTCATCGAAGTAACTTAAAAACATAATGCTACGTATAAACTGTCGGTTAGCTTCAAAAACGTCGTCAGCCTTTACTGATAATTAGTATTGCAAACAACATGGATACTAAAGTATATATAAAATCAACCTCCCAACTGTTTTTGGGGATATCTTCCCACTCCACCACTGACCACGCTCACTCCCATCCATGACGGCCATCATCGCCGGTTACTGCATGGCGGCATAGATTTGCCTTATTAAAGGCGATACATGAAAAAGGTCAGCATCACCCATATCGACAACCGGCACAACCAATGGCTCCGGTCGTTACAGTTTTACAAAAACGAACTGCAATTCCTGAAGGGGCGCCTTACCGAGATTGGCGGTAAAAATACCGGCGACGAGGTACTGCGCCAGGTGGAGCATTTTGAGAACCAGTTCAAGGTGCAGGCGGACAATATCGACCGGCTCTCGCACGACATTCGCCTGAACATACAGGAAGCCGGAAGGCAGTTACAGCAATCCTCAGCCGGGTACGTGGACAGTAACCTCATCACCCGCCACGAGCAGCTGGATGACGCCTTCCTTACCGGCGAAAAAACCATCAATGAGCTCCGGCAGGAGTTCAACAGGTTCTCCGCCACCTGGATGTAACAGAAAGGTCTATCGTTTGTATATATCTAAAGTGTGCAGCCCCCGGTTCCCCGGGGGCTTTTGCCTGCCCCATAGGCTTGGCAAAGCAGCGGAAAAGCCGGTAGCAACCACGCAAAACAGCCCTCGGTACACCAGCTCAATTTTCGCTTTTTCGTCATGTGTTTTATGCTTAATAGACCTTAACTTTGTCAGCCTCCACCCGCTTGTGGGGGAACAGGGCCTAATCCCTGTTTTACTAACGACTAAAGTAACGCACCGGCTGAAAGATGAAAGACTTCTCTTACGTGATGAGCTCACACCCCTCTTATGTTGATTCATTGTACAATGACTATGTTGCTAACCCCGAAAGCGTCGACCCGGAATGGAAGAAGTTTTTTGAAGGAGTAGACTTCGCCAGTAAAAAGAACGGCTCTCCCACACTTGAAAGCGCGCCCGTGAGCAACGAGCAACTGGGTAAGGAGCTGGGAGTGTATCGCCTTATTAATGCCTATCGCAAGCGGGGCCACCTGGTGGCACTCACCAATCCTATCCGCCCGCGTAAAGACCGCAAGCCGCACCTTGAGCTTTCCGACTTCGGCCTTACAGAGTCCGACCTCGATATCGAATTTTACTCCGGCTCTTTCCTGAACATGGGCAAGGCCAGGCTCCGCGATATTATCGCGCACCTGCGCAAGCTCTACGCCAGCTCGGTAGGTATAGAGTACACCTACATCAACGACCTGGAGAAATGCGCCTGGGTAGAAAAAGCCTTTGAAACCATGATGGCCCGGCAGCCGGATATGGAGCAGAAGCGCCGCATACTGGAGAAGCTCAACGAAGGGGTTATCTTCGAGAAATTCCTCCACACCAAGTATATAGGCCAGAAGCGTTTCAGCCTGGAAGGTGGCGAAAGCATCATACCCGCGCTTGACGCCGTTATCAACAGCTCGGCCGACAACGAGGTGAAGGAAGTAGTGATAGGTATGGCGCACCGCGGCCGGCTGAACATACTGGCCAACACCCTGCGCAAAACATACGAACAGATATTCAGCGAGTTTGAGGGCAATATGCCCGCCGATACCACCATGGGCAGTGGCGACGTGAAGTACCACCTGGGCTTCCGCTCCAACATACAAACGCCCAATGGCAAAGAAATAAACGTGCAGCTCACCCCCAACCCCAGCCACCTGGAAGTGGTGGACCCGGTAGTAGCCGGTTTCGCCCGGGCAAAGGCCGACACGCACTACAACAAAGATTACTCTAAGGTATTACCCGTGCTGATACACGGCGACGCGGCCATAGCGGGGCAGGGCGTGGTGTACGAGCTGCTGCAGATGAGCAAGCTGCCCGGCTACTATACCGCCGGCACCATACACTTTGTTATCAACAACCAGATAGGCTTTACTACCGACTTTGACGAGGCTCGCTCTGCCGACTACTGCACCAGCGTGGCCTCTATGGTACAGGCCCCCGTGCTGCACGTAAATGGCGACGACCCCGAAGCCGTAGTGAAAGCGGCCGAACTGGCGGTAGCCTACCGCCAGCGCTTCTGCCAGGATATCTTTATAGATATTGTTTGCTACCGACGCCACGGCCACAACGAGGGCGATGACCCTAGCTTCACCCAGCCCGACCTGTATGAGCTGATAAAAAAACACGTGAACCCCCGCGAGGTGTACACCAGCTACCTGCTGCAGAATGGCAAACCCGACGCCAAAGAACTGGCGCAGGAAATGGAAAAGAAATTCTGGGACGACCTGCAGGCCCGTCTTGATGAAATAAAGCAAAAACCAATACCCTACCAGCTACAGACATCGGAGCAGGCCTGGAAAGACCTGGCGAAGGCAAAGCCCGAAGACCTGGAAAGCTCACCGGCTACCGCCATCACCAAGAAAGAACTCGACAAGCTTTTCAAAAGCCTGATGAATATACCCGAAGGCTTCACGCCGCTCCGGAAAATACAGAAGCTGCTGGATGAAAAAGTAAAACTCTACGACGCAGGACAGGTAGACTGGGCTACCGGCGAGCTGCTGGCCTACGCCAGCATAGTAGCCGAGGGTAAGAACGTGCGTATGAGCGGGCAAGACGTAGAGCGCGGCACCTTCAGCCACCGCCACGCCGTACTGCACGATGAGAAGAGCAATAAAGAGCACAACCGCCTCAGCAACCTCAACGATAAGAGCCGCTTCCTGATATACAACTCCCTGCTCAGCGAATTCGCCGTGCTGGGCTTTGAATACGGTTACTCCATCGCCAACCCCGATGCGCTCACTATATGGGAAGCGCAGTTTGGCGACTTTAACAACGGCGCGCAAACCGTAATAGACCAGTACATTGTTTCTGCCGAAACCAAGTGGCAGAAAATGAGCGGGCTGGTGCTGCTGCTGCCACACGGCTACGAGGGCCAGGGGCCGGAGCACTCTTCCGCCCGCCTGGAACGTTTCCTCCAGCTCTGTGCCGAAAACAACATCATCATTACCAACATCACTACTTCGGCCAACCTGTTCCATATGTTCCGCCGCCAGCTCGCCTGGAACTTCCGCAAACCACTGGTCAACTTCTCACCTAAGGCTAACCTTCGCCACGTAAGGGCGCAGTCGCCTATTGAAGATTTTACCAAAGGTGGCTTCAAAGAAGTGGTAGACGACCCGAACGTAAAGACCGCGAGCAAGGTAAAGCGCGTGATACTCTGCAGCGGCAAAGTGTACTTCGACCTCAGCGAAAAACAGATGCAGGAAAAGCGCGATGGCGTGGCCATCGTTCGCCTGGAGCAGATATACCCAACCCCGGTAAAACAACTCCAGGAGCTGGCCGCCAAATACAAAAACGCCGAATGGGTGTGGGTACAGGAAGAACCGCGCAACATGGGCGCACTCAGCTTCCTGAACCTGAACCTGGAAGGCATTACCATCAGCAAATACGTCAGCCGCCCCGCAATGGCCGCTTCCGCAACGGGCTTCTCCAAGATGCACGCCAAAGAGCAAGCCACACTGCTGGAGCAAGCCTTCAGCTAAGCCGGCGGCATAACCACATACAAGAATCCCCTCCCGGTTTTTCCGGGAGGGGATTCTTGTATAATGCCTACAGTTGTTATTGGCAGCAAAGCGGTCTAACCACTCGTTGTTGCCCAGGGTCAAAATCAATCCATCAGCTATCCACCTGGCCTCCTAACACAAAGTGCGGATTATAAATAATCCCAAACACGTTGCCCCAGGGGTCCTTCACCGCTGCCACCACTATATCCCCGCCCACATCCGTGGGTGGCTCGTGTGCCGTAGCCCCCTTGGCGAGCAGCATATCATACACCTCCTGCACCCGCTCCACACCCCAGTAGGTGGTAGCAGTATCCGGGCGGCTGTTATCCACTGCATCCTCTGCTGATAGCCCCAGCTCAAACCCGCCTACATTAAACCCCACATAGAAGGGCATATCAAAATAAGGCGCTACACCCAGTACATCGGCATACCAGTTTTTGGCGGCCGTTATATCCGTTACCTTATAGTTTAGCGTGCGCAGCCCCAGGAATGGTGTTTGGTTCATCTTTTATAAAGGCGTGTTTTTAAATCACGCCTGCGGGTAAAATTACCCCATCCAACCGTAACCACCATTGGCCCACGCCGCATGATATCCACATAAAAGCGTTCCGCCTAATCATCAGGGCGCCACCCTGTCGCCCTTGCGAGCGCAGCAACTGTTCTCATGGAGCGCAGCGGAATAATCTCACGCCTCGTTCTTGCTCATGAAAGCTTACCTGAAAGTCTGCCTCTATTGAGGAGATATGCCGTAAAATAAAGATCAGCACCCGCCTGGAACTGGCCATATTTGCTATAAGAGTTGGCATTGCACCATATAATGAAATGAATGCATCGCTCGCGAGATAAAATCAGCCTCACTGTATTTCGCAGTAAGGCTGATTACTTTATTTTTTAGCCGATCTGGAGATTGGCCACCACTACGACGTAGAGAAACTCTACGCCGAACTATCAATAATGGTCAGAAATTACGCTGACCGTGGTTGTTTTTACCATAGAATGCGGAGTGAGGGTCAGACTATCCTAAATGTGATTCCTCAACATATTTATCTATAAATCTTGGCCAGTCATTGTGAGGAATTAATTGATTAATTTCTAAACAGACTTTTTGAATAATTGAAAGTGACACTTTAGCAAACCGAACGTCCTGCCTTACTCCATTCAATAACTTATCCCATACAAAAAGATAATTCGGAGCTTCATATACTGCACTTATTAGCCATGGGTCAAAATTTTCTCCTAAAAACAAATTGTGTCTGTCTTCATGAATCTGTTCTTTTGTGAACTTTTTCTTCGAAGTCCCCTCATCATTTAGTCTATAAAAGATAGCGCTTGGCGACAGTTCTCTTAAATTATTATTTTCAAACAACAAAAAGTCCTTTGCTAATTTGTTTAAGGTTTTAATAAAAGGAGCTATCCTTTCAATACTGTCAAAGATTCCAATTTCTTCGCCATCTATATACAGGCAGGTTTTACCCATTAAAGGTTGGGACTTTATTATGACAATTTTAGCAGCAAATATGTCACTATTTCCATTTATCATAGCGTTGTTTTTCTTTATCGAAACCTGTCTCTAATTTCTGCTGGGACTTTTCGAATTGGTGGTACCATTTCGTTCCATCTATTTCTGTTTTCGCCTGTCGAACCACCCCGCTTGGCGTAGTCTCTGACTACGTCGAAACCGGCTGTCAATCTCCTGATTGACGAAATTCTTTACTCATACCTATCACACAATTTAAAATGAATTTCACAGGCGCGGGAGCTTGCAGAGCGCTCCCGTGTCTGCATGGGTAAACCGGACTTTGCCCGGCTGCACAACCACCGATACTGTCGTTCTTTGGCGGAAGCGTCCCGCTTGCGGAAATGAAGTTAATTAATAATCCGTGGTTTCCTGGGATTGCTACGCGGGTCGGAGACTCGTTTTACTGGGTGGGCACAGGAGCCTCGCTCAACACAGTTGTTCGGGCAGGCGCTGCGCTAACTCCTGCGCCAGTGGGCGCAATGAAGCTGATAGTGTTTGTATTACTCGCCGATCTGGAGATCGGCCACCATAGCGACGTAGAGGAACTCTACGCCAAACTAGGGGTTGAGATAATGCGCATATGGTTATTTTGTGTAATTCAGTATCCAACTTAAACTATCTGGGAATTGATAATTGAATGCTTCAAAGTCTCTTTTTATAATAAGAATTAAATTATTTGAGGGTCTTTGTGGATGATAAACTACCGGAAAATATCTGTTAAGAAAATATTCATCACAGTCAGCAGGGCTTAGGCTAGAAGTATTGATTGATGTAGACCCTTTATATTCTTGATTGCTTAATGTAAAGGTGTAATCAATCGAGATACTTCCACCACGCCCACGTCCCCCATAAGTACATTTTGTTATTCGTCCTCCATTAATTATATTATTATTCTCTCGCAACTCTTTAGATAGCTTAATGCCCCAAAAATAAAATGGTGTTATCACAACCACGGCGAACAAAGTTATCATTAATACTTTCCTTTTCATAAGTGTATCTATTTTGCTTTTCCAGTTGTATCATCAATCTTGTTCGTAACAGTTTGAATAATTACCTCACTGGCGCGGGAGTTAGCAAAGCGCTCCCGTGTCTATATGGGTAAACCGGACTTTGTCCGGCTGCACAACCACCGATAACGGCGTTCGCTAGCCGAAGCGTCCCGCTTTCGGAAATGAAGTTAATTAATAATCCGTGGTTTCCTGGGATTGCTGCGCGGGTCGGAGACCCGTTTTGCTGGGTGGGCACAGGAGCCTCGCTCAACGCAGTTGTTCGGGCAGGCGCTGCGCTAACTCCTGCGCCAGTGGGCGCAATGAAGCTGATAGTGTTTGTATTACTCGCCGATCTGGAGATCGGCCACCGGTGCGACGTAGAGAAACTCTACGCCGAGTGAGGGAAGCAGCAGAATGATTTCTTAGATTGACGAACCCCGTTGCTCATACCCGCAGTTTTTATTCTATAACAATCTACTATTAAAATAAAACATCCTTACTGAATAAACAGTAAGGACGTTTGTTGAAAGACATTCTCTTTCTAGCTCAAGATTATTCGAACTAGGAACATTACTTATGTCAGAATAAATTGAAGTTTTGATGCCCAAGATTATTGAGTAAAGTATTGTTCAACCCAATACAAACTATCTGGTTTTTTTAAATTATAATATTCATAATCCTCATCAGTTATTAGTATTTCGTTATTCTTAGGATTCTTCGGCTCATATACAATGGTAAAAAAATGCCCAACAAATTTATTTTCCCAATTAATAGATATATTAGTATAAGATTTAGTGTTTCTGTAAACTTTATCATTTAAATTAAATTGATATACAATAACGATTGAAGACCGCTTAGATACACTATTGAATTTGATTACCTTACCTGTGGAAAAAGACGGAGAATTTTTTATTTTACCTCGCTTCTCTTGTAGATGATATGTCCAAAAAACACCTGCAATTAGAAGACATAATATGACAATCCATGTTTCCCTTTTTTTCATGAGTTTTACTTTTTTGTAACAGTAGTAACGCTTTTTATGCCCCCGCTCGGCGTAGTCTCTGACTGCGTCGAAACCGGTTGTCAATCTCCAGATTGACGAAACTCTTTACTCATACCTATCACACAATTTAAAATGAATCTCACTGGCGCGGGAGTTAGCGATAGCGCTCCCGTGTCGGCATAGGTAAACCGGACCTTGTCCGGCTGCACAACCACCGATACTGTCGTTCTTTGGCGGAAGCGTCCCGCTTGCGGAAATGAAGTTAATTAATAATCCGTGGTTTCCTGGGAGAAGAAGCTGGTGAGGTTATTCCGCTGTGCTCCATGAGGAAAGTTGCATCGCCAGATCGAATTTGAGACAGGCGCCATAGACCAATGCACTGAATCGGTTCTATCAGTTTCACTGCCACCTCTCACGAGATTTCTCTCTTCACTACGTTGTACTCCATTTCGTTTGAAATGAGGGCGTAGATGGGGCTGGGTGGACTTGATGCAAAAAATAAGGATTGCACTTGTGCAATCCTTATTTGTGTGGTTCCGTAGGGACTCGAACCCTAGACCCGCTGATTAAGAGTCAGCTGCTCTACCAACTGAGCTACGAAACCTTCACCGTTGGGACGGCAAATATAGTGGTTTTCAGGAAAATCGTTTCACTAAAATCTTCTGCGGCGTGCGGGGGGCCTGCGGTCCCTGGAGGGGATGGAGCCGCTTACCGCGTTGGGGCGCTGCACTATCTCTTTATTTTTCGGCGGGCGTATCTGCACCAGTCCGCTATCTGCTGATATAAAGGGGTGGCTTTCCACCACCGGTATCTGCAGGCCTATCAGCTTTTGTATGTCTTTCAGCTCGCTGCGCTCTTCGGCATCGCAGAAGGAAATAGCTATGCCGCTGGCACCTGCGCGGGCCGTGCGGCCTATGCGGTGCACATAGGTTTCCGGCACATCGGGCAGCTCAAAGTTGAACACGTGCGATATGGCTTCCACATCTATGCCGCGCGCGGCTATGTCGGTAGCTATCAGCACGGGCGTTTCGCCCGACTTAAAATTGTTGAGCGCTCGCTGGCGGGCACTCTGCGATTTGTTGCCGTGTATGGCCTCGGCCTTTATCCCTTCTTTAAAGAGGTCTTTCACTACTTTATCGGCACCGTGCTTGGTGCGGGTAAACACCAGGGCGCTGCGTACGCTCTTGTCTTTCAGCAAATATACGAGCAGCTTTTTCTTGTCCTTCTTGTCTACAAAGTATAGCGACTGGGCTATCTTTTCTACCGTGGAGGATACCGGTGTTACTTCTACCTTTTCCGGATTCACCAATATGGTATTGGCCAGCTTCTGTATCTCCGGCGGCATGGTGGCCGAGAAGAACAGGGTCTGCTTCTTGAGTGGCAGGCGGGCTATCACTTTCTTTACATCGTGTATAAAACCCATGTCCAGCATCCGGTCGGCCTCATCGAGCACAAAAATCTGCAGGTTGTTGAGGTGCACAAAGTGCTGGCCTATCAGGTCCAGCAGTCGGCCGGGCGTGGCCACCAGTATGTCTATACCGTTCTTCAGCGCCTGTACCTGTGCGCCCTGCGGCACACCACCAAAGATAACGGCGTGCTTCAGCTTCAGGTTCTTGCCGTAGGCGGCGAAGCTCTCGCCTATCTGTATGGCCAGCTCGCGGGTTGGGGTAAGTACCAGGGCTTTTATGGTTTTGTGATGGCCGCGCTCTTCGGGCAGCTTGCTGAGGTTTTGCAGTACGGGCAGCGCGAAAGAGGCCGTTTTACCGGTGCCGGTCTGGGCGCAGCCCAGGAGGTCTTTGCCGGCCAGTGCTATGGGTATGGCTTCTTTCTGTATGGGTGTGGGGCTGGTATAACCTTCAGCCGTGATTGCGTCCAGTATGGGCGCAACGAGGTTCAAATCTTTAAATGTCATTAATTAATTATAAAATGGAAAAAATACTAAAAGGCGGGAACTCATTGGTTACTCAACTGTTAGAACAGCGAAGGTACAACAATTATATTAAATCGGTTTTTTAAGCGTCTATCCGGATATAAAGACTCCTTACTTCTTCAGCCTGAGGGCAATGGCTATATTGGAGTATGCGGGGTCCTCGGTTACCTCCCTGCCGCAGAAGCCGGGTATGGTGGTGAGCTCGCCGGTGTACTCTATCTCTATTATGTTAAAGCCTACTTCGGCAGGGTATATATCTATATCAAAATGGAGTTCGCCCTCGCTCCAGCTACAGCGCTTCTTAGGGAGCTTCAGATCCGCCAGTTGATATAGTTCTTCCCCTTCGGCATAGGGGATTTCGTATTCAAACTCGTGCCTATCGGTACTAGTCAGTTTTTGTTTGTAACCGATGATCGCTTTTTCTCCATCTATCAGCCTTACCCGCAGCTGGCGGTCGGAGGCAATCATCAAGTAGGCTTGTTTTAGTTCCTTCACTTCGTGCGGGGGAAGCTCGGGCATGTATTGGAGGATGAATTTACGTTCGCGTTCCAGTGGCATGGGGTAAAGGTACAGGATTGCGCGGAGTGGAGGGGATAGTATGGGCTGTAAGGGAGCGTTGAGGTGCCGCTATCAGCGGGGTGTTTTTTATGTGGATAAGCGCGAGGAATGTAAAAATGTAATCTATTGGTTATCAATATTTTAAGAAAATTATAGTTACATTTTACTATCATTTACTTACATCGTAGTGGCAGGATAGCATCAGACACTTACAGTTTGCCAACAGACAGTTTCAGGATAGGGACAGACAACAGCAGACAGTTTCATTTTAGTTACATTTTTGTTTTAATGTGTTGGTTTAGTTTGTTTTATACTTGCGATGTAAATTTACTAAGATTTGCGGGCCTGGCAAATAATGATATGCACAGTGGGGCAGCGTGGGTGGCTGCTGAGGTTCCTGCTATGGCAGGAATAGGCCGGCCGCAGACCGGTTTATTTATTGTGGCGGGGGTCTTCCGGAGGATGACGCGTGGGAGTGGGGGGAGGTGATATCCACATGTTGGCAGTTGCAAACTGCGGTTATTTGTTACCACAAGTTTCAAACTTGCGGTAGGGGGGGCACGGTATCGTTGACTATACAGGCGGCGAATACGTACGGGGCAAGATTCACACTAATAGCATTGAAGGCTTTTGGTCACAACTGAAGCGCGGTATCATTGGTACATTTCATTCTGTATCACATAAGCATTTACAACGCTATTGCGACGAGTTTGCTCATAGACATAACAACAGGTCGTTAAGCCACAGAACGCTTCGCAAATAGCCTGAAAAACGCGACCAATACAAAACTGACATACAGGGAATTGACAGCAAAAAGGGAGGCTTAAAACCTCCCTTTTGTGGATATGTTATGCGTCCCGATGCGCTTAATAATGTTAATTTCACATTAATAAAACCTGTGTCCTATGCCATATTCCTGTCTCCGTCTATTGACGGTATTGCATAATTCGATAATATACCCCATCTTTACCCGTCCTTTGGCGCAATTTTTGAGCTTGTTTAACGTTTTTAGTAATAACTTTGCTATTATGAACTCCATACGCACAATAGGTAAGCACCAGATTTTATCACTCAATGTGAGTGTATTGGTGTTCCAGGAGGAAGGCTATTTTATAGCTTTCTGCCCTGCCTTGAAGCTGTCTTCTTATGGAGATAGTATCGAGGATGCTAAGGAAGGTTTTGAGGAAGTAATTACCGCCTATATCGAGGAAACTCAAAGGCAAGGAACGCTTAATGAAGACCTGACAAAGCATGGATGGGTTTTTCATTCTAAACAGGTTTTCCCTCCCGAGCAAGTTGATATAGACAATATCCCAGCAGGCTTACTTAAAAGGCAATTTAACCAGAGGTACGAAATACCTGTCTGCTAAATGGGAATTAAGCCGATACCCGTAGATAAATTTGTAAGGTGGCTAGAAAGTCGAGGTTTGTCCTATCAAAGGACAAAGGCTTCGCATGACCATTATAATTACCCAGAGCGCGACCCTAGAAGGCTCACCCGCAATGTTACCGTCCGCACAAAATATAAGGACATACCCCTGTTTCACATTCACACCAATTTACAGACGATGGGGGTTACAAAGGCTGAATTTGAATCCGAAATAAAGTACTTCTAACCATTGGTGTCAATGCGGTTACGTGTAATTAGGTATAGTTACCCTCGAGAGGGGGTAGGGCTATGTAGCTTGTCTGCTACCTCTCAACAAACCACCTCCCCCTGCGCCCGGCCGGATGAACTATCCGTTCGGGCTGGGGTACTCCTCGTTATTCGCTATCGCTCATGAGAAAAGTTGAAGGAAGGAGGAGCGCTTATTTTTTGGTTTTGTCACATTACCAACACATTCCTCCCCAGCCGTATCTCTGCACAGCAGGACACGGCGGCATCACAGGAACTCAGCTGAGAGGAAGCTTCTACTCGCATCTGCCGTGTCCCGTTCAGGAGGCACGGCTGGCGTAAAAAAACAACACGAGTCCATGAGTCCGGGTTAGATTGCTTCGTGCCTCGCAATGACGTGAGTAGGGAGGCTGGTGCTGAGGTGTGCGACGCAACGATGTAGAGTAGGGGGATGTAGCTTGGTCACTACTTCTCAACAACCACCTCCCCCTGCGCCCGCCCGGATGAACTATCCGTTCGGGCTGGGGTACTCCTCCTTGAAGGAAGGAGGAGAGCTTATTTTGGGTTTTGTCACATTACCAACACATTAACACAATCCTTAAAATAAAATGGGGAAAGACGGAATAATAGGTGTACCTTTGCGGCTCATTTAGTAAAACAGATCTTAATTTAATGACTACATTTTCAAGCTTCCCAATGCGGGAAGAACTGAAACGTGCCGTAGAGGACATGGGTTTTGAGAACCCGACCCCCATTCAAGCAAAGGTTATCCCCGAGCTTCTCTCACAACCTTCCGACATCATTGGCCTGGCTCAAACAGGCACCGGCAAGACTGCCGCCTTTGGTTTCCCACTACTGCACCACAGCGACGTAACACTGAAACATGTTCAGTGCCTTGTACTCAGCCCAACCCGCGAGTTGTGCATGCAAATACAAGAAGAATTTAAGAAATATGGCCAGCATATGCGTGGCCTGAAAACGGTAGCCGTGTACGGCGGCGTGCCTATTGGCGGGCAAATCCGTGAGCTGAAGTACCATCCGCAAGTGGTGGTGGCTACTCCCGGCCGCCTGATAGATTTGCTGGAGCGTAAAGCTATCTCCCTGGACGAGGTTCAGTACGTGGTACTGGATGAGGCCGATGAGATGCTGAACATGGGCTTCCGCGAGGATATCGATTTTATCCTGAAGAACACGCCGGCGCGGGAACACACGTGGCTGTTCAGCGCTACGATGAGCAACGAGGTGCGGGGCATTGCCAAGCGCTTTATGAAGGAGTGGAAGGAGTTCAGCGTAGCGGCCGCCAATAGTACCAACGAGAATATTGATCACCAGTATTACGTGGTGAACCATCATAACCGCTTTGAGGCGCTGCAACGCCTGCTGGACTTTACACCGGGTATCTACGGGGTGATCTTTGTGCGTACGCGCCAGGATTGCCAGGATATAGCCGAGAAGCTGATGCGCCAGGGCTACCATGTGAGTCCGCTGCACGGTGATATGGACCAGAAGATGCGCAGCAAGGTGCTGGAGCGCTTCAAGAACCGGAGCCTGCAGGCGATAGTGGCCACCGACGTGGCGGCGCGCGGTATAGATGTGAACGATATAACGCACGTAATTAACTACGAGCTTCCCGATGACCCCGAGGTGTACACGCACCGCAGCGGCCGCACGGCGCGCGCGGGCAAGAGCGGTATCTGTATGAGCATCGTATCGCCCAAGGAGATAGGGGGCATCAGGCAGATAGAAAGGCTGGTGAAGCAGAAGTTTAACCGCAGCGATGTGCCGGATGGCGCGGAGGTGATACGGAAACGCCTGTTCCACTACCTGGAGCAGATAGAGACGGTGGAGCCGAAGAATAACTTTGCCGAGGTGTACCAGCAGAGCATCCACGAGCGCTTTGAGCACATGGACAAGGACGAGCTGATCAACAAGCTTATCTACCTGCAGCTGAAGGACGTAATGGACTCGTATAGCGAGGTAGACGACCTGAATGCCGGCTATGAGAATAGCGGCCGTGGCGGAGCCCGCAATGGCTCGGTGCGCCTGTTCATTAACCTGGGCAGCAAGGACGGCATTACCAGCAACGAGAAGCTGCTGCACTTTATAACCGACAGCACGGATATAGAGCCGGGCCTGGTGGACCGCATTACGGTGCGGGAAATGAGCTCGTTCTTTAACGTGCCGGGCAGTGCTGCTGAGTTTATCAGCACGGCGCTGAGCCAGCGGAAGTATAAGGGCCGCAAGGTGCGTATAGAGGAAGCGGAGCAACGCACGGGCGGGCAAGGCGGCGGACGCAGCTATGGCAGCCGCGATGGCGGAGGCTACGGCGGTGGCCGCGGTGGCTACCAGGGCCGCACAGACGGTGGCCGCGGTGGCTACCGTGGTGACAGGGGCTATAGCCAGGGCGGAAAACAGGGTGGTGAACGCAGGGGCGGACAGCGGTTCTCGGAGAATTTCCGGGCGGCGCGCGGCAAGGACAGTTCACCAAACTTTAACAGGAGAGATAACGATTAAGTGTAATATGGTTTAGGTTTTTAGGTGCCAAAGGCGTACCTTTGCATTCAATCAAATTTAATGCGTATGAGGCGGTTGTTATTGATTACAATTTTATTCTTCGCGGTAAATGAGAGTAAGGCTCAAAGTATCAGCCAGGAGGTGAAGAACCTTCGTAAGGGTATTGCGAGTTTTTATCATCACAAGTTTGAGGGCCGTAAAACAGCTACGGGCGAGATATTTGACAACGACAAGTATACCGCCGCGAGCAACACGCTGAAGCTGGGCACCTTTGTACGGGTTACGAACCTGAATAACGGGAAGGTGGTGTATGTGCGTATTAATGACCGCATGGCGCCTAACAACAAACGAGTGATAGACCTGGCCACGGTAGCAGCAGATAAGCTGGGCTTCCGGAGTGCCGGTACCGCGAGTGTAAAGGTAGAGGTGGTTCCCAGCTCGGAAGGGAAACTGGCTATATTGGCGCAGCGCAATGCTGAGTTTATAGCGCCAGCGAATGAGTTGTAATTTGAACCGGGATTTTTGGGATTAACCAGATTGACCGGGTTACTATAAAGCGTCCTGCCTTTTTGGGTGGGACGCTTTTTTTGCGGGCTGTAACCCGCTTCCTCGCCCAAGATACCAGGGATTATTATTTAACTTCATTTTCGCAAGCGGGATGCTTTGGCCAGTGAACGACGGTATCAGTGTTTGTGCGGCCGGACAAAGTCCGGTTTGCATATGCAGATATGGGAGCCTCGCTCAATGCAGTTGTTCGGCCAGGCGCTGCGCTAACTCCCGGGTAAGTGAGGGGGGATTAGTACCTAAGCGAATGTTACAAAAATGTTCCTTTCTTGTAACATTCAACCTTTGCGTCGTACAATAACAATGTTTATACCTATTTTATCCAACTAAAACTTCTTACGTAACTTACCCAAATGGGGCGTTGCATGTCTTTTTCGTCTTCGAATGGTAATACCCCTCCTGTGTCGCAATTGCCAGTAAGTAGGCTGTCAATTTCCAATAGAAACGTACCAAAGTCTTGATAAACATCATCGTTATGTTCAACTAAATCTCTAACTAGGAAAAAAATATCCTTACGTTTCCACCCTTCAACAATTAATCCTAAAATCCTATCGTATATAGATCTTTCAAACTTTTCGGGCTGATTGCCATTTGTTAAATTGTTTTTGACTTCAGTCAAAATTCCCTCTTTTATATTTTCATAGTTTTCAGGTAAGCCAGTAATATTCTCTTTTAAGAAAGAAAAGTCTCCAAAATTTTGCATATCATGCTGTTTAGAGTTGAAATTAATTAAATGGTATCTATCTAACAGAGTTTAGTAGACTTTGATATTCCCCCACTGGCTAGGAGTTAGCGATAGCGCTCCTGTGCGCACCCGGTAAAATGGGTCTCCGACGCGTGTAAGCCATAGTGGTGGAAGCGTCTAGCTTCCGAAGAACTATGCCTCCTAACTATAAGCAATAAAGCCCGGAACTGCTTTTGGACATGCGTTTCCCATTGCCCGGTTCGTACTTATTATCCGGCCTGGTGTGCATATGTGTATAATAAGGGTAGGTTAATAAAATAGCGCACTATATATTTGGATGCAAACATGTTTAGTACCAGTTTGCCTGCCAGTATGAGATATATTGTTTGCCTGCTTATCTGTATGGGATTGGGGCGTTTTTGTGTTGCCCAGGATAAGGTAAAGGGGCTATTGAAAGAGATAGAAGTCAGCCCCAGCGACTCGCTGAAAGCGGAGTATTATAAAAAGCTGTACGAATATTACCAGTACACTACGCCGGACTCGGCAATGCATTACGTGGAGCAAGGGCTTTCCTACTTCCGGAAGGAGGAGTATAAGCCGGGTATAGCCCGCATGATGGGCTTGCGGGGGCAAATGGCCAGCCTGAAAGGAGAGCAGGAGCGGGCGAAGGTCCACTTTAACGAAGCGCTGGCCCTGTACAAAGAGGCCGGCGATGATAACGGCATAGCCGTGATAAGCAACAACCTGGGGGTGATAGAAGGACGTACGGGTAACTACCTGAGAGCCACGAAGTACTTCCTGGCCGCCCTGCACAAGTTTGAAAAAACAGGCAACGAAAAAGGCATAATGAATACCTACCTGAAGCTGGGTACGGTAAATGACATTAACAACAACCTGGATAAGGCGCTGGACTACTTTAACAAAGGGCTGCAGATAGCCCTGAAGCAGAAAGATGAGCGCAACACAGCCTACCTGTACAACAGCATTGGCATCGTATTCTGCAAAAAGGACATGACGGATACCGGGCTGGTCTGTTTCCAAAAGGCGTATGAGCTTTCGCAATCGCCGGAGATGCTGGAAACGAAGATACACACCATCATGCACATTGGTAACGCCTACAAAGACCTGAGCAAGTATAATAAGGCGCTGGAGTATTATGACCAGGTGAAAGAGCTGGTAGACCCGGAGCTGATGCCGGAAACCTATAGCCGCCTGCTGCTGAATATAGCTACTGTAAAGGGCCTTACCAACCAAACGCAGGCGCTGGAAATACTGGACCAGGCGGGGCAGATAGCACTGGATATTGGCCACCGCGCGCTATACCTGGAGGTGCTGGGCGAGCGTATTACCCTGTACCAGCGGGCGGGTGATTATAAGTCGGCTTTCCAGGTGCTGGAGCGCTCCAAGACCCTGCAGGACAGTCTCTTTACCGTAGAGAAGAACACGGAAATCGCCAACCTGCAATCGCTGCACGAACTGCAGCAATCGAATATACGGGTAGAGCAGCTGGAGGCCTCCGAAAAATCGAACACCGCGCAGCGAAACATCATTATAGCCATTGCGGCTATACTGCTGCTCACGTTGCTGGCGCTTACATTCTCTTACAGCAAAACGAATAAGCTAAACAGGCAGTTGCTGCTGAGGGAAACCGAGCTGCAACGCTCTAACGCAATAAAGGACCGGACGTTCTCTATAATAGGGCACGACCTGAGAGGGCCAATAGCGAATATACCCATGGTGATAGAGTTGTATAAAGACCCGCGCACCTCTGCCGAAGAGCGCGAGTACATGCTTGACCTGCTGACGGAGAACTCAATGGCCTCGCTGGAAACGCTGGATAAACTCCTGCACTGGGGCAAAGCGCAGATAAAAGGGACCGCCATATTGCCGAAGGAATTCAGGGCGAGCCACAACGTGCAGCACCAGGTAAGCCTGATAAAGGGCATAGCCAGCAATAAGGATATTACCCTGGAGAACAAGGTGCCTGCCGATACAATACTGAATGCGGATGAAGACCACTTTAATTTCGTGGTCAGGAACCTGTTGTCGAATGCTATCAAGTTTACGCATCCCGGTGGAAGCGTTGTTGTAGATGCGGACAGGCACAGCCAGCCAGGGTTCACCATATTCTCCGTATCAGACAGTGGTGTGGGCATCCGGGAAGAGGAGCTGGCGCGCATTTTTGAGGCGTTCAACAGCAGTACGCTGGGCACCAACAATGAAGGGGGCACCAGTATAGGACTGATGCTCTGCAAGGAATTTGTAACAGAGAACGGCGGGAAGATATGGGTGGAAAGTGAGGTGGGCAAAGGTTCTACTTTTTACTTCACCTTCCGGAATGCCTAGCATGCGTTTCCCGGAAAGTAAAAAGCCATCCGCATATGTGGATGGCTTTTTACTGGTTATTATGTGCGTACACCGGTGTACGCCATTGTTGTTTTAGTTAGCACTTACGGCATCCTGAACGAGCTGAGCGGCTTCGCTCAGCAGGATAGCAGACTGCACTTTAAGGCCTGAATTTACTATCAGTTCCTTCGCTTGTTCCGCGTTGGTTCCCTGCAGGCGAACGATGATGGGGATATTGATATTGCCCAGCTTGTTGTATGCCTCAATAACACCGGCAGCCACACGGTCGCAACGAACGATACCGCCAAAGATGTTGATAAGGATAGCTTTCACGTTCGGGTCTTTCAGAATAATACGGAAGCCTGCTTCTACGGTTTGTGCGTTGGCAGAGCCGCCCACGTCCAGGAAGTTAGCGGGTTCGCCACCAGCCAGTTTAATCATATCCATGGTAGCCATGGCCAGTCCGGCACCGTTTACCATGCAGCCCACGTTACCGTCCAGCTTCACATAGTTCAGGTTGTATTCGCCGGCTTCTACTTCGGTTGGGTCTTCTTCGCTTTTGTCGCGCATGTCAGCCAGGTCCGGGTGACGCATCAGTGCGTTTTCGTCCAGGCCCATCTTACAGTCAACGGCAATGATCTTATCGTCAGCCGATTTGAACAGGGGGTTGATTTCCAGCATAGAGCAATCAAGGCCCACATAGGCGTTGTACAGGTTGGTTACAAACTTCACCATGTTCTTGAATGCCTCACCGCTCAGCCCGAAGTTGAAAGCGATTTTACGCGCCTGGAACGCCTGCAGCGGCATGCCGGGGTGTATCCATTCTTTAAATATTTTTTCAGGGGTATGGTGCGCTACTTCTTCTATATCCATACCACCCTCGGTGCTGTACATAATTACATTGCGCTTCTCAGCACGGTCCAGCAGTATAGAGAGGTAAAATTCTTTACGTTCGCTGGGGCCGTCGTAGTACATATCCTGGGCTACCAGTATCTTATTTACTTTCTTGCCCGCTTCACCGGTTTGTATAGTTACCAGGGTATTGCCCAGGATGCCTTTCGCTACGCGTTCCACATCTTCCGCGCTCTTCACTACGGATACGCCCGCTTGATCGGGTGCTTCCTTCATGCGGCCTTTACCACGGCCACCGGCGTGTATCTGTGCTTTAACCACAGCAAATTTGCTTCCGCTGTCTGTAGCTATTTGTTTATATGCATTGAGTGCGTCGTCTACTTTTTCAACAGCTATACCTTCCTGTGTAGGTACGCCGTAACGTTTTAAAAGCTCTTTGGCTTGGTACTCATGTAAGTTCATGATAGCAAAAAATTTGGGGCGAAGATAACTTATTAATGTGGGAATGTGAAAATATGCGAATGTGGAAATCCGGAAAGGGTAAGCGAGAGATATAAATTATATAATTATTCAAAAAGTTCGCTGCCCGTGTACATTACGGGCGGTTTTATGTCTGTTTTACAGTGCTTGTTCAGTTGTTCTATTAAGTATTTTATTAATTCCGGCGAGTGGAGTTCTTCGTGCTGGTGCATAAAGAAGTAGCAGGTTTCCAGGCCTTCTTTCATCCACTTTTTTATGCGCTTTACCCATTCGTCTATCCGGGAGTAGTCGGTAGGATGGAGGCCGTTGCCTACAAAGCGGATAAAGCACTCCGGGGTGGAGAGGTGCATATGCACACAATCGCGCCTGCCGGCAGCATCGGTGATGACCGTACCACGTTTCTTTTTTCTCAGGAACTCGAATAGCGCAGGGTCGTACCCATCACCTGTCTCGTACCAGCCACCATGGCGAAGCTCTAAGAACAGGTCAATGTCCTTAGGAATATCAGTGATGAACTCTTCTATGGTATCCAGGCTTTTAGGGGCCATCTGCGGATGCGGCAGCAGGAATATAGGCCCCAACTTCTTACCGAACGCTGATACTATTTCCAGGTAAGCATCTACATCCGCCCGGGTATTCTTCAGTCTCTTCAGGTGAGTAATGGTCTGCGTGAATTTAGGGCAGAACAGGAAATCTTTCGGAACAGCATTCGCCCACTTTTGCACCACCTCTCCAGAGTGCGGGCTATAGAAGAACCCGTTGAACTCGATAGAGTTGAACTGTGTAGCATAGTGCGCCAGGAAGTCCTTTTCTTTCGTCCCTTTCGGGTATAGCTTTCCGATCCAGTCCTTACGCCCCCATTTGGCGCAGCCCACGTAGAATTTCGTGTTGCCCTTTCCTTTCTTTAATACTTCCGTGGTGACCTTGGGGTCTTTGGGTAGTTTAAAATCAATACTATCCAGGTCTATTACTTCATCTACTTTTCCGAAATCCATGATTGTATTTTTGTGAAATTGGATATTTGATAAACCAAATCGCTCTACAAATGAAAGGGATGCTATTTGATGGAAGTGCTACCGTTGTTTCTATCCATGTAGATAGCCAATTTTTCATAGAGCATTTTCTTGATATAATTTTCCATGTAGTGATAATCAGGTTGTCCTGTGTGGTTTATTGGTAACATAATTTTTAAGACTTTTAATCTTTGGTTGTTGATGGAATAACCATGACCAAATTTGCCTCTCTGAGCTGTAATGCATCGTGATATATACAGCAAAACAAATTCGCTCAATTTATTTTTGGGGAATAGAGACGTAACGTGATTATCTAGTAAGTAATCACTAGGTTGGTAAAATGAAATGCCTGCGCCACCATCTCCATCATTGTTCAGTGTCAAACTTTTTTTTGCATAGAGTTTTTTGTTTGATTGAGTTGCAAAGTCTTTATAGCCATTTTCTCCTTTTTTTGCTGAGACCAATGGGATATTCCCTTTTTTAATACTCATCATGTTATTTTGATCGCCTTTCTCAAAATCAAATAAATCAACTATCTTAAACTCTCCCCACGCTTTTTTTTCAATAGGCTCAACTGGTTTAAAGTCTTTTAATATTATGAGACGTTTGCTTATGTAGTTGTGGTATTCCTGTAGTTTCTGTTGCTGCTTCTGTAGCATATACTGCTCCATAAAAGCATAATCAGGTTTGCCTTTTAAATCTACTGGTAAAAGAATTTTACTTCGCTTTAGTCTTGTAAGTGTTGCACCATTGCCGCCCCAACTAAATTTCTCCATTTGTTTTTTTATCAATGGGATTATAAATTGAGAAGTAAAATGATTCAGGTTGTCGTTTGACAATATTTGAATATTCTGTCCTGTGTAGAATGAATTAGATTGATAAAAAACCGTTTGAGTGTCTAATCCAATAGTAATGACATTTTTGCTGTCCTGCTTAAATTTTTCATCCTGAACGCCAACAAAAAAATCGATACCATTATTTTTATCAGACCTTGTTATATATGGTATATCCCCCTTTTTGTTATTTAATTTATTTTTGTCAATTCCACTACTTGTAGAATAGATTTTGAAAATGTCTTCGAAAACGAATTCACTCCAACTAGTTTTTTTTAGGTCCATTTTTTGAAGCTTATTGGTTCTCAAATAAATAACTTCTTCCTTGCATTATCATGCTAAACTCAAAAGTAAGATAGTCGGCAATCGTTTTTTCGAAGTCTTCAGCTTTGGGAGTTTCGTCATTAAAATAATAAAACGAGTGTAACCATTCGTCTTCGGGTTCAATGGTAGTCCTAACCATAAATTTGCTTTCTGATGGTTTGTCATGTAGCCAACAGTCGAGCAAGTGAGCCTTTTGAGATTTTGCTCTAGTTGTTTCTACCAAACCAATATGCTTGCTCACTATAAAGCCATCATCTTCATAGTTAACGAATTTACAGTGCTTTTTATCTGAGTGTGGTTTGTGTGCTGTAAAGATTGCTATACAAGGATTTGTACCTACACCATAAAAAGTATTTTTGTTTAAAGTAATTACGCCTTCTAGTGTATGATTATTGAGAATTTGTTTTTTTATAGCTTTGTCTTCTTTTGTTTTACCGACCATTGTGGACTGCGGTACGATAGCGACACATCTGCCATTTTCAGCCAAACTATCTAACAAATGTTTTATAAAATTGATTTCGGATAGATGCGCTGTGTCTTTGCCTTTTGCTTGTGAATACGGTGGATTTATAAAGCCAACGGAGTAATTGTTCTTTCGTAAATCTTCCGCTCTGCGCCTTAAAAAATCGTCTTTTATTAAGTTGCTTTTCCCATCTCCACGCAGAATCATATTGGTCGTAGCAATGGCAAACATGTCTTCGCGAATTTCAATTCCGTGAATATGCTCTTTTTTGATTTTGTCCTTCTCTTTCCCCTTGGCCTCGTTTAGCATTTTGTGCATACCTGCAATCAGAAAGCCGCCAGTACCACAACAAGGATCAAAAACTCTATCAGAAGGTTTTAAGTCAATGATTTCTGAGAATAATTCTGTTATATGTTTGGGTGTCAGAACAACCCCTAATGTTTGTCCATCACCACCACTATACCGAATAAATTCTCCATAAAAACGTCCTAGAACATCTTCGGTAGAGTTCGAAGTAACAGAAGATAGAATGTTCTTCTGAATGTATTCAGCAAAGTATTTTAAAGGCGTTTTTTCTAAATAATTGTTTTTCGAAATTTCAACTTTTAATCTTTCGTCTTTTTGGTTTAGTAAAGTCCTGTCTTTGATTAACGTAAATTGATTTAAAACTTGATTTTTCTTTACTTCAGGTTGTACTTCAACTCTTGTCATATGTGTTGTAAGCGCATCAAATATTTTCTGTCCATCTGTCTTTAGAGTATCTCCTGACAAGGAGTCAATTGTGAATGATTCTTCACTTAGTGCTAGTAAGATGGCCGATACAACTAAGGGTTTTTCAGAATCACCGAGCTGCCCATAGTTACGTAGTGCTTCGTGCAGCTCAGAAGATTTTTTTAATATATCTTCCAGCTCTAGCGTTTCCTGTGGGGTTTCTCCTAATACTTGTTCCTTGTAATACTTCTCGATGTTTGCACTTGAAAAATTCTCAAAATTCTCTACCTTTTCGAGTAGTTTGTAGCCTGCCTTATTTACAAATATTGGTCTAACTATGTGGTGCTTTTCGTCCCCTGAGCAGCCAAACGCGAATATTTTTTTAAAGCTGGTTTTCTGTAAAATTTCATTTGCGTAAAAAAGTGCTCCATTTTCGGCGTAGTTGGTAACTGCCTTTTTCTCAATTGAGAGAATTTGTTTGTCTTCGTCAGCATACAAAACCTGTTTTTCAAGTGCAGATTTGTTTTCAATAACGAGTATAAAGTCTTTGGAAATTGCTACGAATTCAGGAAAGCCTGATTTTCCAGTTCCTTTTTTGGAAGCTGTCTTTAATGCTTGCTGTATTTCTTTTATGTCGCTTCCGTTCGGAGTGTAACTGATGTCCGCACTTTCAAGAAGTCTACTTATAAATATGTCAGTTTTTTTTTCGTTGGCCATTTTATTAGTCTGATTTACAGAATATAGACAAAAGTAGAGTTCTAATGATAATTTTCTAACCTTTGGGACTTTAATTATTCTGTGCTTTGGAACTAAAACACAATAGACCGCCGAAGCGGTCTATTGTGGATATCTTGTAGCGAGCAGGGCAACCGTAAAGGATTGCCCCTACATTTCTGTTAGCCTTTAATTGCCGCTATGCCCGGTAGTTCTTTTCCTTCAAACAGTTCCAGTAGCGCACCACCGCCGGTAGATACATAGCTTACCTGTGTGGTGTAGCCGAATTTGTTCACTGCGGCTACGCTGTCGCCACCACCTACCAGCGAGTAAGCTCCGTCGGCGGTTGCTTCTGCTACAGCATCTGCTATCGCTTTAGTGCCGTTCTGGAATTTTTCCATCTCGAATACTCCCATAGGGCCATTCCAAAGTATGGTTTTAGAATCCTTGATGACCTTTGTAAAGTTCTGGCAGGCGAGCTGGCCTATGTCCAGTCCCATCCATCCGTCAGGTATCTCTGAGTTTATAGCTGATGAGGTATTAGCGTCAGCGGCAAATTTATCTGCAATGATGCTATCTGCAGGAAGGTGTATGCATACGCCTTTGTCTTTTGCTTTTTGCAGCAGATCGCGGGCCATATCCAGGCGGTCGTCTTCGCAAAGGGATGTGCCGATGTGCCCACCCTCCGCTTTAAAGAACGTATACGCCATACCACCGCCAATGATGATGTCGGTTGCCCGGTCCAGAAGGTTTTCAATAATTAGTATTTTATCAGAAACCTTTGCTCCGCCAATGATTGCGGTAAAGGGCTTTTTGTTATTGTTGAGTACTTGTTCCGCAGCGGAAACCTCGCCTTCCATCAGCAGGCCGAACATGCGGCTGTCTGAATTAAAGAACTGCGCGATAACAGCGGTAGAAGCATGCGCGCGGTGAGCGGTGCCAAATGCATCGTTCACATAAACATCCCCCAGCTTAGAGAGCTTTTCGGCCATAGCCTTGTCGCCTTTTTCTTCTTCTTTGTAGTAGCGCAGGTTTTCCAGGAGTAGTACCTGCCCCGGTTGCAGGTTGGCGGCTTTTTGTGCGGCATCTTCACCGAGCGCATCTTCGGCAAACAGCACTTCTTTATCCAGCAGGGTAGAGAGGTGTTCTGCTACGGGCTTCAGTGAGAAATCAGCCAGCGTAAGGTGTGGCTTTTTTTCGATGTCTTTATGCGGACGACCGAAGTGGCTCATCAGTATCACGCTACCGCCGTCTTCCAGCACTTTTTCTATGGTTGGTAATGCTGCTTTGATACGAGTATCGTCTGTGATCTTCCCTTCTTTGATAGGTACGTTGAAGTCGACACGAATAAGTGCTTTTTGGCCGTTGAAGTTATGGTTGTTGAATTTGCTCATGGTTATATAATTTCTACCAAGTCAAAGCCTGACTTTGTTATCAGGTCAATAGACTGTTGGAATGAAGAATAAAGTTTCGTTTTTAAATCGGCATTAGATATGTTGCCAACGCCCAAAAATATTATGGCCGGAGGCGCTTTAAGTTGGTTAAGTAGCTTAATGTAATCTTTATCTTTCGTTATGAAAATTGCGTTTGCCTTTTTTGCTTTCATGAAGATGCTGTAGTCAGTTTCTATGAAAAAGTCAAGCTTATACGAAGAAACGGCCTCAACATCGAAAGTTTGATTAAGCCATTTGCAGATAGATGCTGAAATGTGAACATCCATCCATATCAATGGTTTAGGCCGCATGGACGATGGCTGTGTTATTAACAGTCATTGATGCGTATAAAAGGCAAGCGGTAATGTCCTCCTTTTCGAGTATAGGATGCTCTTCAAGAATCAATTCCGCACTCATACCGTTGGCAAGCATTTCCAGTACATCAATAACACGAAAACGCATCCCCCTTATTATCGGCTTACCGCTGAAGATACCAGGGTTGTTCGTAATGCGTTTTAAAAGCTGGTCTATTTCTGCCTGTGTCATAGGTATAAAATTACAATAAAAAACAGAGCCTCCCAAAAGGAGGCTCTGTTTCTGATTTATACTTATTTTATCAATCCTGCAAAGTGCTTCACCGTACGCACCAGCTGAGATACATAGCTCATTTCGTTGTCGTACCAGCTAACAGTCTTCACCATTTGCGTATCGCCAACAGTGATTACCTTGGTTTGGGTAGCATCAAACAGGGAACCGTAAGAGGTGCCGATGATATCGCTGGAAACGATTTCGTCTTCGTTGTAACCGAAGCTTTCGTTAGCTGCGGCTTTCATAGCGGCGTTGATTTCTTCAGCCGTTGTTTTCTTGCCCAGTACAGAAACCAGTTCCGTTAAAGAACCTGTAACGGTAGGAACGCGTTGCGCACCACCGTCCAGTTTACCCTTCAGTTCAGGCAGTACCAGTCCGATAGCTTTAGCGGCACCGGTTGAGTTAGGGATGATATTTTCCGCGGCAGCACGTGCACGGCGCAGGTCGCCTTTTGCGTGAGGAGCGTCCAGTGTGTTCTGGTCGTTGGTGTAAGCGTGGATAGTGCTCATAAGGCCGGTAACGATACCGTAGTTGTCTTGCAGCACTTTAGCCATAGGAGCCAGGCAGTTGGTGGTGCAGGAAGCACAGCTGATAACTGTTTCGCTACCATCCAGTATGTCGTGGTTCACGTTGAATACTACTGTCTTCATTTCGCCGGTAGCAGGAGCAGATATAACCACACGCTTAGCGCCGGCGGTAATGTGCGCTTCCGCTTTTTCTTTATCGGTAAAGAAGCCGGTACATTCCAGTACTACATCTACACCGTGCTGTCCCCAGGGTATTTGCGCCGGGTCTTTTTGAGCGTATATTTTCACTTCGTTGCCATTCACCGTAATTGAGTTATCGGTGAAGGTTACATCCTGGTTGAAACGGCCCTGCGCGGTGTCGTACTTCAGCAGGTGCGCCAGAACGTTAGGTTTTGTCAGGTCGTTGATAGCAACTACTTCAATACCTTCCATGTTGTAGATCTGGCGGAAAGCCAGGCGGCCAATACGTCCAAAACCGTTAATGGCAACTTTTACTTTACTCATTTTATAGTTTTTTAAAATATCTGATTACGAAATCGTGGCGCAAAGGTACGGTCATGTTATATAAAAACCAATCGATTATAGCAGGGCAAATGTTATTTAGCGTTAAAAGATGTCCCCGGGCCCGCAAAATAGGCTGGTTGGGCGCCTATATGGTGTATCATCTGGAAAAAGCTTTCTATTTTTCGGGTATGAACGGTATGGAAGGAGATAACAAAGTATGGCAGGTCTCGGCCAACTTCCGCTGGATAGAGAATCTGCATATATTGCTTTGGTTGTTTAAAGACCTTTGCTGGGCGCTGGAGTTCAGGCCGGGTGGGGTGGTGATGATAGTGCCTACCGTGGCGGTGGCCTTCTACATTACCTGGCGCTCACGCGGAATGCGTGCGGAGGTGTACCACAATATTGCCGTTTGCTGCTGGATACTCGCTAACTCTACCTGGATGCTCGGCGAGTTCTTTGGTTTCGACGAGGTGGGCAAGCTGGTAGCTGCGGGGCTGTTCGCCACCGGTATATTGCTGCTGGCTTATTACTATCTGCGTTTTTTCCGCAAAGACCGGAAACGGGAAGCCGAGCTGAACCGCTAATATTACGGGCAGCGGTCTTTGGCTACCTTACCACCACCGTCGGCGGGCATACTGCCAATCAGGTGGCCTCTTAGTTCTGCGTTGGAGAAGACGATTCGCGTATTGGCAGGGTTATCGTTGGCTACCGGCTTGGTACTGCCAAAGCCTACCATTATCAGCCGTTTACAATCCACGCCGTTATCCGTCAGCCATTTTCCGGCAGCTATAGCGCGCTTTTCGCTCAGTGCCTGGTCGTCGGCGCTACCGGCCACATGGCCTTCTATGCGCATCAGGCTGATGTAGGTTTTGTCTTCCAGGTATTTTTTTATCCCGGCGAGTATCTCCCTGCCCTCCGGCGTCAACTCCGCGGTACCGGTCTGGAAGGTTACCGGTTTCTCCAGTACCAGGTCGTTGCCGGAAAGCTTATACGATTGCGCATTGGCGGAAAGTGCCAGCAGCAGTGCTGCAAAGGTGTAGATGTATTTCATCGTCAGTGTATTCCTCTTTCGTTAAGCGCCTGCTGGTAAGCTTTTGCGTTCTTCAGGTGCTGGTCGTAACTGGCGGTGAAGGCGCTGGAGCCATCTAGCGCGGGGGTAGCGCAAAAATAGATATAATCAGTAGCCGGTGCGTTCAGCACGGCGTTGATGCTGCTTTCGGAGGGGGTGCAGATGGGCCCCGGGGGCAGCCCTTTGTTTTTATAGGTGTTGTACGGCGATACCACTGCCAGGTGCACACCGGTAACCCTGCGGATAGCGAAATCGCCTACGGCAAATTTTACTGTCGGGTCGGCCTGAAGCGGCATGTTCTTATCTATCCTGTTCAGGTACACGCTGGCCACCAGCGGCTTATCGGCCAGTTTGTTGGTTTCCTCTTCCACTATGGAGGCCATCGTTATCACTCCGGCCGGGGAAAGTCCCTTTAGCCTGGCCAGCCGCTTACGGTCTTCATTCCAGAAGCGGGTGTACTTCTTCGCTATTTTCCGAAAGACCTTATCGGCCGTTGTGTTCCAGTAAAACTCGTAGGTGTCGGGCATTATAGCGCACAGGGCGGTATTAGTGTCCAGCCCATACTCTGCCAGGTAGGCGCTATCGGCAAAGAGCGCTTTTAGCTGGTTACTGTCCGCTTCCAGTTGCGTGGCTACGAACCGGTAAAAGTCTTCTTTGGTGCGCAGCTTATTGATGACTAGCTTCACCGGTTCCTGGCTGCCGTTGCGGAGCATGCGCACAATATTATAGTTGCTCATGCCGGCCGCTATTTTGTACTTGCCCGGTTTTACTTTGGCCGGGTAGCCCGCCCGCTCTGCCAGCAGCTTGAAGCTGTTTATCTCTTTCACAAATCCGCCGTCTTCCAACTGCTTTATGACCGTAGCATAGTTGGAGCCGGTACGGATATAGAGGTACCTGTCTTTGTAAGAGTTGGGACCGAAGAGCAGGTAGGCCCCTGCTGCGCCTGCAATGAGGAGGAGGATAAGGAGTAATCGCAGCCCTTTTCGTTTTTTGCCCCTGGCCATGGTTGTTGTTTCGCTAAAAATAGAAATACCCGCTCAAATAAAGAGCGGGTATTGCAACTAAATATGGTTAAAGAGGCAATTATTTTTGCGGCTGGCCACCACCGGCAGGAGCCGGAGATTTTTGCTGTTCCTGCTTGGCAGGAGCCTGTTGCGTTTCTTTCTTTTCAATTTTAGGGTAGAACATCGTCATCATGATGCAAAGAATAGCTATGAGGCCAATAGAAGCCCATGTGCCTTTTTCCATTACGTCGCTCGACTGCTTTACGCCCATTACCTGGCTGCTCATGCTACCGAAGGCACCGGTAAGGCCACCGCCTTTAGGAGCCTGTATCAATACAAAAAACGCCAGTACGCCACAAGCCAGTAATATTATTATAGTAAGAGTGATGATCATTGTTTATTTTTCCTTTAAAACTTCTTCTGCTTTGCGGGCAAAATAAGCACTTTTCTGGGGATTACGCAAACTTAATTTTTTATACATATCAATGGCAGCGTCATATTTTCCCTGCTTAACATATATTTCGGCGAGCGACTCGCTGGCAATGCTTTCTTCCCGGGTAATAGAGTTGACGGCCATCTCGAATACGTTCTCCGGTATTTCTTCATTTTCTTCTTCCATGGCGGCAGCCAGTTTTTCTTTTTGCCACATGGTTTTGAGCGCCTTCTGGTCTTCCACCTCTTCACGCATCTTGTCGCCGTTGGTCTTGAAGTGTGTCAACCATTCGGTATAGCTCATCACTATCATCAGCGATTTAGGGTCGCCAGAGGCAGCTTCTTCAGCAGCCGCGGTTTTTTCTACCGTTGGTATGTTGTTCGATACCTGGATGCCCTGGTGCAGGAAGTAGTCCTCCGTGTATATAGGCAGTATGAGGTTGTCTTCGTTTTCGGCCCTTAGTTCTATGGGTTCCGGCTCGGCTTCTATTATTTCTTCCGCCAGGTAGCTTTCTTCGGCGGGTATTTCCGCATCGGCGCCAGCATCCATGGTGTGCAGCGTTTCTTCTTCCAGCTCGTGGTAGATTTCTTCATCGCCACCAGCGTCTATTATGTCCTCCTCTTCTGCTACTTGTTCTTCTTCTATTCCAGGTTCTTCACCGGCATCTTCCAGTGCCTCTACCGGTATCTCTCCGGCTTCTTCGCCGCTATTTACGGGTTCATCTTCATCCTCCTCTTCCTGCGACCAGATACTGGAGGCTTCGGCAGGTGCTACCGCTTCTTCCTGCTCCGCAGCATCATTATCTACGTCGGCCGGTTCGTATATTGGTGGCTGGCTGATGGGCATGTCCTCACTGTCCCGTGCCCGGAGCATGTACTCGTGAAAAACAAGCCAGTTGCCCATGTAGAGCTGCATGTTGTTCATCATGTCAGCGCCAAAGGGAGTGGCTTTGTGCCTGCTGGCAGCCTCCATATACCGCGCTGGTACAAAGTAGGGGTAGGATTCGGTAAGTGATACAATGCTGTCAATGTCCGCCTCGCTGATGGAATGCGGCTCACTGAGCATCTGCGTGATGTATGGTATGGAGGAAGAAGTGATCATGAGCTGAAAACTGTTACCAATTTACAAATGCTTTATTAAAAATGTCATCGGCCAGTTGTGTGCCTATCTCGTCTATCAGCCTTGTTTCTACCGACTGGAGGCTTTGAGCGGCGCTGAAGTCGGCATAACGGGTGAAGGACTGGCTGAAGTCAGACTTTTCGTTCAGTTTGCTTTTAAAGTTGACCTGTATAGTGATGTTGAGCCTGTTGAGGGTAGCGGTCTGGGTGTTCTGCACACCGGAGACGGTAACCTCGTAAGCCACAATGGTACCTGAAATATCGTAGTCGGCATCCTGCGTGGTCACGGGCGATAGCCCGGTCTGCGACAGGATACGGCTGCGTATCTTATTGGTAAGCGCAGGGCTGAGCGTAGGTACTACGTTTCGCGCGCGGTTATCCAACGGACGGATATTTATGGTTTTTCCCTCTATACTTGCCCCGGAGAAGGAGTACACTCCACACCCCGCAAGCGTTATCAGCAAAACAGGAACTAAAAGTAACAGCCTGTGCATCATAACTAACCCTGTAAAGTTACTCTTTGATATCGTATTCTTTAATTTTTCTGTATAAAGTTCTTTCTGATATACCCAGCTCATTGGCTGCGTCTCGCCGGCGGCTTTTGTGCTTCTTCAGCGCTTTTACTATCATCTCTTTTTCCTTATCGGAAAGCAGGAGCGTTTCTTCTACCTCCTCGTGGGGCTGGTGCTGCTCGGGCTGCTGAATAAGGATAGGAGTGGAGGAGCTGTTATACGATGGTGTATTCACCGGTACGGGTACCGGCTCGCTGTTGTAGGGCTGTATAAAGCTATCGGTCATGCCCCGGGGGGTATATCCCTGCTGGTCTGCCATGTCCAGCATCATTTGCTTCATATCGTTCATGTCCTTTTTCAGGTCGAAGAACAGTTTGTAGAGAATATCCCGCTCGGTAGGCGAGTTGAAATCCTTTCCTGATGGGGCCGGTGCGGCGCTGCCTGCCGGAACCAGTGCCAGGCTGCGGGAGGTTTCCCGGTTGGGCAGGAACTGGCGCAGCGCGTCGGTGGTTATTTGTTTGTCGGTGGAGAGTACGGATATCTGCTCGGCGATATTTTTCAGCTCCCGTACATTTCCCGGCCAGGGATAGTTGACCAGCAGCTGTTGTGCGCCAGCGTCCAGCTGTACGGAAGTGGTTTTGTAGCGTTCGGAGAAATCGGAAGCGAACTTGCGGAACAGCAGGGGGATGTCTTCTTTGCGGTCGCGCAGGGCGGGTACCCTTATGGGCACGGTGCTGAGGCGATAGTAAAGGTCTTCGCGGAACTTGCCATTCTGGGTGTGTTCCAGCAGGTCGCGGTTAGTGGCTGCTATCACGCGAACGTCGGTCTTCTGCACTTTAGACGAGCCCACCCGGATAAATTCACCCGTCTCCAGTACCCGCAGCAGGCGGGCCTGTGTGCCCAGGGGCATTTCGCCAATCTCATCCAGGAAAATGGTACCTCCGTTGACGGTTTCAAAATAGCCCTTCCGGCTATCGACAGCGCCCGTAAAGGAGCCTTTCTCGTGCCCGAAGAGTTCTGAATCGATAGTGCCCTCGGGTATGGCACCGCAGTTAACGGCTATAAAGGAGTTGTGCTTCCTGGCGGAGAGCGCATGTATAATATTGGAAAAGGCTTCCTTACCTACGCCGCTTTCGCCGGCAATGAGTACGGAGAGGTCGGTATTGGCTACCTGCGCGGCCGTGTTCAGGGCATGGTTCAGTGCGGGTGCGTTCCCGATGATGCCAAACCTGTTCTTAATGCTCTGTATATCCATTGTTCTCTTCTAATATTAAACTGACTTCTTTAGCCAATTCAGGTAAGTATTTCTTACAGATGATCCAAACTGGCGGAGCCCAATGATTTTCTTCTTATTGGAAATAGTAAGGTCTTTGTTTTGTGCAATCATCGTGTACAGACCTTCTATTCTCTTTTACATGGTAAAAGATGTTTTATATCATTTCTCCAATCAGCGTAGCCGAAGTAGCGCTGTTTATTTTCACCTGTACATAATCTCCCTTTTTCAGGTCTTGAGTGCCTTTGGGGAAAACCACCATTTTGTTCTGGCTGTTGCGTCCACACCAATCCGCGTCACTGCGGCGGCTGTCGCCTTCTATCAGTACCTCAAAGGTTTTCCCTATGTCGTTCTTATAGCTTTCCAGCGAGTGGCCATTTTGCAGGCGTATTATTTCTTCCAGACGGCGTTTTTTCACATTTTCGGGTACATCGTCGGTAAAGCGCCGCGCCGCCAGGGTGCCCGGCCGCTCGCTGTACGAGAACATGTAGGCCATATCGAACCGGCACAGTTCCATAAGGCTCAGCGTGTCGGCGTGCTCTTCTTCGGTCTCGGTGCAGAAGCCCGATATCACATCGGTGCTCAGGCCGCAGTCGGGCATTATCTCGCGTATGCGCTGCACTTTGCTCAGGTACCACTCGCGGGTGTAGGTACGGTTCATCGCCTGCAGTACGCGGGTGTTCCCGCTTTGTACCGGCAGGTGTATGTACCGGCAGATATTGTGGTAAGCCGCCATGGTATGCAGCACGTCATCGGTTATATCTTTAGGATGAGATGTGCTGAAGCGCACTCTCAGCAGGGGCGATACCTGCGCTACCATTTCCAGCAGGCGGGCGAAGGTTACGGCTTCATTTGCCGCCGTGGTGGCCAGGGGGCTGTAGTGGTAGCTATCCACATTCTGGCCCAGCAGGGTCACCTCGCGGAAGCCCCGCTCAAACAGGTCGCGACACTCGTTTACAATGCTGGCGGCATCACGGCTGCGCTCGCGGCCCCGGGTAAAGGGCACTACGCAGAACGAGCACATATTGTTGCAGCCCCGCATAATGCTTACAAAGGCGGTAACACCATTGCTGTCCAGCCGCACCGGGGCAATGTCGGCATAGGTTTCTTCCCGGCTCAGCAGCACGTTCACGGTCTTCTGGCCGCCTTCGGCTTCCGTAATGAGGCCAGGCAGGCTGCGGTAGGCATCGGGCCCCACTACTATATCCACCAGCTTTTCTTCTTCCAGGAACTTGGCCTTCAGGCGCTCGGCCATGCAGCCCAGTACGCCTATCAGCATGCCGGGGCGCTGCTCTTTTATTTTACGGAAAGCCTGGAGGCGGTTCCGTACGGTTTGCTCGGCCTTCTCGCGTATGGAGCAGGTATTAATCAGCACCAGGCTGGCATCTTCATAGTTCCGGGTAGCCCCGAAGCCCTCTTCCTGGAGGATGGATGCCACAATTTCGCTATCGCTGAAGTTCATCTGGCAGCCGTAGCTTTCTATATAAAATTTTTTAGAATATTGGTTCGGGTCTTCGGCAAATGGAGCGAATGCTTCCCCTTGTTTCGACTCGTCCACTACTTTTTGCAGGATTTCTGCCATAATTTCCGATTCTGTGTGTGCGAAGGTACGGATAATTACAAAGTGGGGGCGTTAAAAATGGCTATGAGCCTATATATAACGGTGAAAACCGCCCTCGGGGCGGTGAGTGGACAAAAGGACATCCCTGGGCTCTATCGCCAACCCAAGTTCCGGGAAGCCAGCTACTCAAACTCCTTGTCGGGAATACTCTTGTTTACTTCGGCAACTTTAAGCGTGGAAACGACCTCCTGTGTGCCTACCACCTGGCGCACTATCCCGGGAATCTTGTATCCGCCGGAACCTTCCACTTCCCGGTACCCCCGGTAAGAGGTGGTAGTGGGCAGGGCGCCCTGTGGTGTGTTCTCGTTGCCCGACTTACGCACCAGGAAACCATTTGCGGCGTTGTAATACTGGTGGGTCACTTTGCCGGTTGCATCCTTTTCTTCTATTACATAGGTAAGGGCGGAGTCTACGATTTCTGTTCCTTTCAACTCGCGGGTGATGCCATATTTCTCGGGGTGCAGTTTGGCCAGCAGGTCGGCCTCGCCCAGGGTTCCGGTGAGTTCCTGTGGCGACAGGTCTTTTTTCATCCCCTGGTATTCCTGGTATCCCTTGTCCTTATTTACCACCACTTTCTGGAAAACCATACCCATCCCTTCTATGGTGATTTTCAGTTTGTCGGGCGTTTTGCGGGTCTCGGTAATAACAATAGGTACTTGCTGCACTATGGCTGAACGTTCTATTTTCAGGTCGCTTATTTTTTTTATCACCTCTTCGCCGCCTATCGCCGCTATGTATTTCTTTATCACATCCTCGGCCGTCACGGTCTTTTGGGTCACCTGTATCTCTTTTTTAGGAGCGGCGGCAACGCTGTCCACTGACTGTGCTGCGGCTAATGCCGGCAGGGCGATGGTGGCGAGCAGAAACAGGCAAAAGTTTTTCATCATCTAGTATATGAACCGTAAAAATAGGATAAACGCAATTTTAATGCCCGTATTTGTTGAAAAACGGTTACAGTTGTGATATTTGCAGCCAAATGGGTAATATGATCAATACAGTGCTTTACGATATGGATGGCCTTTTGCTGGATACCGAGCCGCTGTGGGGGGAGAGCATGCTGCGTGTAGCGCAAAAGCACGGGATACCTATCACCGGGCAGAAGTTTAAGGAAACAACAGGCTTGCGCATATACGAGGTGACAGAGTATTGGGCGGTAAAGTACCCGTGGCAGGGCGCGGGCCATATAGACGTAGCCGAGGAGATACTGGATGATATAATAGAGGCCTCTAAAAAGGCAGGCAGGGTGCTGCCGGGTGTGCTGCAATCGCTGGAACTGTTTAAGAAGAATGGTTTTAAAGTAGGGCTGGCCTCCTCCTCGCCCGCACGCATGATACAGGCGCTGGTAGAACATTTTGACATCAAGCACTACTTCGACGAAATAACCTCGGCCGATGTGGTTTCTTTAGGCAAGCCGCATCCCGGTGTCTTCATGCACTGTGCGGAAGCCCTGGGTTCGCGGCCGATAGAGTGCGTGGTGCTGGAAGATTCGGTGAATGGATGCATATCGGGCAAGGCCGCACGGATGAAAGTAATCGCCGTTCCTGATGAACTGCATTTTGACGACCCCCGCTTTTCCATAGCCGATGCTAAATTGCGGAGTTTGGAAGATTTGGATATGGATGTGATTGGGAGGTTGTGAGTTGATGTTGTCTATTTGTGTGTATCTATAGGGTTAAGACTTATCAATAATCATTTTTTTTGTTCCCATTTTGGGAACTTTTTATTACATTTGTAATGAATGCGTGTACTAGCAAAGGGGACATTGCGGGCTTTTTGGGAAAAGAAGCAATTTAAAGACTCTGAGCAACCGCTTAAAGCATGGTATAAGGTAATTAGCGATAGGAGCTGGGCGGATCCGCATGAGATTATTGGTTATTTTAAGGATGCGGACCAGGTAGGTAATGGAAGGATTGTATTTAATGTATGTGGTAACAGATACCGTCTAATAGTAGCATTCCGATACGATATTCAGATAGGGTATATACGTTTTTTAGGTACCCATAAGCAGTACGATAAAATAGAGGATATCAAAAATATTTAGGATAAACATAAAGCAGTGATGAAGAAACCGGGAATAGAAATCAGGCCGATAAGGAGCAAGAAGGACTATAATGCAGCACTGAGGCAGATAGAAGCTTTGTGGGATTCGCCGCCTAAATCAGTAGAGGCTGAGGCGCTGGAAGTTTTGTCTATTCTGGTTGATGAATATGAGAATAAACATTTTCCCATAGAAGCGCCGGATCCTATAGAAGCGATAAAATATAGAATGGAGCAGCTGAGCCTGACACAGCAGGACCTCGCAAAGTACCTTGGCGGGAAGAGCCGGGTCTCAGAAGTGTTAAACCGGAAACGCCCACTAACCTTAAAAATGATTAAAGCGCTCTATCAGCATCTGCACATCCCTGCAGAAGCCCTGATAGCTTAGTTTTCCAGTACTCTTTTTCTCTTTCTGCGCAGTAGTGTGTCGGCAATCAGTACACATACCAAAGCATGCGCCATAATAATGTAGGTGATGTAGCCACCGGATGAGAACCGGCTTTGGCTGAAAAGCCCGTTGGGAACTTTTTCCGGCCAATCTACCCTCATCAATGCATAGGTGATGGCGCTACCCAGCAGCAATGCCATTACTGACGCAATGCTCCGTACCACCCATTTATTAATGTACGTGTTGGCCGGCGTGGCCAGGGAGTTTTTTGCTATCTGCTCCATAACATTCCGGGTAAAGCGCATCGACGGATGACCTGGTTCTATCCGTTCCATTTCCGAGTGAAATGCCATCAGCACGGTATATTGCTGTTTCCAGGCATCGTCGGTTGCAATAAGCTGGCTGATACGTTCCCGCGCCGCGCTATCGCATACACCATCTATGTACTCCCACAATTGTACCTCTATGTCTTCAGCGCTATGCATATCTTAACTGTAATTTACAGATGTTTTAATTCTTCTTTGTACTCTGCCTCCAGTATTTCCTTCAGCTTTTGCCGGGCGCGGAACAACCGCACTTTTACATTGCTTTGGCTTAGCCCAAGTATCTGCCCCGTTTCTTCTATGCTTTGCTCGGCCAGGTAAAACAGGGTGATGATTTGCGCGTCAGTTTCGGGTAGCTGCTTTATGGCCTGCTGTATCACGTTCTTGCTGTGTTTGCGATCCTCCGGGGCAGCTACCTGTTCGTGGTGTTCTTCCAGCGTTACGATCGCTTCTTTCTTCTTCCGCTTATGCGACCGGCATGTGTTGTGCGTGATGGTATAGAGCCAGGTACTGAATTTGCTCTCTCCACGAAAGTGGCTAAGCGAGCGGTAGGCTTTCACAAACACATCCTGAGCCAGTTCTTCTGCTTCTTCGCGGTTATCTACAAACCGCAGGGTAATGGTAAATACAAAATGCTGATACCGCTCTACCAGTATGGCAAAGGCTTGCTGCTGCCCGGCCAACACCTGCCTGATGATATCAGAATCCTGTGATTGTTTCTGCATTTCCTTCTACTAGACGCCCCATCCTAAATATAGGTTACATACCCCAAACTGCTCCCTCCTCATTTAAGAGACGGCCGGGGTGGGGTTGTAACCTTTTTGTTGCGGGCGTCGTCATAGTTGGTAACCGATGATAATGTCGGGCAGCTTTTAAAAACGAACTACGTATGGGGCCGGAAGAAATAATTATACCCGTGGTGGCTATTACCAGCATCTGCATCACGCTTTTTGGATTGTATTATCTGCGCAATAAAGAGAATATGGCGCTGATAGAAAGAGGCATTAATCCCAGGAGCGCCTCTCCCGATGAACCGCGGCGTTTTTCAGCGCTAAAGTATGGGCTTATGTTCGTAGGTGGGGGGCTGGGGCTGGCAGTCGCTTTCCTGGTAGAGCGGGCCCTGGCCAAAGTATCCATAGAAAAGTATCCCGAAGAGTTGGCTAACGGGCAGGTGTTTGAAAGGACCGTCACCCGGACGGAAGATTTCCCACAGTTATACTTTGCTTTTATTATACTGGGGGCGGGCCTGGGTTTGGTAACGGCCTACCTGTTGCTGCGCAACGCCACAAAAGACAGATAGCAGCAATGCCCCGCAACCGGGGCATTGCTTATGGTTTCAGTTCATTATCCGTAAAGTGCCGGATGCCTTTCTCCTGCGCAAATTTCCCGGCATTGTATTCCTCCGATTTATTGCGGGGGATGGACAGGCTCTCCCAGCTTTCGCCTTTCAGCATTTTGGCTATGTACACTATCTGGCCTACATGGTAGGGGTAATGTGCCAGTTGCCGGCTAATGGCTTCCAGCACGGTGTGCCCTTCGTTGCGGATGTATATAATGGTATTCAGCTGGTCATCGGTAATGCTTTCCAATGCATTCATCAGGCATTGCCAGCCCTCTTCCCACAGTTGGAGAACAGCATCCCTGCCCGTGATGTCGTTATCAAATTCCGCATCTCGCTGCCGGTTCGGTTTTTCCCCGTCAGTGGTCAGGAAGTCGGTCCAGCGGCTGAGCATATTGCCGTGCAGGTGTTTTACAATGGCCGAAATGCTCATGCTTTCCGCATTGGGCAGCCAGTTGAGTTGTTCTTCACTTACCTGTGCCATCGCTTTATCGCCCAGGCTTTTGTAGTAGAGAAACTGTCGTTTCGCGCTTTTTAAGTATGCTATCATAATATTACCGGCAGGGGTTGTTTACATCGCCATAAATATCCGGGCGGGAAATGAACAGGATGCGCTCCGGGTGCTCGTGTTGCCGGAACCCGAACGGCTCATAGAGGCCGTGTGCATCCAGTGTGCCCAGCGAAATGTTCCGCAGCTTTTTTACAAAGTCTATGTCCATCAGCACGCTCATCATTTTTTTACTCAGTCCTTTGCCCCGGTGGGCTTCCAGCACATACACGTCTGCCAGGTGGCCAAATGTGGCATAGTCGGTAACCAGGCGGCCATAGCCTACCTGCTCGCCCCCGTGCAGTATCCCGATGACAAAAGAGTGGTCGAACGCCCGCTTTACCACTTCGTATGAAATCTGCTTCGACCAGTAAGACTCCGTGGTGAGCCATTGGTGCGCAGCTTCCGCACTCAGCCGGCTACGGTCGGTAGTAATAACATAGTCGTGAAAAGGAATGTTTATTGGTTCCATATGGGTGAGCTATATAATATAATTCCAGTTGTTCCGGTCTGGTGCCAGGCCGCGGCGAATACGGAACAACTCATTTTTAAGCTGGTACATCAGCGCGTCTTCGCCCAGGTAGCAATCGTACTCCCTGCCATCCATCGCTATCGATTTTATAGGAGCTATCACCGCGGCGGTTCCCGCGCCGAACGCTTCCACCCGCTTACCACTTTCAAGAGCTTCCTGTATCTCGCGGTAGCGCAGGGGGCGCACATCTGTTTGTATACCTTTCTGTTCGGCAATGGCCAGCAGCGAGTCCCTGGTAACGCCATCCAGCGTAGTGCCGGAGAGCGATGGCGTGATAATGGCCCCATCTATTACAAACATCAGGTTCATCGTGCCCGACTCTTCAATATACTCGTGGTTTTTCGCATCGGTCCATATCACCTGGTCATAGCCCTGTTCACGGGCCAGTTGGGTGGGGTAGAAGGCCCCGCCGTAGTTGCCACCGCACTTGGTAGCGCCGGTTCCCCCTTCAGCGGCCCGTATGTATTGGGTTTCCACTTTCACCTTTATTGGTTCTGCGTAGTATTGGTAGGCGGGGGTAGCCACTATCATAAACAGGTACTCATCGGACACCTTCACGCCCAGCCGTTCTTCCGAGGCTATCATAAAGGGCCGCAGGTACAGTGAGCCATCATCTTCGGCGGGTATCCAGGCGCTGTCCAGCTGCACCAGTTGGTGAAGGGCTTCCAGGAACAGCCCGCGCGGAACCTCCGGCATGCACATGCGCTTCAGCGATTTGGTGAAGCGCTCGTAGTGTTTGTCGGGGCGGAAGATGGTGGCGCGCCCATCCTGCATCAGGAAGGCTTTCATTCCCTCAAATACCGTTTGCCCATAGTGCAGGCAGAGCGCCAACGGGCTCATGGTTATATCGGCGAACGGCGTGATACGGGCGTTTTGCCAATGGCCGTTCTTATAGCTGGCTACAAACATGTGCTCCGTAGGCTGAACGCCAAAGGGAATGGCGCGGGTATCTTTTACTTCCCGCTCCGTCTGTGCATTTACTGAGATAGTGTAGTCCATATGCGTTTGTTTATGCATCACCGGCGGGCTGTGCCTGTATTTGCGTAGGGGCCTGCGGCCGTTGTTGCCGCCTGTATCCCGCATTTACCAGGTACACACCGGTAATGATGGTGAAGAATGCGATAGCCGTATCAAGATTCAGCTCCTCGGAGTAGAAGAAGTAGCCCATCAGCACCGCCACCAGCGGATTCACATAGGCATACAGTGTAGTAATGCCCACCGGCAATGTGCGCAGGGCGAAAATGTAAGCGGCATAGGCAATCACCGAGCCGAACACGATTAGCAGCGCCAGCGATACCATACCGTCTGTTTTCCATACCCATATGCCGGTATAGTCATCTACCGCCGGGCTGATGAGCAACATGAACAACCCACCGAACAGCAGTTGCAGGCCGGAGTTGAACATCGGGTTGGCGGGGGTGGGGTACTTCTTGTTTTTCACGCTGCCAAAGGCCCAGGTGCAGGTTGCTATCAGCGTGCCGATGATGCCATACAGGTACATGGTTTGCGACTGGAAAGAGATTTCGTCTTTTACAATAAAGCCTACGCCCACTACCCCCAGTATAAGCCCTGTTGCTATCAAGGGATTTATCTTTTCCTTACCGGGGCCGGAAAGCGTGAACACCACCGCGAAAATCGGCATCAGCGAGCAGATGAGCGCCGCTATGCCGCTGGGTATGTGTTTCTCGCTCCAGGTAACCAGCCCGTTGCCGCAAGTGAGCAGCAGGAAGCCTACGAACGCCTGCCGCAGTATGTTCTTCCGCGAGTAGTCCCGGTTTTTATTGGTGGCCAGCCCGATACCAAACAGGATAAGCCCCGCCAGAACCTGGCGCACGCCCGCAAAAAGGAAGGCCGCCGGGTAGGCTTCCACGCCAATCTTTATCAGCAGGTAGGTGGTGCCCCATGCTATGCATATGTATATAAGTGCCAGGTAAGCTTTTGTCTTGTCGTTCATTATATCCCGTGCGGGTGTTCCGCGTATAAGTGCAAAAATCAACAGATTTTGCGAAACAAAACAGATACAATTTTTGTATTTTCGGGCATAACAGTTTGTTGATGAAAACTTCACAGAAAGGTAAGAACGAACACCTGTACCTGCATATAGCCGATAATATAGAGCAGCAGATAATGAACAAGGTGCTCAATATTGGCGATAAGCTTCCCTCGGTGCGGCTGCTCAGCAAGCAGCACGGCATCAGCGTCAGTACGGCATTGCAGGCCTACTACCACCTGGAAGGGAAAGGGCTGATAGAGTCCAGGCCGCAGTCGGGGTACTATGTACGTTTCAGCCCGGCGAGGTTTCCGCAAAAGATAGAGAAGAGCAATCCCACCCTCACTACCAACAACAAGAACGTAGAGGCCATTATCTCAGAGGTGTACGACGACTTTGCCAAGCCCGGGGTACTGCAGCTATCGCTGAGTGTGCCCGCGCCGGAGTTGCTGCCGCTGGCGCAGCTGAATAAATCAATGATGCAGGCGCTGAGGGAGTTGCCCGCCAGTGGCACCAGTTACGAGCAGCTGCAGGGCAACGAAATGCTTCGCCGCCAGGTGGCCCGCTGGTCGATGCAGTGGGGCGGCGGCCTGCGTGCCGAAGACCTGGTGACCACGGCAGGCTGCATGAACGCCGTGGCCTATTGCCTGATGGCACTGGCCAAACGAGGTGATACCATTGCCGTAGAAAGCCCCGTGTACTTCGGCACCCTGCGGCTGGCCAACAGCATGGGGCTGAAGGTGCTGGAACTACCCACCGACCCCGATGTAGGGGTAGACCCCGACGACGTACGCAAGGCGCTGCAGAAGCACAATGTTAAAGCCTGCTTCCTGGTGTCTAACTTCAGCAACCCGCTGGGTTATTGTATGCCCGACGAACAGAAAGAAGCGCTGGTGAAAATGCTGGCCTTTCATGGGGTGCCGCTGGTAGAGGACGACCTGTACGGAGATGTGTACTTCGGGAAGATACGGCCGCGCTCGTGCAAGAGCTTTGATGAGGAGGGCAATGTGCTTTGGTGCAGCTCGGTCTCTAAAACGCTGGCGCCGGGATACCGCGTGGGATGGACCGCACCGGGCCGCTACCTGGAAAAAATAAAGCGGCTGAAGCTGTACCACAGCATTACCACCGCCACCCCGCAGCAGGCCGCCATTGCGAGCTTCCTGGCTACGGGCCGTTACGAGCACCACTTGCGGAAACTCCGCCAGACCCTGCACGCCAACAGCCTGCAATACATAAGGGCCATTAACGAGTATTTCCCCGAGGGCACCAAGGTAACGCGCCCGCAGGGGGGCTTTATTCTTTGGGTGGAGCTGGACAAGCGGATAGATACCTACCTGCTCTACCAGGACGCTATGCTTTCCCGCATCAGTATTGCGCCGGGCAGCATGTTTACCCTGCAGGAGCGGTACCAGAACTGTATGCGGCTGAGCTACGGCATGCAGTGGGGGCCGGAGATAGACCGAGCGCTTAAAAAACTGGGAAACCTCGCCAGGGCGATGCTATGAACGGGAGATTGATGTAAATTGAGCAGGTATCCGTTAAATAATTCCGTGAGCCCGGTCAGCTATATCATTCGTTTTGCTTTTTGCCTGCTGTGCGTAGCGCAGGGGGCGGGTGTGTATGCCCAGCGGGTTTACGAAATTCCTTTTTCCCGCTACGATGTCAGCACCTACGCAGGGGCCGTACCCGCCCGGGTAGACGCCCGTGCGGCCACTATATGGTACCGGCCTGAGTATGCATACTCGGACATGGAGTGGCGGCCCGGCACGTTGCTGGTAGACGAGGGGGAGCGCACCTTTGTGGTGAAATGGGAGGACGGCGAGATATGGACCTGCCGCTACCAAACGGCCTACGAAGGGATGGAAACAGACAAAGGCTGGGGCAGGGTGAACCGCATCTACTACCGGGGAGCGCGGCTGGATGGTAAGTTTGACAGCGAACTGGTAATAACGCTCTTGCCGGGCGGAGAGTGCCTCACCGAGATATGTACCCAGGAGGTGAAGGACCCCTACTACGGTGTGCATACCTGGAACACCATACATGTGCCCGAGACCAAAGCCTGCCCGCCTGGGCTGTACTGGCCCGAAGAAGAGCGTGCCCATAAAGAGGCCCCACCCACCGAGCGGGAAACGCGGGAGGTGTTTTGCGGCAAGCCGGGGCGGAAGGCACCCATCCTGGACAAGGAAGCGCTGCAGCAGATGGCCATCGTGCGGCTGGTAGCGCCCATATCGCTGCGGCAGCTTACCCGGGCGCTGGATATAAAAGGAAACGAGCTCTACCTCTGGAATTATGATTACCCGCAGTATGTAGCGGGCAGCTACGCTACCAGCTATTACAGCCTGAAATTGCCCAAGGACAAACTGGACCTCTTTATGGCCAGGAAAAAGGAATTGGAAGAAAAGTCTGCGGCGATACTGAAAGATATGAAGTAAATTAGCACCCGTTTTTAACAACCAGCAGGTAAACAACCATGGAGAAAATAATTAAGACGCTGAATATGCCCGACTACACCCGGGGCGGCGAAGCAGAGAAGGCCGCCTTTGTAGCGGAGCTGAAAGAAGCCCTGGAGACCACCGGCTTCTTCTTCCTGAGGAACCACGGCATAGCGCAGCAAACGGTAGGCAATGCCCGGCGGGTATTTGACGCTTTCTTCCAGCAGTTGCCGGAGGAGCTCCGCCTGAAATATGAGTTTGCCGAGGAACAGCACCAGCGGGGCTATACACCCATGCGTATAGAAAAGGGGGAGTTCGCCAAAATAGCCGATGAAAAGCATTTTTTCCAGGTGGGCGACGACCGGGCGGTGAATGTAACCGAGATACCCGGCTTTAAAGAAGCGGCCGATACCTTGTTTGCGGAGTTCCGGGAGCAATCGCTGGTATTGCTGCGGGCCATTGCCGTATCGCTGGGTCTGGATGAGGCATACTTTGACGGGAAGGAAGGCAACAGCATCATGCGCGCTATAGACTACCCGCCCACCGAGAACCCGCTGGTAGACGATGGCATAGCCTCAGAAGGAGGTAACATCACCGGCATGTGCGCCACCAAGCATACCGACATTAATATGATAACCCTGCTGCTGGCCCAGGAAGAAGGCCTGCAACTGTGGCACAAAGACGAGTGGCTGCCCATAACTATAGAAGACCCTGAGCTCATTATCATTAACGCCGGCGACATGCTGCAGCACCTCACTGGCGGGCGCTACCGCTCCGGGCTGCACCGGGTGGTATGCCAGCGCAACGTGCGCCGCTTCTCTATACCGTATTTCTGCCACGTGAAGCTGGAAGAATCGCTGGTGCCGCTGGAGCACCTGGGTGCATCTGACCTGGAGCGCTTCCACTTCAAAACGGCGGGCGAGTACCTGAATTACCGCCTTCAGCAAATAGGATTGTAAAGGGATATAAAATATTGATAATGCAAGGGGCTCGTGGCATGGCAGCGCGCCCCTTTTTCATAATCCGGTGTTTTTAGTGTGATTAAATTTATTTAATATAAAATTCCGTTTTTTTTTGGGTTTTAGAAATGTTTTATTTGATTTATTTATTTTTACTTTATAAAGTAATTATTTATATTGGGGAATAAATCGGTCCTATGAAATCAGTTGTTGTCGCATTCGTATTGTTGTTTATTGGTGGCGGCCTTCAGGCCCAGAACGACCCGGGGATGACACCGGGTGACACAGGCACCATCAGCTTTACATACCAGGGGGTGCCGGTCACCTATACCACGGTACGGGCCGCGGATGGTAAGGTATGGCTGCAGCAAAACCTGGGCTCGCTGCAGGTAGGTGGCTATGCGAGCGATTCGGCCGCCTACGGGCATTACTTTCAATGGGGGCGCTGGGACGATGGCCACCAATTGCCCAGCAGCCCGATGGCTCCCGTTAGCAATGTATTTCCCAGGAGCCCTGCAGGCATACTGAATGGTTCTGATACTTTTTACTACGATATATTGTATGTGCAGGACTCTTTTTGCCAGTGGTGGGAAGACGGCGACAGCACCGATACCTGGAGTGCCGCGCCGCCTTCGGACAGCAACGGTTCCGATCCCTGCGCGGTGATAGGCCCGGGATGGCACATGCCCACGCAGCCGGAGTTTGAGAATGTAATATTGCTGGAAGGAATTACCGATACGGCATCGGCATTCAGTTCTAACCTTAAATTGCCCTTGGCGGGGCAAAGGCGTTTTGATACCGATGGATTTTTGTACCAAGGGGAGCATTTTTTGTACTGGACGTCTAATACCTTCGATTCGCTCGGGGTGGCGGTGTCTTACTACTATTGGAACACGAGTGTGAACGTGTATTCGAAACCTTACCGGGCCTATGGAGCCAGTGTGCGGTGCGTAACGGAATGTACGGGAGTGTACCCGCCTGATAGCATATCGGGACCTGATAGTGTATGTGTAGGCATGGCGCAGGTATGGAGTACCCCCGGCAGTGTATATGCGAGCCATTACCTGTGGACGGTTCCTTCGGGCTGGACGATAATAGGCCCCGATACCGGCAGCAGCATAACGGTAGTACCCGGCCCGGGTGCAGGACAGATAATGGTACGTGCCACCAATATGTGCGATACCAGTGTTGCCTATGCAATGGATGTGCAGCTGTACCCCTCGCCGCAGGCGCAGGTAACGCAATACGGGCTGCTGCTGAGTGCGCCGGGCAACTACCCGGGCTACCAGTGGCTGCTGAATGGGGTAGTGATTCCTGGTGCGGTACACGATACCCTGGAAGCTAGCGCCGATGGCGGCTACCAGGTGGTAGTGACCAATAGCTATGGCTGCACCGATACCTCGGGCGTGCAGGTGGTGAGCCTGGGAGTAGCCGCGCTGCAGCCGGGTGGCGACATCCGCGTATTCCCCAATCCCACGCGCGGGGTGCTGCACATATCGGTGCCTGCGGCGGTGGATGTACGGCTGTATAATGCTACGGGCGCGCTGGTGCTGAAGAAAGAGCAGGTGCGTTATGTGGAACTGGAAGGCCTTCCGGCCGGGTTCTACCAGGTAGAACTGCGTTCGGACAGCGGCGAAGTACTGAAGCGCGAGCGGGTGATGGTGATGCAGCAGTGACCTGCACAGGAGTGAGGGTGTGTTTACCCCGCTGCTGGTAGTGTGGTTCTTAATAAAATGCTTATTTTTAGGCGTATGAAGACATTCAGGGTTTTGATGGCGTTGTCGGGGTTGGTGCTGGCAGGCCATACCGCCTCGGCGCAGAAATTTGACACTACTGGTTGCTCCCGTTTCGTGTATTATGAATATGATAAATTTACCGAGGAGCGCGAACTCTGGAGCTACGACGCCGTAACACTCACCAATGTGGAGGGCATGCCGTCGTCGCCGCTGGCTGCCAGCAGCTACAAAGCCGCTTTCTACAACAATCTCTCCGGCCGCTTTCTCGATAAATTCGCCGCTCACCTGGTGGTCTCCAACCTGGCCAATAACGATGGCTTGCTTAAATCGCAGGTAAGCAGCGGGGTTACCGTGTACCTGATATTCGACGGCAACAAAAAGTTCACCTTTAAGGCGAAAATGATGCCCATAGAGACAGGCTACCGTATAGACCTGCCCATGCAGGGAGAAGTGCTGATGAACTACAAAACCAAAAAGCTGACTTCCATGCGTATCTCCGGGGCTTCTATCGGCAATGTGGACTTTGAAGTGGACGACAAAAAGGCGAACCACCTGCTGAACGAGTTAAGCTGCATGTTTGGGTATAAGTAGGGAGCCATTCGTTCTTTTAGCTATTTTACCATATATGTCTTCAGCCAGCAAGCAACCGGCCGCATGTCCTAACTGCGGTTTTGCCGCTACTCACAATTATTGTGCGCAGTGCGGCCAGGAAACACACTTGCATAAGGAAACATTTATAGGCCTGGTAACACACTTTGTAGCGCACTACTTCCATTACGACTCCAAGTTCTGGAAGACGCTAAAGATACTGTTGACAAAGCCCGGAGCTTTGACAGTAGCTTATCGGGAAAAGAAAAGGAACAGGTACATCCCGCCTATATCATTGTACATTTTTGTCAGCGTGGTATTTTTCCTGGTGTTTTTCATGACCACAGCTTCTAAAGACAGTGTGATAGGGATGTCAAGTGTAGATCAGCGGGATAGTATTCGCACGGCCCAGGTAAACGATTCGCTGCAAAAGGTGCTCGCAACAGGGAAGGATATCAAAAATGTGGAAATGGGCCTTAGGTTCAACCAAACATTCTCAACAACGGAAGGACAGGCACAGTTGCTCAACGATATACTACATAGCTTGCCTAAAGTGTTGTTCTTCCTGATCCCCTTTATGGCTTTTTTACTTAAAGTACTTTACTGGAAGCGAAAAGATACTTTTTATGTGGATCACGCGATCTTTTCATTGCATATGCACTCCTTCACTTTTATCGTCTTGTTTCTGACTTTGATACCTGTTCCCGAAAAGGACCTTAGCTGGTATCACCATATCTTTTCTGTTGTCCAGAATATGGTGCCATTCATAATATTTCTGTACCTGATATTAGCCATACACAAGGTATATGGTACAAAGTGGTTAAAGTCTGGTTTGTATGGTATTGTTATTAGTTTGGGATATGTGCTCTCAGGTTTTGTGGTCGGAATCATAATGTTTATATTCTATCTTTTTCAAAAGATACAAACACCCTAATCTTTTTTCTCCTTTTTGCTTTTCTTGCGCACCACCACCCAGTCTTCCAGCGTTACGTTGAAGGGCATTTTACCTATGTGTACTACGGCGCGTTTATCGCGTATCTCGTGTACCGTGCCTACCTGGTGGTTTACTTTGTTCCGCACCAGGTCTCCGGGCTGGGGGGCGCCCCCGGTCACTTCGTAGTTCTTGTCGGCTTTTTTAGCCGCGGCTGCGTTGCTTTGTATCTGCTTCTTTTTAAACAGTACCTGCTCGGCAGATTGTATTACCTCCTGTTTATTCTCCGTTTTTTTCCAGTCGTGTATTATCTGTTTAAACTTCCGCTCCATATCGCGGAGGTACTCCAGTTCTTCCTTTTTTACCTGGTTCTGTAGCTTTAGGGTGGCGTAGTGCTGTTTCAGGCGTTCCTTGTCGGTCAGCTCCTCATACTGCTTTTTCAGCCGGGTGTTGGTCTTCAGCAGTTCGTCCAGTTCCCGTTCCTTTTCGTTCAGGCGTACCGACTGCTGCTCGGTTTTGTGCAGCACTTTGTCCAGTTTAAAGTGTTCGCGCTGGGTCAGCTCGCGGGCGCGCTCTATTATTTTAGGCGACAGGCCGCTGCGCTGCGCGATGGCGAAGGTATAGGAGCTGCCCGGCTTGCCAATGGTGAGCTGGTAGAGCGGTTCCAGCTTCGATTCATCAAAGGCCATGGCCCCGTTGAAGATGCCGGGTACTTTCCCCGCCATCACCTTCAGGTTCAGGTAGTGGGTGGTAATAATGCCCAGGGCGTGCCGGTGCGCCAGTTCCTCCACTATGGCCTCGGCAAAGGCACCCCCCAGGTTGGGGTCGGAGCCGCTGCCCAGTTCGTCTATAAAGAACAAGGTCTTCCCGTTGGCAAACTCCATAAAGTAGCGCATATCGCGCAGGTGGGCGCTGTAGGTGCTCAGCTCGTGCTCTATGGACTGCGTATCGCCTATGTGTATCATCAGCTGCTTGAAGATGCCTATCTCCGACTCCGGGCCTGCGGGTATCAGCAGCCCTGCCTGGGTCATCAGTTGCAGCAGCCCCACGGTCTTCATCGATACTGTTTTGCCACCGGCGTTGGGGCCGCTGATGATAAGCAGGCGGTTGCTGCGGTCAAGCGTTATGTTCAGGGGCACGGTAGGCTTGCCCTGCTGCAGGTTGTGCAGCAGCAGCAGCGGGTGATAGGCTTTTACCAGGTGTATACCCGGGTGCGGGCTCAGGCGGGGTATACCGGCATTCATGTCGGCGGCCAGCAGTGCCTTCGCGCGGATAAAGTCGAAAAGGCCGCACAAATGATAATAGGCATCCAGTTGCGGGTGGTATACCGAGAGCGCCGCGGTAGCCTGCGCCAGTATGCGCTGTATCTCCCGCATTTCGGCGCGCTCCAGCGAGAAGATCTCGTTGTTCAGGCTTATTGTTTCTTCCGGCTCTATGAATACGGTCTTCTGCGATTCGCTTTCGCCATGCAGTATGCCTTTTACAATGCGTTTGTGTTCCGCCATCACCGCTACCACCCGCCGGCCATTCAGGAAGCTTTCGGCTATATCGGCCAGGTATCCCGCCTTATTGAGCTTGCGGAGTACGCCTTCAAATTGCTTGCGCTGCTCCTGCCGCAGCGAGGATAGCTGTGAGCGTATCTGCATCAGCTCGCGGGAGGCGGTATCTTTTACCGTGCCCATTTCGTCCAGTATGGAGGAAACAATAACGGCTATCTCCTTCTCATAGGTTATTTTGTCGGTGAGGGCGCGCAGGTTGGGGAAGAGCTCATTGTGGCGCTTGAACCACAGAAGCATATCGCGTATGGAGATAGCCAACTGCTGGAAGGCTATCAGTTGTTCGCCGCTCAGTACCGCATTGCGTACGCTGAGCAGTTTCAGTTCTTTTTCTATGTTTCGGGTAAAGTCGTTGGGGAAGTAATCGCTCCCACTCAGCAGCGACCTGAATTCATCTGTTTGCAGCAGCGCCTTCTCTACATATTCCAGCCGTGTATGGAACCGCAGCGAGGCTACCCGTTCGCGGGCGGCATCTGTCCGGCATTTTAACTTCAATAGCTGGCATATCTTATTAAATTCTAAAGCTTCCGCGGCGTGCGCGGGATACAAGTGCATCATCTTCCTACTTCCTGTCTGGGGCTGCAAAGGTATTACTTAATTACTCAATGGTTCATGGGCCCTTGCTCACCGTTGCGGGTTGCCTGGTTTACCCGCCCCGCGGGGATGGCACAGGCGGCAGGTGCGAACGGCCGTGCCCGGAGCGGGCGGGGACATATAACATTGTTTTGTGACTGATGGGAGCCGTTTTTCCGTTATATTGCATAGTGCGAGGATACTATGAATAATTACGACTGGCTTATTTCCCGATTAGACGCGTTCATCCGCAAGTATTATGCTAATAAAGTAATACGCGGTTCCCTTATCTTCCTGATATGCCTGCTCTCTTATGTGCTGCTGGTAAGTGTAGGGGAGTACTACCTGTATTTGCCGGTATGGCTGCGGGTAGCCATTGTTTCCGTCTTTGCCCTGTTGGGGGGTGGCGCCCTGGTGGCATGGGTAGTAATACCGCTGTCTAAAATGGCCCGCCTGGGTAAGGTAATATCGCACGAGCAGGCAGCCACCATTATAGGCACGCACTTCCCCGAGGTGAGCGACAAGCTGCTGAACATATTGCAACTGCGCCGTCAGCAGCAGGAAGATAGCTTCGCCAGCAGGGAGCTCATACAGGCCAGCATAGAGCAAAAGGCCAGCCAGATATCGGTAGTGCCCATTACCGCCGCGGTAGACCTTACGCGCAACAGGCGTTACCTGCGCTACCTGGTGCCCATTGTGCTGGTGGCTACCGGTATTATGCTGGTGTCGCCGCGCGTATTTGTAGAGGCTTCAGAGCGGTTGTTATCGCCCACCCGCACGTTTGAGAAACCCGCTCCATTCCGGTTCGTGGTAACCAATCCTAAGCTGCTGGTGGTGCGCAATGCGGACTTTGTGCTGCAAGTGGAAGCACAGGGCAACGTGCTGCCTGCCGAAATGAGCGTGCTGATAGGGGGCGATAAAGTGCCCATGCAGGCAATGGCGGGCCATAAGTTTCAATACGTTTTCCGTAACGTAACCGAGCCGGTAACGTTTAACCTGGAAGCCGCGGGTTTTACCTCTAAAGAATACACGCTGAAAGTAGCCCAGAAGCCGATTCTAAAATCTTTCCGCATACACATAGACTACCCCGACTATACCGGCCGGAAGGATGAAGACCGCAATAGCCTGGGCGACATGACGGTGCCTGCCGGCACTACTATCAGCTGGAACTTTGTAGCGGAGCATACTGATGATGCCAGGTTCAAGCTGGGCGATGGTAATGCGGTGCGCATAACGGGTGCGTCGGGGAAGTTTGGCACACAGCACCGGTTCCGGAATGATACTTCTTATACATTTATACTCAGTAACAAAGAGTCTGCCTTTGTAGACAGTTATCAATACAACGTGCAGGTGATACCCGACCAGTTCCCGCTGCTGCAGGTAAACGAATACCGCGATACGGTATCGGGCAAGCAGGTATTACTGAGCGGAACCGCGGGCGATGACTACGGCATTACCCGGGTGCTGTTCCATTATGCGGTAACGGATAAGGAAAAGACACTGGCTACCCGAAGCATTCCCCTGAAGGTGAACTCCGGCGCGCTTACGGGCTTCCAGCATTATTTTGACATAGCGGAACTGGACCTGAAACAAGGCCAGAAGGTGACCTTCTACATAGAAGCCTGGGACAACGATGGCGTGAACGGCAGCAAAGCCTCGCGCAGCGAGATGATGAGTTTCCAGATGTTCAATGCGAAGCAGCTGGACTCGGCCATCAATGAAAACGCGAAGCAGATAAACTCCGGCCTCAGCAACAGCTCTGAGCAGACCCAGAAGATGCAGCAGGAACTGAAAGACATGCAAAGCAAGCTGCTGCAAAGCGATAAGCTGGACTGGCAGGATCAGCAGAACCTGAAAGATATGTCGCAGAAGCAGGAAGACCTGAAAACACAGCTGGAGAACATAAAGAAGCGCTTTGAAGAGCAGGTGCAGCAAAGCAAGCAGAAGCAGTACAGTGAGGCTGTGCGCGAAGAGCAGGAACAGATAAAGGAACAGATGGAGAATCTGCTGAACAACGAGCTGAAGGAGATGATGCAGAAGCTGCAGGAACTGATGCAGAAGCTGAACAAAGAGCAGGCTACCCAAACCATGGAGCAGATGCAGCAGGAGAATAAACTCTTCGACATGGATATGAAGCGGCTGGAGTCGCTGCTGAAGAAGCTGGAAATGCGCATGAAGATGGAAGACCTGGCGGCCAAGCTGGATAAAATGGCCGATAAGCAACTGGACATAAAGGAGAATAACGAAGGCAATAAAAAGAACAACGAAACACTGGCCAAAGAACAGCAGGCGCTGGCCAAAGAACTGGAAAAAACCATGAAGGAGGACATGAAGGGCCTCCAGGAGCAGAATAGTGATATGGGCCGGGAAAAGCAGAACCTGGACAAGGAGCAGCAACAGGGAGAGCAGGCGCAGCAGGAAATGAACGAAAGCGAGCAGGAAATGAACCAGGGGCAGAAGAGCAAAGCGAGCCAGTCGCAGAGCAAAGCGGCCCAGAACCTGCAGGATATGGCCAACTCGCTGCGGCAGAAGTCGGGCGGAATGGATGCGGAGGAGCTGGAAATAGATATAAAGATGGTGCGGCAGGTGCTTACTAATCTCATGCGCCTTTCCTTCGACCAGGAAGCGCTGATGCGCAAAGTGCCGCAAACCTCCGCGGCCACGCAGAGCTATGTAGCCAACCAGCACGAGCAGGCCCGCCTGCACGCCAACTCGCGCATGATACGCGACAGTCTCTTTGTGCTCAGCCAGCGCATCTCCAAGCTGGATGTAGCCATTAATAAAGAGACCACGGAACTGGAGCGGTACATGAAGCTATCGGTAAAGGCCCTGGAAGACCGCAGGGTGAGCGAGGGTATTACCCGCCAGCAATATGCCATGACGCATGTGAACAACCTGGCGCTGATGCTGAACGAAGTGCTGGGTAGCCTGATGGATGCGCAATCGAAAGCGAAGGAGGGGGAAGGGCAGTGCAACAAGCCAAGCAGCAGCCCGGGCGGCAAGAAGCCTAAACCCGGTGCCGGGCAACAGCTAAGCGACATCATTACCAAGCAGAAAAGCCTGGGCGACGCTATGCAGCAAATGCAGAGCCGCCAGGGACAGCAGAAGCAGGGCAGCGAAGGCAAAGACGGGGAGAAGCCCCAACAAGGCCAGGAAGGCAAAGAGGGCCAGCAGGGCAAACAGGGCGGAAAGCAAAGCGGTGGCGAGTATGGCAACGCCGAGCAACTGGCCCGTATGGCCGAGCAGCAGGCCGCGATAAGGCGCCAGCTGCAGGAGCTGAACAGCCTGCTGAACAGCAAGGGCATGGGCAATGCGAAGGAAATAAAAGACATACAGGAAAAGATGGACCGCACCGAAACCGACCTGGTGAACCGCAGGCTGACCAATGAGCTGGTGCAGCGCCAGAAAGATATACTCACCCGGCTGCTGGAAACGGAAAAATCGCTGCGGGAACAGGAACAGGACGATAAACGGTCTTCGCAGTCGGCGACAGAGGTCAGCCGGCCGATACCTGCTGAATTGCAGCGCTACATGCAGGAGAAACAGCGCCTGCTCGATTTTTACCGCACCGTGCCACCACAACTGAAGCCCTACTACCGCACGATGGTGCAGAACTACTACCAGGCGATAGGAAAGTAAGGAGTTTGCAAGTATGGTGCCGCACAACTTTTGCCACAGGCGCAATCCCAGAAAGTGGATATCTCTTTTTCCGTACCTCACGGCAACAGACTACTTTTGCAGTAGAGAAGGGCTGCTCATTCACCGCGGCAAAAGACTGTCCGGGGGAGCGTGAACGCGATAGTACTCTTGATAATGTCATTCCCTCCGCAGCGGCGGCAGTTTCCCCAGGCTATTCAAATAATGGTGTTTTCAGGTACTGAAATTTACTTTTCAGGTAGTAAAATTTACTTTTCATAACCTAAAATGGAGATTTGCTGGTAGTAAAATTTACTTTTCATGTAGCTCAATTTACTTTTGAAAACCCAAACCCCTTGCCCCTGGCGGCTTCCGCAAAAATCAGCGAACATTTCTTTACTTTTCAAATCAGGACTCCCTATTACGGTTTGATGGCTATGTCGCTACTGACAATTCTCGTGGTTATGAAGCTGCTAATCTTTCAATCGGTTTCCTGATTTTTTCGTTAAAGAGAATAGGTTATATAGATTTTGATTGTTATATTTGTTGGTCTTGACCGACAGCAATGGAAAGACCTGGTCTCTCAAACTCACAATACTCTAGCATGGGCCGGCATATATTGGCCCTGCTGCTTGCATTCACTTGTGCCTCTTTGCAGGCACAAGTGAATCTTGTACGCAATCCGGGCTTCGAAGAGTATGACATTTGTCCCAGTTCTGGAGACCAAATTCATCTCGCTCATTTTTGGAATTCAATAGATAGCAATGTTGGTTCCGGCGCCCCGTGTAAGCCTGAATTCTGTCATACCTGCTCAATTTATGGCTCTACTGCAGTTCCTGAAAATGGAAAATTCTATCAACATCCTGCAAAAGGTAATGGTCTCGCTCAAGTACAGGTTTTTTATGATGAATACATAATGCCGGCACCATATGGTTTACACGCAGATTATTTGCAAGGAAGGCTTTCCCAGGCACTAGCGGCGGGGCAGACTTACTGTGTCAGTTTTTATGTAAGCCTTGCGGATAAATCAAACTATGCTATTGATAGAATTGGTGCATATCTGGATGACGGAAGTATTGACACCACAGCGGCTTGCGGCTTGCCGCAATCGCAATACACACCGCAGGTGCAATGGACGGGTGGTATTATAACAGATACTATGAACTGGATAAAAGTGGAAGGCAGCTTTGTTGCTAATGGAACGGAGCGATTTATTACGATCGGCAATTTCTACAACAAAGCCAATACTGCCCATACGGACATCAAGCCCAATTGTACAAGCATATGTCACTACAGTTGGCTCCTGATAGACGATGTGAGTGTGGTGGAAAGCAACCTGCCTGCTTTTGCAGGTAATGACACCACCATCACAGAAGGGGATAGTGTGCAGCTAGGCAGGACACTGGCCTCTGAGTTGGACTGCAAATGGTTCGTTGGCACTACCCTGATAGACAGCGGCGCCGCGATCTGGGTTCAGCCCGCACAAACTACAACTTACCACGTCAAGCAAACCATCTGCGGCTCGGTGAAGTACGATACAGTGACGGTGACAGTGAACCCCGTGGGTATTGCCGGTGTGCCGGGAAGCCCGAATATCAGCATCTACCCCAATCCCGCCACTACGGAGCTGGCCATAAAGATGGGCGGCAACTATTATCAGCATGTGGCGATAGTGAACAATGTAGGCCAGCTGCTGCTTCGGTCTGAACTAAGCCGGGAAACAGTGATAGATATCGGAGGCCTGCCCCCCGGCCTGTACTTCCTCCGGCTGGAAGGGGACAAGGGTAGCGAGGTGAGTAAGTTCATAAAACGGTAAGATGCGGAAATTTTTTCCGGTGGTTTAATAGCCGGTTGATAGTAGAATATTCATTTTAACCAATAGTTAATATTTGAATAAGAGCCTATTTTGTTAATATTTTAGGTATTTGTGCCGCTGTACAAACCTTTTGAGAGTTCGCTACGTCTATTTTATCAGAAGGCAGAAATAAATTTTTAGGTATAATCCCTATTTGATTTGTAAAAGTTTGTTTCTAACTTTAAAATGATAATTTGTTCTTTAACCTAAATTGTTGTCTATGTTTTTCACCAGAACTTACAAGTATAGTTCTGCTAAGTCAGCAGATGATATTAAACACAGCCTCCTTGGAAAGCATGTGCGCATTCACAATCTCGACTTCGAGATATTTGAAAGGGATAGTGTTTTGAGAATTATTCCGCATGCTGAGCAGGAAACAAATGTAAAGACATTGCCTATCACCAACATTGAGCTGAGCGGCGAAGGGGACAAGACACATGTGGTGATTAGCTCTAAGATGCGCAAAATAGATTCAGGCGGCCCTATGCTGATACTGGTATTTTGCCTCTTTATGCTTACGGGTGCGGCATTATTCTTTATGGTGGGCGACTCTGAGTATATCAGCTACACCTACACCATGCTGGGCGCCAGTATCCTGATATTCGCCATATTCTGGCTGCGGATGGAAAGGGGTTATTTTGATTATATCCGTAAAATACGCGACTACGTTAAAACAGAAAGTGCAGTTAGATAATAACTGCACTTTTTTTATGTTTTCGCCAAGGTCTTTCGGGCCTCAGTTAATGTATTGCTTCAGGGAGTCCATCGGGGCGCCACCGGAGAATATTTTCAGGAGCTTTTTGTCCTTGTCGTAAATATTAAGCTGCGGTAAGGAATAGTACAGAAAGGTTTTCGGCACCAGGTTGTCGTAGTCCAGTCCCATCCATATCTGCGGATATTCGTTCAGGTGAAATTTCTGGTAGAAGTTGTTCAGGTAGGGCCCCATTGCGGGTACCGCTACCAGCAGCAGCTGGGTATTGCGTAGCTGCCCTATGTTTTTCTGAAATAGTTCTGTTTGCTCTTCGCAGTGCCCGCAGGTGGGGTTAAAGAGCATGACAATCAGGTTTTTATCCGCGGGCAGGTCGGCCCGGGTAATGGTTTTCATCGGGGTGAGCTCCCTTATTTTTTCAGCGCGTTTTCCATCGGCGCTGTTTTCCATGAATATTTCTACCCAGGGTAGGGTAATGATCTTTATATCCGGCAGCGAATCGCCGGGATTTTTGTACCCGGTCAGTCCCGTCCACTTTACCGGTTCGGGTGGCATGTTCTTTTCGTCGTATTGCAATTCATACTTAGACTGCGCCGATATATCCACACTGCACAAAAGGCAGCCAATGATTAGTAATTTGCGTATCATAAAGAGTCTAAAATTAGGTAAATCCACCTAAACGAAGTCATAAATTATGCCATCTTTAAGCAATATACCACTGGCCGAGCGGATGCGCCCCCGCACGCTGGAAGCATTTATAGGGCAGGAACATCTGGTAGGGAAAGGAAAGGTGCTGGAGCAAATGATTCAGAACCGGAAAGCCCATTCCATTATCTTCTGGGGGCCGCCGGGTGTGGGCAAAACCACCCTGGCGCAGATAGTGGCCCGCTCGCTGGATATGCCCTTCTTCACCCTGAGCGCTATAGACAGCGGGGTGAAGGATGTGCGCGCGGTAATAGAGAAAGCCAGGATGGCGGGCCACGCGCTGCTGTTTATAGACGAGATACACCGCTTCAATAAGGCACAGCAGGATAGCCTGCTGGGCGCTGTGGAAAAGGGCATCATTACGCTGATAGGCGCTACTACCGAGAATCCTTCGTTTGAGGTGATATCGGCATTGCTCAGCCGCTGCCAGGTATATGTGCTGCAGCCCCTTACCGAAGAACACCTGGTAGCACTGGTAAACCAGGCGCTGCAGCAGGATGAATGGCTGCTGAGCCGCCAGGTGGAGGTGAAGGAGTGGGAAGCACTGCTGCAACTGAGCGGAGGGGATGCCCGCAAACTGCTGAACCTGCTGGAGCTAACCGCATCGGCGCTGGCTGAGGGGGCGTGCGATATTACCAACGAGGTGGTGGTGGATGTGGTGCAGAATAAGATGGCGATTTACGATAAGTCCGGCGAGCAGCACTACGATATCATTTCCGCCTTTATCAAGTCCATACGGGGCAGCGACCCCAACGCCGCTGTTTACTGGCTGGCCCGGATGGTAGAAGGGGGCGAAGACCCTAAGTTCATAGCCAGGCGGCTGCTGATACTGGCCAGCGAAGATATAGGCAATGCCAACCCCAACGCGCTGCTGCTGGCTACCAGCACTTTCCAGGCGGTGGAGATGATAGGGTGGCCGGAGTCGCGCATCATACTTTCACAGTGCGTCACGTACCTGGCCTCATCGCCCAAAAGCAACGCGGCGTATATGGCCATCAATAACGCCCAGAGATTGGTCAGCAAGACCGGCGATTTGCCGGTGCCGCTGCACATCCGCAATGCGCCCACCGGCCTGATGAAAAAGCTGGATTACGGAAAGGGCTACCAGTACGCACACGACCACCCGGGTAATTTTGTAGAGCAGGAGTTTCTGCCCGACAAGATAGCCGGCAGCCGCCTCTATGAGCCGGGCAATAATGCGTCGGAATCGAAGCAGCGCGACTACCTGCGCCACTGCTGGAAAGGGAAGTATGGGTATTAACAGGCACGTTTGCTGTATTTACATGCAGCCATTTGCCCGGGCTGATGTATTTTTGAAGAGATTTGAACCTGATGATGAAATTTAGAAAATTAGAATGCCTGTTGCCGCTGGTGGCCTTATTCATTGCCTCGTGTGGTGATGGTGATGAAAGCGGGAGCGGGGGTAGCAACAACACTCCCGATACCGCACCCGCCGTGCAGGCGCCGGCGCTTATCAGTTACACCATAGTGAAGGAATATCCGCACGATGCCACCGCCTTTACAGAGGGGCTGCAATTTGTAGATGGTTACCTGTATGAGAGTACCGGCAGGTACGGAAAGTCGGAGGTGCGTAAGGTGGAGCCGGAAACAGGCAAGGTAGTGCTGCGTACTGCTATGGACCCAAAGTATTTTGGTGAAGGGCTGACGGTGCTGAACGGCAAGATATACCAGCTCACCTACATGGAGCATACCGGTTTTGTATACGACCTGAAGACACTGAAGCAAACAGGTACATTCACATTCCCCAACCAGGAAGGCTGGGGAATGACTACCGACGGCACCCACCTGATATACGACGATGGAGGGCATGTGCTCTATTACCTGGACCCCAATACCTATAAGGAAGTAAAAAGGGTGGAGGTAACAGATGACCGCGGCCCCGTAAAGGCGCTGAATGAACTGGAATACATAAAAGGCTACATATACGCCAATCAATGGCAGACAGACTTCATTTATAAGATAGATCCGGCCACGGGGAAAGTAGTGGGTAAGGCCGACCTGTATGACCTGCGCCAGAAAGTGAACATCCCGTACCCTATGGGCACCAGCGAGGATGCGCCGGAAGTGCTGAATGGAATAGCTTACGACGCCACCAGCAACCGCATATTTGTAACAGGCAAGAACTGGCCGAAGCTGATAGAAATAAAACTAGACAACTAGAAATGATAAAGAACGAGTAAGGGCTGCCAACCGGCAGCCCTTACTCGTTCTTATGCTGTGTGCCCCAGCTAGTTCCAACCGCCCCCAAGTGCCCGGTAGATGTCTACCACAGCGTTCATCTGCTGTTTCTGCACTTCTATCAGCTCCAGTTTTGACTCCAGCGCGTCTCGCTGGGTCAGGAGCACTTCCATGTAATCGGCCCTTGCAGAGCGGAACAGGTCGTTGGCTATGCTGATGGATTCCGTAAGTGCGGCTACCTGTTTATTCTTCAGATTGTAAGCTTCCCTAGTGTTCCTGATTTTGGCCAGTTGGTTTGCTACTTCAATATAGGCGTTTAGCACCGTTTGCTCGTAATGATAAACAGCCTGCAACTGTTTGGCGTTGGCTCCCAGGTAGTCGGCTTTTATGGCATTCCGGTTAATGAGCGGTGCCGCCAGGTCACCGGCAAGCGAGTAAAGCATTGACTCAGGCGTTTTCAGAAGGTAGGCCGGGTTGAACGCCTGTAAGCCTGCCGCAGCGGAGATGTCGAGCCTGGGGTAGAACCGTGCTTTCGCTACCTGTACATCCAGGCGGGCAGCTTCCAGTTGTTGCTCTGCCTGCCGGATGTCCGGGCGATTATTAAGTAATTGCGTGGGTATGCCTGTAAGTACGGTAGGCGGTACCAGTGCGGTAAATCCCTCACTGCTCCTTGCTACCGGTTGTGGCATGCGCCCCAGCAGGAAGTTGATTTTATTTTCCGTTTCGGTTAGTTGCTGCTGAAGGCTGTACTGAAGGCTACGCGTTTTTAGCACTTCTGCTTCAAATTTTCGCACCGCCAGTTCGGTAGCCCTGGCGGCCGTCTTTTGCAACCGTACTATTTCCAGCGCATTGCTCTGTATCTCTATATTCTGTTTTACAATAGACATTTGATTGTCAAGCGCCAACAGTTCGTAGTACGAGTTAGCCACTTCGGCAACCAGGTTCGTCACCACAAAGTTTTTCCCCTCCGCCGTCGCCAGGTAGCGGGCGTACGCTGCGTGCTTTGCGTTGCGCAGCTTGCGCCATATATCCACTTCCCAGCTGGCGGTAAGTGCCAGCATATAGTCGGGCAGCGGCTCAGGCATGTCTTTACCAGGCTTTATTTCCGTGTTGGCTTCCATAGCGCCGATATTGGTATAGCGGGGCACCTTGTCTGCGCCGGCGCTGCCTTTAAGCCCCACAAAGGGTAGGTACTCTCCCTTGCGCATCCGCACTTCGTTTCGCGCCACCTCTATTTCCTGCAGGGTGCTGCCGAGTTCCTGGTTGTTGCGGAGCGCCTCCTCTACCAGTGCAACAAGGTTGGCATCGGTAAAGTAGGTATGCCATTGCAAGGTTGCGGTATTGGTGGTGTCTGGCGAACCATCGTAGCTGGCTGGTAATTCCTGTTTCCCGTCCCGCTGCACCAGTACCGGCAGTTTGCAGCCTGCAGAAAGGAGGCACAAGGCTAAGGTGGCCTTGCATATCGTATTTATTGGTCTAGTCATTGTGCTCTATTTCTTCGGTTAGTGGATTTTCTTCTTCATTCCGTATCAGTTTTCGCTTTTCTGCCAGGCGACCGAACAGGTAGTACAATCCCGGAACTATAACTACCCCAAATACGGTTCCGAATAGCATACCTCCGGCTGCTGACGCGCCAATGGTACGGTTGCCTATGGCACCCGGGCCTGAGGCCATGAGAAGTGGTATGAGCCCGGCGATGAATGCGAAAGACGTCATAAGTATGGGGCGGAAGCGTTCTTTGGCTCCCTGTATGGCAGCCTCGTATACCGACGCTCCGGTGCGGTGCTGCTGCACGGCGAACTCTACTATCAGTACTGCGTTCTTGCCTAGCAGGCCCACCAGCATTACCAATCCTACCTGCGCGTAGATGTCATTGGCCAGGCCCATTATCTTCAGCAGAAGGAACGAGCCGAATACACCGGCAGGCAATGACAGCACTACGGCCAGTGGCAGGAGGAAGCTCTCGTATTGCGCGGCCAGTATAAGGTACACGAATGCCAGCACTACCAGGAAGATGTAGAGTGCCTCGTTCCCCCGTGCCACCTCGTCTTTAGAGAGGCCGCCCCAGTCTATATCATAACCCCGCGGCAGGGTTTGTTTGGCTACTTCCTGAATCACTTGTATCGCTTCGCCGCTGCTGTACCCTTTTGCCGGCATACCCCGTATGGAGGCTGTAGGGTACATATTGTACCGGTTTATTTCGTTAGGCCCCTGTGTTTTCACTATTTTCATAAAGGCCGAGTAGGGGACCATTTCTTCTTTGTCATTCTTTACATACAGGTTCATGAGGTCTTCCGGCAGCTTTCGGTATTCCGGTGCTGCCTGTACAAACACTTTGAAGAAGCGCCCAAAACGGATAAAGCCCAGCTCGTAGGAGCTGCCAATGAGAATGGATAGGTTGTCCATCGCCTTACCAATGGACACTCCTTTCTGCATCGCTACCTGGTTGTCTATTTGTAGTTCATACTGCGGATAGTTGGCGCTGAAGAAAGTGAACAGTCCGCTCAGTTCCTTTCGCTTTTCCAACTCGTGCATGAACTCATTATTCACTTTTTCCAGCTCTTTGTAGTTGCCGGTATTGGTTTTATCCAGCAATTGCAGGGCAAAGCCTCCTGCGGCACCATAGCCTGGTACAGCGGGTGGGTCGAAGAATTCGATAGTTGCTCCCGGTATCTCTTTCGATTTTTCTTCCAACTCATAAATCACTTCTTTTACAGAGTGCTTCCGCTGCGACCAGGGTTTGAGGTTTATGAGGCAGGTACCGGCATTGGAGCCCCGGCCTTCGGTGAGCACCTCATAGCCCGCCAGTGCCGATACGGACTGTATACCATCTACCTTCTCGGCAATCTCTTGTAGCTTCCGGGCGATGTCGTTGGTTCGTTCCAGCGTAGAGCCGGGTGGAGTCTGGATGATGGCGTAGATCATTCCCTGGTCTTCATTGGGGATAAAGCCGGTGGGCAGCCGGGAACCGGTGGCCCATATGCCGGCACAGAATGCCAGCAGCATGCCAAAGGTGACAACCCGCCGGTTCACTATTGCTTTCAGAAAATTGGTATAGCGTCCGGTTAGTTTCTCAAACCACCTGTTGAAGGCATCAAGCATCCTGTCTACAGGGGAGCGCCTGCGTGGCTTGCCGTGGTTGTTCTTCAGTATCATAGCGCACAATACCGGTGTAAGGGTGAGGGCTACCAGTCCTGATATAACGATAGACGTAGCCATAGTAATGGAGAACTGTCGATAGAATATGCCCACCGGCCCCGACATGAATGCTACCGGTACGAATACGGCGGTCATAACCAAGGTGATAGCGATGATGGCCCCGCTTATCTCATGAAGCACTTTCCGGGTGGCCTGGTAGGGCGACAAGTGTTCTGTTTCCATTTTGGCGTGTACGGCTTCTACTACCACAATGGCGTTGTCTACTACTATGCCTATAGCCAGTACCAGTGCGAACAGGGTTATGAGATTGATAGTGAGCCCGAACAACTGCATGAATACAAAAGCGCCTACCAGCGATACCGGCACTGCCAGCGTGGGAATGAGCGTAGAGCGCCAGTCGCCCAGGAACAGGAATACTACCAGTGCTACGAGCAGGAATGCCTCGCCCAAAGTGTGCAGTACCTTTTCTATGGACGCATCCAGAAAGTTGGATACATCGTAGCTGATCTCATATTCCATGCCGGGAGGAAATGAACTGGCTTTTATCTCATCCAGTTTAGCTTTCACCCGTTCTATCACATCGCTGGCGTTACTGCCGTAGGTTTGTTTCAGCATGATGGCGGCAGAGGGATAGTTGTCTTTGTTGGAGTAGATGTCGTAGTACTCGCTGCCGAATTCCACGTCGGCCACGTCTTTCAGGTGAAGCAATTCGCCGTCGGCGTTGGCGCGGATAATCACATTTTTGTACTGGTCCGGTTCGCTGTAGCGTCCCTGGTAGGTGAGCACGTATTCCAGCGCCTGTGCTTGTTTGCCATCGCCGCGCCCGATGCGCCCCGGCGATCCGATAACGCTTTGTTCGTTCAGCGCCTTCATTACCTCTTCCGTAGAGATATTGTAGGCGCGCATCCTGTCGGGCTTCAGCCATATGCGCATAGCATATTGGCGGCTTCCCAGTATGGACGCCTGGCCCACCCCGGTAATGCGTTGTACTTCGGGCAGTATGTTGACCCCGGCAAAGTTGAAGAGAAACTTCATGTCGGCGTGCGGGTCTTTACTGTAAAGGTTTACATACATAAGCATGTTGGGTTGCTGGCGGCTCACTATTACGCCTTCGCGCTGCACCAGCACCGGCAGCCTGTTGGTTACCTGGGCGATACGGGTATTAACGTTTACCACGGCCTGGTCGGGGTCGGTTCCCAGGTCAAAGACTACCTGTATATTTGCCTCGCCGGCACTCGTGGCATCAGAGGTCATGTACTTCATACCGGGTACGCCGTTGATGGCCTGTTCCATAGGTATCAGTACCGACTGGGTAAGTACATCGGCGCTGGCGCCGGGGTAGGATGCCCGCACTATCACCATGGGTGGTGATATATCCGGGAATTGTGAAATGGGAAGGCTCTTAATGGCCAGCACTCCCATGAAAACTATTACAAGCGACAGCACTATTGAAAGCACCGGCCTGCGTATAAAGCTCTGGAACATGTTATTGTGTTTTAGTGGGTCAGTTTATTCTACGTACACTTTCAGATCGCTTATCACCTTTGCCGGCTGCTGGTATTCGTAGTTTATCTTGTCGTTTTCCTTTACCTTCCGGATGCCTTCCAGCAGTATATGGTCGTTTTCGGCCAGCCCGGTTTTTACCACGAAGAGGTCGGGCATGGCAGCGGCAATGGTAATCTCCCGGGCATGTACCCGCTTGTCTTTATCCACTACGTACACATACTTTTTATCCAGTATCTCGAAGGTGGCTTTCTGGGGGATGATGAGGGCGTTGCGGTAGGGTACCTGCATTTCAATATTGCCTGTCTCGCTGTGCCGCAGTAGTCCCTCTGGGTTGGGGAAGGTGGCGCGAAAGGCGATATTGCCTGTTTCGTTGTTGAAATCGGCTTCTATAGTTTCCACTATTCCGGAGTGGGCGAATACCTGGTGATTGGCCATCAGCAGGTCTACTTTAAAGGCGCTGTCTTTACGGCTGGTCATTTTATAGTCCAGGTATTCGGCTTCGGGTACGTTAAAGTACACCCACATTTTGCTGTTGTCAGAGAGGTAAGTGAGCAGGTCGCCCTCGTCTACCAGGCTTCCCTGCCGCACATGGAAGCGGTCAATGATGCCATCAAAAGGGGCCCTGATTTCTGTGAAGCCCAGGTGCGCCTGTGCTAGCGCTACTTCTGCCCTGGCCTTATCGTATTTGGCCTTAGTCATCGCCAGTTCGTTCGGCGAAACAACGTTGCGGTCGGCCAGGGCCTTTGTGTTCTGGTATTCTATGTCGGCCACTTTGGCTTCCGCCTGCGATTTCTGAAGTTCCGCTTCGTATAACCGGGGCATAATGCGGAAGAGCAACTGCCCTTTTTTTACGAACTGGCCTTCGTCTACATATATGTTTTGCAGGTAGCCACGTTCCTGGGCGCGTAGCTCTATGTGGCTGATGGCGCGAACCTGGCATACATATTCCCTTATAATAGAGGTATCCCTTTTTAGTGGTGCCGTAACCAGGAACCTGGTGGTGGTTTCCTTCGTTTCTTTTTCGGAATGGCAGCCAATATTGCCCAGTAGGGCAGCAACGCCCATGAGCATGAATATTTTTTTCATTTTTCTTTACAGTTTAGTACGGAGTATTTTCTGCTGCTAAAGGCAGGTGTGGCAGGCCTTATCGCGCACGACGATAGAGGGCAATGGTGCCGTTGTGGCCGGGAAGCCAACAGTTTGCGGCAGGCTTATGTATTGCCTGCGCTGTGGAATAGTGAAATCAAATACGGAATACTCCCAGCTGAACACAGCGGTCGGGAGACGCGGCAGCAAGGTGCTCGCAAAAGGGGAGGGTAGAGATGAAGCAGGCGCTGAATGGTACCGCGCGGCCTAAGAATGTAGTGGTAAAGAAATGGGCGCTGGCGGAGATGCGACGTGTGGCTGACTTTTCATCTTCATCTTCATCTTCTTCCTGGGGTTCATTGTTTTCCGGGCTTTTCTCATCGTCATCTCCTGAAGTGGCGGAGCGGATGGTAGCCGGGCCCTCATGATGGAGGGTGGCCACAGGTGGGCTAACCTGCAATAGCTGGTTGGCGTGGCAGGTAGCTATATGCCTGCTGCTTTGCTGAGAGGGGGCGTCCCAATACGGATTACCTCCTGCAAGGAACAAGGTAACTATCAGCAATATCCGGGCGAGTAGCTTCATCTCAGCGGCTCAAAATTACAAGATTAGCGGTATGCATTTGCAAGAATAACGTTAAATGTGGGATGGGTTAATGCTTCGCCCTTCTTTTTAGTACCCCGCCCGCGGCTTCTTTAATAGTGCTGGTAAACACAAATGCTTTGGGGTCGGTATCATGTACCATGTTGCGCAGGCGGCGCACTTCCAGGCGGGTGATGACGGTGAAGATTATGTCGCAGTCCTGGCTTACATCAAAGCTCTCTTTCAGGAAGCCGCGCTCCCCTTTGTATACTGTAATGCCCCTGCCCAGCTGCATCACGAGCTTTTCCTTTATTTCTTCGCTTTTACCCGATATAATGGTAACCCCGGTATACTCTTCCAGTCCCTCTACTACAAAGTCGATCATTTTGGAAGCCACGAAATAAGTAAGGATGGAATAAAACGCCGTTTCCAGGCCCAGGTAAAACGCGGCGGCCAGGAAGATGATGATATTGAGGCCCAGTATTATCTCGCTGATACGGAAGCTGCTTCGCTTGCCGGTGTAGAGGGCCAGTATCTCGATGCCATCGAGCGCACAGCCCCCCCGCATACACAGCCCTATGCCGGTGCCCATGAAGAAACCGCCGAATACCGAGCAGATAAGCTTATCGTGCGATATGGTCTCGAAGCTGATGAATGTAAGCGCCAGCGCCAACCCGGCCACGGCGGCAAACGTCTTGATAGCGAATCCGCGGCTCACCTGGTATGCACCCATAAATATAAACGGGATGCTGGCCAGCAGGATGATGATTGCCAGCGGAAAGTGCGTGCCCTCGTGGTGCAGAATTTCGTACAGCAGCAGCGACATGCCGGTTACGCCACCGTCCAGGAAGTGATTGGGTACCAGTAGTGCGTTCAGTGCGAATGTACAGGAAAGTATTCCCGCGACGGTGTATGCGATATCCTTAGCGCCTTGCCTTAGCTCATACGATTTCATAGTATTCCCCTTACTGTATCTTCGATTTTATCAGTTGTAAATGTTCTTCCTTGCGGGCCTTGCGATTCTTTATAGAGGTGGGGGTAAAGTAGTGGTGCTTTTCCAGGAAGGATACCTGCAGCTTGTTCCACTCGTTCTCTGAATTGATAATGCCATACATGCTGAGCTCAGCAAAGAGCTTGTCGCCTATTACAAAAAAGTCGTCGCGGCCCAGGTAGTCCAGGTCGGCATCGCAGATGATTTCTTCCAGCTTGTTTTTGGGCGACTGTGGTATCTTGGTGGCCATTATCATACCGGTCACCTTAGCGATTTGTTCCGGGGTGTAGCCATAATCGGGCAGGTGCTTCTGCGCTATTTCGGCCGAAAGCCGTTCGTGGTCTTTCTGGTCTATAATAAAGCCCGCATCGTGGAAGAGGGCCGCGGTAAGTACCAGGTCTTTGTCTTCTTTAGATATCTTCTCTGATTTGGCGATAGCCTTTGCCGAATCGTACACATCCTTAATATGTTCTATGCTGTGATAGAACAGGTGCTTCGGGAGCTCTTTGCGGAGCTTGCCCATGATAAACTTTTTAACCTCCTGGAACTGCATACTGTAGGCTTATCTGAAATAAAAGTAATGATATATTTCTATTAACCGCAAGCATAAACGGTTAAAAAATACGCCAGCCGACCCGGTACAGCTATCCGCGGGGTTTAGCGGCGGCGGTCGCCTGCTTCTGGCGAATAAAAATATGGGTGAAGTAGAGCACGCCGTTCTTGTTTTTGTATATGGCTATGCCGCTCAGGTTGTAGTCGCCCTCTATGTTCTCCCGGTGGCCGGGGCTGTTTAGCCACATGGTTACTACCTCTTTGGCGCTGTGTTGGCCATTGGCTACATTTTCGGCGGCGCCATTAGCCGGCTTCAGAGCCTTCATCAGTCCGTACATGCGCTCTTCAAAGCCATCGTGGTTGATGCGGATGGTTTTGGTGCCCATATACTTGCTGTGGCCGAACGCCGCTTCCCTTATGGCTGCGTTCATTTCCAGCGGGCGCAGGCCTTTCCTGGCCCGGTACTCGTTTACATAGGTCAGCACTTCCTGCTCCATAGCGGAGTAGTCGTCCTGCGCCAGCAAGCCCAGCGGCAGGCACATGGCTATCACCAGGAGCATGCTTCTGAAAATATGTGCGGTTACTTTTATCATCCGGGAAGGCAATAAAATTACGGAAAATCCAGGCAGGGGCCTTGTTATAATTTCCTCAATACCAGTGCAATGAAGTGACAATGCGATTACATGTTCAAGGCTACTGCTTCTTGCGGAGTTCCTTCATGTTAAAGTAGATGGGCAACGAAAGCCGGGAGGCAACCGGCACCCCGTTTTTGCGGGCAGGCTTCCATTTGGGCATCATCTCTACCAGCCGCAAGGCTTCCTTGTCTACTTCCGGGTGAAGGGATTGCTTGATGGTAGCCTCGCCGGTAGTGCCATCGGGCTGAACGATGAACGCGACTATTACATCGCCTTCCGAGTCCACATTTTTAGGGATGTTCTGAATAGACAGGTAGGTGCCTATGTAGTTCTCCAGGGAGAAGTCGGGGTAGGCAGCTATTGTTGCGGTATCATCGGTCATTTTGCACGAGAATTGCAGGGGTAGGGTGTACCAGACATTAACGTCTTCGCCATTCTGCTTTCCGGGAATCCAAACGGGCATATCTCGTACCAGGCTGAGCGCCATGCTGTCGATGGAGGGGTAGAGAGGCTTCAAAACGGAGATGCTGTCAATGTTGCCCGTGCGGGTAACGATGAAGCGCAGGGTAACTTTGCCCGACACGTTGGCCGTCGCGGCGTCCTCTGGGTAGGTGGTGTGCTCAGCGATATACCGACGGATGTCCACCCGCGATTCCGGCATTTGGTCGGCATAGGTGAGCACCGGGCCTTGTACGGGTATCCGCGGCACCCCCAGCGATTTCCCGTTTATCCGGAAGCAGAAGGTAATCGATATGTGCGAGGCCACCGGTTTGCCTTTTATGGTGGCTGGCTCCCATTTGGGCATTAGTTTCAGTGCGTTCAGCGCGCGGGTATCCAGTATGGGGAAGAGGGGCTTACGCACCACGAAGTCACCCGCATTACCGTGCTCATCTATCACGAAAGAGATGGTTAGGTCGCCTGTGACCCCTCTGCGTATGGCTTCTTCGTCATACAGTTGTTCGGCATCCAGGTACTTTACTATACCGTAGCTGGTGATTGCTTTCTTGCTCGTTTTTTGTGAGTCGGGGTGTTGGATAACATAATTCACGCCTATCCGTACCGCGTCGGCAGGCAATACCCTCCTTGTCAGGTCTTGGGTGGGGACGCCACTCAGTTCGAAGCGAATAGGCAGGTTATAGGACACTTTCACCGGTTTTCCTCCTATCATTCCCGGCTTCCAGGGTGGGAATAATTTAATGACGCGAATCGCTTCAGAGTCAAGTGAAGGGTAAACGGAGCTATGTAGCCAGATACTGTCTATAATCCCGCTTTCATTAATGATAAATTTCACGATAACCTTTCCCACAATACCCTGGTCCCTGGCATCAACCGGGTATTTCAGGTTCCTCCTCATGTGTTCACCTATATCTACAGAGGGTTCGGGCATTGGGTCTGCCTTGGTATATACCTGGGCGTGGGTAGCACCGGCCAATAAAAGGGCTACCAGGGTAGCGTAAAAAAATCGCATGACTAGGTTATTTCTTGATACTGAAGACAATAGGTTGGGCATGATAGGCGCTGGTAGGTTTGCCGTTTTTGGTAGCAGGCTTCCATTTAGGCATGCCGTTTACCAGGCGGAGGGCTTCTTTATCCAGTGAGGGCTTAACGCCAATGCTCACCGCCGCGCCGGAAATGCTGCCGTCTTCCTTTACCGTGAAGCCCACTATCACGGTGCCTTCCACTTTGCTGGTCATCGCGTCGTTGGGGTACCGGAGATTGGCCTTAATGTACGCGTTAAGGTCGTAGCCGGGAGTAGGCTTCGTTTCGCCAGGGGCGTCATCAATGTTGAAACGGATGGGTAGCGTATAGTAAACCTTTACCGGTTTCCCTTCTGATCGTCCGGGCTTCCATTTGGGCATTTTTTTAAGTACGGCCACGGCGGTAGAGTCGATGGACGGGTAGACGGGCTTGGTTACTGTTATGTCTTGTATGGTTCCGGTTTCGTTCACTACAAATTTCAATACCACCTTACCGGTGATGTTCTTATCCTGTGCGTCTTTGGGATAGACGATATTTTTCGCCAGGTATTCGCCAATATTAACCGATGGCTCGGGCATTTGCTCTACGTAAGTATATATATCAGAGTCGCCCGATTTTGTTTCTTTCAGCTCATGGGTGCTGCTTTGAGTGCGTATGCCTTTCGTGGGTTCTTTAAGGGTAGCTGTTTGCGCGCCGGCAGCCCAGGCGCCGAGTAGCATGGCGGTAATAAGTATAGCTGATTTTGTCATTTTCAGAGGTTTGTATAGTAGGTGCGGGGATACAGAACGCTTGACGGCTATTCATCTTCATCGTCTTCTTTGGCGGGTTTTTCTTTTTTCTCCCGGCGTTCCTGGTTGCGCTCCTCGCGCTCTTCGTTATCCTCCTGTTTCTTTTCTTTGCGCTCCCTGGTGCGGTCGGCTTTTTGTGCGGCGGCATCGTTTTCGTCCTCTTCAGCGGCCTCCAGGAGCACTTTTACAGGCAGGGTATAGTACATTTTGGTGGGTTTTCCGTTTCGCATGGCGGGGTTCCATTTCGGGGTTCCCTCCACTATACTCACCACTTCGTCATCCAGTTCTTTGTAACCGCTGGGTTTTGTCACCTTTACATCTTTCACATCGCCGAACTCGTCTACCATGAATTTTACCGTTAGGCGGGCTTCTGCCGGGCTTTTGGCGCTTTTTCGGGCAGGCGGGCGAATGTTTTCCAGCAGGTAGCTGTTAAGGTCTATCGTTGGGCGGGGTTTTCCGTCGCCTTTTACGCTGGCTGAGGGTGCTTCCATTTCGTCATCGTCCTGGGCCAGGACGGGCAGGGTAGCGGTAAATAGGGCAAAGGCCAGCAGCAGTAGTCGTTTCATAGGGTAAAGATAAGCGTCTGAACTGGATTAAAGGTATTGAAGGCCCCGCTCACGGGCACGGCAGTTGCCGGAGGGTTGGGGAGGGATAAAGTCAGCCGGTGTAAAAAAACTCTGGATAAACGAACCCGGCAGGGAGGCGGAATGCATTGATTCTACTGATATTCAAGGGTCTTTTTCCCGTGCCTTAAAAAACTTTTGAAATATTTTGCTCAAATAAAAAACAACTCTTACCTTTGCAGTCCCAAATTTTACGGGAAAGAAGATATTTATAAGTATGTCACAGCGTATCAGAATTAAGCTTAAATCTTACGACCACAATCTGGTAGACAAATCTGCAGAAAAGATCGTTAAGACAGTACGCAACACAGGAGCAGTGGTTACAGGCCCTATTCCTTTGCCAACAGAGAAGAAGATCTTTACAGTATTGCGCTCACCGCACGTTAACAAAAAATCGCGTGAGCAATTCCAACTGTGCACTCACAAGCGCCTGCTGGATATCTATACATCTTCTTCGCGTACCGTTGACGCTCTTTCGAAGCTCGACCTGCCTAGCGGTGTTGAGGTAGAGATTAAAGCGTAACAGACTTTGGTTCTTTAATAATATTGACAAACGGCTTATCCCGGTCCACACAAACACAGGCACCCGGGCGCTGAGCTAAAATATAAGAAAATGAAAGGTATTATTGGTAAAAAAATCGGCATGACCAGCATTTTTGAGCCGAATGGTAAGCAGGTTTCCTGTACCATTATCGAAGCTGGCCCTTGTGTGGTTACTCAAAAGAAAACCGTGGATACCGACGGTTATGATGCACTGCAGATTTCTTTCGGTGAAAAGAAAGAAAAGAATACTCCTAAGGCAGAGATCAATCACTTCGCTAAGGCAAATACAACGCCTAAGGCAATCGTAAAAGAACTTCGTAATTGTTCCATTGATAAACAAGTAGGTGAAGCTATTACCTGCGAAATATTTACTGAAGGAGAGAAAGTCTCTGTGGTGGGTACTTCGAAAGGTAAAGGTTTCCAGGGTGTTGTGAAGCGTCACGGCTTTAGCGGTGTGGGCGAAGCAACGCACGGTCAGCACGATCGTCAGCGCGCTCCCGGTTCTGTGGGTGGTTCTTCTTACCCCAGCCGCGTATTTAAAGGCATGCGTATGGCCGGCCGTATGGGTGGCGACCGCGTGAAGATAAAAGCGCTGAAAGTAGTGAAAGTATTCCCTGAGCAGAACTACATACTGATTAGTGGTTCCGTACCGGGTCATAATGGTTCTATTGTTTTAATCCAGAATTAATTTCAGTCATGCAAGTTGACGTTTTAAATAGTAAAGGTGCAAAAACCGGTCGTACATTAGAATTACCGGATGATATATTCGCTGTTGAGCCGAATGATCACGTTATTTACCTGGCAGTAAAGCAGCACCTCGCTGCGCGCCGCCAAGGTACACACGGCACCAAGACCCGTGCGGAAGTGCATGGTTCTTCTAAGAAACTGCACCGCCAGAAGGGTACCGGTGGCTCACGTAAAGGTAACATCCGTAATCCTTTGTATAAGGGTGGTGGTACCATTAATGGTCCTAAACCACACGGATATGGCTTTAAGCTGAACCGTAAAGTGAAAGACTTGGCTAAGATATCTGCACTGTCTTACAAGGCGCGCGAGAACAGAATCGTGGTAGTAGAAGACCTGAAGATGGACGCGCCAAAGACCAAAGACTTTAAAGCTATCATCAACAGCCTGCGTGGCGACAGCCGCAAGAGCCTGGTAGTATTGCCGGAGTATGACATGAACGTATACCTGAGCGGTCGCAACCTGGTGGACAACAAAACAGCTGTGCTGAGCGATATGAATACGTACGACCTGGTAAATGCCAACGTACTTATATTCACTGAAAGCGCTGCAAAGCTTTTTAATGAAGAGCCGCTGGCCGCTGAAGCTTAGTAAAAGCAGAAAGTCTATAGCAGAAGTAAAATCTGCGAACGATAATAAAATTAAAACCGAGTTGGCAGCCACGAGGCTAACGACTCAAGACTAAAAAGAAACAAAATGATACTCACTGATGTTTTGGTAAGGCCGCTCATAACCGAAAAGGTGAATAGCCAGATGGAGAAGAGCAACCGCTACTCTTTCGAGGTAGACCGCAGGGCCAATAAACTGGAAATCAAGAAGGCTGTGGAAGAATATTACGGCGTAAAGGTATCCGGTGTTAATACCATCGTGGTTCCTGGTAAAAGCAAATCACGCTTTACTAAGTCCGGTTTCATACAAGGTGTGAAGGGCGCTTATAAGAAGGCTGTAGTAACCCTTTCAGAAGGAGATTCAATAGATCTTTTCTCAATGTAATACTTATCCGCCCCGGTGGATGAAAAAAGAAAAAGAAAATGGCATTACGTAAATATAAACCGGTAACAGCCGGAACACGTTGGAGAATAGGTAACGCATATGCTGAAGTTACCACTAATGTTCCTGAAAAGAGCCTCCTGGAGCCTATTCATGGCACCGGCGGACGTAACTCAAATGGTCGTCGTTCTATGCGCTACATTGGTGGTGGCAACAAGAAGATGTACCGTGTGATAGACTTTAAGCGTAACAAGCACGGTATACCTGCTACTGTAAAGACTATTGAGTACGATCCGAACCGTACCGCGTTTATCGCACTGCTTTCTTACGCCGATGGTGAGAAGCGTTACATCCTTGCTCCTCAGGGCCTGGAAGTAGGTGCTACTGTTGTAAGCGGCCCTGAAGCTGCTCCTGAAGTAGGAAACGCGCTGGTACTGAAAAACATGCCACTGGGTACTGTAATTCATAATATAGAACTGCAGCCTGGCCGCGGTGGTGCTATGGCACGCTCTGCCGGTACCTACGCGCAGCTGAACGCTAAAGAAGAAAAATACGCCGTGCTGAAAATGCCGAGCGGTGAGCTTCGCAAAATACTGATCACCTGTATGGCTACCGTAGGTGTAGTTTCTAACAGCGATCACGCCCTGGAATCAATGGGTAAAGCGGGCCGCAACCGTTGGAAAGGCATTAAGCCACGTAACCGTGGTGTGGCGATGAACCCTGTAGATCACCCAATGGGTGGTGGTGAAGGCCGCTCTTCCGGTGGTCACCCACGTAGCCGTACCGGTAAGTACGCTAAGGGCGAAAAAACACGTAATGTAAACAAAGGCAGCAACAAGCTGATCATTCAGCGCCGCGATGGTAAAAAGCTGTCAAGTCAATATAAAAAGTAAATAACTATCGGGAGATAAACCCGGATAATAAAAAATAGACGAATGGCTCGTTCAATTAGAAAAGGTCCTTATGTGGACGCTAAACTGGAGAAAAAGATAACAAACATGGCCGAGGGTAAAACCAAGAAAGGCGTTATCAAAACGTGGAGCCGCCGCTCTACCATCACTCCTGATTTTGTGGGTTCTACATTCGCTGTTCACAATGGCAATAAGTTCATACCGGTGTATGTAACCGAGTTCATGGTAGGACACAAGCTGGGTGAATTCGCACCTACCCGCAACTTTAAAGGTCATAGCGGAAGTAAATAATAATTAAAATTTTGGTGCAAGCCTTCTGGTTGCACCGCAAATAAACAAATAAAATGGAAGCTGTAGCTCGCTTACGTAATTATCCTACATCACCTCGCAAGATGCGCCTGCTGGCGGACCTGGTGCGTGGTATGGATGTAGAGAACGCAATCAATACATTAAAATTCAGCACTAAGCACCCGTCTGTGCCCCTGGAAAAACTCCTGATGAGCGCCATCGCCAACTGGAGGGTGAAGAATGAAGGTCAGGACGTAGCTGCTGCGAATCTGTATGTAAAGACAATTTTCGTAGATGGTGGCCGCGTGCTGAAGCGCATGCGCCCTGCTCCGCAAGGCCGTGCATACCGCGTGCGCAAGCGTAGCAACCACGTAACCATTATTGTTGACAGCCGCAGCGCAGTTAACGCTTAATAATTAAAACATTCAATTCTAATAATATAAAGAATGGGTCAAAAAGCAAATCCTACAGGTAACAGGTTGGGCATCGTTCGCGGATGGGACTCAATGTGGTTTGGCGAGAAAAGGGACTTTGGTCAGAAGCTGATCGAAGATCATAAAATCCGCACCTACCTGAACGCGCGTATCAACAAAGGCGGTATCTCCCGCATCGTGATAGAGCGTACACTTGGTAAGCTGATTATCACTATCCATACATCTAAGCCTGGTATCATTATCGGTAAGGGTGGTTCGGAAGTAGATCGTATCAAAGAAGAGCTGAAGAAGCTGACAAAGAAAGATGACGTTCAGATCAACATCATGGAGATCCGTCGTCCGGAACTGGATGCTATGATAGTGGGTGAAACCATCGCCCGCCAGATAGAAGGCCGTGTTAGCTACAAACGTGCTATCAAGATGGCTATCTCTACTGCAATGCGCATGGGTGCCGAAGGTATTAAGATAAAAGCCGGTGGCCGCCTGAATGGTGCTGAAATAGCCCGTAGCGAAGAGTTTAAGCAAGGCCGTACGCCCCTGCATACGTACCGTATGGATATAGACTATGCCAACGTATATGCTATGACCGTGTATGGTAAAATAGGTATCAAGGTATGGATCTGTAAAGGTGAAGTACTGGGTAAGCGTGACCTGAACCCGAACTTTACCAGCAATACTGAAGGTGGCCGTGGTGCACAGCGCCCTGGTATGGAAGAGCGTGGTGATCGTCGTGGCGGCGACCGTGGTGGCCGTGGTGGAGACCGTGGTGGACGCGGAGGTGACCGTGGCGGACGTGGTAGCGACCGTGGTGGACGCGGTGGTCGTAATTAATAATATTCTTTAGAATACATAATAAATTTTGTAACAATGTTACAGCCTAAGAAAGTAAAACACAGGAAAGCCCATAAAGGACGCATCAAAGGTGACGCTCAGCGTGGCGCTACTATCGCTTTTGGTTCGTTTGGCCTGAAGGCTATGGAGCCAAAATGGATAACTAACCGCCAGATAGAAGCGGCTCGCCAGGCAATGACCCGCCACATGAAGCGTGAAGGTAATGTTTGGATCCGTATATTCCCGGATAAGCCAATTACCCGCAAGCCACTTGAAGTGCGTATGGGTAAAGGTAAAGGTAACCTGGAGTTCTGGGCTGCCGTTGTAAAACCAGGACGTATCATGTTTGAGCTGGATGGCGTACCTAAGCAGATAGCCCAGGAAGCCTTGGAACTGGCTGCGCAGAAACTGCCTATCAGGACCAAATTTGTAGTACGCAGGGACTACGCGGGTTCTTAATCTGCAGAAACGGGAAACGGCGAAACGTAAAGTAGCTGCGGACCGGAAACAATTTTGATATAAAATAGTAGGGGAGTCTCCGGGCTCTGTACTGAATACTAAATACTAATAACAATGGCAAAATCTAAAAAAGCGAAGGTTGAAGATTATCGTTCGCTCGATAACGAAGCCCTGGTTGCAAAGATTCAAGACGAAGAGGTGCGCCTGAACAAGCTGAAATTCAGCCACGCGGTTAACCCCATCGAGAATCCGCTGACCATTCGCAATTTGCGCCGTAGCATTGCGCAGTTGAAAACTGAACAGCGCAAAAGAACATTAGGTTTCTAATAAATTTTTTTAAGATGTCTACAATGACTCAAAGAAAACGCAGAAAGACCCGTATAGGTATCGTGAGCAGCGACAAGATGGCCAAAACCATCACTGTTAATGTAGAGCGTAAGGTGAAACACCCTATATACGGTAAGTTCGTTAAGAAGACGACGAAATTCCATGCTCACGACGAGCAGAACACTGCCGGCGCAGGTGATACTGTGCGCATCATGGAAACACGCCCCCTGAGCAAGACAAAGCGCTGGAGGTTAGTAGAAATTATTGAAAAAGCTAAGTAATCTTATTTAAAGATGATACAACAAGAATCCCGGCTCAATGTAGCCGACAACAGTGGTGCGAAGGAAGTGCTTTGCATACGTGTGTTGGGTAATTCGGGACAGGTTTATGCCGGAATTGGTGACAAGATAGTAGTAACCGTAAAGGATTCTCTGCCAGGCGGAGCAATGAAGAAGGGTACTGTATCTAAGGCAGTAATCGTGCGCACGAAGAACAAGCTGCGCCGTAAGGACGGTTCTTACATCAATTTTGATGATAACGCCGTAGTTCTGCTCAACAATTCTGACGAGCCTCGCGGTACCCGTATCTTCGGCCCGGTGGCCCGTGAGCTCCGCGATAAGGGATACATGAAAATTGTATCGCTTGCACCAGAAGTATTGTAAAAAATGTTGTACCTTTGCAGCCCGTTTCAAAAATGGGATAAAGGAATAGCAACAGCATAATATATTAATTGTGAAACAGAGATTTCAACCTAAGTTCAATATTAAGAAAGGCGACGAGGTGGTAGTTATCGCAGGTGGTAACAAAGACCGCAAGACTCCTCGCAAGGTATTAGCAGTTTACCCTCAGGAAGCACGCGTGCTGATTGAAGGTGTAAACATCAAGACTAAGCACCTGAAGCCCAATGCGCAGAATCCGCAGGGTGCGATAGTACGCGAAGAAGCGTCTATCCATATCTCTAACGTAATGCTGTGGGACGCTAAGGCTAAAGCTCCGGCCCGTGTAAAGCGCGAGCGTAAAGAGAGCAGTTTTGTTCGTATATCTAAAAAAACAGCTGAAATCATTAAGTAATGGCAACGAATACAACATACGTTCCTCGTCTTCAGAAGAAGTACCAGGACGAAGTAGTACCGGCTTTAATGAAGAAGTTTGGCTACTCAACAGTAATGCAGTGCCCCCGCCTGGTAAAGGTATGCCTGAACCAGGGCGTGAAAGGCTCTACATCAGACAAGAAGCTGATAGACGACGCAATAGGTGAAATGACCCTGGTTTCTGGCCAGAAGGCAGTACCTACTTTGTCTAAGAAAGATATATCGAACTTCAAACTCCGTAAGGCAATGCCTATCGGCTGCCGTGTAACACTGCGCAGCAGCAATATGTTTGAATTCCTCGATCGTTTCATCTCTATCACCCTTCCCCGTGTGCGTGACTTTAAAGGTATTAATGAGAAATCATTCGATGGCCGTGGTAACTACACTATGGGCGTAACAGAGCAGATCATCTTCCCTGAAATCGACATCGATAAGGTGGCTCGCATCAGCGGTATGGATATCACTTTCGTGACTACTGCACGTACGAACGAAGAAGCATACGAACTGCTGAAAGAGCTGGGTATGCCGTTCAAAAACATGGAAAAAACAGGTAATTAATTCGGGTCCGTAAGTAACGAGTAGAAACGCTGATAAGGTTTCTACTTTTTACCAAAGACTATATACTAAAACAAACTATGGCAAAAGAATCAGTAAAAGCCCGCCAACGCAAACGCGAACGCATGGTAGCCCAGTACGCTGAAAAGCGCGCTGCTCTGAAAGCTGCCGGTGACTATGCAGGTCTGGATAAACTTCCAAAGAATGCATCTCCGGTACGCCTGAAGAACCGCTGCCAACTGTCTGGCCGTCCTCGTGGCTATATGCGCCACTTCGGGATGAGCCGTAACATGTTCCGCGATATGGCGTTGAACGGCATGATACCAGGTGTACGTAAAGCAAGCTGGTAACACTAAAGCTCCGCTGGTGCGGGGCTGTCGTTTCGAGGTCAGGTGAAAGCCTGAAACCTGTAACAAAATTTATTTACAAACACACTAATTTTAAAAATGGTAACAGATCCTATAGCAGATTTTTTGACGCGCGTTCGTAATGCTCAGATGGCACGTCACCGTATCGTGGAGATTCCCGCTTCAAAAGTTAAGAAGCGTATCACCGAGATACTGTACGATAAAGGGTACATCCTGAAGTACAAGTTTGAAGAGGACAACAAGCAGGGTATCATTAAAATAGCCCTGAAGTACGATGCAGCTACTAAAGAACCAGCTATCCGCTCCCTGGAGCGTGTAAGCCGTCCAGGTCTGCGTCAGTACGCAAAGCCTAGCGAAATCCGTCGTGTACAAAGCGGCCTGGGTATCGCTATCGTTTCTACATCTAAGGGTGTAATGACCGATAAGGAAGCGCGTACGCAGAACGTAGGTGGCGAAGTAATGTGCTACATCTACTAATTACAGCTTTTAAAAAAGACAGAAGCAGGATACATTAAGCTGAGCCTATACAAGGCTGACCGGTCCCGCTTCAAAGATTTATAACACATAGTAAAATTAACTTACGATGTCTCGTATAGGTAAACAATTAATTCCCGTAGTAAACGGTGTTACCGTTACTGTGTCGCCTTCTAACGAAGTAACCTTCAAAGGCCCTAAGGGTGAACTGAAGCAACAACTGGACCGCGATATTAAAGTAGAAGTGGTAGATGGCAACGTAACTGTTACCCGTCCTACTGATCAAATCCGCCACCGCGCCCTGCATGGTTTATACCGTGCGCTGCTGTCTAACATGATGGTGGGTGTTACTGAAGGTTTCAAGAAGGAACTGGAACTGGTGGGTGTGGGTTATCGTGCAGCCGTTACCGGCCAGCAGATAGATATGGCCCTGGGTTTTTCGCACAATATCATCATGGATCTGCCGAAGGAAGTAAAGGCTTCTGCTACTGCTGAAAAAGGCCAGAATCCACGTATCATCCTCGAATCAATAGACAAACAACTGCTGGGCCAGGTAGCCGCTAAAATACGCAGCCTCCGTAAGCCTGAACCATACAAAGGTAAAGGTGTGCGTTACAGCAACGAAATCGTTCGCCGTAAAGCAGGTAAATCAGCTGGTAAATAATAATGCTTTTACTCCGCCACGGCGGAGTAAAAGTCTTTTGTATCATAATAATTTAGAAACTCCGGTAGCTCTTGCTGCATAAGCGGGAAGCCCGTAAAACACAGATAAAATGTCAACAGATCACAAAGTAATCCGCCGCCAGAAGTTACGTTGGCGTATTCGCGCTAAGATTAGCGGTACCACACAAAAGCCTCGCCTTTCTGTGTTCCGTTCCAACAAGGACATCTATGCGCAACTGATAGACGATTCCACTGGTGTAACCATAGCTTCAGCTAATTCCCGTCAGAAGGACCTGGCTGCTCAAAAGGGTACTAAAGTAGAAAAGTCGGTAGCGGTAGGCCGCGCTATTGCTGAAAAAGCAAAAAGCCTGGGTATTGAAATAGCAGTTTTTGACCGTGGTGGTTACCTGTATCATGGCCGTGTGAAAGCGGTAGCTGATGGTGCCCGCGAAGGTGGACTGAAACTCTAATTTCTATTAAATTAAAAATGTTCGATAGTGGTGACTCACCACATCAGTAAATAAAAAATTATGTCGAAGACACAATTCAATCGCGTTAAAGCCGGAGACCTGGAACTTACTGAAAAAGTAGTGTCTATCAACCGTGTGGTGAAGACTACCAAAGGTGGCCGTGCATTCAGCTTCTCTGCCCTGGTAGTGGTAGGTAACGGAAACGGTGTGGTAGGTCATGGCCTGGGTAAGGCAAAAGAAGTTCAGGAAGCGATCACTAAAGGCATTGATGATGCCAAGAAGAACCTGATCAAAGTTCCGGTGATGAACGGTACTATCCCTCACGAACAACTGGCTAAAGACGGAGCTGCAAAGGTGATGATTAAGCCAGCTGCACACGGTACGGGTGTAATTGCCGGTGGTAGCATGCGTGCTGTGCTGGAAGCGGCGGGCATCACTGATATCCTGTCTAAGTCTCTAGGTTCTGCTAACCCGCACAACGTGGTAAAAGCTACTTTCGTTGCACTGGGCATGCTCCGCGAGCCGATAGCCGTGGCTAAGCAGCGCAACGTGAGCCTGAAAAAAGTATTCAACGGGTAGTAGTAAGCTGATAGGTTGATGAGTTAAATAGCTTAACTTGTCGCTAACCATCTTGATAACAATAAAAAGAATATTCAAATGGCTAAGATAAAAGTAACACAGTACAAAAGCGGCATAGACCGCCCTGAACGCCAGAAGCGCACGCTGAAGGCTTTAGGCCTGCGCAAAATGCACTCTTCTGTAGAAGTAGAGGCTACTCCCCAGATTCTTGGGATGGTACGCGCTGTATCGCACCTGGTAAAGGTGGAAGAAGTAAAATAATTTTTTTAACGGATCTGCGAGCGGTTTTACATTCCGCGCAAGTTCAAAAATCGTAAGTTAATTATGCAACTGCACAATCTGAAGCCTGCAGAAGGCTCTGTAAAGAAAAGAAAACGTATTGGTCGTGGTGAAGGTAGCGGACATGGTGGAACCTCTACTAAAGGTAACAAAGGTCAGCAAGCCCGTACTGGTTACCAGTCTAAAATAGGTCACGAAGGTGGACAGATGCCTATACAGCGTCGTATGCCGAAGCGTGGCTTCAAGAACAACAACAAAATATACTACAAAGTATTTAACTTGGGCCAGCTTGATTTCCTGATCGAGAAATACGATATCAAGGAATTCAACCTGGAGAATCTTTACATCAATGGCCTTATCAGCCGTACCGACCTGGTAAAGATACTGGGTAGCGGCGAACTGAAAGCTAAAATACCATTTAAGGTAAATGCAATCAGCGCCAAGGCTAAGGAAGCGATAGAAGCTGCCGGCAGCACTCTCGAACTGGTTTAACTTATCTATATTCGTAAAAGACGCATTTGGTTAAGTGCGTCTTTTATCGTTTATTCGTATTTCATTTTGATTAACAACTCACCACAGTGAAGAAACTTATTGCAACGCTGAAAAATATATGGAGTATTGAGGAACTCCGCAAGCGTATTCTGTTCACATTACTACTTGTCCTTATCTACCGTGTAGGCGTAATGATCACCCTGCCTGGTATAGACCCGCTTATCCTTAAAACAAGCACAAATGGTACCGAGGGGCTCCTTGGGCTGTTTGATATGTTTGCCGGTGGCGCTTTCAGCAAGGCTTCCATTTTTGCACTGGGTGTAATGCCCTATATCTCTGCCTCTATCTTCATGCAGTTGGCCGGTATAGTAGTTCCCCAGGTGGCCAAGCTCCAGCGCGAGGAAAGTGGACGTAAAAAAATTACACAATGGACACGTTACCTCACTGTACTGGTAACACTGGCACAGGCCAGCGCCTACGTGGCTTACCTGCGTGGCCAGGATGGTAACGCTATCATTCCCCAGTTCAATGGTTTCTTCTTCTGGATTACAACCGTTATCGTGCTTACTGCCGGTACCCTGTTTGTAATGTGGATGGGTGAAAAAATAACGGACAAAGGTATCGGTAACGGTACGTCTCTCATCATCATGGTGGGTATCCTTGCCCGCCTGCCTCAATCTCTTGGCGCTGAATTCGCCGCCAAGAACGTGGGCGGTGGCGGCGGCCTGCTGATATTCCTGATAGAGATAGCATTCTTTATTGGTATCATCGTTGGCCTTATACTGCTCACACAGGGTGTTCGTAAGATTCCTCTGAACTATGCTCGCCGTATCATTGGTAACACCAGTGCTGCCGCTGCAACCGGTGGAAGCCGCGAGTTCATACCCCTGAAAGTAAATTCCGCAGGTGTAATGCCTATCATCTTCGCACAGGCTATCATGTTCATCCCGGCAACATTAGTAGGGTTTTCTCAGTCGGAGACCGCCCAGGGATTTGCCCGCGCCATGCAGGATCATACTTCCCTTTGGTATAATGTTATCTATGCGGTGCTGGTAATAGCGTTCACGTATTTCTACACGGCGCTTATCTTCAACCCAACCGAAATGGCCGATAACCTGAAGCGTAACAACAGCTTTATACCAGGTGTGAAACCAGGTGAAGATACAGCTAACTACATTGCTACTATCATGGACCGTATCACGCTGCCTGGTGCCGTATTCCTGGCGCTGGCGGGTATCCTTCCGGGTATCGCGGCACTGCTGAATGTAACCAGCGGTTTCTCTACCTTCTTCGGTGGCACCTCTATGCTGATTGGCGTAGGTGTGGTACTGGATACGCTTCAGCAAATAGAAAGTCACCTGCTGATGCGCCAATACGATGGCCTGATGAAGACCGGCCGTATTTCCGGACGTTCTCCGGTTCAGGCTTCCGTTTAAGATTTTTGTGTGTATGATACATATCAGGAGTAAAGACGAAATAGAATTAATAAGAAAAAGCGCTTTATTAGTAACTGCCACCCATGTTGAGGTGGCAGGCTTTTTAAAGCCCGGTATCACTACCTTGTCCATCGATAAAATGGCCGAGCAGTTCATCCGCGATAACGGCGGCGTACCTTCTTTCAAAAACTACAACGGCTATCCATACTCGCTCTGCATTTCGGTGAATGAGCAGGTGGTGCATGGCTTCCCCGGTGATTACGAGCTGAAGGATGGAGACATTATATCAGTAGACTGCGGCGTGTACATGAATGGTTATCACGGCGACCACGCTTACACGTTTGCGATAGGCAATGTCGCCCCGGAGGTACTGAAGCTGATGCGCATTACCAAAGAGTCGCTCGCTAAGGGAATAGAACAGGCTAAAGACGGCAACCGGGTAGGGGATATCTCCTATGCGATAGAGCAGCATACCGCCCGCGATCACGGCTACGGCGTGGTGCGCGAGCTGGTAGGCCATGGCATAGGCAAGAAGCTGCACGAAGACCCCCAGGTGCCCAACTATGGGCGCAGGGGAGATGGTAAGCGCCTTAAAGAAGGGATGGTTTTGGCTATAGAGCCGATGATAAACCTGGGCAGGAGAGAAGTATATACCCTGGACGATGGCTGGACAGTGGTAACCAACGATGGCAAGCCATCGGTACACTACGAGCATACTACCGTAGTGCGTAAGAACAGGGGAGAAGCCCTCTCCGATTTCGCACCAATAGAAAAAGCTGAACAGGCGAATAAAGAATTGAACAGTACCTACTACACGCCGGCAGAGGCGGTATAGTTTATTGACTGCTGTATAAGAATTGTATCGCCACGCTTCAACCGAAGCGTGGCTTTTTTGTGCCCCGCAAGGTTGATTATGTGCCGTTTAGAATAGGCAGGCACTAATATATTTCAGGTAGCATAGGGGCATAGGCCGTGGTGGTTGTCCTATTACTATACCGTTCATCAAACATTAAATTCAACGTTATGGTAAAGCTGAGAATATTGATCCTCCTGTTTGCGCTGGCAGGGGCCGGCGTAAAGGCACAGGCCGGAGATTATAAGCTGGTAAAAAAGGACGATGGCGTTTCGCTATACGAGAAGTGGATAACGGCCATGAATGGCGAACAGGCACGGGAGCTGAAAGTGGTCTTCGTGGTGAATGCTTCACCGGCACAGGCGCTCGCGCTGCTCAAAGACCAATCGAAGGGGCCGGAGTGGAATCCCCAGGCTGATGTCTTTCGCATCATACCCGCTACAGAAAGCTCGTGGGTAAGTTACGTGCGTTACGATATACCCTGGCCTGTGGGCGACCAGGATTGCTGCCTGCAGTACACGGTAAAGCCAGCGCCCGGAGCTACGGAGGTGCATTTCCAGAGCACCACGCATAGCTTGTTCCCGGTAAAGAGTGGCGTAGGCCGTATAGCCGGTACGCGGGGGAAATGGGTGTTGGAGAACAGCGGCGGCAAGCAGACCAAAGTGACCTACACGATTACAGCCAACCGCAATAATAAATTGCCCAAGTTCATTACCGACCCTATCATACACGACAACATGCTGGAGAGTATGGCCTTATTTACTTCACTACTGGAAAATAATTAGCAATGACAGGCAGGAACTATGTGCTCATCACCGGCGCCAGCTCGGGGTTGGGAAGGGAATTTGCGATAAAGTGCGCGCAGCGTGGAATGAACGTGCTGTTATTCGCCCTGCCGGGCGGTAATACGCAATCGCTGGCCCATGAGCTGCGGCTCGCATTCGGGGTAGACGCACAAGCGATAGAGCTGGATATGACCGACAGCGCCGAGCTGATAAGCACCGTGAACACAATAGCGGAACGATACCCCATACAGTTCCTTATCAACAACGCCGGGGTAGGCGGCACCTCCTCTATTCTGCAAACATCGTGGGAGCGGATAGACAATATCATACAGCTGAATGTGCGCAGCACTACGCTCATTACCCGGATATTGATACCGCACCTGATGAAGCACGCGCAGAGCTACATCATGAATATATCCAGCATGGCGGCATTTTCTCCCATAGCATACAAAACAGTATATCCCGCTTCCAAGGCATTCATTTCTTCTTTCTCCCTCAGCCTGCGGGAAGAATTGGCAGGAACCGGTGTATCGGTAAGCGTGGTGTACCCCGGACCGATTATGACCAACTCCTATACCGCGCGCCGCATTATAGCGCAGGGGTTGAAGGGCAAGATGGGACTGCTGCCAACATCAAGCATAGCAGCCATAGCGCTGGCGGGTACGCTGGGCCGGCAACCCACTATAGTACCCGGATTTATGAACAAGCTGAATCACTTACTAATGGCGTTGCTGCCCGGCACGTGGCGCCTGAAAATCATATCCCGGGCAGTGAAGAAAGAAATATCCTTTTCCGTAACCGCATAAAATCAAAATAGTATGATGAAAGTTCTGGTAACAGGGGCCAATGGTTTCCTGGGCGCTAACCTCGTGCACGACTTGCACCTGCAGGGCTACGACATTCGTATTATAGTGCGGAAGGGCGCAGACCTCCGCTCGCTGCAAGGAGTACCCTGCGAGGTGGTGTATGGTAATATAGATAACCAGCAGGATGTGCTGGCTGCTGTAGAAGGTTGCGGGGTAGTGCTGCACGCCGCCTGCATTACCGGGCAATGGTCCATCCCTTTCGAGGAGTATGAGCGGGTGAATTTCACCGCTACTAAGTATATAGCCGATGCTTGCCTGCAACTTGGCGTGAAGCGGCTGGTATATGTAAGCACCGCCAACACGATGGCGCCGGGCAGCAAAGCAGCGCCCGGTAGTGAATTGGGCGGATTTACCTTGTTCCGGGCTAACTCCGGGTACATCAACAGCAAATACCTGGCGCAGCAGTATGTATTGGAAATGGTGGCGGGCAAAGGGCTCCCCGCGGTGGTAGTGAACCCCACGTTCATGATAGGGCCCATGGATGTGAAGCCCAGCTCTGGAAAGTTGCTGCTGTACGGACTGCGCGGTAGTGTTGTGTTCTATCCTTCCGGTGGTAAAAACTTCGTGTACATCAAGGATGTATCAAGAGGCATCATCAACGCCATTACCAAAGGGAAGGCCGGCGATTGCTACCTTCTTGCTGGGCACAATCTTTCCTACCGGGAGTTCTTTCGACTGGTGCAGGCTTCGGCAGGGAAGCGAAAGCTGCTGGTACCCATACCCCGCTTCGCGCTGATGCTGGCGGGCCGCGCGGGCTCGCTCATCGGGAAGATAACCCGGCGCAGCGGCAAGCTCAGCTACACTTCTTCGTTTTTGCTGTGCCTGGGCAATTACTACACCGGCAAGAAGTCGGAACGGGATCTGGAACTGGAGTACACGCCTATGGAGGTAGCTGTAGGCAGCGCCCTGCAATGGTTCAAACAAAATAATTACTACTAAATCATACCGCGATGCTGATACTGATGATAGCAATAGCGCTAAAAAAATGGCTGGCGCACAAAGGGCAGGGGAGCGCGCTCTAGGCGGCTATCGAGGCCGAACCGCTGCGCTCCAGTATGTTCATTAGCACTTGCTCTTCTACCGACAATCCCACCTGGCTGCCACACTCATACTGGTCACTTTTTCTGAAGTACTTGCCCAGGGAGTGAGCGGAATAGAGGTCAAGGATGTGTGGGTGTACATAGTACTTTTTACATACCGTGCGGGTGTTGCCCAGTTGGCGGGCCACACTGTCCAGGGCGGCTGCTATATTTCGTTTGGCGGCGGTTTCAGTGGTGGCTTCTCCCAGTTCTTTCAAGGCTTGCAGGGCGTACAAAGAGCCCCACCACGTGCGGAAGTCCTTTGCGGTAAAGTTGCCACCGCTTATTTCTTTTATGTAATTGTTCACCATGCCGGAGTCTATGGTCTTTCGCTGGCCGTTGTCGTCGTAGTATTGAAAGAGTTCTTTACCCGGTATGTCCCGGCACTGTTTCACTATACGCGCCAGGCGTCTGCTGCGCAGGCTTATGTTGTGCGATACGCCTTTCTTTCCCTTAAAGCTGAACTTTACCTCGTGCCCTTTAATGGTTACATGTTGGTCTTTCAGTGTCGTAAGCCCGAAGCTGCCGTACAGTTTTTCGTATGCTGAATTGCCGATGCGGATGCAGGTACATTCCATAAGGGATACGACGGTAGCGAGCACTTTTTCCAGCGGCAGGCCCTGCTTCGCCAGGTGCTTCTGTAGTTGGCTGCGCAGCCCCGGCAGTGCGGCGCCAAAGTCGTGCAGGTGGAAGAATTTGGTTTGGTTGCGCAGGTTGTTCCAGAGCGGGTGGTATTTGTATTGCTTTCTGCCGCGTGCGTCTATACCGGTGGCCTGCAGGTGTCCGTTGGCGCTGGCGCATATCCATACTTGTTCCCATGCCGGGGGTAGCACCAGGCTGCGGATGCGGAACAGGGTTTCTTCTTTGCGCACCTCCCGGCCTTTGTGATAATAGCTAAATCCGTCACTCGTACGCTTCCGGGTGATGCCCGCGTCCTTGTCGGTAACATACACCAGGTTCACCGCTTTTGCGGTCTTTACGCCATCGCTGCTGATGGATCTTAGCTTTCGCCTGCTGAGTTTTATTTCACCTGTCGCTTCCATACCAGCAACAAATAAAAAGTCGTGCCCTGTAGGCTGAAAAGGAAAGCTCACCCCGGGGGGTGAGCTTTCCTTTTCGTTATATATACCAATTACTAGTTGGATATTACCCGCTGAGTATGTACCAGGTTACCCTTGCTGGTCACTTTAATGATGTAAGCGCCTTTAGGCAGTTCTTTTAAGGAAACATTAGTTTCTCCAAACTGCTGGCTGAGCTGCTGCCGGTGTACGCGCATACCTACCATGTTGTACACTTCCAGCGTAGCGCCTGCTTCGGGCAGGGTATAGCTGATGCTGAAGTTGCCATCGTGGCTGGGGTTGGGCGATACGATCATAGAGATGTTATCTGCGTTCACCTCGTTCACCGCCAGCGGGAACAGGCACATGAATTGGTAGAGCACCTTGGTTCCGAAATCGGGGTTGAAGGTCTTTATCGGGAAGGGCGAGCTTATGCGCTTCAGTTGCAGGGTGCCGCCGCCATCGCCATTGTTGGCCCACCAGCTGAGGCCATCATTGTTCAGTTGTGCCAGGTTGCCGGGAGGCGGGCCATCATCGTAAAACTCAAAGCTGTAGCAGTGCCCCGGTGAAAGGGATATGGTATCCTTGTGCAAGGTGTTGGTGGCGGTGAAGTTGTTTTTGCTGGACAGCACCGTTCCGGTTGTCATATCCATGAATATGTAGCGGTTCTCGCTGGGGGCCAGGTTCGTTTTAAAATCAATGATTACCTTATCGTAGCCAAATACATCGGGCGAGGTGAATGCGCCGGCATTGTAGTTGTTGTAGGGGCACTGGTCGGTAGTGTTGTTGGGGTTTTGCAGGTCTACCTGGAACACATTGCTGTTGGGGCTCCAGTTCACCGCTTGATTGATGCGCACGGTATCCACACCCAGGTAAGGCAGGTTGCCGGTCCACGCATAGGTGCTTTGTACGCCACCGGGTACGCCATACACTATGTTCACGGAAGTAAGCGGGTTGGTTCCGTTGTTCTTGATGACTACAATAGGTTCTGCGCAGATGGGGTTGAGGCGGGTAGCTTCATGCTCGTTGCTGGGGGCCAGTATGGCTTCCAGCGATACATCAGTGGCGTAGTTAGGCGCTCCGTATTCTATCACGTAAGCGGTGATTACCTGTGTGCCGAAGTTGCCCGCGCCCACTGTCTCCATGTCAATATCAAAGGTGTGGGTGGTGTTGGGTGTTACGCCGTGTATGTCCAGGTCATCGTAGCGAACGCTGGCGCCGGGGCACCAGTTGCCGCGGTCGTACAGCCAGGTTCCCGCCTGCGGGTACAGGGAGTTGAAGCCGCACTCGCGCCACATCAGGCGTTGGTTAATGGTATTGTTGTCGTACTTCACCCAGCGTTGCTTAGGGCAGAACTCCGAGCAGTTCTGGTCGTTCATTCCGTGTCCGCTCTGTATGATTTTTACCCGGGCCTCCTGCGTATTGGCGCCATAGGTTACCGACTGCGCAGACAGGTTGGTTTCAATATTGGAGTTGTAGCCATAGCCACCGGAGTAGATGCGGGTGATGTTTTTCACTTCACGTTCCGGGGTGCCTTCTATCAGCAGGAAGGTCATATTTATCTTCCAGCCATAGTGAGTGCCTTCATAGCCGGTATGGTTGTATTCTATTTCTACCGAGTCGTGAAACAGGGTGGCAAAGTCGGTAACGTCGTAGTACCAGCCATGCTTAAAGCTGCTGCCGGCTCCCCAGTACAGTCCATACGGAGTAATGAAGCGGGCGAATTCCCAGTTCAGGGGCGTGCTGTTCATTCCGTTGGGCCGCTTTATAGAGATGGGGTCCAGGTAGTCCCACTCGGCACACGGCATATTGTCCGGGCATTCAAACGTGAGGTACATCAGCACCTTGTTATACGTGGCAGCCGAGCCGGGAAATACACCCCAGTTGCTGTACGGATTAGAGCCCGTATTGGGATTCGTAATAATTACCTGGTCCTGGAAAACCTGTACCACGGTAGTGTCGCCATTGGCGGCCATGCTTTTGCCGGCACCTATCGCCATAAGGGCGCACAATGCGAAAACTGATTTGCGTAAAATGTGAAGCATCTGGATGAAATAATTAATGACTGATACTGGTGTAAAAGTAATAATTATTTAATCCATAAACTGCTTGCTACTGGCTTTTTGCCGGGTTTCCCGTCCTGGGTTTGTAAAAAAGGAGGATAGCCGCGCCCAGCAGCACCAGTCCGGAGGATATTATCTCGGCCTGGCTGGGATGAAGGAAACCCCAGTCGTACTCGTAATTCACCCTTATTTTCTCAATAAAGAAGCGCTCCAGCCCATTCAGTATCAGGTAGAAGCCAAAGAGGTGCAGCGGCCTGGGGAACACTTTCCGGCAGGCCATTATCACCAGGAACAGGATGGTACAGGCCAGGGCTTCGTAAAGCGAAGTAGGGAATACGCCTACCGGCAGCACGGAGCAGTAGTTGCCGGTGCAGCCAGCTATCATTACGCCTTCGTGGTTCACGTTGTGGGCGTAGTTCATGGCATAGGTCCAGTCGGGCAGCCACGATGGGGCTACGGCGTGTATGGAAGGAACGGCGTTGAGCGCGCCAAAGTCTTTGGTAAAGAAGCCGGGCACCTTTTGCAGCATGGCCTCATATTCGCCCGCCTGTGCCAGCACCAGGCTGCCATCGGGACGGGTAATGTAGGCGCTGTTGAAGATACCCCAGTCGCCATCGCCGGAGAAGTGACAGCCCAGGCGGCCTACGCCATAGGCCAGCATCAGCGCCGGGGCGGCGGCGTCAGCAAAGTGTATAAAGGATATCTTATACTTTTTGGTGTAGTAGTACAGGGCTATGCCTGCGCCTATCAGCCCGCCGTAGAAGGTAAGGCCGCTGCGGGAGAACAGGTTGTCGATAGGGTTTTGCAGAAAGTCTTGCCAGGTCTCAAAGGCGTTAAAGATTTTTGCGCCCGCCAGTCCGGCTATGGCGGCTACTACTATTATGTCGGTTACTTTCTGGTGCGGGTACACCGCTACCTTCTTTTTTACACCGGTCTTTTTATCTACCTGCTCCACAATGTTGGGCAGCAGCAGCCCGGCTGCTTCCTTCCGCTTCAGCTCCCGTACTATTACCATCGCGCCCGCTACAAAGGCCAGCGCCATCAGGAATCCGAATGTCTTAAAGATGCCTACCCACTCGGGTATTTCTACGCCCAGCAGGCTCTGCAGCAGGTATTGAAAGTCAGGATACATAATTGCGGGTAAAAATAGCTTATTCGTTTATGCTTATAAAATGTATATTCCTGCTATATTTTTTCAATAATAGCCAGCGATTCCTTTATCAGCCGTTCCAGCCCGCCGGGTATATCATCCATTACTTTCTTCATCACCCGGTTGTTTACGCCCAGGCTCAGGGAAAGGCAATGATGGCCCAGCACTTTCCCCAGCCCGTATATGGCCGAGGTCTCCATTTCAAAGTTGGCTACCCGGTGCATACCGCATTGAAAGGTGGTGAGTGCGTCTACCAGGTTGGGGTAGGCGATAGGCGCGCGCAGCACCCGCCCCTGCGGCCCGTAGAAGCCGGGACAGGTAATAGTGATGCCGTGTGTGTAGTGCTCGCCAAAGTGCTTGCGCAGGGCAATGGAGCCCTCGGCCACGTAGGGTTGCAGGGCGCTGCCGCCCAGCGCGGTATGGCGCACAAACTCGTTCAGGATAAATATCTCGTCGGGGCTGCCGCTCAGGCGGTAGTAGAGCATCAGGTTATCGAGTCCCACGGCGTGAGAGGAGGCGATGAAGCTGCCCGGCGCTACTTCGGGGTTCAGGATGCCGCAGGTGCCTATGCGGATGATATCCAGCGTCCGTTTCTGTTCCCGCACCGTTCGCGTAGCGAAATCTATATTGGCGAGTGCATCCAGTTCGTTCAGTACTATGTCTATATTGTCGGGGCCTATGCCGGTGGAAACCACTGTGATTCTTTTCTGCCCTATGTAGCCCGTATGCGCTATAAATTCGCGGTGCTGCGCCCGTGATTCTATGCGGTCAAAATACTTCGATACCTCCTTCACCCGGTCGGGGTCGCCTACGGTGATAACGGTGTTGGCCAGTTGTTCCGGGGCCATGTCCAGGTGGTAAATAGTACCCCTCTCGGTGATCATCAGTTCGCTTTCCTCTATTACTTCTTGCCGGTGCATATAGTTTTTGATTTTCCTCTTGTAAAGAAACGATTTTTTACTACATTTGCCATCCCGACAGGGTCGCGTAGCCGAGTGGCTAGGCACAGGTCTGCAAAACCTGCTACAGCGGTTCGAATCCGCTCGCGACCTCCAGGAAAAACAAAGCCTTCCGCATACGTGGAAGGCTTTTTGATTTTGTACCAGGGGAGAAGGGTGCTGCCTAATCCGTCCGGTTTTTCAAATCTTTAGCGTATTCCCTATACTCTACATCAAACTCGTCAGAAATGTAATTGTATAGCTTTTCACGGTCCTTTCTTACCCGCGCGGTATAAACGAAGAACAGGTGAGTGTTCTTCATGCGTTCAAAGGAAGGCCCCAGTACCACCAGTCCGTTGCCCGGGTGGTATCCTTCGGTGTACACGGGCTTCTTATCGCCATCCTTCAACTGTACCCCTACATCAGCAGGTGGCTTACCGTAGTAAACGATTATGTAATTATTGTCGGCGAAGTTAACCGGTGGTATGGTCAACGGTTGCAGATTTTTGTCCAGTATATGCCCGTCCAGTTTGCCCTGCCGCACATCACTTAGGTTGCTGTCTACAAAGTAATACACCGGCCACCTGTCAAAATGCGCGCTGAAATCGTTGATAGTGGCGCGGTTTACTTTTACCATCTCGTCCCGCAGCCGGTTTGCCTTGTCGCCTTTTCCGCTGTTCCGATAGTATTGGATTTTCTTGCGTTCGGTGCGCAGCATTACCAATACCGCCCTTATTTCCTTTTGCTTGACGGGTGCCTGGGCACCGGCGTCCAGCGCAGAAAGCACTATCAGCAGCAGGCAAACTATCCATTTCATTCGTTCTCTTTTCTATAATAAGACGTAAAAATAAAAAACCCTCCCGGGTGGGAGGGCTTTATTAGTGTTAAAATTATTAGCGGCGCATCATGGGCGACATATCCACTACATCCTTCAGGCGGTTGTAAAGCGCGTCTGCTTTGTCAGAGTAGATTTTGCCATTTTGCGCGTCTCCGGCAGCGCCGGCCAGGCGGGCAAACTCACCCACAAGGCTCAGGTCCTGGCGGGCCTCTTCTCCCAGCGCTTCAGGGTTCTTCAGCGAAAGTATCCAGTTGATGTCAGCCTCTACGTTCTTGATAAAGATGTTGGCTATCTCAGATGCTTTCTGCTTGTCGCCCGCATTGTAGTAAGCGGCAGCCATAAAGTAGCCCGAGGCGTCAAACATCTCCAGCGTATACGGGTTATACGGGTAGGAGGTTTGGCTCAGCTTGGTGTGTACTTTGTTCAGTATGTCCACCGCCTCTTTCTGGCGTCCCGCAGCTACCATCTGGTTGGCCGCCCTGGAAACATTCACGCGGTAGGCGGCAAACATCAGGCGGTTCTTTTCGTCGTAGTACACATCGTTGCGTTCTGCGTTGCCCCACTGGTATTTGTTCATATACAGGTCATACGTCTTATCCAGGTCTATCCAGCCCTTATTGCCCGGCATAGCCGAAGCCATTGAGGCGGAGTCCGCATAGCGGTAAGGCATCAGGCGGTACACCACGCCTTCCAGCGCCAGGTAATCGTCCAGGCCGGCGTAGTTATCTGCCGGCAGGCCGCCGCCAAAGTATATCGGGCGTTTCCAGCCTTCCTGAGCTATCGCGGCTATTATGTTCAGCACGGCTATGTCGTCCTTTATCAGCATGTTCTTAGAGTTGGTAAAGCGGACATCGGTGCTTATTTTACCGGTATCGGCGGCTTTCACCAGCCCCTGCGCCACCAGCTGTTCTTTGCTCAGCGAGTTGATAGTGAAGTTCTTGGCTGGTATAAAGTTGGTGCGGGCGCCATCGCGGGTCATTGCCTGCGTTTTCGGGTCGTCGCTTACCATAAACTGGCATACTTCATACAGCGGGTAGTATTTAGATTGGTCGAGCGGGCTATTGGGGTTGTAGCTGAGGAAGTTGTGCGCCTCGCCTACATAGTCTTTCTTTTTCCAGACCATCGGCACCGCGTCGGCATCGTTTATTTTGTAGTTAAGCTGGTCTATGTACCAGTCTATACCCAGCAGGCTCAGGTTAATGATGCGCACATCTCGGCGAACGCCCTCTATCTCCTGCAGGTACCATACCGGGTAGGTATCGTTATCACCAAAGGTGAACAGGATGGCATTGGGTGCGCACGATTGCAGCGCATTGTAGGCGGTAGAGTGGGCCAGTGTCTTGCGCGAGCGGTCGTGGTCGTCCCATTCTTCGGCGGCCATCAGTGTTGGTACGGCGGCCAGGCACAGTACTATTGCCAGCGCGCCTCCCGCAGTTCCTTTCAGGAAGCGCTGGAACAGGTCGTTCACCATCAGCACACCCAGCCCTATCCATATAGCGAAGGCGTAGGTAGCCCCGGCGAAGGCGTAGTCGCGCTCACGTGGCTGCTGCGGGGTCATGTTCAGGTAGATACAGATGGCGATACCGGTAAAGAAGAAGAGCACGAAGGTGACAATACCGTCCTTTCGGTTCCGGTTAAAGTGGTACACCATACCCAGCAGGCCCAGTATCAGTGGCAGGAAGTACAGCTCGTTGCGGGCGGCATTGTTGCCTACACCGTTGCCGGCCAGGTCCAGGTTGCCCACTTTGGCTTTATCTATAAACGGAATACCGGAGATCCAGTGGCCGAAGCGCGGGTTGCCCTGGCCTTCTATATCATTTTCACGGCCGGCGTAGTTCCACATAAAGTAGCGCCACCACATCCAGCCAAGCTGGTACCCTACAAAGTATTTCATGTTATCGGCACCGCTGGGTACTTCGCCCTCGGCCAGCTCCAGGTAATTGCGGTAGAAGCGGGCGTGCGATGGGTCGTTACCATCCCAGATACGGGGGAACACCCGGGTATCGCTGTATTTATATTCTATCTTTTCACCCACCTTTTTGTAGTGGTCTTTACCATTTTCCTGGGTTTGGGTGTAGTTGTAGCCTTTTACTTTCTTGTCTATTACGTCGCTGGTATAGTCGGGGCCAACAAACAGGGGCTGCTGCCCGTATTGCTCGCGCTGCACGTAGGAGATAAGGCTGAGCGTATTGTCGGGGTTGGTCATGTCGATAGGCACATCAGCGCGGGAGCGGATGATGGGCGCCAGGTAGGCCGAAAACCCGATAATGATGAAGCAAATGCACAGCAGGCTGGTGTGTACCAGGTACCACTGCTTTTTGCGCGCCAGCATGAGGAGCCATACCAGCAGGCCCACCAGCAGCACTACAAAGGCGATAGCGCCGGAGTCGAACGGCATACCCAGATCGTTCACAAACATCAGGTCGAACTTGGAAGCGAAGATGGGCAGGTACTGTATAACGCCAAACTGTACGAACGCCAGCACCAGGCAACCCAGTATGAACGCCAGGATAGCGCCGCGGGTGGTAGCCTCGTAGCGCTTGTAGTAATACACCATGGCAATGGCCGGGATGGTAAGGAGGTTCAGCAAGTGGACACCCACGGAAAGCCCCGTGAGGTAGGCTATAAACACCAGCCAGCGGTCGCCGTGGCGCTCGTTGGCTACATTTTCCCATTTCAGTATGGCCCAGAATACCAGGGCGGTGAAGAAAGAAGAGGTGGCGTAAACTTCGGCCTCTACAGCGGAGAACCAGAAGGTATCAGAGAAGGTATAAGCCAGTCCGCCTACCAGGCCTGCACCCATTATAAGCATGTTCTGCTGCCCGGTTGGTTCGTTAGAGCCGCCGGCTATCAGTTTCTTGGCAAAGTGTGTAATAGTCCAGAACAGGAACAGTATGGTTCCCGCGCTCATTACCGCCGACATGGCATTGATAAACACAATGGCCGATGTGCTGGGCTGGCCGGTAGTGCCGCCGGCAAGGATGCCGAACAGGCGCTGCAGCATCATAAAGAACGGGGCGCCCGGAGAGTGACCCACTTCCAGTTTGTAGGCACAGGAGGCAAACTCGCCACAGTCCCAGAAGCTCACGGTGCGCTCCATAGTCATCAGGTACACGGCAAGTGCAATAAGGCCGGTTGCCCAACCAACAATGTTGTTGATTTTACGATAATTCATGTAGGTATGTTTAGACAGGCAACAAAAATAGAAAAATACACGTATGCACCAACTAACAAAGGGCTTATTTACCCCCAACGGCCTGAGGGTGGCTTTTTATTTAATGTGTTGGTGCCGGCATGGAAGGGTAGTTACAGCGCGCGCTACGGCTACACAATAAGATGGTTCAGGTTCTTTAGCCTATCGGCTGCCAGCACCTGGGCAAGTTGTACTTCGGGTAGGTCGCGTAGGTGAGTGACAATCTCCTGGGCGTCATCTTCGGGTGAGTTGCTCTGTACCATCCAGAGGTAGTCCAGCTGCTTCACTTCCGGCAGCAGGGCTTCTTTATCGCTTTTTAGCTTGTAGAGGAAGTATTTAAGCCCATTGGTAGGCAGGCAGTAAACATATATGGGGAAGTAGTGCTGTTTGTTCTTGCCACTCTGCAGGCATACGTCCATTTCAGGCTCCCGCACAAAGTTGGTGTCCAGTTGCTTGTTCAGCGTCCAGCAGAACTGGTATCCGGGCAGCGAGCTGGCGATACCTATCAGGGCAGTGTCTGCAAAGAATTCCTCTTGCATAGCATCTGTGTTTAGCGTCCACTTATTACTAGACATGCCCGGTTCTGTTCTTTTTTGTTGCACAAAGTTCGGACATGTTCGTATATTTCCAAATAAAACCATTCTTTTCTATGCCAGTTACTACTATTGTTGTCGCCGTTGTATTGCTGCTGTTGCTGTTCATGAGCTTTGTTACCGTACAGCAGGGCACCGTGGCTGTTATTACCGTCTTTGGTAAGTTCCAGCGCATCCTGCGCCCGGGGCTCAACTTCAAGATACCCGTAATAGAAAAGATCTTCAAGCGTATCTCTTACCAAAACCGTTCCATTGAGCTGAAGTTCCAAGCCATTACCCAAGACCAGGCCAATGTCAACTTCTCTGCCATGCTCCTCTACTCCGTGCTGAACCAGGAGATAGAGATCATAAAGAGTGTAGCCTTTAAATTTGTGGATGAGCGCAACTTTATGCAGGCGCTGATACGCTCGGTAGAAGGCTCCGTGCGCGCATTTGTGGCTACCAAGAAACAGTCGGAGATATTACAGCTGCGGATGGAGATCATTCACCACGTAAAGGAACAGCTGGATAAGCAACTGGAAGACTGGGGGTATCACCTGCACGATATGCAGATGAACGACATAGCCTTTGATGAGGTGATCATGCGCTCAATGGCACAGGTGGTAGCTTCTAACAACCTGAAGGCGGCTGCCGAGAACGAAGGGCAGGCATTGCTTATTACCAAAACCAAAGCGGCGGAAGCGGACGGTAACGCCATTAAGATATCAGCAGAGGCAGAACGCCAGGCGGCCCAGCTTCGTGGGCAGGGTGTGGCGCTCTTCCGCGAGGAGGTAGCCCGTGGTATGGCCCTGGCGGCCAAAGAGATGGAAAGCGCCCACCTGGACGCCTCGTTCATCCTCTTCTCCATGTGGACCGATGCCATTAAGCACTTTGCGGAAAATGGCCAGGGCAATACTATCTTCCTGGATGGCTCGGCCGATAACTACAAACGCACCATACAGCAGCTCATGTCTACCATGCAGGGAGACGACCTGAAAAAGAAATCATAAGTCTGAAATAAGGCCACCTTTTACATACTACCACCGGGATGTTGCATTTCAATTAGTGTAATATCTCGGTGGTTTTGTATGATCACTTCCCGCCCTTAAGGCCTGCATGCCGTTAGGCAGGGGGGTGGCAGGCAGCCTTGGCCAATCTGTTTGCTCCACTCCAATCCCGGTTCAATTCCACCCCCAACAAAAAATAATGGCCAATCCTCAAAATCTACTGAATCGTGGTTACTTTTGGGGCGCAATTTTAATTATGATAGATGTATTGCTCGGGCTCCAGTGGGGCGATGAGGGTAAAGGAAAAATAGTAGACTTCCTGGCTGCGAAGTATGACATTATCGCCCGCTTCCAGGGAGGGCCCAATGCGGGCCACACCCTGTATGTGAACGGTACCAAGATAGTGCTGCACACCATACCCTCGGGCGTGTTTCACCAGCACTGCCTGAACCTGATAGGCAACGGGGTGGTAATAGACCCGGTAACGCTGAAAAAGGAAATAGAGAATATCCTTACCCTGGAGCCTGCCATGCTGGAGCGCTTGTTCATATCGCAGAAGGCCCACCTGATACTGCCCACCCACCGCGCGCTGGATGCCGCGTCGGAAGCGGCGAAGGGCTCTGAGAAAATAGGCTCTACGCTGAAAGGCATCGGCCCCGCTTATATGGATAAAACAGGCCGCAATGGCCTGAGGATAGGCGATATACTGAGCAAAGACTTTGCCGCCAAGTATGAAAAGCTGAAAAACAAACACCTGGAGATGCTGCGCCAGTATGAGCACCAGATTGACTGGCAGCAGTGGGAAGCGCCCTTCTTTGAGGCTGTGGAGTTCATCCGCACGCTGAAGATCGTGAACGCGGAATACTGGATAGACACCCACCTGGCAGCAGGCAAAAAAATACTGGCTGAAGGCGCGCAAGGCAGCATGCTGGATGTTGATTTCGGCACGTACCCATTCGTTACCTCGTCCAATACTATATCGGCCGGGGTATGCAATGGATTGGGCGTAGCACCCCAGCGCATTGGCGAGGTGTATGGCATTACCAAGGCCTACTGCACCCGTGTGGGGGGTGGTCCATTCCCTACCGAACTGGAAGACGAAACGGGCGAGGCACTCCGCAAGGCGGGTAATGAATTTGGCGCCACCACCGGCCGCCCGCGCCGCTGTGGCTGGGCCGACCTGGTAGCGCTCCGCTATGCGGTAATGCTGAGCGGCGTAACCAAAATAATAGTTACCAAGGCCGATGTACTGGATGGCTTCAACCCCATAAAGGCCGCCATAGCCTACCGGGTAGATGGCGTGGAAACCACCGAGTTTCCTTATGATGTATGCGATGCGCAGCTGGAGCCGGTATACCAGGATTTCCCGGGATGGGACAACCCCATCAGCGAGTGTAAAACCTACGACGAACTGCCGCAGGTGTTTAAAGAATACTGCACCTTCATGGAGCAGTACCTGGGCACGAAGATCGCGTACATTTCCAACGGAACGGGCCGCGACCAGTTACTGCATTTAGAATAGAAAAAAAATATTTTTCCGTTCAGGAAAAATTTGGCAATTTTCGCAAACAATTAAAATCATACGCTATCAATTAGCTTTTAGTGCCATGACATCGAAACCAGTAAAGAAAGCAGCAAGCAAAAAAAGCGCCTCTTCTGCGAGCGCTAAGCCGGCAGCAAAAAAAGCATCGTCTAAGAAAACAGAAGAGGACGATGAGGATATAGACGAAGAGGAGACAGAGGATACTCCTAAAAAGAAAACAGCGGCTAAGAAGGGCTCCGCCAAATCGAAGAAGAGCGATGACGACGATGATGACGACGACGACGACGATGTGGATGAGGTAGACGATTATGAAAAAGCCGACGAAGACGACTACGACATAGACAAGGAGTTTGAAGAGTTTGATCTCCCTAAGTCGAAGACCAAGAGCGGTGGCGGCAAGAAATCGAAGAGCGATGACGACTTTGACATAGACGATGAGTTTAAAGACCTCGGGTTCTTTAGCGAAGGCGGTGGCGGCTTTGATGACGATGATGACGATTTTTAATTCCGTTGCCTATTGAGACAAATAGCTACATTCCCGCTGGCTACCGGCCAGCATGCAGAAATAAAAAGAAGAATGCTGGATTGGGCGAGCCAATTCAGCATTCTTCTTTTCCTTGATAGCAACAGCTATCAATCCCCCCATGGAAAGTATGAGTGCCTGCTGGCCGCTGGTGAAGTCGGGGAGGTGAGCGAGTCGCTGGAGCAACTGCAACAGGCGCACGACGCACAGTCCGACTGGTACTTCGGCCACTTGTGCTACGACTACAAAAATCAGTTGGAGCCACGTCTCCACTCACGGCACGCTGGCAAGCAGGGCTTCCCGGAGTTGTACTTCTTCCGCCCGCGCTACGTGTGCTATATCAGCAGCAACTATACCACACTCACCATCGAGGCGCTGGACGCCGACCCTGCATCGGTGTACAACGAACTCCTGCAAGCACACCGCAAGCAGCAACCGTTACCATCCATCACCTTTCAGCAACGCACAGCGCGCAATGAATATTTAACGGTAATAGATAAATTACGTCGCCACATAGCCGATGGTGATTGCTACGAAATAAATTATTGCACCGAGGGCTACAGCAACGGGGTAACTCTTTCGCCGCCCGATGCCTTCGCCCGACTCAATGAATTATCGCCCGCACCCTTCGCCGCCTACTATCGCCTGCAAGATGCCTGCCTGATGTGCAGCAGCCCCGAGCGCTACCTGCAAAAGAGCGGCGGCACATTAATAGCCCAACCCATAAAAGGAACGGCAAAGCGGGGAGAGAACGAGGCGGCCGACGAGCAGGCAAAGCAAGCCCTGCACAGCAGCATAAAGGAGCGTGCCGAGAACGTAATGATAGTAGACCTTACGCGCAACGACCTGGCGCGCGTTTGTGAAACGGGCTCTGTATCGGTGGAAGAGCTCTTTGGTATCTATACCTTCCCGAAAGTGCACCAGATGATCTCTACAGTGAGCGGAAAGATGCGAGCCGGCGTGCCGTTTACGGATGCCATCCGCTATTCGTTCCCCATGGGCAGTATGACGGGGGCGCCCAAGATGAAAGTAATGGAGCTGACCGATACCTATGAGCAGGCCCGCCGCGAACTCTTTTCCGGAACAGTGGGATACATCTCTCCCACGGGTGACTTCGATTTCAACGTCGTTATCCGCAGTCTTTTTTACAATGCCGCCACGCAATACCTTTCTTATCAAACAGGCGGGGCCATTACCTACGATAGTGATGCCCTCCAGGAGTGGGAAGAAATGCGCCTGAAGGCCTGGGCACTGGAGCGCATTTTCAGCTAGGGATAGTTGACAGGGTCCAGGTATTTCAGTATTTCCGGTATGGCATAGTAGCGGCGTTCGGTTCCGTAACGGTAGCAGAGCAGCGCCACGCCTTTGTAGGCTATGGGCGGGGTGGGGTTAGTTGCCGCTTCTGGTTCCTGCAGGGGGGCTACCAGGCGGGCCTCCTGGCGGCTGATGCGCGCATCTATGCTTATCAGCAGGTGGGTGCGCCTCTTTCCCCGCTGATAGGTGTGGTAGCGGGTTACCGCTGTATTTCCGTTGCCGTCAGCACTGTTCTTTAGCCTCAGGGCTATACAGTGGCCTTCTATCCACAGGGTATCGGGCAGCAGGGTATCAGCTACATCGCTGAACTGTACCTCGAAATGGAAATTACTGCCGCTATTGCCGGCAATGCCACCACTCCAGTTTTGCCGGTACGACTCGCGCAGGCTTACCTTCACCCGTGCATGCAAAGGAAGGGACGCCCAAAGCAGGAGCGTAAACAGTACCAGGCGCATCGTGTTCTTTTTTGGGAGCAGGTGCAAGCCCCATGCCAAACAAAAAGCCCCCGCGCAAGGGAGGGGGCTTTCGGTCAATTCGTTATTGGTAGTGCTATTACTGCACATTGTTGGTAGTGTCTGCCAGCTTTCTGCCGTAGAACAGGCAGGTATCTTTACCCGATGGGGCGTCTACCCGCACTTCTATAAAGATGGAGTCGTTCTTGAAGATGCCGTCGCCATCCACTATATAGTCGGCAAAGCAATGGTCCTGGTAATGAAAGCTGGGTATACGGATGGAGTCGCCGTTGATAGTAGCATTTACATTAGGCGTTATCCGGCAGCCTGCATTCCCGAAATAGAAGGGGATGGTCACCATCGATTTGTCGGCCCCGGCATTAATGATAAAGTCGGCGGTATCGTTACTGCACGAGTTCCAGCCTATGTAGTAGCCCACAAAGTTCTTGGCTATGGAGTACGAAGGGGAAGGGATAACACCTTTTTCCTTTCCGCAGGAGTGGAGCAACATTGCGGCAGAAACGATAGCGGCAACCGCCATGCCTTTCCTGAAAAATGAACGTTTTTGAGTCATATATGTATGATATACACCTTAAATATACGGCGAATTACTGAAATAACAGAGTTTCCTTACTGCTGGCCCTAGTCGAGCGCGCAGGTGGTGCCGGTAGCGGCGGGCGGCTGTGCATAGCCCTTGCACTGCGTGTCTGCCGCATCGCGCGATGGGTTATCTATGCGATAGGTTTCCACCGGGCCGGCAGTACTGCCCGTACAGCGGCAGATGAACGACTGCTGGTCGTCTTTGGTGCAGGAGGCGAATGACAGGGCAGCTATGGCCGCCAGGAGCGTAAGTTTACCGAACTTCATAAACAGAGGTTGATTCTCCCGTGAAAATACAAAGAATTGGCAAAAAAGCTAGTTTAGTTCGCAGGTAGCTGTATAGGTTTCTGTGCCGGTGCTTTTTTGGGTGGTGTAGGTATATTTTTCCTGCAGTTTATTACAAGTGTCTTTGGCGGTGGCATAGGTGCCCAGCTGGTTCTTTTCTACCGTTCCCAGGTCCTCCGTTATTGCCCCCGTCGTGCGTATTACCCGGCATACGCAATGGTGCTTCGTCGCCAGCTTTTTGCAGGAAGAGAAGCTGAGCAGCACTATAGAGATGAGTAAGGCACCTTTCATGCCCGCAAGTTACACGGCCGCCCGGCCACCTTCCAATTTTCCGCACCCGCTTTGCATATCATTAACGGGGGGGTATTTGTTCCCGCCTCTTGTGGATAACCTTCCATGCTGGTTGTGCGATAATGGCGTATCTTAGTAGATATAAGCACATGCGTCTTATAGACAATAAGATACGCATAATGCATAAATGTCAATGAAAGTAAAATGTAACTATGATGATACCATTTACTACCATGCTGAAAGTGTATGTAACTGACATGTAAGTGACTGTCGCTATACCACAAGTATCGTGTAACCGTATGTAAGTAAAATGTAACTAAAAATCTTCCTCATCCTCCAGAACTCTTGCTGGTAGCGGGTTTCTATTTTTACCCACAGGAGAATAATATTAATTGTTGTTTAGTGACAAGGCAAAAAGAAATGCGTTATTGTTTAGTGTTGCAGACTGCACTATATAGCTGCTTGCTGGTGGCTTTATTCCTTACCGCCTTCAGTGCGGCGGGGCAGCCACAGGTTTCGGATAGCCTCGGCGGGGATGAGCGAAAGGCCATGTTTGAAGGATATAACAAGTCTACCTTTGCCGCTTTTCTTTCGCTGCAGGAGTATTCCAGGACTGGCGATAGTGTACTTGCGGGAGCCAGCCTGCTAAAAGTAGCGCCCGGATACATGTCCTTTCTTTCCGGTGCTACGGCAGAGAACATCGATTCATTGATATATCATCAGTACCGGGTGCCGGTGGCTGCCAGGAAGGAATATGTAACTCTTTACAAACGGTTCTGTACCGTCCCGCATTCCGAAATGTACCAGCGCCTGCAGGGTATGTACCAGGCCGACCAGGAAATACGCCAACTACTGGATAGCTGCACCGGCACGCGCAACTGCCGGAGTGTACGCCGCGCCATGCGGCACCTGGATAGCCTGCACAGTGAATACCTGTCGGCCTATGTGAAAGCGAAAGGGTGGCCTTCGGTAGAGAATGGTTCTGTGTTTGCCACCATATTGGCTATACACGATGTGTGGAATCGCAAATTGTACCGAGATGCGTTGAAAAAGGCGGTAGCACAAGGGATAGCTCCTATAGAGGCGTATTATATCATTAATACCCGTATGAAAGAAAAGAACTTTTCGGAAGTAGAGAAGCTGCTGGCAACGCGGGAACATGCGGAGATATACATAGATAGCTTTGAGTACCGGCGCATGCCGGCGTGGGACCAGCTACGCCATATAAAATCAATGACGCGGCGGCTTTGCCCGCTAGACTATTATTTCCTGGCGGTACACGATTCGATGGAGGTGATTAACGATTGGCTGGACTATTATTTCCCCAAGGAAGCACATGAAATGCCTCTAAACGTTATACAGAAAGTTGTTGCGGAAAATGCCTGCAACGATACTGTATGGAAAGAAAAACAGAAATGGGTTGAGCGATATAGATTGTGGAGTATGCATACTCATACGGGGGAGAACCGGGGGCACAAGGGGAAAAAAAGTGGGTTATACGTGTATCTTATAAGCCAGCGCGATGGTAAGCTAAAGAAAGCGATAGTGGGCACGTCGGATACCTTCCGGCTATACTTTGATCGTGACAGGCATGAACTCAGCTTGCAGCAACAGGTGCGGCTGCAGACGATAATGCTGGATAGCCTTCGCGATGCGGATGCCATTAGTGTACTTGGCTATACCGACAAAGCAGGACAGGTCCAGGCCAATAAAGCGCTCTCTGCGCGCCGGGCGCAACATATAATGAACTACCTGCTGGCCAATGGAGTGCCGGGCAAAACGATTAAGGAATGCTCCGGCAAGGGTGTTGTTACCAGGAAAGGAGAAGAAGATGAATATATAGAAGACAGGAGAGTAGATGTGATCATACATCGGCAGTAGGCCGGTAATAGATGAAGAATAATCCAAGCTTTAGCGCCTCCTACCGCACCTATTATGATAACGCATTTATTTGTATTACCTTACTATGAACTTCTTCTGTAACAAGCCCCACAAAAACACACATGAAAAAAATATTATTCCCGCTTTTGTTCCTGCTTGCCACCGGTGCGGGGGCTCAGTCGTCCATTTTTGCTACCATTGGCGGTGGCGACCTCTACCGCATTGACCTGGCTACTTGTTCGCGCACTTTTGTGGGCGCCACCGGGGTAGGCTTCGGTGATATCGCTTTCACTACAGATGGAAAACTATGGGGCATCGCCGGGGGCGAACTATTCCAGATTGATACCACTACCGGAGTGGCAACCTCGGTGGGCCAAACCTGGGTTGGGGCCATATCGCTGGTGGGCCTGAATGATACCATACTACTGGCTGAGGAGCAAATGAAATTGTACCGTATCAATACCAATACCGCGATCGCCGAGTATGTAGATACCATTGGCTACCAGGCCCTGGGAGACTTTACCTGGTACGATAACGACCTGTACATGGTCTCTACGGGGTCGCAGATAGTTAAGATAGAGCTGGACAGTGCTGTTACCGCTATACAGTCCGTTACTGCCATAGGCAGCACAGTTCCCGGATGCGAAGGAGCAGTAACAGCGGAGTTTACTGATGACTATAATGCAATTGTCGGGTTTAGTGGCGAGGATGCCATAAAAATTTGCCAGATAGACGGCAGCCACCAGGTACTTTGTCCGGCTATCAATCCCGGCGGTACTCCCGGTGCCGCCTCTATGAGGCTGGCCACCCAGATGCCTGAGCCCACACTCTGTGCCGTGCCTGCCCAGGTTAAATCGGTATATGCCCATACCCGCCTTGAGGTTTTTCCGAACCCGGCAACGCATGAGCTGAGGGTTACGATGGATGTGCCGGGTAAATGCGATTTTCGCATTTACAATGCCGTGGGCCAGGTGGTACTATCCGGTACACTGTCAGACAGCCGGTTGCCCATCAATATTTCCGGCCTGCCCAATGGATTTTACACATTGGAAGCGCATACAGGCAAAGAAACCCTCCGCCGCAATTTCACTGTCTCTAAATAATTTCCCGCTGGGAAGTTTGTTGCAAGCCCGCCAATGGCGGATGAACTTGCGCAGGAGTCAGGAGGGCGGGCATTACGTATTGAATTGCTTTTGTAGCAGACATGGGCTTCGCTACTACCGCAGCTCTTCGCTGTATTGAGTGATTTAAGTTACGCTGTGCTAAACTTAAACCAGTAGGGAGTAGCGGGTTTATAACTCGGTTTATGTATTCTTAATTTTTTTTTTTACTATTGTATAATATATTTTTAATAACTACGTTTTTGTATTAGATGAAATTATATCACACTCAAAACTAAAATTCTTATGTATCAAACTGTATCAGCCGAATGTGGATGCAATGATTATTCATTATTAGCAGCAAAAACCGGTATTGCTAATCTTTCCATTGCGAATCCTAACCTTGATGGAACAGGCGCATTGGTTACTGTACTAACGGCGGGTCCAACCGACGGTACGCGCATAAAATCTATCATCATTAAGGCCGCACAGCCGACAAAAACGGGCATGGTAAGGTTGTTTATTAGAAACGCTGCGGGCAGCAGGACTACTCTCTATCGTGAAATACCCTTATCAGAAAATCCGATGCTGACTGCTACACCGACACCGACTCCCATTTTGCCGATGATTGAGGTTGATTTAATGGATGGTTTGGAACTTGAGCCGAATGCCTCATTACTTGCTTCTACACAAAACGCAGAAAAAATTAACGTGATTGCTGAAGCAGTATCGTGGGATTACCCATCTACCTTGCCCGATACATGTTGCAATTTCAAGCAATCAAGAGCAATGATTGGCAATGGCACTGCTTCTGTTGCAAACACCAATCTTGATGGATCCGGCACGATAGTTACACTTTTTACAGCCCCAGCAGCTGCTACAGCGAACGGAGCATTGATAAAATCTATTACTTTATCTGCCTTGCAAAGTACTCATGAAGGGATGGTTCGTCTCTTTATTAGTCCTCCTGGCAGCCCCACGTTCTCTCTTTGGATGGAAATAAATGTACCGGAAACTACCCAGTCAGGATTTCAGCCCTCATACAAGCAAGTGTTTAAAGAGGATTTTTGCCTAGAAGCTGAGTATGTGATAGGTGCATCTACACATCTTGCTGAAAGCTTCGCTATTACAGTTGAAGGCAATTCATGGACTTATCCAATTTCTTAATCTCTAACTATCTTTCATGAATAATAATAATTCACTTCTTGGATTTATTGAGATTATCAACTCAATTCAACAACAGCAAAATGACGTTTCGCTTAGTAATGCGGAACTAATGACAACATATGGAAGATTCAGAGTTGTCATTAATTCTAGTAAAATGAAAGAAAATTATAGCTTCAACAACGTTTACAGTGGTACACATTCTTCCCCCCCTCAAGTCTTTCAATATGACTGCAATTGCTCATCAAGCTCAGGACAGTATTATCCTGACGTGCTACTCCCCAATCAGTTGTCCCAGAATTCAAGTAGTCTTAACTCTACTGAACTTGATAAACTAGAAGAAATAAAATCACTACTCAACATTCGCTAGTTAAAGGTATAGGTATGGCTATAAAAAAAATAACCAAAGAACAACTAAACTCTTACTTGTCTCACAGTGTGTCTTGTGACATCACGGAGTTTCTAAAGCCATATTCATTTACAATAACGAATGGGCATAATGGATGGAATTCACTTTATCCAGATTGGGAAAGCAATGACCCTGAAATAGTAAACGGGAACATACTAGCAAGATGGGTAGATTTAATGAGGGGTATCATTGACATTAATCCAAAAATGATATGTTCGGCAATGGGTGCCTGGCAATGTAGGCATTGGGATTCGTACGTAAACCGAGCTCGAATTAATTCGTTGATCTACAAAATCATCAAGCCCTCAATAGTTCTTCAAGCAATGTGTTTTGAAATAATTGACCAATCCACACTAAATGGAGTAGGCTTTATACCTAGTTGGGTTTTTTCTGCTTTCAACTTACCTTATGTTCAAAGACGATTTGATGTTCATAGCATGCGATGGGATGATGCCTATAGCAATACTGATCATCACTGGTACGAGAACTTCTATACTGAGCCTTTTATATTGAAAGCATTTGTCCCAAACATCCGTAAACTTGAGACTCAAATGTGGTTTTACTATCTTGGTAGGACTTATATAGATATGGGATGCGAAAGTTTAAATTTTTGTAGAGTGGAAATGATGAATGGAGAACCTGGAGGGCAAGGTGGGCCTTACTACCCGGACTACGACACAAATCCCTACTGGTGGAACATTGTTTTTAATAAATTACGCGCATACGCTGATACTAAGCCAACAAATAGTGTTATACCTACTGAAAACATTCGATTTTTGCTAATTACAGGTTGGACCAATGGAATGGTTGATGGTAATGACAACTTAGCTTTTGATTTTCATTCTGGACCTATTAGACCTAAACAAAATGGTCTAGATTTAAATATTAACGGAGGCGGTTGTTCTATTGTTGCAATTGATAGTGGCCTATGTAAGAACGTTTTTAATTTAAGTAAAGGAGGAAGAACTCCTTCTGGATGGTGGTGCGCTCATGCTCCTGCACATATTGGTCTTGATAATACAACGGAAGAATATGATATTTGGGCTGGTACTCAGAGTTCTAATTGCATGACACCATACCATTGGGATGAGTTGTCATGGTATGCGATGCAGAAGAAATCCTATAGAGATAATTGGTTAGTGTACGCTTATAATAAAACAAAATGCCTGAATAAAGATGCGTCATTTTTCTTTTCAATATTAGGAAACACCGTAATAGCCCAAAATTATCATCGACGATATATTGCAATAAATCCTACTAGTCTATTTCCTCCTGTCAACACAATCAATAATATTCCTAATGGCATACCTAATAGACAAACAGTTCAGCAATTTGCCTCTTGGGGGCAACAATCAATAATCAAACAAATATTTGCTGGTTGGTATCCCAGTCCATATGGTTGGGTGATGCACAACTTCACTAATGAAGAAGTGTTAAATGCTCCTAGTTTTCCAAATGTATTGTCCGATGTTATATTTGTGGGTACAGATAAAGCGTATTATATCGGAACAGACTATAGAATTCATGGATATATCAAGGACAATGGAACTATCGGGGTATGGAGAACGGTAAGTCCAAGTCACGCTGCAACAAATTCTCAATTAACAAACAATCCAACACCTATAGGTGCCCAAGCATATGCTAAGAGTTGCCTCGTTGCCAAACCAGACGGTAGCCAACTAATGTATATTGGTTATGACGGTCGATTACATGGTTTTTTTATTAACAATGTTTGGTCATATACTTATTTTGATTTTTATCCACAAGTACTATCGCAAAACAATATCACTGCGTACAGCGATTTAATTTGGCCAGAAAATAATAGAATATACTATATAGCAAGACAAGCGAACTCTGGGCAGTATAGAATTTATGGATTCGTCTGGGATGGAACTTGGTTTGGAGTTTATCCCGCTTATGCCGCATCCGTATATTATGGTCAAACTATCATTAACCAACCACAATCTTTAGGTGCCCTAGCTTTTAGAAATAATCGATTGTTCTACAGGAGTGGAAATGGCTTTTTGTATATGTATAATGTTACAGGCCTTTGGCACTATTGGTTTAACGACATGGCTGGCGCTAATTTGAAACTTATTCAACAGAATATTAGAGTGGTTGGAGACATAGCGTTGCACAACAACAGGATATACTATGTAGCTGCTGAAGGGATGACACTTCAAAAGAGGATACATTGTTTAATAGAAACAGGCAATGGCACGTTTGATACAGTTAGCCCAAGTTGGTCGGCCCAATTTTATGGTAATGGCTACCCCATCCCTGTTATTCAGCAAATGCAACCTGGCAAAGAGCTGTCTGTCAGTCCAGATGGTAAGCGTATTGCATATATTGGAATAGATAACAAAGTGTATTATTACATAGACCCTCAGGGAAGCGGCTGGAACTTTGCATACGTGCCAATGCCTAATCAGATTGCAGCTGTCACGGCACCAGCTATCAAGAATAGTTTACGATTTCAGGATAATGAAACATTGTTTTGTGCTGCGCCTTTTGTAATTGGTGGGCCTATCAAGTCCATGGGAAGAATTTGCTATTTTAAATTCGAACGAGCATACTGCAAGCATCCTTCGATAAATTTGATTGAATAATTACTTTTTTTGCCAACTTTCAATTTCGGAGTAGTATTCTTCGTCAGGGAGAAGTAACTTCCTGTCTTGTTCATTACCGTGCAGCTTGAGAAACACTCTCCAATAGTATTTTTTTGTCATTCTATCCCAATGTATGACGTTACCAGCATATTGATAACTTTGAAAAGCATTAAGTGCTATGAGTAGTGCTATCAGGACGAAGTATACGGTTCTTATGATCTTTGTTGTGTGTATGCTAACATACACCGTTAGGCAACCAAGGGGAATAGCTAGTAGAGGTAAAGTTTCAATAAGTGGCCGGCAGCCATAACTGCCGCCATAGTACCAGTTTTCCCAACTAAAAAAAACGTAAAATGCTGCTACAAAAAACAGTAGGAGGTTAAATACTATTCTTCTCTGACAAAAGAATATTCCTATAAATGCTACAAAGGCTATTGGCGTATAAACAAACCATCCCTTTCTATAACTGAAAAGCCCTTTCCATACTTTGGGGTACCCCCAGTCGAAATTTTCATAACCATAAGAATAGTATACGAAGTGTCCTGTGCTATTCTTCCAGTATAACATTTGAAGAAGGATAGGCATAACGAAAAAAATAACCAAAGGAAAGAATACTGGCCTTTTAGTGAATAATGTGAGCCTCTCTTTAAAGGCATGATATGTCCCTATCTTCCATAAAAGAGGGATAAGTATAATAATGATATTCACAGGGCGAACAACAGTGCAAAGGCCTAACGACAACCCGAGCAACCATGCATTTCCAGCTGTAGCCGAATTGGACCATTGGTCGGCAAGATAGAGTATGAGTGCAAAGAGAAAAAAAGAGTATGGGTGACTCATCCCAGGCTCAAAAGCAACATAGTAATAAAGGTTGGTACCAAATGAAATGCTAAGCAATACAATTGCGGTGACTCGATCATTAAAATTATTCCTTAATATTCGTCTAAGAATAAACAACCCGATCAGCGACCAGATAATGGTACTTCCTATCAAGGCTATCCGATAAGGTATACTATATCCGTCTGCCGGATAAAGATCAGTTACTGTACAGAATATGTGAGTAATGAGGAAAAACGGAAGGTTAAATATAGCTGTTCCAATAGGGTATTTTGTGATTCTATTACCGTTTTGTAATTCTGCTAATTTATAATTTCCTTCCCCAGCAAGATCATATTTCTGCGAAATTGAATTATAAAAATCAAGTTTCGCAATGTCATCATAAATAAAGATGGCAGGTAAATAAATGTAATAGCCAGCCTTGTCGCTCTCAAAAACAGGTCTGTTATACAATCGTTTATTGGAGACGACCAAAATACTTATAATTGCAAAAAGAAGGCAGCATAATCTTGACAGCATGTGTAAATATAGTTGTTTCACTTTTTTTACATGCATTGCCAACAACGTTATTCTGCAGAGCATCCGGAACAGCGTTTTATTATAGGCTTTTTTTATGCTCTAAAACAGCGGCAACTGTCCTTTCATTATCCGCCGAAAATCCTTTGTTTTCGTGTTATTCCGGATGTTCCGTATGGCATTCGGAACTTGGATCGATAGCTGTTTTGCAAACGGTATTCTATCCCACTGGCCTATGAGTTAGCGCAGCGCCTACCCAAACGACTCTTTTTTTCGGGCGTAGCTCCTGTGCCGATGCAAGAAAGCCGGTCTCCGACCGGCGTACCCAACACACCGTTTAAGCAGTGCTGGCCGTTTGTTCACCATGCCCAAAGCCTACACCAGGGTAGGGCATAAAGAAAAGTCCCGCCATAAGGCAGGACTCTTGCTATGAACAAATGTTATCGCATTAGGCTTTAAAGTGAGAGAACGCTTTGTTCGCCTCAGCCATACGGTGTGTATCTTCTTTTTTCTTTACGGCTGCACCTTCACCCTTGCTGGCGGCAACTATTTCGTTGGCCAGTTTGTCGGCGATGGTTTTACCGTTGCGTTCGCGGCTATAGCGTATCAGCCACTTGATGCTCAGGGAAATTTTACGATCAGGACGTACTTCCGTTGGTATCTGGAAGGTAGCACCACCTATACGGCGGCTGCGTACTTCTACTGCCGGGGTAACGTTTACCAGGGCGCGTTTCCATACTTCATAACCGTTTTCACCGGTCATTGAGCTTACCTTATCCACTGCATCGTAGAAAGCTTTCAGTACGATGCTTTTGTTACCACCCCACATGAGGCAGTTTACAAAGCGGGTAACCTGTATATCGTTAAACTTTGGATCCGGAGCTAAAGGAAGCTTTTTGGCTTGTGCCTTTCTCATGTTATATAATGAGTTATACTTTAATTAATGAATTATTATTTCTTTTGTTTTTCCCTCTTGGTACCATACTTAGAGCGGGATTGCTTACGGTCTTTAACACCGGCAGTATCCAGCGCGCCACGCACGATGTGGTAACGTACACCCGGAAGATCCTTCACACGGCCTCCGCGGATCAGCACGATGCTGTGCTCCTGGAGGTTGTGGCCTTCACCCGGAATGTAGGCGATCACCTCAATTTTATTGGTAAGACGAACCTTGGCTACCTTACGAAGGGCAGAGTTTGGTTTCTTAGGAGTTGTAGTGTACACACGGGTACAAACACCACGGCGTTGCGGACATGCATCCAAAGCACGAGACTTTGATTTGGCGCGGATTTGCTGACGTCCTTTACGAACTAATTGTTGTATAGTAGGCATTGCTGACCTTTAGTATAAATATTAAAATGGAGTGCAAAGGTAATGTTTTTTGATAAACAACAAAAAAATAATAGCCATAAAAATAGGGATAATGGCAGCTTTTTTTCAGAAAAGGGTGGTAGTAAAGGCTAAATGGCTATCACCGGTGGTAAAATTAAGATAAAGTGACGAGTTCTAGCTCCAGGTTTTCGCGGGCCTGCGCCTCATATTTCTCCCTGAACTCATTGGTTTTATACAGGTGTTCCATAGACAAGAAGTGTTTCAGAAAGCTTCGACGACCATTTTTGTAGAGGAAAAGTGGATATATATGGTATTCTTTCCCTATTGCAATAGTATATTCATCATATTGCACTTCCGGTTTGCCTAAAATAGCCAGGTCAGCATCGGTAAAAAGGTTGGTGTCGAAGTTGGTATTTTCCGTATGTGTTTTGGTGGCCAGTATCTGTTCCCGGCACAGGGCTATTCTTTCAGGGGGTATACCGAGCTGTTTCAGCCTTGCAGCTGCCAGTTCCGCGCTTTTTTCCTCGTTGCTGCTTCCGGGTATGTTATATATAATATCGTGGTAAAAAACGGAAAACAGCAGGATGTCCCAGTCGCCGGCCTTTTCTTTATAGGGCAGCAGCTCTGCTACCAGGTTTTCCAGGTGGGCGAGTGTATGGTAATGGCGATGCTGTTCGGTATAGCATGTTTCTATTTCCTTCCAGAGTTTTTCCGCCAACGGCTGTGATTGGGTATAGTGAAAGCACAGTTCAAAAAATAACTCTTGCAGCATAGCTTCAGCTTTCCGGCAAAACTACCGAACTCATTCCGGAAATATATTGCAGGCGATAGTAAAGTAGACAGAGATGTTGGTAGCATAGCCTCTACAAACCCTGGTGTTACCCCTTATGCAGTTGGCCCGGCGCTATATTTATAATGGTAGCGGTGCCGTGCCCGGGGGAAGAGTCAAAGGTTACTTCGCCTTTCAGGTATTGGATGCGGGTTTCAATATTTTTCAGGCCTATACCATTGCGGATGCTGGTGTCGCTGGTGTCGAACCCCTTGCCATTGTCCTCTACGGTAGCGCTGAGGCCGTCGTCGTCTTTTATGATGGATATATCCAGCCTGCTGGCACCGGCGTGCTTAATCACGTTGTTCACGCATTCCTGTATCACCCGGTAGAGTACGGTTTCAACAGTAGTGTCCAGGCGTTCGTCCAGCCCTTCGGTGTACAGGTTCACTTCCAATACCTTGCTGTCTATCCTGTTCAGGAATTCCCGTACGGCAGAGGCCAGTCCGGCTTTGAGCAATGCATTTGGCATCATGCTGTGCGAGACCGCCCTTACTTCCTTGCAGCTTTCGTCTATCAGGCTTAGGATATTGTCTACCCGCAGCCGCTCGGCCTCGTCGGGTACCGGTAAGTCGCTGAGGAAGGTGGCGAGGTTTATTTTGGCGGCGCTCATCATCTGGCCAACGCCGTCGTGCAGGTCCTGGCCTATGCGTTGTCGTTCGTTCTCTTCTGCTTCCAGTATAGCCCGGCTGGCCAGCTCCTGCTGGCGGAGGATGGCCTCCTGGAGGCGGGCTTCCTGTTTTAGTTTGTTGCGGTTGTGCAGGCTCACGCCCAGGAAAGCCCCCAGTGCCAGTATAATGGCAATGCCGCCAATGATGTAGTTCTTACGGCTGAGCGCTATCTTCTGAAGGGCGATCTGCTGTTCTTTCCGTTCCGTCTCGTATTTGGTATTGAGCTCGGCTATCTGCTCGGCCTTGGCGAGGTTGAAAACGGAATCGCGCAGGGTGGTAGCTTTAGCGGCAAAGTCCAGCGCCTGCTGGTAATGGCCCTGCTTCTTGTGCATGTCGGAGAGGAGCTGGTAATTGTTGGCCAGCAGCCCGGGGTATTTCAGGTGATTGGCCAGCAGGTTACCCTGTGCTATGCTTTGGGCTGCTTTTTCGTATTCGCCCATTTCTATCAGCAGGCTTCCCATGTCGGAGTAGGTAAGGGCCAGGGCGAATGTGTCTTTCATTTGTCTCCTGATGGCCAGGCATGCTTCCACATACTTCAACGATTCGTCGTATCTTTTTTGCATCATCAGTACGCCGCCTATGTTGCTTAGCGCGTAGCCCTCGCCCAGCATATCTTTCCGGGCACGGGCTATTGCCAGCGATTGCTCGTACCGGCGGCGTGCTTCGTCGTATTCGCCTTTGTACTCAAAAGGTACCCCGGACTCGTTCCAGATCATTTGTATACCGGCGGAATCGTTTAGCGACTGGTAGAGTTCCATGGCCCGGTCGTAGTTCTGTATCGATTTGTCCAGTTCCTTTATTTTCCGGTACAGCTTTCCCAGGCTGTTGAAGCAGGCGGCGGTAAGCCTTTTGTCGCGCGGTTCCAGTATGCGGATGGCATTGTAACAGTATTGAGCGCCTATATCGTGGCTGCCTTTAAAGTAGTACGCTTCGCCCATGATGTTGAAGAGCTCGCCAATAGCGGTGGAGTCGCCCACCCGGGTTGCCAGCGCTACCCCCTCGTTTCCCCTTGCAATACAGCGGTCGAAATCCCGTGTGGCCAGCATAGTGGCCAGCTTCACGTAGGCCTCCAGTTGCTGTTGGTCACTGAGCTTTTTGCTGTCTATTACCTTACCGAGGCTATCGGGGTTTTGCGCCCAAAGTGTGGCTGATGCCAGTAGCAGGTACAGGCAGAGCAAAGCCAGGAACAGAGCCTTTTGCTTTACAGGGTTTAATCTTTTCGGGAGATGGTTCAGCACCTGTCAAAAGTAGCGGTAGCATCAAAACCGCCCTATACCGTGATTTGGGTATTTTTTAGCGGGTAGGCACGAACGCAAAAGAGCCCATTAGCGCTATGGCCAATGGGCTCCCTGGCAGGTAGTTTTCTATTGTGGTACGGCTACGAAGTTGCCTTCTGTAATCTCGTAATTGGTTCCGCCATCGGTAGCGGTAACGGTGAATTTCCCGGTTATTTTTGTGCCGTCTATGGCTGTTATCTCTACTGTGCCCGACTGGCCTTGTATGTTTTTTACGGTACCGTTGTCGTTAATGTAGTACTGGAATCCCGCCTGTCCCGCAGAAGGGTTAGCGTTCACCGCATAAGAACCTGTGGTGGTGCCATACATATCCAGTTCTATATTCTTGTAGTTATTACCACTGCCTTCTTCCCAAAGTACCCGGTAGCGGTTATTCAGCACTTTCCAGGTAGCATTGTGCGATTCGGAAGTGCCATTGAGCTTAAAACACAGGTTCATTCCATTGCAGGCGGTAGCCTGGGGCGTATCACCATCGTTTTTTTCTTTTTTACAGGATACCCCCAGGCAAAGCAGAGCCAAAACGAGGGCCGCGTAGCGTATGTTCTTCATGGTTCATAATTTTTCCAAAGGTACCGGGCTCACAGTTCCGGGCATATACACCAATTTGGGTATTTTCTATTCTCCCAGGAAGATCTTTTTTACGGCAACAGATTCACCTGCGGCATGAACAATATACACTCCCGGGGAGGCATAAGGCAGTGCTATTTGTAAGCCGGTCGCCGCGGTACTTTCAGAGTAGAATACTTTGCCGTCTACCGCACGTACCACCACTTTACCCAGCGATTGTCCATTCCGGCTTTGCAGCATTATATTCTTTCCGGCAGCGTAGATAGAAATTCCTTCGCTGGCAACAGTGCCCTGTTTTACCGATACCGGTGTAAAGCACGGCTCAAACAAGGTGAAGGACAGCGAGGCCGTGGAACCATTGAAAGAGGTGCCGGGGGCGGTGGAATAGGCATTGTGGGTGATGCTGATGTGCTTCTGGCCACCCGGGGTAAGAGTCATGTTGTGCACGTTCATGGTGTATTGTCCCGGGCTGAGGCAAGCGCTGTCGGTGCTGTACTGATTTGCCGTGTCCAGCGTGAAGGTGCCGCTGGTTACTATTTGCGCGTTGGCGTTCAGTATCTCCCAGTGCGCATTGCCCAGCACCTGCGCGCCCCCGAGGTTGACCAGCGAAGGGTAGAACATCTGGCAGGTATCGGGGCAGAGATTAAAGTTGGCGTTCCAGGTGCAGACAGCATAGGAGTCGATAGTGGCGTAGTACAACTGCAGCGTTCCTGAAAAGGCGGAGGACGCCGGCATGCCCGGGTAGCACTGCAGGGTATGGATAGATGACTGGCCTATACCGAAGAAGTTGAGGTCTTCCTTAGCCACCGTGTCGCCATTGCTGTTTAAAAGAGTGAACTGCGGGTAGCTGAAGAGCTGTGAGGATTGATTGGCCACGTTCACTTGTATGAACGAATCGTTGAAAGCCGCATAGTGTACCTGGATAGACAGGGAATCGCAGGGGGATTGTGCCAGGCAAAGTGTGCTGACAGCGGACAGGAATAGTGTGAATAGCTTTTTCATAAAATGGAATTTGTAGTACAAAAATACGCGTAAAGACAGGCCGGGGAATAGGACAAAACGGCGAAAAGCGGGTACGTTTCACCCGGTAGCAGGCATGGTGCCTTATTTCTTTTTTTAAGATAGCCTTTGCAATATTATCCGCGCAGTATAGTTTTATAGTGTAATACCCCTTTATATGATACGAAACATTCTTACCGCCTGCCTGCTGCTGGCCGGAGCAGGCAACGCCAGCGCCGCACTGGAACGGATATCGCTAAAAGAAGGCATGGCCAATGGTACGCTGGAAGTGAAGGCCTGGGCCAATGGCAATGGCTACCACAACAAGAGCCTGCACATGGAAATAACCAACACAGGCGCTAAGGCTATACAGGTAGAAATAGACCAGGCGCTTATCTTCCGGCCCGTAGATACAGGGTACCAGGACTTTGTGCTGGCCGGTACCGACCTGGTAGTAGTGAAGGGGAAAGGAACCATGATTGTAGAGGAACAGGTGTTTTGCGGTAAAAGCCATGCGGCAGCGCCCTCGCGGAACCTGACTTTTCAATTTCTGAAACAAGGAGATGAACAACTGGTGAAGGTGATGACCTTCATCAATCAAAAGAAGCTGTATGATAACCTGGGGCAGGATGCCGTATGGGCGCTGACTAACCGCCACGAACTGAACGGCGTATTTGACCCCGCACGCCCCGACCTCTCGCGGGAGTTGCTTGCCTACATGTCGAAGGTAACGGGATGGCCCATCCCCGAATACTATAAGCTGTATGCGCATAACGCCCGGGGTGCCGGCCCGGTAGCCGAACCCAAGGCGCTGAAGATGCTGGCGCTCTTTGACTGGAAACTGGAGGCGCCTAAAACCCTCACCTTAGGTATTTACAACAAAGATGGCCGGATGGTGCAACCCGTAGTGGAGAATAAGGAGTTTGGCCGAGGTGGCCACCGCGTGCGCGTGGAGTTTGAAGCGGAGGGCGCCGAGACCGGTATGTACTATATACGCCTGATGGACGGAGCTGCCGTAATGAAAGAGACAGCAGTAAAGGTGGATTAGGGCCAGGCAGATGTCCGTTTAGTGGCGTGGTTTTTACCTGTATAGGGTTAAAACCTACTACTATGCAAAACAGCCAACCAAGACCAGAAGTGCCGGTACCTGACAAGCCGGAAGTACCCGAGATTCCGAACCCGGAAATCAGCCCGCGCCCGGAAGTGCCCGAAGAGCCGCACTTGCCCGAGCATGACCCCAACATAGTACCCAAACCGGAAGAGCCAATGATGCCCCCCGTGCCGGGAGAGCCGGAGGTGCAGCCGGTGTAAGCACCACCGCACGCTGGCACAGTTTTATTTCCTTACTAGAAAAAGGAACTGTGATGGCAAAGATGATTTTCTATACGATATTGGCGGTGCTACTGGCCGGATGGGCTATAGGTAACTTCTACCTGCATGTAGACGGATATATACACTCGCTGCTGGTAATGGCAGGATTGTTTGCCTGGTTTGGGTATGTGTACCAATTGAAACCGGTAGCGCAGGCAGACTAGCAAAAAACATTGTACAAAGCGGCATAGCTCAGCAGGCTATGCCGCTTTTATAATATGCCTGTTATTGTGAATGTTAAAATGCAAAAACTTAATATTACTAAATTGTTAAGTTTCGGTAACTTTATGTAAAGTGAATATGCGTGCCGCCATATGGAGTATTGCACTATTGCTGAGTGCTATTGCAGCGGGTGCCCGGAGCACCGGCGGCAGCTTCGATTTTTATGGACAAAGCATACAGCTTTCCGCAGACTTTGCCGGTGCAACCGCCACGCCTCCGGAGTTGACTACCGAAGGGATAGAAACCTGTTACAAACAACTGGAGGGTAGCGCCTATAAACAGGTAGTAGCTGAACTGGCCCGCTACCGGCAGACGCAACGCCCCGATGACTGGCTGTTTTACCAACTGATAAGAAAGACCGCCGAACAAGTGAGCCCTAAAGCGGAGAACTATCCCCGCTACACCCTGTACAAATGGTTTCTGCTGAACAAACTGGGATATGATGCCATACTTTCCACCGATGGGGAGCGGCTGCTGATGTATGTGCAGAGCAACGACAATATATACAACATCCCTTTCCGTATGAAGGATGGCAAAAAGTACGCCTGCCTGAACTACCACGATTACGGATATGATATTGATTTCAGCACGGCCGAATTTAAGGCGGTGGATGTGGCCCTGACAGGGGAAAAGGTTACCTTTTCCTACCAGCTGACGCGGTTACCGGAGTTTCGCCCGGAGGACTACAGCGAGAAAGAGATAGCCTTCAGCTATGCCGATGCTACCTATCGATTTAAGATTAAGATAAACGAAGAGGTAAAAAAGATACTGGTGAACTACCCGGTAATGGATTACCACGCTTACTACAACATACCTATGAGCAGCGAGACCTATAACTCGCTGATACCGCAACTGAAAAATGACTTGAAAGGCAAGAGCGTGAAGAGTGGTGTATCGTTCCTGATGCACTTCACCCGCTACTCGTTCCTGTACACACCGGATAATGAGAATTTTGGCCGGGAGAAGCGGCTCTCGCCGGAGCAGACATTGCTGTATGAGGCCAGCGATTGTGAAGACCGGGTGGCGCTATTCTTCTACCTGGTGAAAGAAATATATAACCTGCCCATGATAGTGCTGGCCTATCCCGACCATGTATCTATAGCCGTGGCTTTTGATAAGCCGGTAGGTACGCCGATAATGTATAATGGCAAGGCATACTCCATATGTGAGCCAACGCCGCAGCGCAAAGACCTGCCGGTGGGCAAGATGCCGCGCAGCCGCAGTAATATGGCCTACGAAGTGATGTATGCCTACCAGCCCTAGTGCGCTTTATCCCGATAGGTGAGTGGAACGTCAGTGCATGCAACCCATGTACAGCGATGCCGGTGCGGCATAGGCGCGGGGAGCCTGTGCGCGGAGCGTAGCTGCCATGCTATCTGCCGCCGCCCTGGTTTCGTATATGCCGGCGATAAGCGCCCATCCCTTGCTTCCCTCTTTCCCGGAAAAGGAAGGTAAATCCTCTATGCTGAGAAAATCACCAGTACCTCGCCGGGGGTAGTATTCGCCACGGTATATTTCATCTTCCGCATCGGCCGCCAGCACTACCCGGTTTTTCCGGGCATCGTAGTGGCGCTCCAACGTGTCTATCTTTAAAGAAAGCGCCCGGGCAATAGCATACATCTGCCTGTTGAGTGCATAGTAATCTTTCCCTGTGTCGGCGAATGCGATGTAATAGGTGGCATATTCTTCTTCGATAGACCCGGCAACTTCGGCGGTATCCCGTGGTGTGGCGGCGTGTGTGTCCCCGGAGGGTGCCGTTGTACGGTCGCCGCCGTCACTGGCAGCGTTTTGCCCGGAGCAGGAGTAAAGGCCAATCATTATCAGCAGCAATATTGCCTGTTTTCTCATGCGTTTGGTTTTATCGATTCAATTTTCTTGTTCATTATCCGGAACCACAATGGCGGCACCAGCGACAACAACATGCTGCCGGGGTAGCCCGTGGGCAATTCCGGTGATTGCTCGTGGTGGCGGAGCAGCTGGTATTTGCGGCTGGCCAGGTAGTGGTGATCGCTGTGGCGGCTCAGTTCAAACAGCATGAAGCGGCCCAGTACGTGGTTGCTGTTCCAGCTGTGGTGGGCGCGGGTGCGTTCGTATTGGTTACCGGCGGTGGGTTTCCTTGTAAGGCCGTAGTGCTCTATGTAGTTTACCGTACTGAGAAGGAGGATGCCTATGCCCGCCGCCAGCAGGAAACATAGCAAGGGATAAAGCCCGAATAGTAGCGCCACCAACAGGCAGAATGTTGTTTCCGTTACCAGTATCAGCACCATCTCGTTGCGCAGCCACGAGCGTTGTTTCTGTACCTGTTCGGTTCGGGCTATTTTCCAGGCGCTGGCTATCGTTCCCGCGAAGGACCGCAGCCAGAAGTGGTAGAGGTTTTCGCCCAGGCGCGCACTGGTGGGGTCTTGCGGTGTGCCTACATACTTATGGTGCCCTTTGTTGTGCTCGGTGGTGAAATGCATGTACAGTGAAGTAAGGAGAGAGAGGCGCGCCAGTGCATTGTCGGGTTGGTGTTTCCGGTGCCCCAGTTCGTGCCCGGCGTTAATGCCAAAGCTGCCGCAAAGAATACCCATGGCCGCTATCCTTCCCGCACGTACCCAGCCCGGCATTTCTTGTTGCATGGTAGTAAGAAACAGGTACAGGGCCGCATACTGGCAGGCCACTACCAGGTACAGGAAGTAATCGTAGCGGCGGGCTTTCTTTGCCTTGCGCTCTTCGTGCTCGCCCAGGTTAGTGGTGTCGGTGGGGAGCAGGGCTTCCAGCGCCGGTATAACGATAAAGCCGATAACGACGGGAACCCACGCCCAGCCATAGCCGCCCGTAAAGCTCATCCAAGCCGCTGCATACATAGTAAGAGGCAGCATATACAACCATCCGTTCTTCTTCATCTTAACAGGATACCGTGCGAATAAAATAACAGCTTTTTGGCGAATTATGCGCGGATAAACCCGCATGTTTTCCTAAATTTAGGATACTAAATACGAGGAGGCATATGAGGCAAAGGACCAAAACAATACTGACCTTATCGCTGGGCGCTGTAATAGGCGCGGCAGCTATTATCTCTTTTTCGTTCCGTGAGCGAAACGAAGCGGAGGAGCCGGTGAGCGTAAACGACAACGGAAGGCTGCAGTATAAATGGTATGCCCCTGAACTACCCAGGAATGTACAGTTTGCCGGCGAAAAAGTTCCCTTGGAACGATGGGAAGTGCGGGAGGCCCTGGACCGGGAATTGCTGGTGAATTCTTATTCCCACTCGCAAACACTGTATGCGCTGAAGCTAGCCAAACGCTACTTCCCTATGATAGAAGAGCGCCTGAAAGCCAATGGGGTGCCGGATGACTTTAAATACCTGTGCGTAGCTGAAAGCCACCTGCAAAACCAGACATCTCGCGCGGGCGCGGTAGGCTTCTGGCAATTTATGAAAGACACCGGCCCGCACTATGGCCTGGTAATAAACGATGATGTGGACGAACGGTATAACGTCCGCAAGTCGACCGATGCGGCCTGTATGTATTTGAAACAGGCACATGCCAAGTTTGGTTCGTGGACCGCCGCCGCCGCCTCTTACAACTGCGGGCAGGGCGGGTACAACGGGCACAGCACCTTTCAACAGGTGAACAATTATTATGAAACGATGCTTCCCGAAGAGACCATGCGCTATGTGTTTCGTATAGTGGCGCTGAAGTATATTATCTCTAACCCCGAGCGGATGGGCTTTATGTTGCAGCCGGAAGATGAGTACAAGCCGGTAAAAACCCGCACCGTAAAAGTGACCAGCAGCATCAGCGACCTGGCCCAGTGGTCTATAGATAATGGTTCCAGCTATAAAATGCTGAAAACCCTTAACCCGTGGCTGCGTTCCCGCAAGTTGCCCGTACCCGCCGGTAAAAGCTACGATATAGAATTGCCCGCCAGCTAGCCGCCTTAATAGTGCCGTTAATTTATTAGCTTTAAAGAAATTATGTACGTATGCGCGCATTCCGTGCGGTGATACCTCTTATTATTACGTTTGTGGTAGTGTTCCTGCTCAACCGGCCTTTAGGTTCCTTACCGGCCCTGGGCAGCCTGCTGGACCCCATGCATGGCGCCTGGGCCAATGCGGAAGCTACCGATGCGGATTTTACCAACGAGCTTTCCCTGCCGGGCCTGCGAGGCCCCGCCAAAGTATGGTTTGACGAATACCTGAAGCCCCACGTGCGGGCATCCAACGACCACGACGTTTATTATATACAAGGCTATATACATGCCTATTTCCGGCTGTGGCAGATGGACCTGCAGGTGCGCGCGGCAGGGGGGAGGGTGAGCGAGATACTGGGGGCGAAGGCCCTGGAATTTGACCGCATGCAGCGTAGGAAAGGAATGGTGTATGGCGCGGAGCAATCGCTGTCGGCCATTGAAGCGGAGCCGCATACCAAGATGATGCTGGACGCTTACCGCGACGGTGTGAACGCCTATATAGCCCAACTGGACTATGAGCATTACCCCCTGGAGTATAAACTGATCGGGTTCAAACCAGAGCGCTGGGATAACATAAAGACCGCGCTGCTGCTGAAATATATGGCCGATGACCTGACCGGCTATACAGAAGACATACAACTGACGCTGCTGCGTGATGCACTGCCCGCAGATGTGTTTGCACAACTGTACCAGGAACGCAACTACCAGAGCACACCGGTAATACCTTCGGGTACCGCGCACCATCCGCCCCTGTTCAGCAAGCCATCGGTTCCTGAAGGCCCTATATGGGGGCACCTGGATAGCGCGGACTTCGACAACCGGGTGGAGAACGAAGGCAAGGGAAGTAACAACTGGGCGGTGGGCCCCTCCAGGACCCGGAGCGGAGCCGCCATACTGTGCAACGACCCCCACCTGGGCCTCAACCTGCCCGCACTCTGGTTTGAGATACAGATGCAGGCTCCCGGCCTTAATGTATATGGCGTGTCGCTGCCGGGCGCGCCCGGGGTAATTATTGGCTTCACCGACAGCGTGTCGTGGGGCTTTACCAATAATTACCGCGACGTAAAGGACTTCTACACCATAGAACTGATACCCGGCAACAACGAGAAGTACCTGTTCGGTGGCCGCAAAGCAACCTTCAACAAACGCATAGAGCACATAGATATAAAGGGCGGAACCTCCTACGACGATACTGTGCTGTATACCGTGCATGGCCCCGTAGTATATGACCGGAACTTTGCCGGTAAAGAAAAGATAAAAAGGCCGCTGGCGATGACGTGGATGGCGCACCGCCCCAGCAACGAGCTGTATGCTATCTATATGATGAACCGTGCTGCCAATTATGACCAGTTTGCAGAGGCCATTATGAGTTTTCACTGCCCCGCGCAGAACATAGTATATGCGGATAAGACGGGGAACATCGCCCTGTGGGGGCAAGGCCAGTTCATCAATAAGTGGAAAGACCAGGGACGCTATGTAATGAACGGTACAGAGAACAGCACCCGCTGGGGCGCTGAGATACCCACCGCGCAGAATCCGCATGTGCTGAACCCCGCGCAGGGATTTGTCAGCTCCGCCAACCAAACAGTGACCGACACGACCTATCCTTATTGGTACAATGGCTATTTCTATGAGTTCCGGGCGTGGCGGATAAACGAGCAACTGGCGGCGATGAATGGAGCAGGGGTGCAGGATATGTTCCGGCTGCAGCAGGATACCTATTCGATACTGGCTGCTAAAACACTGCCTGTACTGCTACAATATCTTTCCGCCAACAACGATAAATATATAGCCGGGCTGAGAAACTGGGACTATAACCTGGCGGCCGGGAGCGTTCCCGCTTCCGTTTTCCAGGTATGGTGGTCGCAGCTGTACAAGGAACTGTGGAAGGATGTAGCCGGAAAGGTGGCGTTGCCGCTCTACCCATCGCATGAACGCACGATGGAGCTGATATTGCAACGCAGTCCCCTGCTGGGTGACTTGAAGGAGCGGGCCACGACAAGCTACCGGCTGACCCTGGACTCGCTGGCTAAGCTGGAAAAGGATAAAGGGGATAAATGGTACCAGGTAAAAAATACCGGTATCCGGCACCTGGCCAAACTGAACGGTTTCAGCTACGAAGGGCTGGAAGTAGGGGGCTGGGGCAATACCGTAAACGCAGTAAAAGGCGACCACGGCCCCTCGTGGAGAATGGTAGTGCAAATGAGCGCGAACACTGAAGCATATGGCATCTATCCCGGTGGCCAGTCGGGCAACCCGGGTAGTAAATACTACAGCAGCTTTATAGACAAATGGGCGAAAGGCGCCTACCAGAAACTCCTGTTCCTTCCGGGACAGGGAGAGCCAGGGGCGGAGGAACTGAAATATACGTGGACCTTAAAACACAAGCAACCATGAGATTTGCAGCATGCACCATACTAATAGCGATACTGAGCGCAGGCGCGGCTATCATGATGCCGTGGTGGATAATAGCGGTAGTGGCCTTTGCCGTTACCTTTGTAGTGAACATATCAAGTGGTAAAGCGTTCCTGTCCGGCTTCTGCGGCATAGCTCTATTCTGGCTGGTGGCTATCCTGTTGGCCGATGCGGCCAACGAGCACATCCTTTCCGCCAGGATGGCAAAATTGTTTTCTTTGCCGCACTATGGTGTTTTCATTGTGGTGAACCTGCTGGTGGGTGGCCTTGTAGGCGGCCTGGCGGGCTGGAGTGGCGCTGTGCTAAGAAATGGTTTTATGAAACCGCAATCGCAGGTTTAGTATTTTTGCCAATGCCCGTTCGTATACAGCGATATATCGCCTTACTGTCTGTTGTCCTTTTCCTGGCCAAGTTGTGGGCCTGGTACCTTACCCAGTCGGTAGCGATACTGACCGATGCGCTGGAGAGCACGGTAAATGTGATTACGGGTTTCATAGGTTTATACAGTGTGATACTGGCGGCCAAGCCCCGCGATTCCAATCACCCCTACGGGCATGGCAAGGCCGAGTTCATTTCTTCCGCAGTGGAAGGTGCGCTCATAGGCATAGCGGGCCTGTTCATTGTGTATGAGGCCATCGCGCAATTGATACATCCGCAGGAAATAAAGCGGTTGAGCCTGGGTATCGTTATCACGGTGATAGCCGGCGCCATCAATTTCCTTTTTGGGCTTTACGCGATACGAATGGGTAAGCGCAACCGTTCACTGACGGTAGAATCCGCGGGACGGCATTTAATGACCGATGCTTATTCTACCCTGGCGATAGTAATAGGCCTGGTGCTGCTCATGCTTACCGGCTGGGCCTGGCTGGATAGTGTGATAGCGATGGTATTTGCGCTGTTCATCATCTTTACCGGGTACAAAGTATTGCGCCGCTCGCTGGCAGGCATTATGGACGAAGCCGATGAAGCGCTGCTGAAAAATGTGGTAGCTGTATTGCAGCGGTTCCGGAAGCCGCAATGGATAGACCTGCACAACCTGCGCGTGATACAATATGGCGATGTGCTGCATATAGACGCGCACATGACCTTGCCCTGGTATTACAGGGTAGGGGATGCCGAACAAGAGATACACTCACTGGAAAAACTGATCAGCGATAACTTTGGCGGAAAGGTGGAAGTGTTTATACATATTGACGGATGTATGCCTTACTCGTGCAAGCTATGTGCGGTGGAGAACTGCCCCGTGCGGCAAGAGGATTTTAAAGGACAGGTAGAGTGGAACCTGGAGAATGTATGGGTGAACCATAAGCATGGGGAACTGGAAGGTTTAGGTTTACAATAAGCCGCCAGTACTTTCCAGTTTTTCATACTCTTCGTCTATCAGCCAATCTCTGCTATCGGCGGCCTGTGTCGCTAAGACATCGCAGCGGTTGTTATACACATTATCAGCATGGCCCTTTACCCATACGAATTTTATGTTGTGTTTCTTGTGCTCTACCAGGTATTGCTTCCAGAGGTCGGCGTTCTTTTTGCCGGAAAATCCTTTTTTTACCCAACCGAATACCCAGCCTTTTTCTACTGAATTGACTACGTAAGAGGAGTCGCTGTAAACTACTACGTCCAGTCCTTCGCGGGTAAGCTTTTGCAGCGCCACCACTACGGCCATCAGTTCCATGCGGTTGTTGGTGGTTTTGCGGAAGCCCTGGGCGAACTCTTTTATCGTGTGCCCCCATTGCATAACGATACCATACCCTCCCGGGCCCGGGTTCCCCCTGGCCGCGCCGTCTGTATAAATGACCAGTTGTTTCGACATCTATGTGCTTACCCTTATCTTTGAGCCCTAAAAATATAGGATTGACGGACAAAATAAAAGTTGGTGGTGTCAGTTACCTCAATACTAAGCCACTGCTGTATGGAATAGAGCGCAGTAAGGTAATGGAGATGATAGAACTGAGCGTTGACTATCCATCAGAACTGGCCCGGAAATTACAACAAGGAGCTATAGATATGGCATTGCTGCCGGTGGCGGCCCTGCCAGGGATAGAAGGGGCCAGAGTGGTGGGAGCGTATGGTATCGCATCGGATGGGAATGTAGTATCGGTAGCGCTGTTCAGCCAGGTGCCGATGGAGGAGATTGAAACCGTGTATCTGGACTACCAGTCGCGGACTTCCGTGCGGCTGGCGCAACTGCTGCTGGAGCGGCACTGGAAAAAGGATGTAGTGCTGAAGCCCGCCCCGGAGCATTATATAGATTACATAAACGGCACCAGCGCGGGCGTTATCATCGGCGACCGTGCACTGAAGCAGCTCACCAATTTTGCCTATGTGTACGACCTGGCCGCAGCGTGGAAGGAGCATACAGGGCTTGATTTTGTATTTGCGGCGTGGGTAGCCAATAAAGAATTGCCCGCAGACTTCGTGGCAGCGTTTAACGACGCCAATGCCGAAGGGTTAAGGCACCTGCCCGAGGTGATAGCGGAGAATGATTTTCCGTATTATGACCTGCATACTTATTATACTGAAAATATTAAATACAAACTGGACGAATCCAAGATAGCAGGGCTGAACCGCTTTCTGCAACTAATAACCGGGGCATAAGCTTTCGTTATATATTTATATGAATGGCTGTGTGCCAGCTTTGCTAACTTTACATCCTAATTTCAACATATGTCATCCGGCATAACACTTATAGAATGTCCGCGCGATGCGATGCAGGGCTGGAAACACTTCATCCCCACAGAGCAGAAAGTGGCGTACCTGAACCAACTGCTGAAGGTGGGATTTGACGTGCTCGATTTTGGCTCGTTCGTTTCGCCCAAAGCTATTCCGCAAATGGCTGATACGCGCGAGGTGCTATCGCAACTGGACTTAGCCAGTACCAACACCCAACTGCTGGCAATTATCGCCAATACCCGCGGTGGTGAAGAAGCAGTGAGCCATAAGCAGATAAAGTACCTGGGCTTCCCGTTCTCTATTTCGGAGACCTTCCAGCAGCGCAATACCAACAAGAGTATCGCTGAATCGCTGGTGCAGGTGGAGGAGATACAGCAATTGTGCGTGGCACACGGCAAAGAGATGGTGGTATATATATCTATGGGCTTTGGTAATCCTTACGGCGACGAATACAGCGCTGATGTAGCTATGCGCTGGGTGGGCAAACTGGCGGAGCTGGGTATAAAGACCATAGCCATGTCGGATACAGTGGGTGTAGCTACTCCAGATACCATACAATACATCTTTAACAACCTGAACAAAGAATTTCCCGGGCTGGATATAGGCGCGCACTTCCACAGTACATACGATACCTGGGAAGAGAAAATACAGTCGGCCTATGACAGCGGCTGCGTTCGTTTTGACAGTGCGATGAAAGGGATAGGCGGTTGCCCGATGGCCAAAGACGAACTGGTAGGCAATATTGCCACAGAGAAGCTGGTGGGCTGGTGCGCTGATAAAGGCATAGTTACCCGTATAAATAAGGAAGCCTTTGATGAGGCGTGGCTGATGGCAACGAATATATTTGTATAACCAGCTAAGGGAGCAACCACTCTCTACAGCATAAATTACCACACATGTCTATACACGGAGAAATAAAGCGCGTAACCACGCATACGCTGCAATCGATGAAACAGCGCGGCGAGAAAATAAGTATGCTGACGGCGTATGATTTCTCTATGGCGCGGATATTTGATGATGCCGGTATAGACGTGCTGCTGGTGGGCGACTCCGCATCGAACGTAATGGCGGGCCATGAGACCACACTCCCCATTACACTGGACCAGATGATATATCACGCACAGAGCGTAGTGCGCGCCTGCCACCGCTGCCTGGTGGTGGTAGACCTGCCCTTTGGCAGCTACCAGGGGAATAGTAAGGAGGCGCTGAACTCCGCCATCCGCATTATGAAAGAAGCCGGTGCGCATGCCATAAAGCTGGAAGGCGGTGAGGAAGTAATAGATTCTATAAAGCGCATCATTAGCGCCGGTGTACCGGTGATGGGACACCTGGGCCTGACACCGCAGTCTATATACAAGTTTGGTACCTACACCGTGCGCGCTAAAGAAGAAGCGGAAGCGGAAGCGCTGGTGAAGAATGCAAAGCTTTTGCAGGAAGCGGGCTGCTTTGCCATAGTGCTGGAAAAAATACCGGCGGCGCTGGGCAAGCGTGTAGCCGAAGAAGTGAACATACCCTTTATAGGCATAGGTGCGGGCATGCATGTAGACGGGCAGGTGCTGGTAATGCACGATATGCTGGGGATAACCAAAGATTTTTCCCCGCGTTTCCTGCGCCGCTACCTGGGCCTGTATGATGACATAAAGAACGCCACCGCTCAATATATTACTGATGTAAAGAGCAAAGATTTCCCTAACGAACAGGAGCAATACTAATGGTGCATACGGAAGTTTGGAAACAGCTTCATGAAGAACTGGCCGATAAGGGAGTGACCCTGGTCGCAGTCTCGAAGACGAAGCCCGCCACAGACATACAGGAGATGTATGACCTGGGGCAGCGCGACTTTGGCGAGAACTATGTGCAGGAACTGGTGGATAAAGAAACCATGCTACCCAAAGATATCCGCTGGCATCATATAGGGCACCTGCAAAGCAATAAAGTAAAATACATCGCGCCTTTTGTGCATCTTATACACGCGGTAGACAGTGCTAAACTACTGGCGGAGATAAACAAGCAAGCCGAAAAGAACGCAAGGGTGATAGATGTGCTGCTGCAACTGCACATAGCGGATGAGGAAACGAAATTCGGGATGGATGAGCAGGAAATAAGCAGCCTGCTGGCCGAGGCCCAAACCCTGGCGCACGTGCGCATATGCGGGCTGATGGGCATGGCTACCAATACGGATGACGAGCAGCAGATACGTGAAGAGTATAGAAGGCTGGTTGCCTTATTTCAAAGCCTGGCTGCGGAGCAGGGCGCTCCTTTTTCCATTTGCTCTATAGGTATGAGCGGAGACTATCGCATAGCGGTACAAGAGGGGAGTAATATGGTGCGCATCGGCAGCCTGCTGTTTGGTGAGCGCAGCTATCCCCGCTGACGGGCTATGGCCCGCTGCAGCAGCAGGTATCCTATACCGCACACTACCAGCAGTCCGCTCACCAACCACCAAAGCGCATGGAAGCCATACTCGTCGGCTATCAGCGAGCCGGTACCCGGCCCCAGCACCTGGGCTATGGACCACGATATGGTGAGCAAGGCGGCATATTGCCCCCGGTTGTTGTCGTTGCTGCGGCTTATCCAGAATGTATTCATAAAGGGCATGGCGAAAATTTCGCCTACGGTGCAGAGCACCATCGCCAGCAGTGCCAACACCGCCGCTCCAGGCAATACGTTGAATATCAGGAACGACAAGGCGATAACGAATGTGCCGAACGCCATGTAGGAGAGCATATCGCGCTTGCCCTCTATACTGTGTACCACTACCATCTCGAACAAGCCTATCAGTACGCCGTTCAGCGCCATGGTAAAGCCTATGAACTCCTCCGATAAGCCGAGGTTCTTCTTGAAAAACACCGGCTGCGTAGTGAACAGCTGGAAGAAGCAATAAGCAAACAGAACAGTGAGCGCTATAAAAATCATGTAATGCTTGTCTTTGTAGACGCTCTGGGTTTTATCGCGCACAATGCGTTCGTGTTTCTTTGGGGTGTGCGCATTGCGGCGCGGAGAAAGTACCAGCAGCAGTAGCAGTGCCGCGCCTACATTGGTGCAGCCATCTACCCAAAAGAGCAGTTCATAGTTTTTAGAGGCGATAAAGCCACCCAGGCTGCCGCCGGCCGCCCAGCCCAGGTTAATAGAGAGCCTGTTGAGCGAGAAAGAGCGCGTACGGTTTTCCTCGTTGCTGTAGTGTGCTATGGCCATGGCGTTGGCTGGGCGGAAAGCATCGTTGACCAGGCTGAGCAGGAAGGTGAATAAACATATCAGCTCAAAGCTCCTCATCTGCCCGAGGAACATAAACAGGATGCCGCCACCAGCTAAGGCGGCCAGCTGGATAGTATAAAACCCGAAACGGTCGGCCAGTTTACCGCCCAGGTACCCGCCGCATATAGCCCCCACGCCGAAAAGAGACATAACAATGCCCGCATGCTTCATGGTGTAGCCAAGACTCTGGGTAAGGTACAGCGACATGAACGGGATAACCATGGTGCCGCTCCTGTTAATGAGCATCACGAGCGACAGCCACCAGGCGGCCGGAGACAGGCCGCTGTATGCCTTTTTGTATATAGCTATAATCCGGCTCATGCGGATGCAAAAATATATGGAATAAGTTTACCCCGCGGGAGATATTATTTGTAATCCGCTATGGAGAGGTGTTCCTTGCAAAAGTCGTACTCACGGGCATCGTTGGAGGCTACAATTACCATGCGGCCTTTAGCGAATTGCTCCATCCAGTGCCGGTATTGTTCTACCCCCTGCTGGTCCAGGTTGGTGCAGGGTTCGTCCAGCAGCAGTACCTGTGTATCGGAGAATATTGCCTGGGCCAGCTTTACGCGCTGGCGCATGCCCGAGGAATAGTCGCCGATAGGCTTATCGGCGGCGTGTGCCAGGCCTGTTTCTTTAATAATGGAATCGGTGGTGAAGCCTGACAGGGGTTTCTTAAAGGAGAAGTGGAACGAGAGAAATTCCCGCAGCGTCAGCTCGTCTACTATTTCCTGCCCCGGAGCTGAAAAGCTGATATGGGCAAATACTTTAGATGCCTCCACCGGCTGCCCGCCGCGGCTAAAGGTTACCTTACCCAGGGAGGGCGCCTGCATGCCGGATATTACCCGCAGCAGTGTACTCTTGCCACTACCATTAGGGCCCAGTAATGCGTAGGTATTGGGTTGGGAAAACTCGAAGCTGAGGTTTCGGAAAATCCAGTGTTTCTGAAACCGCTTGCCGGTATCGTTAAGGGAGATCTTCATGGCGGCGTGTATATCCTCTCATGATGCCCCTGCCGGTATCGCGGGCAAAGGAAATGATCTCATCCCGTTCGTCGGATACGGGGATTTCTGTTTCTATAATACTGAGGGCTTTGGATATGTTGTAGCCCCGTACAAAAAGGATACGATAGATATCGAGTATGTGGTTGATCTTCTCGATAGAGTAGCCCCTGCGCTTCAGCCCTACGGAGTTGACCCCCACATAGGAGAGAGGCTCACGCGCGGCCTTTACATAGGGAGGCACATCCTTACGTACCAGTGAGCCACCAGTAACAAAGGCGTGGGAGCCAATGCGTACAAATTGCTGCACGGCGGTAAGGCCGGCCAGTACCACATGGTCGCCAACCACTATGTGGCCTGCCAGGGTAGTATTGTTGGAAAAGATGCAGTAATTGCCCACTTCGCAATCGTGCGCTATGTGGGAGTAAGCCATAATAAGGCAATTATTGCCAATGCGGGTACGGTTCCGGTCGGAGGTGCCGCGGTTGATGGTGACACATTCCCGTATTACGGTATTGTCGCCTATAATGGTGAGGGTTTCTTCCCCCTTGTACTTTAAATCCTGTGGAATGGCCGAGATGACTGAACTGGGAAATATCTTGCAGTTCTTGCCGATGCGGGCGCCTTCCATAATGGTAACGTTGGAGCCAATCCAGGTACCTTCGCCTATTTCTACATTCTTGTGTATGGTCGTGAAAGGGTCTATCCGTACATTAGGACCTATCTTGGAGTCGGCGTGTATATATGTAAGCGGGTGGATCATTTTTTGTCTTTTCTTATGATTTGAGCTACCAGTTCCGCTTCAGTTACCAGCTTATTGCCCACGTAGGCCGTAGCACGCATTTCGCAGATGCCACGACGTATGGGACTCATCAATTCCATTTTGAAGATAAGCGTATCGCCGGGTATTACTTTCTGTTTGAATTTAACCTTGTCTATTTTCAGGAAGTAGGTATCGTAGTTTTCAGGGTCGGGGATATTGTTCAGGGCCAGTATGCCGCCGGTTTGCGCCAGGGCTTCTATCTGCAGCACGCCTGGCATTACCGGGTTGCCGGGGAAGTGCCCCTGGAAGAATTGCTCGTTGAACGTGACGTTCTTTACCCCTACCACGTAGTTATCCGTTAGCTCTATGATCTTATCAATGAGCAGGAACGGGTACTTGTGGGGCAGCAGCCTGCTGATGTGGTTGATATCGTAAATGGCAGGCTGTGTAGGGTCGTATTGGGGTATGTCGGAAAGATGTTTGTTCTTTTTGATATACTGCTTTATTTTTTTAGCGAATTCCACATTGGTGGCGTGTCCGGGCCTGCTGGCAATGATGTGCGCCTTTATAGAATAGCCCACGAGTGCCAGGTCTCCTACCACGTCCAGCAGTTTGTGGCGTGCCGGTTCGTTGGGGTAGTGTAGTTGTATGTTGTTCAGTATGCCTTCCTGCTTTACTTCTATTTTGTTTTTGTTGAACACCTTAGCCAGGCGGTTCAGTTCTTCCTGCTCCACTACCTTATCTACCACCACTATGGCGTTGCTGAGGTCTCCGCCCTTTATCAGGTTATTATCCAGCAGGTACTCCAGTTCGTGCAGGAAGCAGAAGGTACGGCAAGGGCCGATCTCTTTCCGGAATTCGGTAATATGTTTCAGCGATGCGTGCTGGGTACCGAGAACCGGGGAGTTGAAATCGATAAGGGTGGTTATCTGGTACTCGTTGGAGGGTACGGCCAGCATGTCTACGTTCTTGGCGCTGTCGTAGTAGTGAATATTGCTGTCAATGGCATATACTACCCGTTTTGCTTCCTGTTCCTGTACGCCGGCGCTTTCTATCGCTTCTATTATCTGTTTGGCGCTGCCATCCAGTATGGGTACTTCAGAGCCATCCAGTTCTATCAGTACATTGTCTATTCCCATACCTACCAGCGCGGCCAGGGTATGCTCCACGGTACTGATGCGCGCACCATTGTGCTCCAGCGTGGTTCCGCGGGATGTATCTACCACGTAGTCTACATCAGCCTTTACTATGGGCTGTTCCGGCAGGTCTATCCGCTGGAAACGGATTCCGTAACCCGGGGCGGCGGGCTTCAGTGTCATGGTAACGTTTTCGCCGGTGTGGAGCCCCACACCATGCAAGGTAACAGAGCCCTTTAATGTTTGCTGGTTGGCGCCGTGGTTGGTTTGCTGCACAGTATCTGTTTTTTTTCGAGTTTCCGTTTTATGTAAGGTATCAGTACTCACTTTTTTACTTCCATGTTTTGGTTACCTAATAACGCGGTCAACTCGTGTATTGTATCTTCCAGTTTCTGGATCCGTTGATGGAGTTCCGGCAAATTTCTAAAAATTGCCTGACTTTTTAAGGAACTTTTATAGTCAAAAGCGGGGGAGCCGGTGAGGGCGGTTCCGCTGGTGGCCACTGACTTGGAAACGCCACTTTGGGCATTTATCCGGGTGCCGTCGGCTATCTGTATATGGCCTACTATACCTACCTGCCCGCCAATGATACAGTTACGGCCAATGCGGGTACTACCGGAAATGCCGGTTTGCGCGGCAATAACGGTATTTTCTCCTATCTCCACGTTGTGGGCTATCTGTATCAGGTTGTCCAGCTTCACGCCGCGGCGTATGATGGTGGAGCCCATAGTGGCCCGGTCTATGGTGGTATTAGAGCCTACTTCCACGTTGTCTTCTATCACTACATTACCTATCTGGGGAATTTTCTTGTAGGTCCGGTCTTCCTGGGGGGCGAATCCAAACCCGTCGGCACCTATAATGGCTCCTGAGTGGATGATCACATCCTTACCCAGGGAGCAGTTGCGGTACACCCGCACGCCGGCAAAAAGCTGGGTGTTATCGGCAATAGTGGAGTTATCGCCTATATAGCAGCCGGGGAATATCTTTACATTATTGCCAATCTTCACCTGTTCGCCTATATAGCTGAACGAGCCAATGTACACATTGTTTCCCAGCGAGGCGGTTGCGGCCACTACCGCATATTCTTCAACTCCCGTTTTGGAGCTGCCGGCCATTATCTCGTTATACTTTTCCAGCAGCAGCGCAAAGCTCCCGTAGGCGTCTTTGACCCTTATAATGGTAGGGGTAACCGGCCGGCTGACTTCAAAAGAATGGCTGATGATGATAATAGACGCCTGTGAGGTGTAAATGTATTCTTCGTACTTAGGATTGGCTATAAAGCTGAGAGCTCCTTCGCTGGCCTCTTCAATTTTGGCTACTGAACGTACTACAGTATCAGGATTGCCCTCTATGGTGCCGCCAACTATAGCGGCTATCTGGTGTGCGGTGAATTGCATGCAGGCGTTGAAATTACAGATTTCAGAGAAATTTTGAGCAAAAACAGTACCATATTATCAGCGAAATAAACATTTTACTAACGTATGTAGTAAATGTAGTTTTTCAACACCGGTTTGGCTGATGTCTGGTTCACGAGCGGATCGTCCATTTCGGAGATGTCGCGGACGGAACCATCTTTCATGGCTATGTATATACGCTCGTCGTCTATATTATATGTATTGTTGGTAGTAGAGCCGGAGTTGACAAAATAGTGTAGGTTTTCCGGGGTGATGCCCTCCTTAGTAAGCGCCAGTTTTTGCTTCTCCTCCAGCAGCTCGTCTATTGTTGAAGAGCTTAAGGTTACTTTGTACAAGTTTCTGTTAATCAGCATTTTGCACAATTTTGACAGGGTGGGGTCTTTATGCGATTGCCAAACCTTTATAGAAGCTAACACATCGGTATCGTCCAGCTCGCAGAAGACCCGGAGCAGGTCGCCATCCTGGAAGTCGATAGCGGAAATGGGGTGGTAGAGAAAGAAGCGTAGGGCGGGTGTAGCAAACAGATCGGCACCAGAGCGGGCCAGTTCTTTGGCCCGGGTGAGTATGTTGATAATAAGATGCTCGGCACCCAGTACTGTTTTGTGCAGGTACACCTGCCAGTACATCAGGCGGCGTGCTATTATGAATTTTTCTACTGAGTGAACGGCTTTTTCCTCTACCATCAGTTCGCCATTGCGTACGGTAAGCATCTGGAGGATACGGTCGTACCCAATAACCCCTTCCGACACTCCGGAGTAGAAACTATCGCGGTTCAGGTAGTCCATCCTGTCCATGTCCAGCTGGCTGGATACCAGCTGGTGCAGGTAGTCTTTGGGGTATGCGTGGCTGAATATCTGCTGGGCGATGTCCAGCGGCCCGCCGAATTCTTTCTCCATGCTTTTCATAATAAAGCGGGAAATGGTTTCGTGGGGAACGCCCTCTACCAGGCTGTGTTCCAATGCATGAGAGAAGGGGCCGTGGCCCACATCGTGCAACAGTATGGCGATACGGGCGGCAACGCACTCGGTTTCTGTGAACTCTACGCCCTTCAGTTTTAGTTTCTCCAGGGCGATGCCCATCAGGTGGCAGGCACCCATAGAGTGATGGAAGCGGGTATGTACCGCCCCGGGGTAGACCAGGTTGGCCATGCCCATCTGCCTGATGTTGCGCAGGCGCTGAAACCAGGGGTGCTCTATAATCTGCATCAACTCCGGTTCCGGAAAACTGATGAAGCCGTATACCGGGTCGTTAATGATCTTTCCTTTGTTCATCTTGCTATTCTATCGCCATTCTTCTTCCGGTATAGCCGGTATCTGTTCCTGTTCTCCGTCGTATGCGTCGTCGCCGTAGCTTCCGTAGGTAGAGCCTCTATCAAAACTGGTGGGGTCCAGCACATTGCAATCGTTGTAGTTTTCAGGTACCTCAAATTTCTTTTCAGTAGTATAGCCCAGTTTAGGGTCGGCATATACCCGGCGCATAAAGTAAGCCCAAATAGGAAGCGCCGCGGCGGCACCTTGCCCCAGGCGCTCGCTTCCGAAACGGAATACACGGTCGTCGCAGCCTACCCATGCCCCGCAAAGTATCTGCGGCGTATAGCCAATGAACCATGCATCGGCCTGCTTATTGGTAGTACCTGTTTTGCCGGCTATGTCGCCTTTTATGCCGTAGCGGTGGCGCATACGCGCACCGGTACCGTGGTCTACCACGCCCTGCATCATCTTCACCATACGGTAGGCGGTAACCGGGTTGATAATCTCTTTCGATTCCGGTGAGAAGTTTTTAATCAATACGCCGTTCTTATCTTCTATGCGGGTAATGAAGATAGGTTTGGTATTGATACCCTGGTTAGGGAACATCGTGTACGCCCACAGCATTTCGTAGAGCGAAATATCGGATACGCCCAGTGCCGCGGAAGGGTAGGGTTCTACCGTGGCAGAGATGCCGCATTTGTGTACAAAATCGACAAAGGCATTAACGCCCACTTGTTTCAGCAGGTAGAGGGCGGCATTGTTGATGGAATTGGCCAGCGCGCTGCCCATGGAGATGCTCGGCCCTTTTTTACTGCCGCCGGCATCGTAAGAGCCCTTCATCAGGCCGGGGAAATCTTGTGGTGTAGTCTGAACCTGGTCGCAGGGAGAGATGCCATTATCTACCGCCAGGGTGTAAAGCAGTGGCTTGATGGTGGAACCCACCTGCCGGCGAGCCTTCTGGTTGACGTGGTCGTATTGAAAATAGTTATGGTCTATACCACCTACCCACGCTTTTACATAGCCGGAGAACGGGTCCATAGCTATAAAGCCGGCCTGGAGGAACAGGCGTGTATATTTAATAGAGTCCATAGGGCTCATTACCGTGTCTTTGTAGCGTTCCTTGTTCCAGGCGAAGACCCGCATCTTAACAGGTTTATTGAATTCGGCGAGAATCTCTTTTTCCTTCATGCCGTCTTCTTTGGCCACCAGGTAGCGAGGGGAATTCTTCACCGCCTGCATTAGGATGTTGTTGTATTTGTTCCAGACCGCGCCGCTGGCGTAGCTGGGTTGTGCTATAAATTCTTTCTGCAGGGCGGCCAGGTGTTCCTGCAGTGCTTCCTCGGCGTGGTGCTGCATATCTACATCCAGGGTGGTGTATATCTTCAGGCCGTCGGTATATATATTATAAGGGGTGCCGTCGTATTTTTTCAGTTCTTTAATGGCCTGTTTTACTTCCTGCTCCACCACCTGGCGGAAATAAGGAGCCAGCCCTTCGTGGTAGTCGAGCTTGTGGTAGTCGAGCTTAATGGGTTTTGTTTTCAGTTCATCGGCCTCTTCCTTTTTCAGCACATTGTTTTCCACCATTTCGCCCAGTATCAGGTTCCTCCTGTCGAAGGCCCGTCCCGGGTTGCGGCGGGGGTTGTACAATGTATTGCCCTTCAGCATGCCTACCAGTACGGCTGCTTCCTCTACCGACACTTTGGCAGGCAGCTTGTTGAAAAAGGTAAGCGAGGCGTTCCGGATGCCATATACGTTATCGCTGAACGGTACGGTATTGAGGTAGAGTGTTATGATCTCGTTCTTGGTCAGGTTCCGTTCCAACTTTACCGCCATTACCCATTCCTTTAGCTTCAGGAAAGCGATGGTCAGTTTGTTTTCGTTCTTCCGCGGAAAGAGGTTTTTAGCCAGCTGCTGTGTAATGGTGGAAGACCCCCGCTTTTTCTGCATCACCATATAGATGGGGATGGCGAGTGTGGCTTTGGGGTCAATGCCCGAGTGTTCGTAAAACCGGACATCCTCGGTAGCTATCAGTGCGTTGAGGATATTAGGGGAGATGTCTTCAAACTTACTGGTAGAACGGTCTTGTATATAATAGCGGCCAATCAGCACGTCGTCCTTCTCGCCTTTGGAAGCGTAAATATCGGAAGCCAGGGCACTGCTTGGGTTTTCCAGTTCTTTCATGGAGGGCATGTAGCCCAGCCAGCCCCAGTTGATCATCAGTATCAACAGGTTAAAAACGATAACCGAGCCCCAGAATACCCGCCAAAGGATGCGCACCGAACGTTTCATTCTTTACTTGCTTCTTTTTTAAGATTGTTGCAAAACTATGAAAATAAAGCAGCTAAGTAGTTATATACTTAACCACATTTGATAATGTATGTACTAATAGCAGTGGCTTCTAGGCTTCCGGTTTTTCGTTTTCGGGAACTACGAAGAAACTGATGGCGCGCAACGGGTTCAGGAATCCGAGCAGCACAGCGCTACGGCGTACGGACCGGTACACTTTCCCGGTCAGTTCGCCCAGGAAGCCACTCACATATTGCTGTTCCTGCACGGAAAGAGCTTGTTTAGCATATTTCTGTTTCAGGTATATATTCATGAACCGGGTGAAGCTGTTGCCGCCGGTTAGCGGGTCTACTACATCGCGGGCAAACTGCATAGGGGTACGGTCGCCCCGTGCTATGCCCACCTGGTGCAGGTAGAAGGATGCGGCCCGGAAACCCCAATACGATTTATCGGTTGCCGGGTTGGCCATCTTATAGCGCAGGCGGTAGTAGAGCAGGGTAAGTAACGGCATCAGCAGGAACAAGACGGCAAAGCCGGTAAAAATCCACAACGCCCATAGCAGTAAATCGCGGGCGGACCCTTTTTGCGCGGCGAGCTGTTCGTCTTTGCGGGCTTCCTTTTGTTTGCTTCCCGGCTTGCGGATGTATACATCGTCTACCGGTGCTGGAGAAGGAGACCGCTTTAAAATGGAAGCACCGCTTTCAGAGCTGCCGGCCTGCATCTTGCGGAAGGCTTCGGCATAGGATATGGCCGTGGCGCTATCGCCCGGTTTCACCACCGAAAGGGGAACCTCGGTACTATCTATCCTTATGGAAGCCACCTTTACATCCATCAGCACCGGCACCACTTCCGGCAGCTTATGCTCTTTATCGTGAAACACGATGCGGTTCACTTCTACCTGCATGGTTTTTTTGCCGGTATCCACGGCGCGCACTACACCATTGGCCGCCAGCCAGGCTTTGGGAGGCTGCATGGGTGGGGTGCCATCGGGGGCCGGGCTCTCCTGGGCGTCGTCGTTGCCTACGGTGGTATCAAAGTCCATCCAGCCATAGCCGGGGAAATACACCTGTACCCATGCGTGGGCCTGGTCGGCATAGTACCAGTACCAGCCCTTATTCTTGTTGCTGCGGTCTACCGTCATAAAGCCCACCGTAATGCGCGAAGGGATGCCCAGTGCGCGCAGCATAAAGAGGGTAGCGCCGGCATAGTACGCGCAGTACCCTTTCCTGTTCTCGAACAGGAAATACTGGAGTTTGGAGGCGCTGGGTATATCGGGGATGCCGGGGTTATCAGTATAGCGGAACAACGGGTTGCCGGCTTCGTCTTTGGAAAGGAAGTAATCGCGGATGGCCAGCATTTTATCCAGTGGTGTAGGCGCGTTGGCGGTTACTTTTTTGGCCAGCTCCGATATCTGGTTGAATTTCTGGTCGGTGGGCATGAACGTGTAATAGTTCATGAATTTTCGGTCCACTCCCGTGTACCCCTTCACCTGGCGCAGTATGTCGAAGCGCTGCTCCTGGAAGGCTTTTATCTGTGGGTCGGGGGAGTTGTACACAAAGTAGGCGCTGTTAAGCTGAGACACGTAGCTCTTGGCCCGGAAAGCCGCGTAGAACTGATCGCGGAAGTCTTTTTCTACGGCAATAGGTTGCAGGAAGAAGCCCACATTGGGTGCCAGGTAGGTATGCTCCGAGAGCTTTGCACAGTAGACTTCTATGTCTACTATTTTCCGGAGCTTGTCGCCCATGGCGTTTTCTATTACGGAGGAATCTACCCGGGTGCCGAATATGGGTACGGTAGACGGGTCGGGCTCAAAGAGGTCGTTGGAGGGTATCAGCGAGTCGCGCCGGAATATCTCTTCCAGCGTATCGAATTTTGTATAATAGAAAGCGGTGAGGTAGAGTGGGTTGGGTATATCGGTATCGGGTATGAAATTGTCTATGTGCGCGCAGAAGAGGAGCTCATTGCTTCTGCCCAAGGCCCCGGTCAGTTCCGAATAGTCTTTCAGGTCGAAGCGGTTTTTTTTGTCTTTTTTGAGCATGCTGTTCTGCCCTTCCTTACCTTGTCCGCCGTAGTTGGCCACTGTATCTTTTATCTCAGGCTCAAACAATTTGTACACCGCATATAGGAGCAGCGCTGTAATGGCCGAGAAAATGAGCAGGCGGCGTGTGAGGTACCACCAGAATTTTTGCGACTTGTCTTTGTAATTATATATCTGTTCAGAGGTGAAGATGATATAGATAGCATAGGTAAGTGCCGGCAGGAAAGCCCACATAAGCCCCTCTACGGTATCGTTCTTTTCTTTGGCGATGAGGTATATGCAGGAGCACAGAAAGAAGAAGGCCATAAAGACCGACCAGTACCGCAAGCGCATAAATCCCCATCCTAATAACCACCCGAAGATGAAGAGGACGCTGAACGCCTTGTATTGATTGAGTACGAAGAAGGCATCGAACTCACCGGTGGCAAAGCGGTCTATTCCCTTGTAGCCACTCCATGCCAGGAAAATAAGCCCGGCGAAGGGCAACAGGAAGCGAAAGCGGAACGAATGAAAGAGGGCGCTGAGCACCATGCCGCCTAGTACAAAAAACGTAAGCTGCATGGACTGGTCTACGGTTTCCGGGAGAAAAGCGAAAAGCCCGGAATCAGGATTGCCGATGATAGCAAAGTGCGAATAGATAGTAACCAGCAGAAAGTAGCAGACCGCCGCGGTGGGTATTAGTAGAAATATGATCTTAGCCAGCGTTTCGTTGAACGGGGAGGCGCGTTGTATATTCATAAACGAAATATCGTCCCGCCAGGCGGGAAAATGGTGTGTATGGTTGGTTTTGTGTTCTCTCCCAAATGTAACGAATTCAACCTATCTAATAATATGCGGCAGCGCGGGGATTTCCATAAAATCTTCCTAAAATGAGTTATTTATAGAATAATCGCACATGTTTATAATTCATTCAATTATCCACTATGTATTAATCTATGACACTCGTTTTATTTTTCGGGTTTTATTTTTCCTTACCTTACGCACGTTTTAAAAATATTTCTTCAATGTTAACAGCACAACAAGAGCCGGTAAAGTTAGGAGCTTCCGGCCTGGACGAAAAAACACGTAACATGTTACAGCAATTAAAAATCGTTACCGTTATCGGCTCAGGAACCATGGGCAACGGTATCTGCCACGTATTCGCGCAAAGCGGTTTCCAGGTGCACATGATGGACATTAACCAGGTGGCTTTGGATAAAGCTTTGGCTACCATCGGTAAGAATATGGACCGCCAGGTGGCGAAAGGAACGCTGACCGAGGAAACAAAGAAAGCAGCCCTGGAACGTATCGTTCCTCACACTGAACTGTCGATGGCTGTGAAGAATGCAGACATAGTGATAGAAGCAGCTACGGAGAACATTGATCTGAAGATCAAGATCTTCCAGGACCTGGATAAACTGTGCCCCGAGCGCACGATACTGGCTACCAATACTTCTTCTATTTCCATCACCCGCATCGGCTCGCATACCAAGCGCCCGGGCAAAGTGATAGGCATGCACTTTATGAACCCTGTACCCGTAATGAAACTGGTAGAAATCATTAATGGCTATGCTACAGACGCTGATGTAACCAATACTGTTTATCATCTTTCGGAATACCTGGGCAAAGTGCCTTGTATCGTAAATGACTACCCGGGCTTTATCTCTAACCGCATACTGATGCCGCTGATAAACGAAGCTATCCTTGCCCTGCAGGAAGGTGTGGCCGGTGTTACGGAAATAGATACTATCATGAAGCTGGGTATGGCGCACCCGATGGGGCCGCTGCAACTGGCAGACTTTATAGGCCTGGATACCTGCTACTCTATCATGAATGTGCTGCACATGGGCTTTGGCGCGCAGAAGTACGCTCCGGCTACGTTGCTGGCCAACATGGTGCAGGCAGGCTTCTACGGTGTTAAATCCGGTGAAGGCTTTTATAAGTACACCTCTGGCAGCAAAGACCTGGTAGTAAGTGAACGCTTCCAGAACAAGAGCTGGAAAATATAACTGAATCAACTTTAGTATAGAAAAAGCGGCTGATTGCTCAGCCGCTTTTTTGTTGCCGTGCAGCGGGTGGTGTGTAATTACCACTCATCGGAGCGGACAGCTTTCAGCAGGTATTTCTTATATTCTTCGCCCAGGTCGTAGAAGGGGCCTTCGTTGAAGAATACCGCTATGGCATTCTTCTGGCCTTTGGGTACTTCGTCGCATTTCAGTAATTGATTGATGTCGCCGGTTTTGCCGCATACTTCTACACCTTCGTAGCGGATATCTGCCGCATATATGCGCGTTCTACTGTACTTGCTGCTAATCTCCACTGTAGTAACAAAGGTGACATTGTATAACTTATGTGACTTTGAAACGTCGGTCATCTTCCAGCGATACAGGAGCTTTAGGGTGTTATTGGCTGTATCGTCTGATATAATGGTTGCTTTTTGTTGCCGGGCAAATCCCCTGGCAAAGCGCATGATCTCCTGCGCATCCCGCTTGTATACATTTTCGCGACGTTCAAAAAACACATGGCCGTCGTCATCGTATTCCAGCCGGTGAGCCTTGTGCTGAGCGGAAGCTGAAAAGGCAAATATTGCCAGGCTTAAGGTGAGTAATTTTTTCATGCTGCCAATATCTGCATTTCACAAGGAATGGCAAAGCGACTCGGCCGGTATAGTAGTTTTTATTTCTTCAAAGTCGGCAGGTATGGAAGATGCATATGTCGATAATAACTTTCGGTTAATACGAGGCAGGGTAGTTTTGGAACGGTTGATTTTGTTTCCGTTTTAATATACTTAAAACCATAGGTTTATATATTATGTCAAACGCTTTGTTTCCTGTGCGTTAGGCATGCATTAACTTTGCTTTACGATTTTCCGCTATTGCCTGTCTTTATAAACAGACGCACAATTTCTACTAGATATGAGATGGAACTTTACCCTCCCTTTTGCTATGGCATCGCTCCTATGCCTGCTGGCAAATCCTGTATGCGCACAGATAAATGTATTCACTACCAATGATGGTGGCTTTGAGAATTCCACCAGTTCCTTTTCGGCCAATGGATGGACCGAAGTGAACGATAACAACAGTAAGTGGTATGTAGGTACTGCCGCTGTAGGCGGTGGCAGCAAAGGCGCCTATATAGACAAGAACGCCAGCGCCGGATCTGTGAATACCTATAATAATAACAATGCGCTTACTTCGCACTTCTACAGAGACTTTTCTATCCCTACCGGGGCTACCAATATTACGCTTACGTTCAAATGGCGCTGCGGTGGCGAGTCGGCCGATAACCTGCGGGTGTACGTGGTTCCTACTACTACAACGCCTGCGGCGGGAACGGCACTTTCTACCGGGCTGGTAGGCGGTTCCTATTTTGGCCAGGGAACTTCCTTTCAGTCACCCTCCATCACGCTTACAGGTATAGCCGGTACTACACGGCGTCTCGTTTTTTCGTGGACACAAAACGCAAATAATAGCGGAGCCAACCCGCCCGCCGCGGTAGATGACGTGCAGATACAATATACACTCCCCGGCTGCACCGGTACGCCCAACCAGGGAAGCATTACCGCAGGCGCCACCAGCTTTTGCGGCAGCGGCGCTACCACGCTCACCCTTACGGGCGCCACTACCGGTTCGGGCATCAGCTACCAATGGCAGTATTATAACGGTACCACCTGGGTAGCTACCGGCACCAACGCCACTACGCACAATACCGGTACGCTTTCCGCTACTACACAGTTCCGGGTGGTAACTACCTGCAGCAATTCAGGACTGGCCGCAACCTCTCCTACCGCTACTATTACTGTCAATCCCTCACCGGATGTCAGCGTTTCACCGGCAGATACGTTTATCTGTACTTCCGGGGGAAGTATGACGCTGACGGCTACCGGCACTGCTACCAGCTATACATGGTCGCCCGGCACCGATTTGAATACCACTACCGGCAGTACGGTGATAGCCACACCTGCCAATGGAAGGTCTTACACCGTAACCGGAACCCTGGGGCCCTGCAGTACCAGCGCTATTGCTATTGTAAGTGTTGGCTCCGGCCCTGCGATAACCAGTTCTGCCAACCCAGCGGTGCTTTGTTCGGGCGAGTCTACCCAGTTAACCTCTTCGCAGGCATCCGGGGAGTATGAGGTTTACCCCATAGCCCCTTATGTGCTGACACCTGAATCGCCCACCGTTGCGCTTCAGTATCCCGGCTTCGCACCTACTAACAACAATTACGATGATGGCCGTACCGCCCCGATTTCTTTGCCGTTCAATTTTACCTTTTACGGCAACTCTTACTCGCAGATGTTTTTTGCTACCAATGGTGTGATAGGGTTTACCCAGAATAACCTGGTAGATTATGTGCCGCAGAATCTGCCCGATGGCGGCAACCCGAATAACCTGATTGCCCTGTTCTGGCACGACATGGACATGAGCAGCACGGGTACGGTAAGCTATGGCACGGTGGGCACGGCGCCCAATCGCCGCTTTGTGGTGACGTATAGTGGCGTGCCAACGCTCGGCAATTCCTCCCCGGATAATTCCGGCCAGGTGATACTGCATGAAACCACCAACTACATAGATGTTGTGGTAGAGAAATCAACCACCGGCGACTATAAAACACTGGGTATTGAAAACCAGGGTGGCAGTGCCGGCCTGACACCTTCTAATCGAAATGATGACTACTGGACAGTAACATCTACCCCTGAAGCCTATCGTTTTGCGATACCATCTTATACGCATTCCTGGTCGCCGGGAACTTTCCTGGGGGCTACCAATATTTATAATCCTGCCGCCAGCAATGTAACCGCCACTACCGCCTACACGGTAAACATAAAGAATTCGGTAACAGGATGTGCCAGCAACAGTACGGTGACCGTGACAGCCAATCCGTTGCCGACAGCCTCTGTTACAGCCGGGACAAGCCCTGTTTGTGATGGGCAGTCTTCCTCTGTCACCTTTACAGGTACGCCCAACGCTACGGTGACTTATGATGTGAACGGCGGCACCGCACAGACGGTGACACTGGACGGGAGCGGCAGCGCTACCGTAAGCACGGGCAGCATCAGCAGCACGGCGGTATACCAACTGCAGAGCGTTACCAGCGCGCAAAACTGTACGGAAATGATTACCGGCTCGGCTACCATAGTGGTTAATGTGCGCCCAACCGCAAGCATCACCGGGTCGCAGGCTATCTGCGATGGCGCCACTGCGTTCCCTACTATTTCCATAGGACAGGGAACACCACCCTGGACGGTGACCTATACAGATGGTACAACTACATTTACCGAAACGTCGTCGTTTACTTCGTTCGCTCTTACGCTGGCTCCCTCTGTTACCACCACGTACACCCTGGTGGATATTACCGATGCCAACTGCGCCTCGGTTGCAGGTGATGTGTCGGGCAGTGCGGTGATAACAGTACACCCTCGCCCCACCGCTACACTGGCCACTACCGTGCCTTATGTATGTGAGGGAAGTTCCGCGGGCCTTGTGGTAACGCTTACCGGAACACCTCCTTACCAATTCGATGTTTTCGACGGAAGCAGCTATACCAGCTACACCAATATTACGACAGCTACCTACACGATACCCGTTAACCCGCTGTCGGCTACTACGTATAGTATATCGTATTTGCAGGATGCAAATTGTATAGGTAGTGGTGCGGACCTGGGCAATACTGTAATGCTGGGATATTATACCCGCCCAACGGCAACAATACAGGGTTCCGGTACCATATGCAGCGGCAACAGCACCAACATTACGGTAACACTTACAGGCAGCGGGCCGTGGAGCATTACTTACCATGATGGAAGTAGTAACGTGCCGGTCACTGGTATAGGTACTTCTCCTCATGTCTTCAGCGTTTCGCCTTCAGTGAGCAGCACGTACACACTGGTAAGTGTTAGTGATGCGAATTGCCAGGCTATACCCGGCGATATGTCGGGCAGCGCTGTTGTAGCGGTGAATAACGGCCCGGTGATTCTTTCACAGTCAGGCGATGTTAGCGGATGTTCGGGAAGCAACGCGGTATTGGCTGTTAACGCAACGGGCACGGGCCTTACGTATCAATGGATGGAAAACGGCGCTCCGCTTTCGGATGGAGGCGTGTACACCGGAGCCACAACAGCTACGCTGCAAATAAGCGACATTACAAGCCTGGGTGGCAATAGTTACCAGCTCCAGATAACCGGCACCTGTCCCCCGGTTATCAGTTCTACTCCGGTGGCCATCACTGAAAACACGGTCAACAACTGGATAGGCGTAGTGGATACCAAATGGTCTACACCCGGCAACTGGAGCTGCGGCATACTGCCTACGGCAGCAACAAATGTGAATATCACTCCATCGGCTCCGTTCCAGCCGGAAGTAGATATCCCGACAGCTATCTGCCGCCGGTTACTTATCTATCCTGGCTCCAGCGTAGAGATCATTGGCAGCGGCAACGCGCTGGAGGTGAAGACCGATGTCATCAACCTCGGCCAGTTTGACGCCGACGCCGGTAAGCTGATACTTTCCGGTAACGGTCCTCAGAATGCCCCCGGAGTTGTGTATAAAGAACTGGAAGTACTGGGAGGCTCTGTAAAGACCTTCCTGGGCAACGTAATGGTGACCGGTAACCTGAACCTGTACGCCGGCTACATACAACTGGGCCAGTACAACCTGACGATAGCCGAGAACGCTAACGTA